>NZ_JBNNSK010000001.1:0-613730 GCF_050277655.1 Peribacillus sp. NPDC097675 | reverse complement strand
TTACCCTGCATTTGTTGGTTAGGCTGTATTTGCGGATTACCCTGCATTTGTTGGTTAGGCTGTATTTGCGGATTACCCTGCATTTGTTGGTTAGGCTGCTGCATCGGCTGCATTACACTACTGCCCGGCAAGGTCCCCGCATTCATGGACTGTAGCGGCACCTGTTCGTTAGGTGTATAGGCCGCTTGGTGGTATGGATCATGATAGGGCAGTTCAAATCCTCCATTTTGTTGCGGGGGATAAGGATGCATCATTGCTTCCTGCTGAGGGTACGGCATTGGCTGCTGATATGCCCCCCAGTATTCTGGCATGGATTGTGCGTACTGTTCTTGCTGGGGTAAGACTGGATTATAATCCGATCTCATCATATTTTATGCGTCCTCCTCTTTCTTCCTGACTTGGTTCATTATTATATGAAAGAAGAGGATATTAGTGTAAAAGTTTTTATGTTAATAATCGGTTTACTTCTGTTTTTACATTATGAAGGATATATTCAATGGACTGAATGTGACTCTTAAACCGTTTGTAACTGGTTTTCGGAAAAAACGCCTGAACGGCGACATCTGAAAGATTATTGGCAGTTTGTTCAATTTGCTCAGGAAATAAATGTTTGAAAGGTGTTTCCTTCATCCACTCTTTTATTCCATTTTCCCATTCTGTACAACTAGCTTGGACTTGATCAGCAAACGGCTTAACCTCTGTGAAGAAATCTTTTTCTTTCCCTTCACTCCGGACACTGTCATATATTTCATTCGCTCGATTTACATACATTAATAATTGTTCAGTCAGTTTTTGTAGATTCTCTTTTTGCACTATAATTCCTCCGTAGCCTGTTTCCATCAGTATAATCGAGTTTGTGAAAAAATGAAATCCTACGGCTTATACCTATACTTCAGCTAAAATCTTGGGATTGATGATTGAGTTTATCGATCTAACGGGCTTAGATATAGTTACATTTTCATTCTCCACCCAGAATTCCCCGGCTTTTTCCATTGCCTCCTGTACCTCGTTCACTAATTTATGCTGATTTGCCCAAAGTTTACAACGGGCTGTATTCATAGCCTCACCATAGGCATTTTCCAAATGGTCCAGACTGGTACTGATCTCAGCTATCATACTTAAAATTTCTTCTGTTGCTACACTTTTATCGTTCATGCTGACCCCTCCCATTCTATACGTGTATTATTCTTTTTTTGAATAGAAAGCCCTTCCAGGTTGACAAAACTAGAAGGGAATCGGCAAAGAAAGTGTAAATTTCTTAATTTATAGTGGCCTTCGACAAGAAGTAACGAATGAAGCTGGCTATTTTAAACAAGAATACAAGCAGGAGGTGATTTTAATGCAGTCGAATGAAAGCAAAGAGCAGAAATACGAAAAACGACAAAAGCCGCCTGCCGAAAAGGCAGGAAAAGGAAATCCGAAGCTTGATGGGGAAAACAAACCCTCTACCTAAACGTATGGAGGTTTGAAACACACTCAGGGAAGGTTAGTTACTGCCTTCCCTTTTTCTCTTTTTTAAGTATCAGGTTCTTGAACATTACGGTTGTATGCAATTGCTTTTGTTTGTGATCAAACCAATCGGTCAAAAGCGGATTTTCTTTCCATTGTGCTTCTAAGAACCATTCCTTTTTTACTTTTTTCTTTACGCCCCAATTTTTTGGCTCAACAGGCCGGTGAGGGACGATTGGATAAACGGCCCTCAGCATCGGGGTTTCATATAGCCTTGGTCTCTTTCTGTACTGTTCATAATCAAACCTTGATCCAGTTGGCTCAGTTCTGCTGGCGAATTCGAAAAATAAAGGAAATAATTCTTCCCTAAATAAAAGATCAGCCAACCTTTTCCCCAATTCGATTCTTTCATCTACGTTTCTAAAATGTGAAACGGACGCTCCATACAACTCCCCCTTACAGGTAGGAAACAATACTGTACTGAAGTGCATACAGTCTTGTAGAAAAAATAATATAGAATGAAATACGAGAGATCGTTTTTTTATGATTGGCTCAATTATGTTTTGTTCATTTATAATAAGGGCTGTCATTAATCTATCTCGATTTCCTTGTTCCCAAAAAGAGAACCACTCATTTGTAATGAAATCGGTAATAAAAAAATGAGGAAATAAGTGAAACAAAGGACGCTTATACTTCGTCGAATAATGATAGAGAAGTAATTGTGGATAGGCATCCTCAAAGATTCGCCAATTCGCTTCTTCATAAGTCAGAAATAACTGCCGTCTATATTTCTGATGCAATATTTTTGAATACCAAACTCCCTCAAGGTCACACATATTCCAACCTGCATTACGGGAGACCATTCCTGCTAGATAGGACCATCTTATTTCCGGATGAAGGACGAAGAAATTTTCATATGCTTTAGTTCTTGTTATATTATCTTTGTTCCATTTTTCTGTTTGACCTTTAATGATTGATACCAGATGTTTTTCCTTTTTTGTAATGTTCATTCCCACGAACCGCCATTTCCAAGAATTACGACAATTTTATTCATTTAAATCCTATCGTTCTAAGAAACAATTCTTTTTATTCACATTTTGGATTCTTTTTTTGCTAATATAGATAGGTGAAAAAAAAGGAGGGGTAAAAGTGGCGTTTAATTATCCAAACGGACGAAAATTCGTACCCCAGCCCATGAAAGAAAGGAAAGATCCGCTAAAAAAATTCAGTTACAGTAATCGGGGAAAAACATTAGAGGATGATTTGAACGAAACCAATCAGTATTATTTAGCACACGGGATAGCAGTCATCCATAAAAAACCTACTCCCGTCCAAATTGTTGATGTCCACTATCCTAAAAGAAGTGCGGCGGTTATTAAAGAAGCTTATTTCAAGCAAGCGTCGACCACGGATTACAATGGGGTCTATAAAGGTAAATATATTGACTTCGAGGCCAAGGAAACTAAAAATAGCAGCTCTTTCCCTCTTAAGAATTTTCACGAGCACCAAGTTGAACATATGAAGCAAATCGTTCAGCACGATGGAATTGCTTTTGTAATTATCCGCTTCTCTGCGACGGATAGTATATACTTAATGAGTTCAGAACAACTGGTGTTGTACTGGAATCGGATGAAAGATGGTGGACGTAAATCCATTACGCTGGAAGAGGTCAAGGCCAGTTCAAAGAAGATTACGCTTGGCTTTCAACCGAGAATTGACTATATTAAAGTAGTAGATTTACTTATCGCAGAAAATTTTTAGGTTTTTTCTAGAAAGGCAGGTTAGCTGTAATGGCTGAAAAATATAATACAAGAGAAGAACGTAGAAAGCAGGGTCAGTCACAGAAAAAGACAACTAAAAAAGGCCCAAAAAAACCCACGAACATGCTTAAGCGAGTTTTTCTCATTCTCGTCACAATCGGAATTGTCTGTTTAGTTGCCGGAGGAGCTACATTAGCTTACTTTATCAGTGATGCACCGAAACTGGATGAAAAACTTTTAAAAGACCCTGTTACCTCCAAAATCCTTGATAAAGAAGGTAAATTACTTGCAGAGGTCGGTACTGAGAATCGTGACTTTATTAATTATGAAGACATACCTGAACTAGTCGAAGATGCATTCCTAGCCACTGAAGATTCCCGTTTTTATTCCCATCACGGGGTTGACTTCCTACGTCTGGGCAGCGCAGTCGTCGCCAACGTTAAGAATGGCTTTGGTTCAGAAGGTGCCAGTACTTTGACCCAACAGGTCATCAAACGCTCTTACTTAACACCTGATAAAACGATTAAAAGGAAAGTTCAAGAAATGTGGCTGGCCATACAGCTAGAAAGAAAATATACAAAGCAAGAAATACTGGAAATGTATGTGAATAAAATTTTCTTTGCCAATCGTGCGAACGGGATTCTGACGGCTTCGCAGACATATTACGGCAAAGATTTGGATAAATTGGAGCTCAATGAAGTAGCCATGCTTGTTGGCTTACCACAAAGCCCAAGTCGCTATGATCCATATAAATATCCAGAACGTGCAAAAGAACGTCGTGATGTTGTACTTCACCTCATGAATAAACATGGTTATATTAGCGAGCAAGATATGAAAAAGGCACAAAATGTAAAAATAACAGCCGGACTTCAAGAGGTAGACAAAAACCAAATCGATACGACTGCTTATGATGCCTTCATCGATTTGGTAATAGAAGAAGTCGGTAATATGGGTGATTATAATGTGTTTACAGATGGTCTGGAAATTCAAACGACCATCGATAAAGACGCCCAAGAATACGTTTATAAAATGTTGAATAGTAATGAAATCATTAGTTACCCTAGTGAAGATCTACAAGCCGGTGTTACATTGCTCGATACGAAAACTGGCGAAATTAAAGCAGTTGGTGGTGGCAGGAACACGAACGTCAAACGCGGTTGGAACTACGCAACAGATGCTAAGCGTTCACCAGGGTCCACCATCAAGCCTATTTTAGATTATGGACCAGCTGTGGAATATTTGAACTGGTCTACCTATCAACCTATCAAAGATGAGGAGTATACATACTCTGATGGAACTCCCCTCAAAAATGCAACGGGCTCTCATTATGGAACGGTTCCTATTCGGGAAGCTCTATCGAGATCATTGAATATACCGGCCTTAAAAGCGTTCCAAGAAACCGGGAAAGAACGAGCACGTGATTTTGCAATCGACCTTGGCATTCCTTTTGATAAGAATAAGGAACTCAACGAATCCGCTTCAATTGGCGGTGGTACGGATGTTTCTACTTTAGAACTTGCTGGTGCATACGGGGCCTTTGGTAATGGTGGGGTTTATAATGAACCACATACCGTCAAGAAAATTGTCTTACGTGATAAAACGACCATCAAAAACAAAACAGAAACAAAACCTGTCATGAAGGATTCCACTGCTTTCATCGTCACCGATATGCTAAAAAGCGTCATGACTGAAAGCTATGGTACGGGAAGATTGGCTAACATACCGGGACTTCCTGTAGCCGGAAAAACCGGATCCACCAACTTCACGCCTGAACAGCGTGCAGCAAACAACATACCAGCTTCAGGTGTAAAAGACAGCTGGATGGCTGGTTATACGACTAACTATACAGTCGCCATCTGGGCGGGTTATGATAATGCTTCAGGCAAAAAAATGGAATACCTAGGCGATACTTCTCAGAGAATTCCTAAATACATCTTTAAGAATTTGATGGAACACATGGCCCAATCAAAAGAAACTAAAGACTTTGAACAACCGAACAGTGTTGCAAAAGTTGGTGTCATAAAAGGATCGAATCCTGTAGTGAAAGCAAATCAATACACTCCAAGTGATAAAATCAGTTATGAATACTATGTTAAAGGCTATGAACCAACACAAGTAACCACTGAATATGAGAAATTAGCTTCACCTAGTGTCAGTGCATCTTATAATCAAGAAAGTAACGAAATACAGCTTTCATGGTCCTATAGTGATGGTAATCCACAATTTGAAGTCCAAATGTCTGTTGACGGCGGCTCAAATAGTGTACTTAAAAAGTCGAAGGATACTAGTTTAACCATTCCAAACCCTACACCGGGAAGTAAGTATACTTTTTCTGTTGTAGCTATCGTTGATAATCAACGAAGCGACCCTTCTGGTGCTACAGTAGAGATTCCTAATGCTATTGAAGAGCCTGAGGAAGAGAATACAGAAGAACCAGCAGATGATGAGGAACTGAAAGAGGATACTCCTACGGATGAGGAAGGTAATACAGACGAGGATCAGGATAAGAAGCCTGACGTAGGCAATCCAGATAATAATGGAGACAATGGAAATGGCAATGACAACGGTAATGATGATGGCACCAAGGAAGACGGTGATGTCAAGGACGAGGATCCAGGAAAAGACGTTGAGGATAAACCCACAGACACACCTGAGCCCGCTCCTGACCCAGATAAAGACAAAAACAAAGATAAAGATAAAGAAGATAACAATTAAAAAAAAGGTCTAAGCTTAGTTGCTTAGACCTTTTTTTGCTTTTTGTAGCTTATTTCGTACCATAAGCTTTTCAAATTCGATAAATAATTCGCAAAGTTGCCTGAATGAATGAAAAAGTGCCGGCCTTTCCATGATGAAAGATAACCTTTCAACCAAGTTGACAGGTTTAAGCGTACATTCTTCAATATGTTTCTCCCACGCACTGAGCTGTACAGGTTTACCATGCATCCAGTAAACTGCAGAAAGGAATAACCCAATCCCCTCTTTCATAGGCTCCAATGCCTGTCCTGCTTTTCTTTCTGAAAATAACGTTTCACAATCCCTTTTAATGAGCCTCCATTTATCATACAGCTCAGGTACATGCTTTTCACCCTTTTTCCAAGGTAAATAGGCCTCTTCCCCCCTGTAAAAAAGCAGTTCATATGAAAATACTTCAAACGGATTTTTCCACGCTTGATACGCTTCCTTTTTTAAAGGTTTAACTTCTTTAGGGAAGAAAATTGGATCGACCAATTCGTCCGGTACCCTTAGTGTTTGAATCATCTGGCTTCTTTCCTTTTTAGCCGCTTTTTCCCTTCGCGACACAAATCAAGAAGTGGGCAGGTTTCACATCTTGGAGATTGAGCCTTGCAATGATAACGACCAAAGAAAATGAGCCTGTGGTGTGTAGCGGACCATTCATCCCTCGGTACTTTGGTCATCAGGGTTTTCTCCACCTCAAGCACGTTGTCTTTCCAACGGCATATACCCAGCCTTTTGGATACACGTTCAACATGGGTATCCACTGCTATAGCCGGTACTCCATATGCTACTGAGACTACTACATTGGCCGTTTTACGGCCTACACCCGGTAACTTGGTAAGTTCATCTCGGTCGCTAGGAACTGTTCTATCATATTCATCAATCAGCATGCGGGATAATTTTTGAATATTTTTAGCTTTATTACGATACAGGCCTATTGAACGAATATCATTCTCTAGCTCCTCTAACGGGACACTTAGATAATCTTCAGGTGTTTTATATTTTTGAAATAAATTATGTGTAACTTTATTGACCAGTACATCTGTACATTGAGCCGAAAGGGCAACAGCAATCACCAATTCAAATGGATTGGAATGATTCAGCTCACAATGGGCATCAGGAAACATTTCGCCCATAGTATCCAGACAATAACGAATTTGAGCTTTATTCAGCATGTTTGTTCTCCTTTAATTCACATTACTGTTCGAGCCAATTATAAAAGGGCACGTCTTTCAAAGGTTGTGTCGCTTCTATTTTACGTTCCCTTTTCTGGTGGACTCTAAATTTTTGCCCTTGTTCCCTTGCTTGTTCCAAGGTTTTGATTCCATTCTTCTTCCACTCGAATAAAATTCGGTCTATATAACGGAAATTCAATTTACCTGAAATGACTGCCTCCCTTAAAGCGGCTTTTATGATATCAGGTTGATGATCATCCTCCATCCACATCGCAAGGGTCTCACATTCAAATGGGGATAAGGGACGACCGAACTCCTGTTCAAATATGGTATATAGACTCTCCCCTGCCTTCTGTACCTCGGCAGATTCAGCCTTTTTCAAAGACTTTAAGAAACAGTCCAACATTTTTTCATACAGTGGATCGAGCGAATATTTTTCTTGGCCAATTTCCTGATTATTTTCAACAACCATCTGAACAAATCCTCTTTGAATTAAACGTTGTATTAAGAATAGGCACTCAGATTCCTGTAACGTCATTCGGTCGGATAGTTGAGATGGTGCAGGAAATGGATTATCATGTTCGATGAAGCTTTGCAATTGGAGTAAAAGAACCATCTCCTGCTCATTTAGCCCCATTGTCTTATAGTTAGTCAACAAAAAGGATGGAATCGTAATCGTTCCTTCCTTAAACCAAGCATATAAATGTTCTTTATTCATGTATTGGACACCTCTAATTAAGTATAACATGAAAGATGTGATTCGAATAAGCTTATAATTTTAACAGAATAAATAGAAAAAAACGGTTATCTGCCCAATTTGACAGAATAACCGTTTCTCTTGTAATTAAGGATATAAGCGGTTTAAAAGACGTGGAAACGGAATAGTTTCACGAACATGTTCAACGCCGCTAATCCATGCTACAGTCCGTTCTAAGCCCAAGCCAAAGCCCGAATGTGGAACAGATCCGTATTTCCTTAATTCCATATACCATTTATAAGCATCTTCACTCAAACCATGTTCAGCAATACGCTGTTCAAGGAAATCCTGATCGTGGATTCTTTCCGATCCACCGATGATTTCCCCATATCCTTCTGGGGCAATCAAGTCGGCACATAGAACGACTTCTTCCCTATTTGGATCAGGCTGCATATAGAATGGTTTAATTTTTGTTGGATAATGAGTAATGAATACTGGCTTATCATAGCTTTCAGCAATTGCCGTTTCGTGAGGTGAACCAAAATCGTCACCCCATTGAATGTCTTCAAAGCCCTGTTCATGAAGGAATTTGATAGCTTCATCATATGTGATCCGTGGGAACGGAGCTTTAATTTGTTCAAGCTTCGTCGTGTCGCGACCAAGAGTATTCAATTCAAGCTTACAATTCTTCAGTACAGACTGAATGACGGCTGTGACAAATTGTTCCTGGACTTCAAGGTTTTCTTTAAATTCCACGAATGCCATTTCCGGTTCAATCATCCAGAACTCGATTAAGTGCCTTCTTGTTTTAGATTTCTCTGCCCGGAAAGTCGGACCGAAAGAAAATACTTTTCCTAAGGCCATGGCTGCAGCTTCCATATAAAGCTGCCCGCTTTGTGAAAGATAGGCATCCTCATCAAAGTATTTTGTCGCGAATAGCTCACTGGTTCCCTCAGGTGCACTTCCAGTCAAAATCGGCGGATCCACTTTGACAAAACCTTCTTCATTAAAGAATTCATATGTAGCACGGATGATTTCATTACGGATTTTCATAACCGCATGTTGACGCTTTGAACGAAGCCATAAATGGCGATTGTCCATTAAGAATTCCGGACCATGCGCTTTTGGTGTAATAGGATAATCAACCGATTCATGAATGATTTCTATATTTTTCACTTGTAGTTCATACCCAAATGGTGAACGCTCATCCTTTTGAATGACTCCCGTTACATACATGGAAGATTCTTGTGTGATCGACTTCGCAGTAGAGAAAAGTTCTTCTCCTACATCCGCCTTCACAACCACCCCTTGGATGAAACCAGATCCATCACGGATTTGAAGGAAAGCAATTTTACCACTTGAACGCTTACTAGCAAGCCAGCCTCCAATTGTCACTTCTTGATCGACAAATTTACTAGCCTCTTTTATTGTAATTTTCACGGAATTTCCCTCCAAATTAACTTAACTTACTAAGAAATTTACTCTATTTATTATACCTATAGGGCACCTTACAAGCAAATTATTCACCTAATCTACTATAAATGCACTAGTTTTATCTTCCTGAAAGTTATAAAAGTAAAAATAAGAACCCTTATTAAACAGGTGGCAGGGCGAAAAAAACCTACAAATTCCTTAATGTAAAGGAATCTGCAGGCTGATTACATACTAAGCCATTTTCGCTTTAACGAATGTATGAATTCTTTCTACAGCTGCTTCAAGAAGGTCCAAAGATGTAGCATAGGATAGTCTGATGTTATCCGGAGCTCCGAAACCCGAACCTGGAATAACGGCAACTAAGGCTTCTTCCAATAAAGCAGTCGTAAAATCTTCAACATTGCTGAATCCTGTCAATTCAACTGCGCGTTTGACGTTTGGGAACAAGTAGAATGCCCCTTGTGGTTTAATGCAGCTCACTCCCGGTATTTCTACCAATTTCCCATAAATCGTATTCAATCTACTTTCGAATGCTTGACGCATTTCTTCTACCGGTTCTTGTGTACCATCATATGCTGCAATTGCACCGAATTGAGCGGTTGTCGTAGGGTTAGAAGTGCTGTGGCTAGCTAAGTTCGTCATCGCCTTGATGATGGCTTCGTCACCTGCTGCATAGCCAATTCTCCATCCTGTCATGGAATGTGATTTAGAAACGCCATTGATGATGATCGTTTGCTTTTTCAATTCAGGAGATAATTCCGCAATAGATGTATGTTTTGCAGTTCCATATACCAATTTTTCATAGATTTCATCCGAGATGATCAAAATGTCATGCTCTAAACAAACTTCCCCGATAGCAGCTAACTCATCCTCAGAATAAAGCATTCCAGTTGGGTTGCTTGGAGAATTAATGATAACCGCTTTCGTTTTCTCGGTGATGGCTTCTTCTAACTGTTGGTTCGTTATTTTATATTGGTTCTCTTCAGAACCGACAATATAAACTGGTTTACCGCCGGCAAGCTTGATTTGTTCCGGATAACTTACCCAATATGGGATGGGGACAATTACTTCATCTTCTTCGTCTAGAATTGCTTGGAACAATGTATAGAGAGCATGTTTAGCGCCAGAACCTACAATAATTTCAGAAGGCTTGTACTCTAGGCCTTGATCCCGTTTTAACTTAGCCGCAATCGCTGCTTTCAGTTTTGGAAGCCCAGCAGAAGGCGTATATTTAGTTTGTCCTTCATTCATGGACTGCATGGCTGCATCAATAATATGTTGAGGAGTATTGTAGTCAGGTTCGCCGGCCCCTAAGCCAATAATATCAAGACCTTGCGCTTTCAGTTCTTTTGCTTTTGCAGTGATTGCCAATGTAGTAGAGGGTGTTAATGACTGAACCCGATTAGCTAATTTCATAGTAAAAAATCCTCCATTCTATATACTTCGGTAATACTTAAGCCATTCCCCTGTTTTGAAATCGTAATAATCATAATTGTAACGTTCAGAGTCGTCGAGATATGTTACTTCCCATAGCGGGACATTCTTTTCCATACCTAGCTTAACGGATATGATTTCTTCAGGTTTTAGCTTTTCGTTTACTATACTTAATATCTCTTTTTTTGTCTTACCATCTTTAAAATTCCTAACAACTATATTTTTCTTCTCGTCCTCAGGAATCCAGACAATTTTTTTGCTTCCATTTTTCGTCTTGCCAATGATAACAGAATACGAAGTCTGACCATTATATAGGTAAAACTCATCCTTTGTATCAATTCCGCCTGCTTTCTTTGCCTTTTCAAAAGCCTCATTACCAGCTTCTTTTTTATGCTGTAATGCTTTAATGTATGCTCCGCTGACAAAACCGATAAAACAAAGGACTAGGATAGAAGCAATAATCAACCATTTTTTCAAGACCGCTTTTCCCTCTTTCTATGTACGATAAATAGTAAATATCGCTTTTTCTTGATCTTTTGAATCCAATGCCAGGCCGAACATCAAATCGTCTTTTTTTAACGTTCGATTCAAAGAATCCACAATCTTATACAAATCAGGTGAATTTTGCACCCTGACTGTCGAGATCACTTCAATTTTACTTTCCATGAAAATGCTCCTCCGTTTTAACTAAAAATTGTCAACAATCACTGGTGTGTATGGGATTTCAAGGCATAACTACCTTCACATTATACCAGTTCATAGGTTATTTTTCTTCTTTAATTATCGAAATTTCACCTATATTCAGGTAAAGAAATAAGATATATTAAATCCACTCTTCAATCCTCTCTGCCATTTCACGGATTGAGACATGTTCCCATCCAATGGCAGGAATTGATTTTTGGAATTCCGGACCGTATTTAGCAGTGATAACGCGCTTATCCAGAACAATTAGTACTCCACGATCCTCTGGGGTACGGATTAACCTACCGAATCCCTGCCGGAACCTTAGGAGGGCTTCAGGTAACGAATAAGCGGAAAAAGCATTTTTCCCCTGTTTTTCGAGCAGCTGGCATTTTGCGGCTGTAACCGGCTCATCTGGAGGCGAAAACGGAAGCCTGACGATGACCAGACATGATAAATCCTCACCCGGTATATCGACACCTTCCCAGAGGCTTGTCGTACCAAAGAGGACCGCTTTCTCGAAACTTTGGAAATTCCTGAGTAATCTCATGCGACTCCCACCAGAAATTCCTTGTGCAAACAAAGTGAAATCATCCAGTATCTCAGAATCCTTTATGGCATAATAGGTTGCCCTTAGCATCTCATGTGAGGTAAACAACACCATCATCCTGCCCTTGGCAGCCTGGGCAGCAACAATGATGTGATTGGCCGCGTTCTCCGAAAATTCTTCCACCGTTAAACAGTTAATGTCGGGAAGATCATTTGGCACCAAAACCTTCACAAGGTCTTTATAGGGAAAGGGTGAAGGGTAAATGGCAGTCTGGATCTTCTCATTTTCCAAGCCAAGTTGTGTTTTAAAATACTGAAAAGAATGTTTCACGGCTAAAGTGGCAGATGTCATAATCACACTCTTCTGACGTCCAAAATAAGAATCCCATAACCATTTGCTACCCGATATTGGTTGGACGGTTAATGTCACACCGTGCTGTGGAGCCGCTTTGGTATAATCAAGCCAATAAATATTTTCTTCATGAGGCCTGATGAAACATTCGTGTAAGGAATCTCTTGTATCCTGCAGATGTCCAAGCAACACTTCGATATCATTTAGATAAAACAAGGCATTCTTACCCAATGATAACTCATTATCCATTAAACGATGCAATCGCTTCTGCAGTTCCATGATGATCGAACCTAATAAATCTACTAATCGCTCTGCTAAAAGAATTGCCTGTTTCCAAATAGGCTCATTTATTTTAAAGGAAATTCGTTTTGGACTTACAGACCGTGAGAGTTTTTCTGCTTGAATGGCCAAATAATAAAAAAGTTGGTCGAATTCATAGGAAAAGTCACTTAACTTTTGATCAAACGCATGGGAGGGCTTTCCATCTGACAACCCCTTATTCAAAAGCAATTTTTCGAGTCTATAAAATAACTGCTTTTGATCGAAGGTCCCTAGCCTGTTTAGCATGGTCTTAACTGATATATAATGGAGCCGGCGTCCAAGTTGAGTAGAAGCAGCCTGTTCCAAATGATGGGCTTCATCCAAGATTAAATAGCCTCTTTTGGGAATAAGGGCATCCTCTGTAAGAAGATCGCTCATTAAAAAGGAATGATTTGTAATAATAATATCCGCTTTTGCAGCCGTCTTCCTAGCTCGTTCAAAAAAGTCCAGCTGCATCCATGGCTTTTTCAATCCCACATATGTCAAACCATCACTTTGAAGCCTGTTCCAAAACAATTGTCCACCACTAGTAAGATTTAGTTCATCTTTATCGCCTGTTTCCGTTTCCGTCAACCACACCAATATCTGCATCTTCGTTAAGGCTGTTTCATAATTATCTTCTTTTTCTCTCAATGCTCGCTCGAACTTAGCTAAACTCAAGTAATTGCTTCTTCCCTTTAACAAAACCGCTTGAAAGGAAAAAGGAAGGATTTTCTTCAATTTGGGCACTTCATTTTGCAGAAGCTGGTCCTGTAACTGAAGAGTATACGTCGAAATGACTACAGGCTCCTGATGCTTCTTGGCAAAATATACAGCCGGAAGCAAATATCCCAGTGATTTTCCGATTCCTGTTCCTGCTTCTATAATGGCATTCTCCCGAGACTCAAGGGAATGATGAATCAGGTTCATCATTCCTAGCTGACCAACTCTCGCTTCAAAGGCTGGGTATGCATCTTGAAGCATGGAAATTTTCCCTTCATCATCTAGTGGGAATTCCGTTACTTTATCGATATCCACACTATCTTCGGTCACCTTTTTGAATGCAAGGCCTCTAAATGTCGTAATCCCTGGTGAATGGACTTCGGCTTTTGCAAGTTTGCTCGCTATACAAGCATCAATTAGTTCGGAAACCTCACTTTGTAAAGAAAAAGAGAGCCGATATAATTGCTTAAGTGTCATCAATGGCAAGTTTAAGAGCTTTTTCTTCAACTCTAACAATAATAAAGCGGTAGCATATGCATCGCTATCCGCTTGATGGGGCCGTGAATGGTCTAGATTCTCCTCTTTAGCCAGCTGATGCAATTTATATCCATCAGATGTCGGTTTCATAATTTTCGCCAACTCTACCGTATCTAGCGTAGAACCATAAAATGGCTCGAACCCGCATCTTACCAATTCTTCTTGTAAAAAAGATAAATCAAATAAAACATTATGGGCTACAAAGCAAGCACCTTCAATAAGACGTGCAATATTCTTTGCAACATCTTCAAAGTCAGGCGCATCTTTAACCGTTTCGTTACTAATACCTGTCAATTCTTCAATGAACAGGGATATTTCTTGCCCAGGATGGATGAATGTTGAATATGTGTCAACAATCTGATCATTTTCAATGACCACACCTGCGAACTGTATGATCCTATCCCCTTTTTTGGGAGAATTCCCGGTCGTTTCTAAGTCAACCACTACATATCGTTGTGTCATGAATTTGTACACCTCAAACTTCACTTTCTCTACTAGCTGATGGAATTCTCATATCTTTTTTATACCATACTACATAGAATAAAGGAAACACTCCGATTATAGGAGAGCAGTATTACTTAATTAATGGAAATCAATTCGCACTAATTGATATGTCTGAAAGAATGCATAAAAAAGAGACGTCCTTATCATATGTATATATCATACGTATGATAAGCCGCCCTTTATGCATGCTTACAGGATCGTCCCTGCAGGTTCGTGTGAAATCAATTCGATGATTTGGTTACTTTCATTCATGATTGCCACTTTAGGTTGATGATCACTTAGCCTATCTTCAGCTACCATCACGTAAGAAATAATAATGACAATGTCGTCTGGCTGAACGAGTCTTGCAGCTGCTCCGTTTAAACAGATAACCCCACTGCCCCGTTCTCCCGCTATCACATATGTTTCTAGCCGAGCACCATTATTATTATTGACTATTGCCACTTTTTCATTTGGCAAAATGCCCACTGCATCGATAATATCTTCATCTATTGTAATACTGCCCACATAATTCAAGTTTGCTTCCGTTACCCGTGCACGATGGATTTTTCCATTCATCATTGTCCGATACATGAATACCCTCCTTATATTTGACTTAAATCGTTAATGTAATATTATCAATGAGCCTTGCATGTTTAAACTTCACGGCCAATGCAATGATGATCTTACCTGACAGTACATCAAGTAACTTCAAATCCGGATATTGATAAACTTCAACATAGTCAATTATGCCTTTTGTCTCTGCTTGTATATGCTCCTTGATGAGAGCTATAATCTTTTGGGGATTTCTTTCCCCTGTGCCAATGGCAGTTTTCGCCTTCAATAGGCTTTGGTATAACTCTTTTGCTTCAAGACGTTCATCTTCAAGAAGGAAGACATTCCGTGAGCTCTTTGCCAAACCATCTTCTTCTCGTATTATGTCAACAGGTACAAGCTCAACGGGAAAATTAAAATCCTGTATCAATCCGTCAATGATTGCGACTTGTTGTGCATCTTTCATCCCGAAATACGCCTTATCAGGAAGAACGATATTAAAAAACTTCGTAATGACAGTTGCCACGCCATCAAAATGTCCAGGCCTCTTTCGGCCACACAAGCAGTCAGTCCGATTTTGAACATTAACTTTGACAGAAGGATCATCCCCATACATTTCATACACAGTCGGATAAAATAGATAATCCACTCCCGCATCGACTGCAAGACTTTCATCACGAGCCAAGTCACGAGGATAAGTCTCGAAATCCTCATTGGGTCCAAACTGCAATGGATTGACGAAAATGCTTAAAACGACGAGATCATTTTCTCTACGGGCATTTTCTAAAAGGGCAACATGGCCTTCGTGCAAATACCCCATCGTGGCGACATAACCTATACTTTTTTTATTCGATTTATCATGGAGGATTACTTGCTGTATTTCCTTTGCTGACGTGAAAATTTTCATCTTTCTCCCCCATAAAGCGCAAGAAGTTGTTCTTCCTTCATCGTAAAGGAATGCTCTCTTGTCGGAAAATCACTTTTTTTCACTTCATTCACATAACTTGTAATCGAATTCCTAATTAACTCATCGGCATTTCCATATATTTTGACAAATTTCGCAACCCGATCCACCCCATATGTGATGAGATCATGAAAGACGAGGACTTGTCCATCGGTTTCCGCTCCTGCTCCAATTCCAATGGTAGGAATGGCTAGGTTTTGAGTAATAAGCTCTGCTACTTGATAGGGAACGCACTCAAACACAATGGCCATCGCCCCTGCGTTTTCGCATTTTTGGGCATCTTCCATGAGCCTTTGAGCGGCTTCGGCATTCTTCCCCTGAACTTTATATCCCCCGAGCACTCCAACTGATTGGGGTGTCAATCCAAGATGTGCGACAACGGGGATCCCTGCCTTTGTCAAAGCGGAAATCTTTTCAACAACATCATCTGCTCCTTCAACCTTCACGGCGTCAGCATGGCCTTCCTGCATAATGCGGGCTGCGTTCTTAAGCGTTTCATCCATGGATAGATGGTAGCTCATAAAGGGCATATCCGTTACGACAAATGTATCAGTGGCACCACGTTTCACTGCTTTTGTATGATGAATCATATCTTCTATGGTAACCGGTATGGTAGAGTCATAACCTAATACGACCATGCCTAATGAATCCCCAACCAAAATCATATCGACACCTGATTGTTCCGCTAACTTTGCCGACGGATAATCATAAGCAGTCAACATGACAATCTTTTCACCATTTTGTTTCATTTTCAAAAAATCTCCGGACAACTTCATTACGTTTCCTCCTTAAGTAGAGGAGATGAAAACATCAGCGTTTTAAAAACTGGTGTCAAACATTCGCTGCACAAAAAAGACCGACTAAATAGAGGCCCTGTCCGTTGCAATAAATGACCATACAACTGGCCTTTATCTTCATGAACAAGGTACTTTTCCTTTTAGTCGGTCTTTTATTAACATGAGAAGTTTCATCCCTCCGTCCCCGTCCAATCATTTGGATCAAGGCAGATTTTCAAATATTTTTTTGTATGCTTGAGGTGCAGTTCAACATGATACTGCCCACTTGAATTATATCAAGTCAGATATGATTATTCTATTTATTTTTCTATAATTCTGCAAAAACCTACTGAATTTCTATGTCAGCAGAATAAATAGAATGGACGGTTCCTAGGTCATCTTCAAGAAGCAGAACCCCTGCATCCGTTATTCCAAGTGCCTTACCCACGATTGTCTCATTAACGGTACTTGCTTTAATAACTTGTCCTAAGCTGATGGCATAGCTTTCCCAAAGGAGCTTGATTGGCATGAATCCTTCTTGTAGATAAAGTGTATACAAATTTTCCAGACGTACCAGGAATCGCTGAATGACTTTTGCCCTTGAAAGCTGTTCTCCACCTTCAATGAAGAGAGAAGATGCTTTCTCTTGCAGGTCTTCAGGAAAATCTTCTATTTGTTGGTTGATATTCATACCCACCCCGATAATGACAGAATGTATTCTATCGGATTCCGCCTGCATCTCTGTCAGAATCCCTGTAACTTTCTTACGGTTTATTAAAATATCATTTGGCCATTTAATCTGAGGTTGGAGATTGGTAACATCCTCTATGGCCTGTGCTACAGCCACAGCAGCCAATAATGTCAATTGTGGCGCCTGATGGAGCGGGATTTTTGGCCGTAGTATTATACTCATCCAAATACCAGTGAATTTAGGAGAATGCCATGATCTCATGAGCCTTCCTTTTCCTGATACCTGTTCCTCAGCTATGATAAGAGTGCCCTCTTGAGCACCTTCATTAGCAAGCTGGTGGGCAATTTTTTGTGTGGATTCAACTGATTCCTGATAATGAATCAGTTTTCCAAGAGATTTCGTCTCCAAGCCAAATTGAATTTCACTTGTTGACACTTTTTCTGGGGCGGAAATAATTCGATAGCCTTTTTTCCGGACAGCTTCAACCTTATATCCTTCATTGCGCAGGTCCTCTATATGCTTCCAAACGGCCGTACGTGAACAACCTATATATTCAGCGATTTCCTGTCCAGAAATAAATGCGCCATTCGCTTTTGAGAGGGCTTGCATCAGCTTTGTTCTTAAATCAGATTGCATCTATTAAGCCACTCCTTAATTTCGCCTTTTTCATTTTTTATTACCAAGTTCAATACAGCTTCCAAAATGAGTTCCAAATATTCTTTTACCCATGGTCCCGGTTTTTCTTTATGCCATGTCAGTAAATCTTCACCCGATACGGCTAAATCTGACATGTGCTTAAGAGAAAGACTTTCGTACATTAACGTCATCGACTTTTCCGCCTCTAAAACATTTCTATCATTTAGGATAGCCTTGACTTTAGCTGCTTGAACCGCTTGAATACGACCTGCCTTGAATACGTCTAAATTAGAATCTTCGAATGCTTGTTCCTTTTTAACCAATTGCAGAATGCGTTGGATGCTCCTGATTGTTTTTACCGGAAGCTTCCACGCTCGCAATGAAGCCTCAACATCCTTCATATTCATATAAATTAAGATGACCGCCCACAATTCATTCACTGTTAACAGATTAATTGGGAGAAACAATATTTTTTTCAAATTATCCTTTTGACCAGCAAATTGAGGAAGAAATTGATATAATCCACTTTCCAACAGGAGATTGAGAGCCTTAATCCGATTGTCGCCGGCTAAAAGCTTTTCAAATTCTACAAGGATCCTTTCAACAGCTATTTCTCTCAAGATTGGTCCGTTTTTCTTCAAAGAATTGAACGTTTCCTGTTCAAGGTGAAAATTCAGCTGACTGACAAACCTTAAAGCGCGCATCATTCTAAGACCATCTTCAGAAAAACGGTCATGTGGATTACCAACCGTCGTTATCTTTTTTTGTAAAAGGTCAAGTTGCCCCATATACGGATCAATGATTTTTCCGGATTTATCCATAGCAATGGCATTCATCGTAAAGTCTCTTCTTTGTAAATCCTCAGTCAACGAACGAACAAATTTTACGGAATCAGGTCTGCGATAATCCGTATATCCGCTCTCTGTCCGAAAAGTCGTAATCTCATATGTCCCGGAATTTGTTATTACAAGGACTGTTCCATGTTCGATTCCCACATCTGCCGTTTTAGGAAAAATCGCTTTCACTTCCAGAGGCGTAGCGGAGGTTGCGATATCTACGTCATTAATGGGTCTCCCAAGTATATAATCCCTTACCGATCCCCCAACAAAAAAAGCTTCAAATCCCGCTTCTTCAATCCTTTCAAGAATGGGCACAGCTTCTAAAAATAACCGATCCATCAGCATCCCCTCCTCACTACTCCAATGAACTAGTCCCAAGAACATGCATATAGATTGCTTCATACTCTTTCATGATGGTATCTGAATGGAATTCAGTATTGGCCCGTTCAAAAGCAGCTTTTGAAAACTGCTGATGTAAAGTTGGATCGCTTAAAAGCGTAACCGCTTTTTGAGAAACACTTTCGACGTCTCCCAATTCACAGATATAACCTGTTTCTCCATCTACAATGACTTCAGGTATTCCCCCTACATTCGTTCCAATGCAAGGGACTCCACAAGCCATCGCTTCTAACAGGACAAGCCCGAAACTTTCTTTTTGTGACAACAAGAAAATTAAATCGCTAATTGAATACAACTCGGCCAGGTTATCCTGCTTGCCCAAAAATAATACCTTATCGCTGATACCTAAATCTTTTGTCAATTTTAAAACAGTAGTGACTTCAGGACCATCCCCAACAAGGAGAAGCTTAGACGGTACCTTTTTTTGTGTTAAATAGAATGCCTGTACCACATCTTGCACACGTTTAACTGTACGGAAATTAGAAACATGAATAATGATTTTCTCATTTTCCTTGATTCCATATTCATCCCGTAAATATCCAGAATCGGTTTTATGATAATCCCGTTCATCAATAAAGTTATAAATGGTTTTGATATCCTTATCCGGGGCAATCAACTCATGTGTTTGCTGAACAAGTGAATGAGAAACACCCGTAACAACATCCGATTGTTCAATTCCAAATTTAATCAAATTAGATAATGATGGATCATGTCCCAAAACGGTAATATCTGTCCCGTGAAGCGTTGTGACGATTTTCACTTTATTTCCTGACATCTGTTTTGCCAAGATGGCACACACCGCGTGAGGTATTGCATAATGAACATGCAATATATCGAGTTCCTCCCGCTTAACAACCTCCGCTATCTTGCTCGCAAGCGCCAAATCGTATGGAAGGTATTGGAAAACGGAATATGAATTAACCTCCACTTGATGATAATAAATATTATGGTACATCTTATTTAGTCGAAACGGGAGACTCGAAGAAATAAAATGAATCTCATGTCCTTTTTCCGCTAACATTTTGCCCAACTCGGTTGCAACAACACCTGACCCACCTACAGTCGGGTAGCAGGTAATTCCAATTTTTAATTTCATATGATTATACTTCCCCTAACAAATCAGTTTCGACCAAGAATGGTTTTTTTGACATGAACCCTTCTGCATAGTCTACGCCCACTTCTTTGCCGAACATTCTCTCACGTGCTTCGACAGTCTCGATATAGCCGTTAACAAGCGGAGTATCCACCGTGGTAACCTTTTGTTCGAATTGACTTTCATAGGCTCTAAGACTATCCAATTTCTTTGAAATCGTAGAAGTAATGTCAATGACAAAATCAGGCTTGTGAAAGCCATTTATCATAAAATAGTACATATTTTTAACACGGTGGGCTTCCAGATTGGCATTCTCCATGTATTTACGGACGCCTGCAGAAAAAACGGCTTCTTCAACTAATTTTGCACAGTTTCCATGGTCAGGATGACGGTCTTCAAGAAAAGGTGCAAATACAAGCTTTGGTTTATATTGACGAATGATTTCAATTACTTTTTGTATGTATTCTTCTTTCATATATAATCCGCGATCAGGAAGATCGAGGGAAATTCTCTTGACTCCCAGGATTTCTGCCGCCTTTTTTGCTTCCTTAATCCTCAATGGGACAGTCCCATTGGATGACATCTCAGCCTTCGTCAAGTCACAGATAACGATGTTCTTACCTTGTTGTGCATATTTTGCTAACGTGCCACCCATACCGATTTCAACATCATCTGCATGGGCACCGAATGCTAGGATATCTATATTATTTTTGCTTGTCATTAATCTCACCTTGTTTTTCTCTAAGTTTGAGCCAGTCCATATATCCATGTTTTAGTCCTTGTATAAGAACCTCCGCCGTTCCCATATTCGTGGCCAGCGGTATTTCATAGACATCAGAGAGGCGTATTAGTGCTGATACATCCGGTTCATGAGGTTGGGCTGTTAAAGGGTCACGAAAAAATAGGACCATATCCATTTCGCCCCTGGCTATCATCGCTCCGATTTCTTGGTCTCCCCCAAGTGGTCCAGAGTGAAAACGGTGGATAGGCAATGACACTTCGTCCATAATCCGTTGACCCGTTGTACCAGTAGCGAATAGTTCATGTTGCTTAAATACTTCCTTATAGGCTATAACAAATTGTATGATATCTTCTTTTTTCTTATCATGAGCAATTAAAGCAATTTTCATTATATGCCTCCTTAATACCTACTCGATAATATTTTCTAAACCATAAACAAGCACGTCGAGTTTCATGACTGTATCGACAGCAAGCTTTACTCCAGTCATGAATGATGCACGGTTAAATGAATCATGCCGTACCGTCAAAAGTTCACCATCACTGCCGAATAGCACCTGTTGGTGAGCAACTAATCCAGGAAGACGTACACTATGGATATGCATCCCATCGATATTTGCTCCACGAGCACCTTGAATCGTCTCTTTTTCATTTGGGTGCCCTTGTTCTTTCGTTTCACGGACTGCCGCTATCATATCTGCTGTTTTAGCAGCAGTGCCAGACGGTGCATCCAATTTTTGATCATGATGCATTTCAATGATTTCTACGTCCGGGAAGTATTTGGCTGCCATTTGGGAAAACTTCATCATCAAGATAGCCCCAATTGCGAAATTGGGTGCGATGATGCAGCCAATGCCTTTTTCCTTAGTCAAAGAATCGAGTTTCTCTAAATCGACCTTTGAAAAACCTGTCGTACCCACAACAGGGCGAATGCCATGATTGAGCGCAGTTTCCGTATGATACATCCCCACTTCTGGAGTCGTTAAATCAATTAATACATCTGCTTCTACCCTGGAAAAACACTCATTGATATCTGAATAAACAGGAGCTTCAATCCCGCTGAATCCTTCGATATTCGAGAGATTCTCCCCATTATATTTACGATCGATAACAGCCGCTAATTGAAACCCCTCTGTTCTATGTACTAGTTTCACCGCTTCATTTCCCATTCTGCCACGAGGTCCTGCTACAATAACTCTGACATTGCTCACCTTTTCATTCCCCCTCTTCGCTATCATCTTTTTTTGTCCATCTGTCTTTATCCCGAGTTGTAAATTTATGCATAACCATATCATGAGACTTTTGTAAGTCAATCCCCAGTGAATTTGCAAAACATATCATCACAAAAAGCATATCACCCAATTCTTCTTCAACTGTATTTTCTTGCTCAGTCGATTTCTTGGGTTTTTCACCATAGTAATGATTGACTTCTCTTGCAAGTTCACCAAGCTCCTCAGACATGCGTGCAAGCATGGCCAAAGGACTGAAATATCCTTCTTTAAATTGTCCTATGTATTGATCGACCTCTGTTTGCATTTGTTGAATCGTCTTTTTTTCCATTCTGTCACCCATTCTTAATTTTCAATTACTAAATATTATTTCTCCTACATGTTAGCTAAAAGTGTATAAGAAGACAACCGATACGCCCTTACAATCATTGCTCATATGTGGGTAATTAGTTATAATAAGTAAATTATCTGTATACATACGTTTTGGGGGTATAAAACATGGTTTACGGTATTAGGTTTAAAAATATGGTATTTATCCTTGTAGGAGCTGGGATTTTTGCGTTCGGCCTTGTCCATTTCAATATGCAAAATAACTTGGCAGAAGGTGGTTTTACTGGCCTTACCTTGATTATATATCAACTCATTGGAATAAATCCGTCATATTCCAATTTGGTATTAAATATTCCGCTTTTCTTTTTGGGTTGGAAATATTTAGGTCGCACTTCTTTTTTTTATACGATTATCGGTACGGTAGGTTTATCGGTCTGGCTATGGATATTCGAAAGATATCAATTTAAAATCAATCTTGGCGATGATTTAATGCTGGTAGCCCTGTTTGCAGGGGTCTTTGTTGGTGTAGGCCTGGGCATCATATTCCGTTATGGTGGAACAACAGGTGGTGTTGATATTATTGCCCAGTTTGCTCATCGCTATTTAGGATTGGGAATGGGGCGGACCATGTTTATCTTTGATGCAGTCGTTATCGGCCTCTCCATTTTAACCTATTTAAATTACCGAGAAGCAATGTACACACTCGTAGCTGTATTCATAGGTGCGCGGGTCATCGATTTTATGCAGGAAGGCGCCTATGCTGCAAGAGGGGCGCTTATTATCAGTGATAAAAACGGAGAAATCGCTGAAAAGATCATGAAAGATATGGATCGTGGCGTCACCGTTTTGAAAGGATATGGATCTTTTACCAAAACCGATAGAGAGGTCCTTTATTGTGTCGTGGCCAAGAACGAGCTGGTCCGATTAAAAAATGCCATTACTTCGGTGGACCCCCATGCCTTTGTTTCTGTCAGTGAAGTGCATGATGTGCTAGGAGAAGGCTTTACCCTTGATGAAAATAAAAATCCAATCATACGTTAACTCACTTCATGGCAATCGAGGACCATGGAGGAAATGGGCATAAATAGAAAAAAGGCATGATTTCGAAATGAAATCATGCCTCTTTTTTAATCTTCATCTCTCATGCCTGTAAACATAAGCAAAAGTCGAACTAGTTCAAGGACGGCTACAAGAGCAGCAGCTACATATGTCATCGCAGCAGCACTCAACACTTTTTTCGTTTCTCTCTCTTCGTCATTACGGATGACTCCGACGGAAACAAGTTGATCCATTGCCCGTGAAGAAGCGTTAAACTCAACTGGCAGTGTAACTACCTGGAACAAAACGGCTGCTGCCATGAATACGATTCCAGCTAATAGTAAGCCTCGAATATTAGCCAACATACCCACTAGTATTAAAATCCAAGAAATATTGGACCCGAAATTAGCAACTGGAACTAATGCATGACGAATACGTAAGAAGGCATACGCTTCTTGATCTTGAATTGCATGTCCCACTTCATGGGCTGCAACAGCAACACCTGCAACGGAATGACCGTGATAATTATCCGTTGATAACCGGACCGTCTTATCCCTAGGATCATAGTGATCAGAAAGCATACCAGGGGTTTCTTCTACCCTTACATTGTAGAGTCCATTTTGGTCCAGAATGGCCCTAGCGGTCTCTGCACCATTCATACCTGATGAAGCAGGCACTTGAGTATACTTTTTATACGTACTCTTCACTTTCATTTGCGCGTAAATCGGTATTAAGATGATAATCGCCAAATAAATGAAATACATGGTTTCCTCCTAAAACAATAATTACTTTTATTCTATGGATAGAAAATGCTGATGTCAAATATAGTGTTCTTTCCATAAGGGCTTCAGTCGTCACGTCCCTTTTTTGGTTTTTCACGATCTCCCTTGTATTTTCTAAAGCCCACATAAGAAAGCGTCATAATTATAATACTGCCAGTGGATATGATTATCCACCATAAGGAAGGATCCGTATCATCCTGTCCCATTTCCTCAAACACAGAGGTCAGTTCGTCCTGTAATGCTTCTAATTCCTTTTGACTGCCACTTTCCCTAATCACTTCAGGCCGGTAATGATCAATATATTGTATACGGGTATCCAGCTGTTGAATCCTTTCCTTTGAAAGGTCCACTTTTAAACTCGGATATATCATTTCATACTGAGAAAGGAATAAGTTCAATTGATTATTGAATGCAGTGGTATCTTGTTTGAATGCTGCCTCCTTCGTTTGGTTGAATGAATTCATCATTTGATCTTCCATTTCAGTCCATAGAGGCTGATGCGTAGACTTCACTGCATCCATAACAAGCCTAAACTTGGTAACCGAATTAATCTTTTCAGAATCTCCCTTATTCAAATCCCTAATCGCCAGCAATGCTTCATTATGTGCTACTGTTATTATCCGAAGTTCGTCCATATCAAGAATGGGCTCTATTGCTGTTTTTTTAATAAATTGATCCGAAAAAAATGTTAGCATCTTTTCTGAATCATCATATCGCTTCAATTTGGCCATTTCGAGTGCCTTATCAGAAATGTTATCTAATTTATCCAAATTCGAAGAGGATTCTGCATAAACAGGAAAAATCAAGATGGCAAATAAAAGGGCAGTGATTAATATGAATTTTTTCAACATGCTACTCGTCCCTCCTCATATCTCTACTAAAACGATATGAGCCAAAAAACATGAGTAGACCATGTTCACAATAAAAAATTAACCCGCTCATATACTTATGAACGGGATAACCTGTTTATTTTATGAGAGAAAGTGTAAACCGTTTTTTTCTGAAACCAAAATACCAACCGACGAAAATAGACAATATACTGAGCCAAAAAGTGAAATAGCCTATCAAATCCATATACGCCACCAAATCCCGATAGCTTGGCATCATCCCAAAAACATAATCAATCATCTCATTATGTATCGTCCATATCCCAGCTACAATTAGATGCCAAGGTTTTATTCTGTAGAATGGTGCGTAAATAATTCCCTGAATCGCCATTCCTAAATGTGATGCTATCAACATATATCCTTCTAATGGCAAGGAACCAGTCGTCATAAAGGTCAGCAAGTTCATCACAACAGCCCAGATACCGTATTTAAATAAAGATATGATTGCCAAAGCCTCAAAAAGCCCAAAGTTCTTTTTTAATATAAATCCCAATAAAACAAGTGAAAAAAACAAGGAAGCTGTTGGACTATCAGGGACAAATGCTAGGAAAATAGCAGGTGTTTCAGCCAATTGATAACCATACCAATAATATCCATATGCTGTTCCAAATACATTCACGATTAATAAAAAAATAAGCATTTGCCGATTTGCAAACCAACTATATATCACATTCATCATTCTTCCCCCATATTCTCAATACATCTATATTACAGAGTCTTTCCTGAAAAATCCAAGTTTTCTTTTCAATTAGAAATTGATTTCAATAAAAAGGGCTGACAACTAAGTTGTCAGCCCTTTTTATTCGACATTATCAGTAGCAAAAACGCTACTGATAACCATTATTTTGCCGATAAACCAGAAACGAATTCTGCTAATGTTTTCAATTCTTCATCAGTACCTTTGAACATGCCAGCTGGCATAGCTCCTTGACCTTTGACAGCAATTTTAGAGATTTCTTCTGGGCTTAAACCTGTATCAATCAAGCTAGGGGCTCCAGCTCCACCCGTCAGTTCTGCTCCATGACAGCTTATACAGCCACTTGATTCCATAAGCTTATAACCATCACTATCTTTATCGATCTCGGCGCCTTCTACGATGGCTCCTTGCTTTTTAGAAGCTTCCCAATCGTGATGGGCCGCGGATTCCCATGTTAGATAAAACACGCCAGCAATGGCTAGTAACATGAAACCTACAGCAAATGGACGTTTAGCGGGACTACGCTCAGGACCACGGTCTAAAAATGGTGCCAGCAACAATGCGCCGAAAGCCAAACCTGGTATAACCATAGCTCCAATAGCATTGTATGGACCTGAAGCATAGGTATACTTAAGTAATTGATAAAGGAATAGAAAATACCAGTCAGGCAGCGGAATGTACGCTGTGTCTGTCGGGTCGGCTATCCTTTCCAATGGGGACGGATGTGCAACCGTCAAACATAAATAGCCAACTAGAAATACTGCTCCGACCATCCATTCTTTTAAAAGGAAATTTGGCCAAAATGCTTCAGTTTTCCCTGGATACTCAGAATAATCTTTCGGAATATTCGGTTTACGGTTCGCGGATATACGCGAGTCACCTACGAATTTCATACCTTTCCCACGATGCATTGAATGATCCCCTCCTTTATGAAAAGGTTTTTATGATTCTAATTTCATAATTCTTTTATAGTGGACCTGAAATACCTTGTTTACGGATCATCAAGAAATGAGCCGCCAGTAATGCAAATAATGCTGCAGGCAGGAAGAATACATGAATGGCAAAGAATCGTGTCAATGTCTGTGCTCCAACGATTGTTGGGTCCCCTGCTATCAATGTCTTAAGTGCCGGCCCCATTAATGGTACCGAATCAACAATTGTCAGTGTAACTTTTGTTGCGAATAGCGCTTTCATATCCCATGGCAATAAGTAACCGGTTAAACCCAATGCCAACATGATGAAGAAAATTAATACGCCGACCATCCAGTTCAATTCACGCGGTTTTTTGTAAGCTCCCTGGAAGAATACACGAAGAGTATGTAAGAACATCATAACGATAACTAGACTTGCTCCCCAGTGATGCATGCCACGGACAATTTGACCGAAAGCCACTTCATTTTGTAAATAATAAACCGATTCCCAAGCGTTCTTGATATCGGGTACATAGTACATCGTCAAGAACATACCTGACAAAATTTGAATGACCGTAATAAAGAAAGTTAACCCACCAAAACAATATACGAATGCAGAAAAATGATGCGCCGGGTTAACATGTTCAGGAACCTCATGGTCAGCAATATCCCGCCATAACGGCGTAATGTCTAAACGCTCGTCCACCCAGTCATATAACTTTGTTAGCAATGTTTACGCCTCCCCGTGCGGTTTTAGTTGACCTAAATAAAGAATTCCGTCTTTTTCTTTCGTGTCATAGACATCCAAAGGTGAAATCGGTGGTGTCCCTTTCACGTTCACGCCATCTTTCGTGTACCTGCCATAATGGCAAGGACAGAAGAACTGGTTCGGATTCGTTTTATCCGTATTCCATGCTACCGTACAACCTAAATGCTTACAAATTGGAGATAGGGCAACCAACTTCCCATCATCCGTTTTATAAACCCAAGCTGTATTTGTTTCTTCGGACTCATACCACCCGTCGACTTGCTTAAAGTTAAAATCAACGCGGACTGGTTCTGTAGTCAGTTCACTTACCTTCTGCTTAGTTGCAATGTAATCCCCGCCTTTATCTGCGGTTAGTACAGGATCGATTGCAAACCTAACCATAGGCATCAACATACCGGCCGCCATAAATCCACCAACGCCAGTAAGTGTGTAATTAAGGAATTGACGTCGTGAAACATTATGTTTGCTCATGCGTTTTCCCCCCCTCTATTACTATATTGAGAGCCCAATGGACCACTAAATAGCAACACTATAAAACTAGGACATTTCCATGATATATCAATAATTTCCCAAGGTCAATATTTGGAAAACCCAAAAGGTGGCAACTATGTGTCAAAAAATGAAAAAAACCCTTATTTTTTAACTTTTCCAATAATAAGTAAAAATATCTATAATTTGACTAACCTGCTGAGTAATCATATCTCTAGCTTGAGCAATTTCTAAATTTTCAAGCGGAATGGCAGGAATCCAAATTAAATGCTGATCTAATTCCTTTTCGTATTTTTTCCACTCAATGTCTGTTGTAAGGTAAAATACATGCTTAAAATTATTCGTCTCCAGTTTTTTAGTCCAACGCTTTATCATGGAAAGCTTGTCCTCCTCATCACTCAAATAGTGAAAAGTTGGTATTAAAAGCATCCTGCCTTTCATTTGTTTTTCTATTTCCATGCTCAAAATAGTAATGAATTCAATATTCGAACCAGACTGTTTCATTTGTTCTCCAAAAGAAAGGGGAACTAAAGGAATTAATGCCGTATCTACGAACTCTTTTGCATGGACATACATATCCAATTCTTTTGCTGACCATTTCATAATCTTTATTCCACTCCCACTTTATCAAATCAACTCCTTTCCATTGTACCATTTATTATAATATCTTTACCATATACCCCTAGTATTCATAAAAATGTAGTTTTTAACCATATTTTTATAAAAAAAAACCTTTCCTGTATTTCGGAAAGGTTCTTTAACATTTAGCCAAGCACTTTTAATTGATTCAGTTGTTCGGTTAGATCCTTAAACGCTTGTTCATCATGTTTATCCAGCGCTTCATCTATTTCCTTGAGAATTCTGTCTCTCTCAAAATGAAGCATGCTCTTCTCAAGAAATTGCTCAGCCATTAGCTGATCTTTTTCATTGGCAGCTGTTGATTTCGGCATGAACGGATTGTTCTCCAATACTGCGGCGTACTGATATGATGAATAAGCTGATTTAAAATTGAGTTGGATATAGATATCCTCATCGCGATTTAATCGAATATCGTGAAAAGATTTTTCTGCATCCGTTGTCATGATATTCGACTTATAAAATCTAAACGGGACTTCCTCCACACAATGGGTAGACATGATAAGACCACGTGGACAATATTGTGCATTCTCTACAAAATGGACCTTCTTCATTAATTGGTCGTGACTCATCAGATAATTTAAAATCCATACACATTCTCTTCTTTTCAGTTGATAATGATTTAAAAACCACCTAATAAAATCCTTTTTCTCATTTACAGAAACAGGGGTAGCCACCATGAATTCCCTCCTCTGTCTTACAATTTTTTTAAAACTCTGAACTTTCTCCAAGACGCTCCAATATCATTACATATTCATCATTTGCCGGGTTTATCACAAGCAGCTTATTAAATACTTCTCTAGCAGTAGCGCTGTCTCCTTCTTCAATTAAGAAGAAACCATAATCTTCAAGAAAGTCTGGATTGTTCATGAAAGAATTATATGCTTTATGATAGCTGGTTAATGACTCTTTAAATTGTTCTGTTTTTTGATAAGAGACAGCTGCTATCCATTCAAACTGTGGATCATCCTCGCCGTATTTTCTTACCTCACCTATACACTCTAATATATCTTCATATCTTTCATGGTGCATATAGAGTTTCAATAGGGTTAGCGCAGCTTCTAAGTACCCAGGATCGATGGCCAAAGCCTCTCTGAATAGGTTCTCCGCTTCTTCCTCCAAACCGCTTTTCAAAGCGATTTTACCACCGAAGAAATAGAGTTCCTTATTGAATTCATCTGCCTTGATACCTTCCTTAACGGTTTTCAGGGCTTTTTCCAGATCCTCTAGATGCTCATAACTTTTAGCCAGATAAAGATATAGGGAGTGGTACTCATGGTCCAATTCCTTTAATTCAATGAACTTACGCACGGCAGTTTCATAAAGACCAGCTTGGAAAGCAGTAAACGCATATTCAAATAATGTATTAATTTCGATTCCACCATCTAAAGCTTTTTCAAAATAAGGAAGGGCTTCTTCGAATTTCCCGGAACTACTTAGTGCTTCAGCAAGGCGCTGATTGACATTTACCCCTGCAATATCATTTTCCTGTTCTAAAACCCTTATGTAATTTACAATGGCTTCCTGATCTCTTCCTTGATGGTAAAACAGTTCAGCTAGCGCAAAATCAATAATAATCTCATCTGGCAGTAGTTCCTTAGCCTGTAACAGTTTCCTTTCACTGACCTCACTCATTCCCTGTAATTGATAAAGGTCCGCTTCTAATAAAAGGGCACTCGGATAGATCTCATCTTCAGGACTGACTTTTTCAAGCATAAGCATGGCTTCATCTTCTTGGTCCATGTCAATGAGGATTTCAGCTAAAGAAACAATCAACTCACCTTCGTCAGGATACAATGCCAGCAAATGCTCAAAAAGATCCTTCGCTTCTTCTACAAAACCAAGTTGAAACATTTCCTCAGCCAACAATAATATGTCCTCTGCCGACTCTGATGATTTAATTCGATTTATATGTTTAAGAGCTTCTGTTAATTCCCCTTTTTTTAAATACTGAATAACTTGTTCTACTATATTCATAGCTGCTTCCTTCCTTTTACATGGACTTAGTCTCTAGACAAACAGTATCACGTACAAGCGTCACCTTTCCTGTCACAGAATAAAGTAAACGAATCGTGAAGGTGTTTAGTAAAAACAGTAATATTTAGTTTACCATACTGCAGCCCTGTAATTCCATCGATGTAATTCCCCCCATTCTTCATAAAAAAAAGGTTACTATCTAATTCTCCATAGAAAGGTAAATCTCCTTTTTGATTTCTGGAACCTTTTCTTATACTACCAGCAATCAAATTACAAGAATAGTTGATATGATAACGCTTACAACGCATTTAAAAGGGAGGATTTTCATTTTAAAAAAATAAAAAAAGTTTGCAGAACCTCACTGTCTGCAAACTTTTCTCACTTCACTTTATCAAGTATGATAAATGTTCAAAAAATTGAGGATAAGAAACATCAATCGCTCCCGGGTCTTCAAGTCCAACTTCACCATCCGTAATCAATGCCGCTATCGCTAGCATCATTCCAATACGGTGATCTCCATGGCTCGTCACCATTCCGCCCGTTAGGGATTTTCGTCCCTTGATAATCAAACCATCTGCAGTAGGCGTTATATCAGCTCCAAGGATGGTAAGCTCATCGGCCACTGTATCTATCCTGTTTGTCTCTTTCACCTTTAATTCACTAGCATCCTTAATTGTGGTAACACCTTCCGCTTGGGTGGCTAGGAGAGCAATAATCGGAATTTCGTCAATTAAGCGCGGAATCAAGTTACCACTGATCGTCGTCCCTTGTAAATGGGAGCTTCGTACAGTTACGTCCCCTGCTGGCTCCCCCTCACCTTCGTGTAAATCGACCGTTATATCCGCTCCCATAGCCTCCATTACTTCGATAATGCCCGTTCTTGTTGGATTAAGCCCTACGTTTTTCAAGACAACTTCACTATTCTTTGTAATCGCCGCAGCTACCATAAAGAATGAAGCCGAAGAAATATCACCCGGCACATGTATAGTGGTTCCTTTAAATGATTGGTTTCCACACACTTTGATTGTGTGACCATCTTTTTCGATTTTCCCACCGAATTGTTGGATCATCCGTTCAGTATGGTCACGGGTCGCTTCTGGTTCGACAATGATTGTTTCTCCTTCAGCCTGAAGACCTGCAAGAATTATTGCAGATTTGACCTGTGCACTCGCTACAGGCAATTGATAGCGAAACCCACGTAATTCCCCTCCCCTTATGGAAAGCGGCGTGTATTCACCGTCTCTACGTCCGTCAATACGTGCTCCCATCTCCCGAAGTGGGTTCACCACTCTTGTCATCGGGCGTTTAGCGATTGAGGAATCACCAGCGAGGACTGCCGTAAAATCTTGTCCCGCCAATATACCTAGCATTAAACGAATTGTCGTTCCAGAATTTCCGACATCCAGAACTTCACGGGGCTCTGTCAAACCATTGAACCCTTTTCCTTCTATACGGACCTGCTTGCCATCTTGTTCAATGTTAACGCCAAGCTGCTTGAAACAGGAGATTGTACTTAAACAATCCGCACCAGGTAAAAAATTAGTCACCTTCGTAACTCCATCAGCAAGCGCTCCAAACATAATCGATCGATGTGAGATAGACTTGTCTCCTGGTACTGCAATCGTACCCCGTAAAGATTGAATGTTCGTCTGTAAACTTTTAGTTTTCATACAACCATCCTTCAGCTATTTTATAGTTATGCCAAGATTGTTTCATAATCGGTATGCCTTGCCACACAATCTGCGGCTTTAATACGGTCTTCCTCCGTCTGGAAGCTTATCACTAATACACCATATATTTCTTCCCTGGTTTCGATGATGCGTATATTCGTTATACTGATTCCTTCCTGTGCCAAATAACCGGTGATTTCTGATATGACACCCGAGTAATCAGGTATATCAATATATAAATCATAAAAGGCTGGGATTGCCCCTTTCATATTGCTCGGCAAGTCGTCCCTATATATCTTGGCATCAGTAAAGAAACGAAAAATTTCCTCACCATCTTCATTGGCTACAAGCTCTTTGATATGTTCCATTTCCTTTAACCAATCATTCATCAAACTTAATAGTACATCACGATTATGTAATAAAATATCACGCCACATTTCGGGATTACTAGAAGCTATTCTAGTAATGTCACGGAAACCTCCCGCAGCAAGCCTTGAAATCAGATCATTCTCCTGACTGTATACTTCCGCCTGTTTGACAAGTCCTGAGGCGATAATATGGGGGAAATGACTGATTACTCCTGTAATTCTGTCATGAGTAGCAGGCGAGACGACCAAAAAGTTAGCTCTTGTGCCGCTTAACCATTGTTTTAACTGCTCTATTCTTTCTTCCTCGACATGTTCCGTTGGAGTGAGTAAATAGAACGCATGCTCAAATAAGTGCAATTTGGCTGCCCCTGCCCCGCTCTTGTGGGAACCGGCCATTGGATGGCCCCCAATGAAAGTGTAGCCCCTATTCACCAAGCTATTCGCTGCGTTCACGACGGTTGTTTTTGTACTTGCAGCATCTGAAATAATGACATTCCTTTTCAAATCTAAATGCGCTAATTCCATTAAAATCCGTACCGTTTCATTGACGGGCACCGCCAATAAAATCAAATCGGCTTCACAAGCACCTGCTTCAAGAGAAGATACGGGATCATCAATGATTCCTAATAATGCAGCCAATTGTGAATTTTTTTTACTTACATCATAGCCAACAATTACAGCGTCAGGATGAGCATGGCGGATAGCCATGGCTAAAGATCCACCAATTAGTCCGAGGCCAATAACAAAAACCTTTCCCTTCAATCTTCTCTCCCCCGCTTCTTTTGCTTCTCTACCTTTGATGAAAGATTAATATAATGAATTAGAAGGCAAAGCCACTTCATTCAAGAATGATTTAATGGTACGAATCATTCCCTCATTTTCTTCTGTCGAACCTATCGTTACACGGACGCTATTTGGAAAACCGAATGATTTTCCGGATCTCGCAATATATCCTCGCTCGAGCAAATACTGAAATACTACATCTGCATCATGTTTGAAATGGATGAAAATAAAATTACCTTGAGAAGGGTAATAAGCGAGATTTTCCGCATCGCAAAACTCATAATATTGTTGTAGGCCTTTTTGGTTCTCCGTCCTACATTTTTCGATGAAAGATTGGTCCTCTAGTGCCACGACAGCGATTTTCTGCCCAAACGTATTTACATTGAATGGTTCACGCGATGGATCTAGCTTCTGGATGATATCTTCATCGGCCAATCCATAGCCGACTCTAAAACTGGCAAGTCCGTAAATTTTTGAAAAGGTTCGTAGAATAATCAGATTCTTATATTTATTGATCCATTGATTGGTACGAGGATAATCCTCTGCCACTGCATATTCACTATACGCTTCATCCAAAACAACAAGTACGTCTTCAGGAACCTTTTCAAGGAATGCTATTAAATCGGGTTCGGGAATGTATTTCCCTGTCGGATTATTAGGCGTACAGATCCAAATAACAGATGTATTCCCATCAATGGCTTTAAGCATACCATCTAAATCATGAGCTCCATCAATGTGCGGAACTTCTCTGATTTCTGCCCCTTCAAGGGTAGCATTATGACGATACTGCGAAAAAGTTCCCGTTGCCATAACGGTATTTTTGCCCGCGCCAAGCAAACTTCTGGAGATTATTTGGATATTCTCATCGGATCCATTCCCGAAAATAAGTTGTGTCTCCTTTACCCCTGTATGGTTCGCAACAACCTTTCTAAGTGAAGTTGCATATCCATCAGGATAAATAGCAAAGGAATGTGTTGCATTTTTTATGCTTTCCTTAACTTTTTCGGAACACCCAAATGGATTTTCATTTGAAGCAAGTTTCACTATCTTCTCCAACCCATACATTTTCTTCACTTCATCGGTTGATTTTCCTGGTTGATAAGATTTTAAGGAAAGGACCGCTTCATTCCATTTCATATCATTCACCCCTATTTTTCTACTTTAAAGCAACAAAGTGTTTATATGCTATTCTTGCCTGAATTAAAATTTATTGGATAAATCCGGTCTCAAAACGGTGGCTCCTGCCTGATATACATGCTCAATTTCTCTTTGCGATTTTGTCGTTTCTACATGGAGCATCACTCTTATACAAGAGGGCAAAGAATTTGTCACCGGAATTTCCTGCATACAAGTGACAGGTACATATGTCCATCCTTCAAACTTTCGAAGGGCCTTGGCAGGAAAGACGGAGCGTATATCATCCGTTGCAGAAAAAAATACGGAGGCAACCATCTCGGGATCAATATCGTTGTTCCGAATAATTTCTTCCAACAGTAGTTCAACAGCAGTCATCACTTCTACTTCTGTGTCGTTCTCTACCGTTGTCGCGCCCCTTATTCCTCTAATCACACACGATTCCCCCAATTCTTTTCATTCACATTAGTTCATCCATTTCTTCCAGCAATAACGAATCATCCATGTCCATTAACAAGGGAGAACCCAATTGACTGAGCAGGACAAACGTGGCACCGCCATTAACGGATTTTTTATCTGTTTTCATCAAATGAAGCAACACTTCTTTTTCAAGCTGTCGAGGTATGGTTGTTTGATACCCTAAAGAGGAAACCCATTGAATGAACTCGTTAAGGTCAAAATCCAGATCCTGTTTCTTCTTGCTTAATTTAAGAGCATAAACCATTCCTATTAAAATAGATTCGCCATGAGTAAAGTTGCCATATCCCATGGAACCTTCAATTGCATGCCCGAGTGTATGACCGAAATTTAAAAAGGCACGAATTCCCGTTTCTTTTTCATCCTTTTCTACGATGGAAGCTTTTATGCTAATCCCCTTCGTAATCATGGTTAAAAACTGTTCATCCGTTATATTGTTTAAATCAACAATATTTAACCTTAACCAGCGATAAAACCCTTCATCGGCAATCAATGAATGTTTGATCACCTCTGCAAAACCCGATCGTAACTCTTGTAACGGTAGCGTATGTAAAAATTCCAGGTCATAAATGACCGCTTCAGGCTGGTGAAAGGCGCCAATCATATTTTTCCCTAAAGGATGATTGATGGCAACCTTCCCCCCAACAGCACTATCATGAGCAAGCAAAGTCGTTGGAATCTGAATAAACGGGATTCCTCTCATAAAAGTGGCGGCCACGAATCCTGCCAAATCCCCTACTGCACCACCACCAAGCGCAATAATCAAGGACTTTCGATTAAGCTGATGGGATAACCCATAGCTTTGGCACTCATAAAACACATCAAATGTCTTAGCATGCTCCCCTTCAGGCACTACATGTTGCAATACGGGTACCCCCGTCTTAATCAATGCTTTTTTGACTGTTTGCAAATGTAACTCTGCTACTTTCTCATCCGTAATAATTAAAATCTTGCTTAGGTGACTAAATTCATTCGTTATAAAATCCGAAAGCTCATTAATCACGTTCTTGCCTATTAGGACTGGATATTGCTTGGAAGCCGTTTTAATTTTTATGGATTCCATCTTTTAAAACTCCTTTACTTCTTCCCGATAAGTATGTAAGTATTCTTCCAGTCGATCAAAACGATCCGAAGGGAATTGCTCCACAATTGCCGTTGCTAATTCCCAGGCCACTACCGCCTCTGCAACCACAGCTGCTGCTGGAACCGCGCAACTATCCGATCTTTCGACACTTGCTTCAAATACTTCTTTTGTGTCGATATCAACACTCTTCAATGGTTTATATAACGTCGGGATTGGCTTCATGACGCCTCTTACCACAATCGGCATACCAGTTGTCATACCACCTTCAAAACCTCCGAGACGATTCGTTTTCCGATAATACCCCTTATCCTTGTCCCACATTATTTCATCATGGACTTCACTGCCGAATCGATGAGCCGCTTCAAATCCTATGCCAATCTCGACTCCTTTAAAGGCGTTGATACTCATAACAGCTGCTGCGAGCTTGGCATCTAGTTTGCGGTCATAATGCACATAACTTCCTACGCCCACTGGCATACCTTCAACAATGACCTCAACGACTCCTCCAATAGAGTCTCCTTTTTGTTTTGCATCGTCAATCGCATCTTTCATTTGCTGCTCGACATTCTTATCAAAACATCTTACTGAAGATTCTTCCGTCACTTCTTGTAACTGCTGAATCGTTTCATACTGAGGAGGGTCGGCCTTAACGCCACCAATTTCCAGGACATGTGAAGCCACTTCAATTCCTAATAACGATAATAATTTCTTAGCAACGGCACCAGCTGCCACACGTACGGTGGTCTCACGGGCTGATGAACGCTCTAATACGTTCCGTAGATCACGATGCCCGTATTTGATGCCCCCATTTAAGTCGGCGTGACCTGGACGAGGACGTGTAATTTTACGTTTGATTTCTTCAGCTTCTTCCTCCGATAGTCCTTCACTTCCCATAATCTTGGTCCAATGTTTCCAATCATCATTCTCGACCACTAGTGCAACTGGTGACCCCAGCGTGTAGCCATGTCTGATTCCAGAAGATATGAAAGCTTGATCCTTTTCAATCTGCATTCTTCTTCCTCGCCCATGACCTTTTTGTCGGCGACCCAAATCTATGTTTATATCTTCATTCGTAATTGGCATACCTGCCGGTAAACCTTCAATAATAGTAGTTAGCTGCGGACCATGTGATTCTCCAGCCGTTAAATATCTCATTTCCCTGCCCCCTTTTAGCACTTTAAAGGATTTATGTATCAATATAACACAATTTTAAGAAAAGTGGGAATACAGTTAATTGTAAAATCATTTTTTCTTAGTTTTTAACACTTTTCTTTTATTATTTTACAACTTCTCAAACCATTTCGATATAGTTTAATCTTTCCCAATCAAACATTTTCCTCTCTATATCTGTACCCAAATCACCCTATAGTCCATTAGTAACGATAAGAAAAAGGGCTGATTGTAACATTCAGCCCCCTTACCTAAAGTAAATTTACTTTTTCTTATAAAAGAATGTGTCAATTGTTTCAAATTCATATTTTCCAGGATTGAAGATTTGTTCTGTACTGCCGACAAAAAATACTCCACCACTTTTCAAAGATGCGCTGAATTTATCATATAAAAGAGATTTTGCATCCTCCGTGAAGTAAATCAAGACATTTCGACAAACGACTAAATCAAAACCGTGGTCAAATCGATCCGCAAGTAGATTATGTTTCTTAAACGTTACCGTTCGTTTGATTTCATCTTCGACGCGGTAAAAATCATCTTCTTTTTTAAAGTACTTCTTTAGCATGACTTCTGGCACTTCATTCAAGGATCGCTCAGGATAAATGCCCATTTTAGCTCGAGCGAGTACATTTTCATCTAAGTCCGTCGCCAATATTTCAATTTGGTTTAAAGGAACAAGATTCGATAAAATCATAGCGATTGTATATGGCTCTTCCCCAGTAGAACAGGCAGCGCTCCAAATCTTCAATTTTCTTTTGTTCTCTAATAAAGAAGGGAATACTTTTTTCTCCAATACTTCCCATCTCTTCGAATTTCGATAAAACTCAGAAACATTGATTGTCATTCTGTCTAAAAACTCATTTAAGACTTTTGAATCCTTTTGAATGTCTTTATAATATTCACGGAATGATTGATACCCTCTTTTTTCATAAAGAGAAGTAAGGCGACGTTTCATTTGACCTTCTTTATAAGAAGACAAATCGATGCCTGTCAACATTTTGATATTTTGAATGAACTCTTCATATTGAGGCATACCTGTGACTCCCCCGAACATTTTCAATTTATGTAGTTCTTTTCTTTATATCGGAGTGGACTCAACATTCTTTAAATAAAAATGGTGCTTTACGACTATATTTTTTCAAAACCAAAAGATACCACAAAAAAGCGGGTACTATCGCTTCATAACGATAGTACCCGCTTCCTACTCATATTTAGCTATTGATTAGTAAACCCATTCGTTAGCAATTTTAGAGTATTCAACTAGTTCTTCTTCTTTGAAGAATAAGCCGATTTCACGTGCAGCACTTTCAGCTGAATCTGATCCGTGAATAATATTTTTGCCTACAGTCACTGCGAAATCACCACGGATAGTAGCAGCTGCTGCATCTTTAGGATTAGTTGCACCCATCATTTGACGTGCAGTTGCAATTACGTTTTCACCTTCCCAAACCATTGCGAAAACAGGGCCTGAAGTGATGAAGTCCACTAATTCGCCGAAGAATGGACGTTCTTTGTGCTCTCCGTAATGTTGCTCAGCTAATTCCTGAGAAATGACCATTAACTTTGCTCCAGCTAAAAGAAAGCCTTTCTTTTCGAAACGAGAAACGATTTCACCAATCAAATTACGTTGAACGCCGTCAGGCTTAACCATTAAAAACGTTTTTTCCATAAATGTCACTCCTAATATGTATCGTTGTTATTTGCCTTTATAAGGCAATCCTTTTAAAATACTACCATGGTTTGTCAAGTTGCGCAACTGCAAGAGTTAAAACTTTCTTTTACCAATATTTTTAGCTATATCGGATAAAGTCTTCCTAGCCTTTATTGCCGGAAGGCCCTTCAATTCGTAGAAAGCCTTTTCTAAATAAAGATCACTAATCTTCGCTGCCTGTTCAATAGCACCCGAAGATTTTATAGCAGTGATGATTTTGGACATGTCTTCTTTAGACGTATCCTCCCTAACCGTTTCAATTAGCTTTTTTAATGTTGGGTTTTCCATAGCAATCAAGACTGGTAAGGTAATATTCCCTTGGATCAAATCGCTGCCTGCAGGCTTACCCAATTCTTCTTCAGATGCGGTGAAGTCCAGGATATCATCTGTTATTTGATAGGACATACCCACATAATATCCGAACCTAAATAGTTTTTGATGGATTTTCTCATCAACGCCGGCTGCAATGGCCCCTAACTGGCAGCTTGAAGCTATCAATAACGCTGTTTTTCTCTTTATTCTCCGCAGATAAATCCGCCAATTTTGATTGAAGTTGTATTTATCTTTAATTTGCTCAATTTCCCCTAGACACAATTCAACCATGGTGTCTGCGAGTATCTTATGTGCAAGCGGAGCCTCAATCACGGCCATCATTTCTAGCGCTCGTGCAAAAATGAAGTCGCCTGTATACATGGCAACACGATTGTCCCATTTTGATTTAATCGTTGCTGATCCTCGGCGTAAATCTGCATCATCGACAACATCATCATGTACGAGTGATGCAGTGTGTATCAGCTCCAAAGTCGCCGCAACATGCTTTACTACATGGATATCATAATTGCCAAACTTCGCCCCCAATAGGACGAATACCGGGCGAATTCGTTTACCTCCTGATTGCAGTAAATGTAGCGAAGCTTCCCTCAAAACTGTGGAATCCGCTACTATAGCCGCTTCTAGTTCTTTTTCAATTAAATGCAAATCTGTATTCAAAAAGGAATACATCATTCTAAATTTCATAAATTCCACCCAGCTTTGTCCATTGCTATTATGCTTTATTTGAAGGCTTATATCCGAAATGTGTTGCAGCAACGCCACCGAAATGTGCTTTATAGCTCACTTTTTCCATGCCTGCCTGCTTGAACATACTTTCAAGTTTTTTCATACCTGGGAAGTCGCGTGCTGATTCTTGAAGCCATGAATATTCGCTATAACTTTTAGCGAACAACTTGCCGAATACAGGCATGATAAAACGGAAATAAAAATAATATCCCTGTTTGAAACCTAGCATCGTTGGCTGAGAAGTATCGAGACAAACGACCATTCCTCCCGGTTTGACAACACGGTTTAATTCTTTAAGTACTTGCATGTAGTCCGGGACATTCCGAAGTCCAAAACCAATCGTTACGTAATCAAAGCTATTATCATTAAAAGGGAGCTCCATTGCATTCCCATGCATAAGAGAAACATGGTCCAATTTAAGATCTTTAACTTTTTGTTCGCCGATTTTCAGCATGTTCTTACTGAAATCCAGACCAATTACTTTCCCTTCCGGTCCCACTTCATTAGCGAGCGCAATGGTCCAATCCGCTGTTCCACAGCAAACATCAAGCGCATGGGCGCCCTTTGGAACTTTCATTATGTCCATGGTTGCCTTCCGCCATTTAAGATGCTGTTTAAAGCTGATGAGGGAATTCATCTTGTCATAATTACCGTATATCTTCTCAAAAACATGATGAACCTTTTGCTCTTTAGACTGTTCCATGGCTCAACCTTCTTTCACACATGAATTCGCTTGATCTTTTGTTTGCTTAAGTATCTCGCTCACTCTTTGTAAGATTTCTTCATTTTTCTTTGTTAAATTCTGAGAAGAAAGCATGACGGCTTTTTTAACTTCTCTTAGGCACTTATCCATTTCCATCAGCACTTGTTCTTCCTTTTCTGAAGGATGAACTTCACTCTGATCCTTATCAAGAATTATGTTCTTCATATTATCAATGACAACCGATTGGCCGGTACGCAAGTAGTTTGCCTTTTCAGCCACCAGGCGATTCAGGAGAAGCAGGTCTCCCGATAACTCCATCCAGTCTGGTCGTTTATAAAACTCGGCCATATTATAAACAAGCGAGGCTTCAATTGCCTTTAACGTTTTTAAAAGTGTAGGAATGTCACGTACACTCTTTTGATAAAGGATAATTTTATTATCGTTAATATTTTTAATCGCACTTGAAAGAACACGAATCATTTCAATATTTCCGATACTCGCAAGCCCTTGATAGTATAAACCGCTATAATAATCACCTGCTAGGACTTGTAATTGCCGGTTCTTCAAGACTTCAGGCATTTCCTCCGCCCCTTCGAACGTATTAGAGACGATTTCGTGGGTATCAAGGGCTATTTGAACAAGCATAGTCGACTTAATGTATTGATCCCGTTCTTCGTTTAGCACGTCCAACTCATTAAAGAGGCCCCAAAGTAATGTTAGTTTATTTTCATCAACAAATGGCTTTTGGATATATTTAAGTAAATATGGATGATGTGCTTTTGTTTCTATCGTTTGTTTTAATTGTCTTATGTCATTCGTTATGTTTAACAATTGAGATCACCTTTGCATCCCCGAAAGATAATTTTTTCATACATGTTGGTTTTTTATCTGTGTAAAATACACATTATTATACCATAAAAACAATCAGTTGAAATGAACAACGTTTATAAAATGAAACATCCTTTAATATGGCGTCTTTTATTCTTTCTTAACTGATGGATGCAGAAGTTGACTTAATTAAAAGCAGAATTGGTGAGGAACTATATGCATATCCCTGCAAATGACAACAGTTAACTAGTTACTTCATGGCTGTATTCTTTTTGGAATCACTTTCTATTTCTCCGTAGGGCGTATAAATCTTTGCATGTCCTCTAATTTTTATGGCAGATGTATGTTCTGTGAATTGTGCTATCATCACTTCTCCTGAATCAAGCTTTTCAGAGTGGTGGAATTTGGTATCAGTCCCTCTAGTTAATCCAATGACATTCACGCTATCTTCTATGGCTTTAATGATAACAAAATCACTTGAAAATTTTTCATCCATTCTCTGTTCCCCCTCTTTACTTAATCTTTAATGAATGCCAATACTTCAGCCCTTGTGCGGTGGTCTTTTGCAAACGACCCCCTCACTGCAGATGTCACAGTTTTAGATCCGGGTTTTTTCACGCCCCGCATTGTCATGCACATATGTTCAGCTTCTACCACCACCATCACACCATGCGGTTCAAGTTTTTCCATAATGGCATTAGCTACAGTGGATGTAATGCGTTCTTGCAATTGAGGACGTTTTGAAACCGCCTCAACAGCACGAGCTAACTTACTCAATCCTGTTACTTTTCCGTTTTTAGGAATATAAGCGACGTGGGCTTTACCATAAAAAGGGACTAAATGATGTTCGCATACCGAGTAAAATGGAATATCTTTTACGAGAACGAGCTCTTCATGATCTTCACCAAAAACGGTATCAAAATACTCTTTCGGATCCTGTTTTAACCCTGAAAATATTTCCTCATACATCCTCGCCACTCGCCCTGGAGTATCCAGCAGCCCTTCTCTCTCAGGGTCTTCCCCAACAGCCTCAAGAAGCATTTTCACCGCTTCTTCTATTTTTGCATGATCAACAGTTGCCATTCCCTTACCTCCTATTTAATTTTCAAAAAATATGTATGAGTAAAAACACAAGGCAAACACCCTGGCATTTAACGTTCCATTATCAAAAAAACTAGTTTTTCTTCATTTGATCCGATGACCAATTAACAAAACGAATTCATTCAACGATTCTTTTTTCTTAATTACTTTTTTACAGTATTCACTGCCTTTTATAATAGCATAGATAGAAATTAAGAAGCAAAAAAAGACCGCGTATGCACGCGGTCCTTTTTTCGGTTAAGCACCCGTATGTAATGGTAAAATTACTTTACTGCATCTTTCAGGGCTTTACCAGGTTTGAAAGCTGGCACTTTGCTAGCTGCTATTTCGATTTCGTCACCAGTTTGTGGGTTACGACCTTTACGAGCCGCACGTTCACGAACTTCAAAGTTTCCAAAACCGATCAATTGTACTTTATCTCCAGATTTAAGAGCTTCTAAGATTGTATCAAAAACAGCATCAACAGCTTTTGTAGCGTCTTTCTTAGAAATTTCAGTTGCTGTAACAACTTCATTAATCAATTCTGTTTTGTTCATGCCATTCACCTCCTCCCAAAAGGATCTTTATAAAAAATCATTATTACAATTCGATAATAGTGATTTGATATTTAATTCAGTGGGAAATTCCGCACCTGCCAATCATGTGTTGCCTAGAAAAGGAACACATCAACAAAGTTAAAAAATAGGTTGAAATCGCTGTTATAACGCGTTTTCTGTATGTAGATTATCACAAATCCTATTCGCTTAGCAAGGGAATTCAAAAAATAATGGGAATCTTTTCATAAAAAATTGTATAATTTATAAATTTTGTCTCCCACTAATCATCATTTCCCTATTTTATAGAAATTAAACTTCCACTACTACTCAAAATCGCATAACAATAGGGTTTTTAGAGTATCTACTGAAAAATCATCCACTTTGGGCACAATATTTTATTGATTAGCTCTTTTTTCAGTTCTTTTACCTAGTGGGGAAGGAATATCCTCCAAAACAAAAAGACCAATCCCATGAAGGAGTTGGTCCAGCCAATATTTTACTTATAAAATGATCGCTATTAATCCTCCACTACCTTCATTGATGATTCTTTCGAGGGTCTCTTTCAACTTATAGCGTGCATTATCCGGCATCATGGCTAATTTCACCTGAATGCCTTCTCTAACATACGAACTTAGGCTTCGACCGAAGATATCTGAATTCCAAATGGATAGTGGATTGTCTTCGAAATCCTGCATTAAATACCGCACTAACTCTTCGCTTTGCTTCTCTGTGCCAATGATAGGTGAAAATTCTGATTCCACATCAACCTTTATCATATGGATAGACGGTGCGACGGCTTTTAATCTTACTCCGAACCTGGCTCCCTGACGGATGATTTCCGGCTCATCTAGGCTCATATCATTAAGAGATGGAGCCGCTACACCATATCCGGTTTGTTTAACCATTCTCAAAGCATCTGCTACTTGATCATATTCCGCTTTGGCATACGCGAAATCCTGCATCAGAGATAACAGATGGTCCTTTCCTCGTATCTCAACCCCGACGATTTCCTTTAAAATATCATCATATAGTTCATCTGGAGCGTACAAATCGATTTCCGCTACACCCTGCCCCATCTCAATCCCGGCGAGTGCGGCATGATCAATAAACTCAAACTCATTGAAATGGCCCACTACACGATCGACATCTCTTAGACGCTTAATGTCCTTTACGGTCTCTTTAACCGCTTCCTGATAGCTTTCTCGTAACCAATGATCCTCACGAAGGACCATTACCCAGCTCGGAAGATTAACATTGACTTCAAGAACCGGAAATTCATAAAGAGCTTCACGAAGCACACTATATACATCCGATTCTCTCATCCCTTCAACACTCATCGCCAATACCGGGATATCGTACTTTTCTTGCAATGATTCTTTCAGCGCGACTGTGTTAGGGTGATGTGGTTGCACGGAATTAATAACCATGATAAACGGCTTACCAACCTCTTTCAATTCCTCAATGACCCTTTCCTCCGCCTCTAAATAATCACTGCGGGGAATCTCTCCAATTGTTCCATCCGTTGTGACCACGATTCCTAAAGTGGAGTGATCTTGGATTACCTTTCGTGTGCCAATTTCAGCTGCTTCATTGAAAGGAATCGGTTCTTCATACCATGGAGTATGAATCATACGGGGTCCATTTTCGTCTTCATATCCTTTGGCCCCAGGTATTGTATACCCTACACAATCAACCAAGCGAATGTTCACTTCTAGACCTTCTGCCACCTGAATGGAAGCTGCTTGATTCGGGACAAATTTAGGTTCAGTCGTCATGATCGTTCTTCCGGCTGCACTTTGTGGTAATTCATCTTGAGCCCTTGCACGGTCAGCTTCAGACGGTATATTCGGAATCACGACAAGCTCCATGAATTTTTTTATAAATGTAGATTTCCCTGTTCTGACAGCACCGACTACACCTAAATATATGTCTCCACCAGTTCTTTCAGCTATATCTTTAAAAATATCTACCTTTTCCAAGGTATCCCCTCCCGAATTAGCGTTTTGGGATCACGATTATCCATTTGCTCATGTTTAGGACACTATATGTCTATGATGTTGTCCGAAAAATCCATTCCGATTATTCCCTTCTTACCAATACCTTCCTCCACCAACAGATTTTATATAAGGGTTGTTATTTTAAAAGTAAGATAAAATGAAGATAAAGAAATAACCCTTCCCCTACAATATATTTTGTAGAAGAAGGGTTATGACTATTTTGTGAGAAATATTGGGCTTTTGTTTTTTTCATCTATCGTATATGGCAACGAGTAAGCTGGTACAAATTCCGATTTTTCCACCAGAAGTTCACGAATATCTTTGCCGGGCTTGATTTTTCCATCATACTCCTGCAGTACATCATACAAATCTGGAGTGTAATCAACAAAGAGATTCCCATCCCCGTCCACCACTAAATAGAGATCCTTTTGTGAATAAGGGCTCGTAACCGTTGGCGCTTCCTTCAGGCCCATCTTTTTATAATCAAGCGTAAAGACATTTCCCGCCACCCTCTCTTTAAAAGGGGGATAACCATTGCTTTGCTGATATGACTTCAACCTTAAAGAAACTTCTTGAATTTTCTGAGCCATCCGGACATCCAAAAGCTTGACTGTCGGATCATCTTCCACATTCACTAAGACGTATTGAAAAACTCCTCCTGATTCATAAGCATTATCAGGCGGCTCCGCCATATACCTCGGTGATATCTTAGTGAATTTGATTACGTACTTTTGATAAATCGGCGTTTCAGCTTCCTTCGTGACAATAGGCAGAATGCCGCCCTCGTCTTCTTTAAATTGATCCACAGCACTTTGAACGGATTGCATTTGCTCTTTGTATGGTAATTGATTTTGAACTTTTTGCTTCTGAGGATACAGACATCCTGTCAATAATCCAAAGATGCATAATAAACATAATATTTTGAAAGAATTTTTCATCATTTCTCCTCACCTTTTAAGTGGTTGGGCCGCTCAGAACAACGATAAGGATGATCAAACCGGCTAGAAGCATAAGTATGTATGCAATAATTGCAGTTAAGCCTTTCCATATTCCTTTAAGTTTATAACGACTTCCGTAAATAAGTAAGATAGAGATAACCATAAAGCCCATAGCTATGAAGGATATCCACATTTTTTGTAGAGCTGGTGTCAAATCATCATCACTCCTTTTTCCAGAAATTATTATAACATACCAAAATACGTTAAAGGTATTAAATAGTTGTCCAACAATTTAAATTATTCCTTAATAATTGTTTTTGATTGTTAAAAGGATGATTATTAAGGGCGGGAACACTTCTCCGTACAACAGAACAGAAATGAAATCCACATTAGACACATCTAACTTTACACTTTCATTACATAAACAGTTTTCTACATAAAAAAAAAGCAGAAGATAATTAAATATCTTCTGCCATTTGACTAAATCCCCCGTGCCGAGGTCAAATTACTAGTTTACTTTCGTTGCATTGTATGCTGATACCTGGTAAGGGGCATCCTCAAATGCCCATTTTAACGAAATATTTTATGGAGTCAATTTTACTGCCTGCTATCCAATATGTTAAAAAGCTCTTCCATTTCATTCGTTTTTGAACGATTCATCAAGAGATCAACAGCCTTTTTCACTTCTTCCCCATTAAACAACACACGGTATAATGCTTCAGTGATTGGCATGTTTACATCGTACTTATGTGCTAGCTGGTAGGCCGCTTTAGTCGTTCTGACCCCTTCAACGACCATACCCATATTATCTAAAACTTCTTCTAGATTTTGACCTTTACCCAGCAAATTTCCTGCTCTCCAGTTACGTGAGTGCACGCTTGTACAGGTTACGATCAAATCACCGATACCCGCTAATCCTGAAAACGTAAGAGGGTTGGCTCCCATTGCAACACCGAGACGAGAAATTTCTGCAAGACCACGCGTGATCAATGCAGCCTTCGCATTGTCCCCATAGCCTAGCCCGTCTGTTATACCAGCAGCTAAAGCAATTATGTTCTTTAAGGCTCCCCCGATTTCTACACCAACTATATCCGGATTAGTATATACACGGAATGAATGATTGATAAAAAGATCCTGAACCTTTTCTGCCGCTTTCATATTTTTTGATGAAACGGCAACTGTAGTTGGATGACGTTTACTGACCTCTTCGGCATGGCTTGGTCCTGAAAGTACGACTATATCTTTAAGCCATTCTGGCGAAGAAACTTCCTCTATCATCTCAGATATGCGTAGAAGGGAATCTGGTTCAATCCCTTTACTCACATGTACAATCGTAAGAGGATTTTCATGAACCGCTTCAATTTTGCCAAGGACTTCCCGATAAGCTTTCGTCGGAACAGCCAAAATGATCGTTTCAATGCCAATTAAAGCCTCTTCCATGGAGGAATATCCTTTAATCCCTTTAGGCAACTCAATCCCTGGCAAATATTTATTATTAGTATGTTCTAGATTTATCTCATCAATCTGCTTCTCATTATGCCCCCATAATCTTACATCATGATGGTTATCAGCTAAAACCATGGCTAAAGCGGTTCCCCAGCTCCCTGCACCAATAACTGCGATACTTTCCTTTACTTTCACCATTGTACATACCGCCTTTCTATTTTCTTTGGCGTCCAAAAATACGTATCGGTGTTCCTTCGAATCCAAAAGCATCCCGAATACGATTTTCTAAAAATCTCTCATATGAGAAATGCATTAACTCTGGATCATTAACGAATACAACGAAAGTAGGTGGCTTGATTGCTACCTGAGTCGTATAGTAAATTTTCAAACGGTTACCATTATGAGTTGGTGTTGGATTCATAGCTACTGCATCCATAACCACTTCATTCAATATATTTGTTTGAACACGAATAGCATGGTTTTCACTAGCCCGATCAATGACCGGCAACAAAGTATGTGTACGTTTTTTAGTTAACGCTGATAAATAAATGATTGGTGCATAATCCAAAAATTGGAAATGAGCACGAATCTTCTCTTCGAAATCCTTCATGGTCTTTTCATCTTTCTCGATGGCATCCCACTTATTGACTACGATGATTACTGCTCTGCCAGCTTCATGTGCATATCCAGCAATTTTTTTATCCTGTTCACGGATACCTTCCTCTGCATTGAGGACAACTAGAACAACATCTGATCGTTCTATAGCCCTTAAAGCACGAAGTACGCTATATTTTTCTGTACTTTCATACACTTTCCCTTTTTTTCGCATTCCTGCCGTATCAATGATCACATATTCCTTGCCATTATATTTATACGGTGAGTCAATTGCGTCACGGGTCGTTCCTTCGATATCACTTACGATGACACGCTCTTCACCTAATAAGGCATTAACCAGCGATGATTTACCGACATTCGGGCGACCGATCAAACTGAATTTAATTACATCGTCCGCATAGTCCTGTCCACCATAGTTAGGGAAATGTTTTGCGGCTTCATCTAAGAGGTCACCTAGCCCCAATCCATGCGAACCTGAAATTGGGAATGGTTCCCCAAAACCTAACGCATAGAAATCATAAATCTGATCTCTCATTTCCGGATTATCAACTTTATTGACAGCCAGTACGACGGGCTTTTTGGACCTATAGAGAATCTTAGCTACCTCTTCATCAGCTGGAGTTACGCCTTCGCGTCCATTCGTCATAAAGATAATAACATCTGCTTCATCAATGGCGATCTCAGCCTGAGAACGGATTTGTTCCAGGAATGGCTCGTCACCAATATCGATTCCACCTGTATCTATGATGTTAAAGTCATGCGTTAACCATTCACCTGAACTATAAATTCTGTCTCTTGTTACTCCTGGAACGTCCTCAACGATTGAAACACGTTCTCCCACTATTCTATTAAAGATTGTTGATTTACCAACATTTGGCCGACCAACGATCGCAATTACCGGTTTTGGCATTGCTATTCACCCTTTCTGCTACTATATCTCTGTCAAAGTCACGAAACTCTTGGGTGCATTCTCTTCAAATTTCATCTGCACTGTGATTTTCATTATTTCCTTTTAAGGAAAAGGCTGTATTCATCATCATATAAAGAAAACTTCCACAGTACAAAAATTTTATACTGTTGGCAAGTTATACGTATCATGCATTGAAAGGCATATGTCTGCTTACTCCCTTGTCCCTAAGGTGACATAAACCTTATCAACCACTTGCTAAACATAATTAAAATGAAGACAGCCAAAAAGCCTACGGCATTCAGCTTCCATTTAATTAGAGCACTTTACGATTTATCTACAAACCTCTAACTATCCTATAGTAACAAATTTCTCACTAATCAACAATGTTTGTATGCATAAAAGCCTCTATCTTACAATATTCCCCTAATAATACTAAAGCATTAAAGGATTTTGCATAAAAAAAAAGCAGACTTATCTATTGAGTGTAGTGCTCCTTTCTCTCCTTCGACAAAAATCTTGTCTGTGATAAAAAATATCCGCTTAATAGCTCGAGCGCTCTCCATAGCGCGTTTGCAGCTAGGACCAAGACTGCCTGATCATGCCATGCATAGGAAAGGGCCACATAATTAAATGAATGAAATTGAAGGAGGGAAGTATACACAATATCTCCAAGGATCATACCTATTAACAGGACAGACATTCTTCGTTTCCAGTCTTTAAAAAGCATGAGTATTACATAATTCAGGAGGATACAAAGAAGATAGGGTGCCTTCAAGATAAGCCAAATCGGATCAAGTAAAGAGAATAACTGAAAACTTGCGTAGGCAAGAGCTATTATCAAGCTACCTATGACAACCTCTATCGTCTTCATGAGGGATAGTTTTCGCATATAGATACAAAGGATGAAGAAAAGATAGATACCGCTTAAATGTATAGTTAAAGGGGATATCTCAAGGGTATAACCAACAAGGACCATCGTGGCTAACAGGTGAAAAAGATAATCAAAGCGATAGGCAACGGTATTGGGAATAAAAAACATGATGCTAATCCACACTAACCATGAAACCCAATAAAAGAATACCCCATCCATAACAGTTCCCCCCTTTTTAAGAAACATTATGGGTTATTTACGTTAGGAATAAACATGTTTTTTTGACATGTGTCAAAAATGCAATTCATTCACGAAAAGTAAAGGAGGTGGAATCCATTGGGAAAAGACCGTCAAGAAAAGAAATTGAGAGAAAGTAAACGTGTGGAATCAGATCGAGACCAGTCTCTGGAACACAAAGGTGCAACGAAATTAGAAAGTCCTGAAGAGGCTAGAAAAAGGAACCGTACTTAAGAACAAAAAGAAGCACCTCTATTTATTAAGATAGTAGGTGCTTCTTTCATTTATCTGGCATAGACAGAACAATCTATGCCTCTTTGAGTTAGCCAGTGAAAGGTATCGCCGGCAATGACCATCTTGGTCTTTCTAAGCTGGGGCAGATTGATGGCGCCAAGTGCCGTCATAATGAATTTTAAATCTTCATGTATGTAATTTACTTCTTTAATTAACTCATCCAAGCCTCTTTCTTTATGCAACTTTAAAAAATGACCGGCTACCCCTATCCCTTTCGCTCCTAGAGCTAGACTCTTTGCCATTTCCAAAGGATTTTGAATACCTCCAGAACCAATAATGGACAACTCGGAAGAAACATTGACTGCCTCTATTATGGATCCAGCTGTTGGAATACCCCAATCGTTGAAGTAATCGAGTATTTGAGAGCGTCTTTCATTTTCAATCCGAGCGAAATTCGTCCCTCCGTATCCACCCACATCAATGATCGAAACACCGACAGAACGCAATTGTTCTACGGCTTCCTTGCTCATTCCAAAGCCTACTTCCTTTACTATAAGCGGAACAGCTAAGCTTTTATTAATTTCTTCTATCCTAGACAGTATACCTGCAAAGTTTCTATCTCCTTCAGGCATCGTCAACTCTTGAATGACATTGACATGAATTTGAAAGGCATTAGCCTCAATCATATCGCTTGCCCGCTTTACCTGTTCAACAGTAGCTTCACCACCAAGGTTTCCAATTAAGATTCCATTGGGGTTTTCCTGTCTTGCCACTTTATATGAAGCTATCTGACTAGGATCTTTAATAGCTCCCATTTGTGAACCAACAGCCATTGCCATTCCAGTTTCCCTTGCAGCAATAGCCAGTTCCCTATTTAGTTTTTCAGTTTCAACTCCGCCACCACCGGTCATCGCATTTATAAAAATTGGCGAACTTAGTGTAAGTCCGCCAATTTCCGTTGTAAGATCCACATTATCCAATGAAATCTCTGGTAAGCTTTGGTGAACAAACGAAACATCTTCTAACCCGGATTTACGCTGCTGACCTGTTTTCAATGCAATGTTTATATGTTCTAATTTTCGTTGTGCTCTCTGCAAGGCTCTCTCCAATTATCATCTTATTTTAGTTTTTTTAATTGATCACCAATCATTTCTCCCAGCTGAAAACCTTTCGTTTCCGCAGGAACTTCATAATCGGACGAGTAATCTGATTGTGGGTCTTCTAGTTCTTTTATGCTTAATGACAACCGTTGTTCCGCTTCATTGACATCCAGAATCTTCACTTTAACCGACTGGCCCTCTTGTAGGACTTCTTGCGGCGTTGCTATATGTTTGTGAGATATCTGTGAGATATGGACCAGACCTTCCACTCCCGGGAATATCTCGACAAAGGCTCCAAAGGAAACGAGGCGTTTAACGATGCCCTCTTGTATAGATCCCTTTGCTGCTTTATCAGCGACATCCACCCAAGGACCGGGTAACGTATCCTTTATGGACAGTGAAATCCTCTCATTATCGCGATCAATAGAAAGAACTTTCACCTGTACTTTATCGCCTTCCGTAACGACGTCAGATGCTTTATCGACATGTTGGTGAGAAAGTTGCGAAATGTGAACAAGTCCGTCCACACCACCAATATCAACGAAAGCTCCAAAATCGGTTAGTCTTTGAACTGTCCCTTCAATCACTTGGCCACTTTCTATCGTATCAAGAACACTTGCTTTCTGTTTTTCCTTTTGTTCCTGGACGACCGCTCGATGTGAAAGAATCAAACGGTTCTTATCTTTCTCAAGCTCTACAATCTTGAATGTTAAAGTTCGGTTTTTGTAATCAGAAAAGTCTTCAACAAAATAGTCTTCTACTAGAGAAGCGGGAACAAAACCACGTACGCCTAGATCTACAACAAGTCCGCCTTTGACAACATCTTTTATTTCTGCTTCAAAAACGACTCCACTTTCAAATTTTTCTTCTAGGTCATCCCAAGCTTTAAGTGCATCAATTTTACGTTTTGATAGAATAAGAGCTTCTTCCTCAACTTTGATAACTTCAAGTTCTAAGATGTCTCCCTCTGAGACGGCATCAGACGCTTTTTCGACATGAAGGCTAGACAACTCGCTGATAGGAATGATCCCATCGGACTTGCTGTTTTCCACATCGACAATAACCTGTTTTTCTTCTACCTTTGAAACGGATGCTTTTACATGATCCCCAACATTATAGTTGTTCACTTCTACTTGATTCATCTCTTCTGTCATTACTAACTCCTCCTTAACCCATGACTGATCTGCAAATTCATCGGCCACATATTTTATTTAAAGTGATTTAAAAAAACACTTTCTATAAAGATAAAACAGCCTCTTTTTAGAGTAGCAAGGTACAATTCCCTTTTTTATTCCTTTAAAGGAATATTACCCCTATTTTATAAATTCTAACAAATTCAGTGAATTGTCAAGCGTAAAGGATTATTTATGCTCAGAAATCAATTTTCCGATGTGGTGCATCACTATCTTGGTAGCTTCATCAGCTGAAATCCTATTCTCTCGATATTCTTTAAAATCAATAGGTGGTCCATAAACGACCTTTAAAGGGCGTAAAAATCTATATGGTCCTATTATTGCACAAGGAACGATTGCAGCTTCAGATCGCAATGCAAAAAAACCGGCTCCAGCTAATCCTTCTTGCAATTCACCTGTTTTACTTCTTGTACCTTCGGGAAATAGCCCAAGCACTTTGCCTTCTTTTAAAAGTTTCAGACCTTTTCTAAGTGATTCCCGGTCGCTGTTGCCCCGCTTTACGGGAAAAGCGTTTACCCTAGGTAATATACCCTTTAATAGGGGGGCATGAAACAATTCTTCCTTCGCCATGAAGTGAATGTCCCTAGGAGACGTCATTCCAACGACGGGCGGATCCAAATTATCAATGTGATTGGCACAAATCAGAACGCCTCCCTCTTTTGGTATATTTTCCTTCCCTAACGTTTTAACCCTGTAAGCGGGTGTTAAAACGCCTTTTACGACGTTTTTGCCAAAAGTATAAAAATCCAAGGTCATCTTTTCCTTTCTTCTATCAATGACATGATGCTCTCTGCTACTTCTTGGATTGATAATGAAGTCGTATCAATCTCTACAGCATCCTTTGCCTTTTTCAAAGGGGAAACTTCTCTCTCGGAATCGAGCTTGTCCCTCGTAGCAATTTCCTCTTTTAATACTTCAATGTCAGAAGGAAAACCTTTTAGAATATTTTCCTGATGTCTTCGGTGAGCTCTTTCATCCACAGAAGCAATGAGGAATACCTTAACTTCAGCATTTGGCAGCACATGGGTACCTATATCTCTGCCATCCATGACAACTCCGCCATTTTCTCCAAACATTTGTTGCCTTTTCACCATCTCTTCGCGAATGCTTCGGTGCTTTGCTACTTCTGAGACAGACTTAGTTACTTCATTGTTCCTAATTTGAGTAGTAACATCTTCATTATCCACAAACACCATTTGTCCCGTCTCACTTGGTTTTAAAGCGATATCGGTATGGATCAGGATATTGAATAAAGCGTTCTCATCATTCAGGGGAACCCCGTGATTCAACGCTTTATAAGTTAGTGCACGGTACATTGCACCTGTATCTACATATATGTAATTAAACTTTTCTGCAACAATTTTGGCAACCGTACTTTTTCCAGCAGCGGCTGGCCCATCGATTGCAACTGATAATTTTTTATTCATAAATCCTCCCAAGAATCCTACGATCATGATGATAGTTTACTGCCCTTTCATTTTATCACAATTAGCAAGAAAAGATTAATAAAAGGGTGAGCGAAGTGAAAATCACATCAGTAAAAGAAAGCCTATGATATCCATCAATATTTTTTACTTCTTAATGAAATATTCAGAAATAAACACGAGAATCCTACGCTTTTATTTTTTCGTACCATTAAAGGTCTCGATAATCTTTGTATAGTTATTGGTGTTAACTCCCTCATACTTCGAGAGCTTTGTCAGTTCAAAGATACGATCTTCCCTACTTAAGAGAAGTTGAAAAAAGAGTAAACAGATTAGTTGGATCATAATCACTTTGATTAACAGCCTTTCGAATGTTTTCATAACTTTCCCTTTCCTCACATTGTCATACAATCAGTATGGAAAGAATTCTGTCTTCTCATTCACTTCATTTATAATACAGTCCTTTTTTCTTCATATCCACCTGCTTTTCAAAGATAAACCTCATCAATGTTTGAACATCATTTCTTGGCGGGTCTATAAATTGAATGTGTAGCAACCTATTACCCTGATTCTCCTCGGTTACCCTGATCACTTTACTTCTTAAGCGTAAATATTGAATCTCCCCTGACTTTAAGGTAAGGGCCATCCATAGGTATAATTGAGAGGAAGAATTGATATCCACCCCTTTTAAAAGCCTTATAGAAGCTCCACCTGCACTGATGTCCTCAGTCAACGCCCGAAAAGGAAGAAACTCATTATTCACCGGATGCAATGCGGTATCTAAGGTTACATCAAGACGGACATACTTTCTCCGTTGTATTTTCACAAACGTTTCTTCATTAGGTAACAATAATTGAATCATCGGTATCTGCCCTTTTACTTTTCCTAACACTTCAGAATCAAAGACATATACGGCTTGTTCCTCATCTGAGAAGGAAATACTCAGTTGGGTTCCATCCACAAGAAATACGATTTTCCCTGTCTCAATACTTATGGGATAATCTATATAAAAATAACCAGAGTCAGGTTCTATTTCAACGACCATACATTTAAACTTTTCTTTTTGAGAAGAATATTTTTGTTCTAGCATTAAGATATCACCAATTTTAAACATTGTTCTTCACATCCCTCATAATCCATAAAAATCCTATTTTATTATGTCATGGAATTAAAAAAAGGAAAAGCACCTAGGTACTTTTCCATATTATTAATTCCATTTTTTTAAAAATCCTCAGATTAACTTTTCATATACTGGTTCTGCATTTTTCAATTTTTCCACTTTTTCTTCTCTGCCATCGTCAGCATTAATGAATATTCTGTATGTGTCGTCCTTGATCGTTCCAAGAAACTCGTAACAAAGTACCTCTTCACCAAGATCATTGAGAATTAGTGCTTTGCCCTGTTCCATGATTTTTACATTTGAATTAATTTTTTCTCTAGCGTCTTTTTCAGTAATTTTTGCGTTTTCAATTTCCCTTATCTTATTAGCTTTTAAAAATTCATCTGCCGAAAATCCGATGATTGATCCATCGTCCAATGCAACTTTTACCTTTACCGAATCAGGATATATTCTTACCCCATTGACTGACCCTACAAAATTAAAAAGTCCAATATGACCGTATTGGGCACTTTCGAATAGTTCAAGCGATTTGAAATCATGCTTCTTAAGAAATTCCGATGCTTTATTATTAGCTTGATTTAAATCGATATTCGTTTTCTTCACATCACGGTTATTGATATACCAGATTGGATATCCACCTTTTTTTGTCATGTCCATATTCACTTCGGTATCCGTATTCTTATCTAGTAAGCTTACGCTATAAAATCCATAATCGGAGCCTTTTCCATTTTCCTCAACATTTACTTTCAAGTTGCCATTTTTGATATTCGCATAATCTTGTGCAGCTGAAGCAGCCTCTTTTTTTGTTAGTACTTTTCCCTTTAAATTCTGATAGGTTTCATCTTTCTGCTCTGCAGAAGTAAAAGTTGGATTCATCTCATTTGTTTCGCCGTACCCTGCAACTTTTTTCTCAACCGTTTTAAACCCATCGATGATAGTGTTATCTTGATTCTCTTTACCAGTCGCTAGAGCTAACTCGACATCCATCCATCGTAAATTATTCTTCAGTACAAGATATTGTACCTTTCTCAGTTCACCTTGTATGTCTCCCGCTTGAGTATATAAAGAATTCAGTTTCGAATATTCTTTATCATTTAAAGGCTCTTTTTCTAAATCACGAACTGCCGTTTGATAACTGAAATCTGCAATTTTCGATAAAAACTCTTCCGTTTTATTAAAAGGAAGCAATGTCAACGGTAGTTGACCGACATCACTTTGCGCCTCGGAAGTGATCCGCCAAACATCGGTCAGGGCAGGACTCAAAGAATGTTGTGAATTCATCGCGAGTGTACTCCCGATTTTGTCATGCAATAGGTCCACTTGATAGCTTAAATCATGAAAGGCCCGCTGATATGTGTTTTCAGCATTGATAAGTACGGCATTCTTTTCTTTATGTTCCTGGTACCCCCAAAATGCAGTCCCGCCAACGACTATAACAAGTAGGACAATTACTATATTCCTAACCATTTTTCTTCACCTCTTTACTTACAGAAAATGTGTTTTCCGATTTTTTTTATTTGTGGCCTAGACCATATCCACTTACTTGTTGCTGTATCGGGATTAAAATAATATTCCGCATTACCGCTTGGGTCCCAACCGTTAATGGCATCCAGTACGGCTTCTTTCGCCGTTTCATTTGGGGTTAGCCAAATTTGCCCATCAGCCACTGCCGTGAATGCACGGGGCTCAAAAATCACCCCTGAAATGGTATTGGGAAATGACGCACTTTCTACTCTATTCAAAATGACCGCTGCAACTGCAACCTGCCCGGTATAAGGTTCACCTCGTGATTCTCCATATACCGCATTCGCCATTAGTTGGATATCATTCTGTGAATATCCTCCTGGAAGATTGGCAGAAGTAGCTGCACTTGACGAAGAGTTCTCCGATGCTGAATTATTTGTATTACCTTTTGGGGCACTATCTTTAACTTTAACTTGCTTATCAATGTCAACTCCCCCATAGTAGGTAAACTCATTTCCTTTATTAATCTGGTCATGAACAAATTCCTTGTTGAAATTAGAAGCATTTACAAGCTTCTTTTTTGTCGTTTCTCCTGCCAATCCATCGATGGGCAGACCGAAATCACTCTGGAAATTTCGAAGTGCCCAATAAGTACCCCACCCATAAGCCCCATCAATTTTCCCTTGATAATACCCGATGTTCTGTAAGCGTGCCTGTAATTCTATTACATCATCGCCGCTTGCGCCCCTTTGAATTACTTGACTCGAAAAGGCATCTGTTCTTGTTTCCGGGAAAATTCCGAAACAAATCGTAATGCATGAAAACAGCAGGAACCATTTCCATGTTGACGAAATCCCTTTCATCAAAACACTCCTCTTCATTTAAATTAGCGTTATTCTATTTTCTTCTTAAGTGGTAGTTTTATTCTATGGCAATAAAAAAACGGAGTGGGCAATATATGCCAACACTCCGAATCAGATATAATATTATTTACTAAGATAATGATTTTGAGAAAGTTTTTCCGCATGAGACTTAGATAGTAATCGAGCCTTTTTTACCTTTTTCATTCCCAGCCACCAAAGGTATATCATGAATGGCATAATTAAATGCATCCAAAATTTTCGAGAGATCAAGATATAATCATAAATTCCATGCAACATAATGGGAACGACAAGAGCCAGGAGTAAATAGAATCTGTTATTTTTAGAAGAAAATTTAGCTTTACCTAAATAATACCCCATGATTACTCCAAACAAGGCATGGCTCGATACTGGTAGAATTGCTCTACTAAAAGCATGTTCTACACCATTGGCAAGCAAATATAACGTATTTTCCATTGTGGCGAAACCTAAAGAAACACCTGCTCCATATACAATCCCATCATATGGCTCATCGAAGGCAATATGCTGGTAGATGACATAGATAAGAATGAACCACTTAAAGAATTCTTCAAGCAAAGCAGCCCATAAAAATGCGTTGGCAAAATCCGTATCTAAAATGTGTTCCGTTTCGAGCACATATTGTATAAACATAATTGGGAGAACAAGGAAGACACCGAATAAAAAAGTTTTGATGACCACAGTAATAGGCTCGGTATCATATTGATCCTTCAAGTAAAAATAGCTAAGCAACGCCAACCCTGGTGCAATAGCCGCTGACAAAATGACCAGCATGAGCTGACCTCATTTCTTTTCCTTAATCGTACCACGGAAACCAAAAAAATTAAATCCTGTAATGAAAGTCTTCCTATTTTTTTACTTGTCAGTATTTAAAATGGGCCTCTTCTAACATCGCTTCACTTGCCAGTATGACAGCTAACTTTATGCGTGCTTTTTTACTGTCATAATCCGCGCCTAAAATCACGCCTCTTTGTTTTAAGTCCGCAGCACTCCCGACATAGTCATAGGCGGGGTATACCTTTCCCTCTTCCGCAGCTGTTGTCATGACGATAGCAATCCCGTTATCGATTGCGTCTTGAATGGCCGGCACCATTCGGGGTGTTACCTGACCCCTGCCAACGCCCTCGAGTATTATTCCTTTAGCCCCATTGTTAACAGAGGCTTCAATATAGATACCATCAGCTCCTGTATGGCACTTGATGATATCAACTCTCGGAATCGTACCTTGTATATCAAAACTCTCCCGGTATATTGGTTTCTGATATAGGCTGACGACTTCGTTGTCAATGATTCCTAAATATCCGTACCCATAGGATTCAAATCCTTGTAAATTGGAAGCATGCACTTTTTTTACATACTTAGCTGAATATATTCTTTCGTTAAAAACAACAACTACACCTACATTCTCAAGAAGGGTACTTGCAGCTGTCAAAATGGAATTCCTTAAATTGGAATACACATCCGTTCCAACCTCTTGTGGAGAGCGTTGCGAACCAGTTACTACAATCGGACGTTGATCATTGGTGGTGAGATCAAGAAAAAAAGCCGTTTCTTCCAGTGTATCTGTACCATGGGTTACAACTATTCCAGCAACATCCGGATCTTTCAATTCTTTTTGGACGGCCAGTTTTAGTTCATCCATTCTATCAAAATCCATGGACATGCTCGGTATTTGAAAAAGATCTACAAGTTTAACGTCAATTTCCTTTGGCAGCTCGCAAAGAGATGCCAACTCTTTTCCACTTAAAGCTCCTGATGACAACATGCCATCCGTGGTTTCTTTACTTGCAATCGTTCCACCAGTCGTAATTAGAGATATTTTCCGCATTTCATATTCAGCTCCTTTATTTACTTTTCATTTGAAGCTAAATGATGGGCAATGAGTTCACCATGGAATCTGCCGTTTTCGATAAATATTTCGTTGGCATTATTCCCTGCTGCCAGGACACCCGCGATATATAGGCCTTCAACATTTGTCTCCATCGTCTTTTCATCATAAGTAGGTCTTCCTGTTTCCTGATCAATCGAAATGCCCATGGCTGCTAAAAATGAATGATCGGGATGGTAACCCGTCATGGCAAAAACAAAATCGTTTTTAATTACCTTTTGCACGTCACCAACATGATATATCACACTATCTTCAGTGATTTCATCTACAGTGGCGTTGAATTCCATCACAACTGTCCCATTGCGGACCAATGACTCGAACTCAGGGAGAATCCATGGTTTAATGCTTGTTGAAAACTCGGATCCTCTATAAAGTACTGTTACCCTTGCCCCGGACTTCACCAATTCCAATGCTGCATCCACACTTGAATTCTTGCCTCCAATAACTGTAACATCACAGTTAAAGTAAGGATGTCCCTCCTTGAAATAATGAAGCACCTTAGGGAGCTCTTCACCTGGAATGCACATATAATTAGGATGATCATAATAACCTGTAGCGACAATTACACGCAACGCTGTATAATTCCCTTTAGATGTTTTCACAAGAAAGCGTCCATCCTCCTGTTTTTCAACATTTTCAACTTTCTCGAACTTATGTACTCGCAAATCTTTTCTTCTGACAACTTCCCTGTAATATGCCAGTGCCTGATTACGGACAGGTTTTCGGTTCTCAATAATGAATGCCGTATCACCTATTTCCAACTTTTCACTGGAACTAAAAAAGGTCTGATGTGTGGGATATCGATAAATGGAATCGACAACATTGCCTTTTTCTATAACAAGGGCACCAATTCCCACTTCTTTTAGTGCTATAGCAGCTGCCAGTCCACATGGACCCCCTCCGATAATAATAACTTCTTCATTATTCATTTTTCATGCCACTGCCTTTCTGTCCATAATATAAAGTAAATCATTCTACGTAAAAAATCCTATCATTAAATGATAGGATTTTTTACAAATCTTTTCAATGATAATGCTTGTATCCAATAGCATTTACAAATTAAGCATACATTATATAAGTATTAAATCCATCCACGGAAGCGGGATGCTTCCGCCATTTTCCTAACTCCGACCATATAAGCTGCTAATCGCATATCAACTCGTCTGGATTGAGAAAGATCATATATATTATTGAATGACTTGACTAGTATTTTTTCAAGTTTTTCGTCAACTTCTTCTTCGGACCAGTAATACCCTTGATTGTTTTGAACCCACTCGAAGTATGATACAGTAACGCCACCAGCCGAAGCCAAAACATCAGGAACCAACAAAATGCCACGATCTGTTAAGATTTGTGTTGCTTCTATTGTTGTAGGTCCGTTGGCTGCTTCCACCACGATAGAAGCTTTAATGTTCGCAGCATTATCTTCCGTTATTTGATTTTCAATGGCAGCTGGAACTAAAATATCGCAATCCAATTCAAGAAGTTCTTGATTGGTTATCGTCGTTTTAAATAATTTAGTAACAGTTCCAAAACTATCTCTACGGTCTAGCAGATAATCGATATCCAAACCATCCGGATCGTGTAGCGCACCATAAGCGTCAGATATCCCGATTACTTTGGCACCGGCATCATGCATGAACTTCGCTAAGAAGCTACCTGCGTTCCCAAAACCTTGAATGATAACGCGTGCCCCTTTGATATCAATCCCGCGTTTCTTAGCAGCTTCATTAATACAAATAGTCACACCTTTAGCAGTCGCAGATTCACGTCCATGAGAACCACCTAGCACAAGGGGTTTACCAGTAATGAAACCAGGCGAATTGTATTCATCTATACGGCTATATTCATCCATCATCCACGCCATGATTTGTGAATTAGTAAATACATCGGGTGCAGGAATATCCTTAGTAGGCCCCACAATTTGGCTGATTGCACGGACATAGCCTCGGCTAAGTCTTTCCAACTCCCGGAAGGACATATTACGAGGATCACAAACTATTCCGCCCTTACCTCCGCCATAAGGAAGATCAACGATCCCGCATTTCAAACTCATCCAGATGGATAACGCTTTCACTTCACGTTCTGTCACATCTGGATGAAAACGAATGCCACCTTTTGTTGGACCAACAGAGTCGTTATGCTGTGCCCTATACCCTGTGAATATTTTAACAGACCCATCATCCATACGAATTGGCATTTTTACTGTTAATAGTCGTAAAGGCTCTTTTAACAGTTCAAACACTTCTTCAGGATACCCCAGTTTATCTAGTGCTTTATGTATTACAGTCTGCGTAGACTTTAGCACATCATGTTTTTCTTCCTCGTTCACGTGGCTATTCCCTTTTGCCGATTCCATTATAGTACCCCCTATATAATCTCGTCCATATATTATAATTTGCGATTAGTGCTCTTCAGTGCTAGTATACACCTTCGCAATATTAAAGCAAAGAGTAAAAATGTGAATTTTAAATTTAGAAATATTCAAAAAATGAAAACGCTATCATTCCGTTTTACTTTTTATTCCCCTAACCTCTAAGACTAAAACCGAAAGCGATGAGGTTCTTCAGGCAAACTGGGTTTAGCTATATTAGAAGTGTCTGCCTCGTCTCCCCTTTAAGATTAAATGAAATGTGTACTTACAGCATGTATAGCTTCCTTTGCGATTAAACGGGTTCCATATTCATTAATGCGGTATATTGTCAGCGTCGAAGCATGACCATACTCAGCCGCTAAGGAGATAACCGTTTCATAAGTAGCGTCCTTCACGTCTTCAATCAACAAATAATATTTACCCTCATAAAAATAAAGAGAGCTATTTAACATGCCTTGAAAAGTCAAACGGTGACACAATTGGATTACATCTTCAAAATCATGAAAAACATAAAGGATATGGGGCGATTCATCGATTTTAACCTGTAAATCAAGGAATTCTTCTTCATTAAATAATTCTTCTTCATCTTTCGTTACGATGATGATCAACCCCTGAGCAGGCAAAGAAAAAATCTCAATGGCAATAGAACCACTCATTTTAAAACTGAGTTCTTCACATGCTTCCTCGACCATATCTTGAAACAATTTGTGCACTTTCAAGGAGTTCCCTAAGATATCTTCTTTTGTAATGCCTCTATCAATTAAATCATCAAGGGTCAGGAATATCTTGATTTTATTATTCGTTAATCGCTCCAACTTCATAAAAAAATGCCCCCTGGTTTCCATCTTCATACATCATATGAAGACTTGGTCTCAAGGTGCATATCCATTATTTTTAAGAAAAATCAAGACTTCAACCATTTAGTCCAATCAGATTGGATGCCGCCGATTAAGACATGATTGAACTTTGTTCGGTTATCCTCTGACATATGATTAAGCGCTTCTCCCCCAAGACCAACCTTCAGGTCAGGGAACTCTCGCCAAAGCTCATCTATCAACTCTAAAGTACCAGGGAGATTTTCAGAAAGCGAGCAAGACATGAAGAGAAAAGCTGGTTTGATTATATTCAATACGATAAAGAGATCATCGTCTGCAATCGATTCTCCTAAATAAATCGTTTCGTATCCTTTTCTTTTTAGGAAGATTGTAAAAATCAACAAGCCGAATTCATGCTTTTCCCCTGGTGCACACACCGTTAATGCTTTTGGTAACAATCCGCTTGTCGGAATGGTATGCATGATGGAGCTGATTCTAGCCTTGAGGATAGAAGAAGCAAAATGTTCATGAGCCGACGTAATTTCCCCATTCTCCCATTTATTACCGATTTGGACAAGGATGCCTCCTAGTATCTCAACTACCGTATGTTCAATCGTATACATACTGAAAGCCTGACTAATAATCGTTTGTGCCTTATTTTCATCAAAATCTAAGAGCGCATCAAGCAACTCATTCGTCAATTTAACCGTTTGGTCGTTATTTTGCTTTGTTTCAACTGCTTCTCCCTCTATCTTTTCAGAGCTCTCAAGCAGTGATACAGCTTGACTGATCGTAAACCCTTGATCCGTTTTATTGATTAGCCATTTTAAGATTTTGAGATGCTTTTCCGTATACAATCTATGACCTGAATCATTCCTGATGGGTTCAATGAATTGATATCGCCTTTCCCATGCCCTTAAAGTACCAGGCTGGATACCCAGCAGTTTAGAAACCGCCTTTATATTATATTTACCTTCTTGCATAATTTTACAAGGCCTCCAATAACAGAACATCATTTGTTGAAATTATAGTGGATTATCTCCACTCTGTAAAATTCAAATATGCTCATTTAAGATATCAGCCTAATAAACCTTCTCTAATGCGTCGCCGTATCCTGTTCTTTTCCCTTTTTTTATTGTAAACAAATGGGTTTCCGGCTTCGCTTCAAGTCTCAAAGGCACCGTACTTGTCCCATATCCGTTACTCGTTATGTACATACATTCCCCTTCTGTGGTGATGCCACCCAAACAATATGGACCAAATCCAAATATACGAATCTGTCCCCCATGTGTATGACCCGATAGAACGAGATTAATATGATGTTCTGACTTTATTTGATTTTTCACAAGCGGGTTATGACTGATCAATATCCGGAAGTTCTCATTCCCACAATCCGATAGGGCAAGGTCTAGCCTGTCCCTTTCAACAGATATATCATCTATACCTAAGAGGGCGATATGCTCTCCTTCATCCGACTCAAACGAAACGGATGTATTATCCAGAATCTTGACCCCGTGCTTCAAGAGAGACGCATCCAATTCGTGAAAGTCACCTTCGTAATCATTGTTTCCCCACACAAAATATAAAGGACCAAGTTCCTTCAAACTCAAGATATTTTTTTCGACCCGATCTAAAGGAACTCCACTTTCCCGGATGTCCCCTCCCATAATCACTAAATCCACTTTACCTCCGACATCTTTAATTAATTGTTCCGAAATGATTCTCCGATGTATATCGGATATGAAAAAAATCCGTATTTCTCCAAATCCTTCCGGAAAATCGTTAAAATACAAATCTTGAACAATCAACCTATTCTGATTAGCCATGCGCCACATATAAACAACCAAAAAAAACAGAAGTAGTATCACCCCTAACAATCCATATGCCAAAACCATCTTCCACTAAACCCTCTTTCTCTTCGATTGCAAATATCACTCAATTATAAATCCATATTACCCACAATTAAATATTCTTAACTAATTTTATTTATTTTCATGAAATAAGTTAATATCATAATTCTTCTTCATCATGTCAAAAACTTTATGGCGACTTTTCCATTCATCTTCTTTTTCCCATAATTGTTTGCTTTTGTTGATGATTTCACAACGAAGCAATTGAAATTCCTTTTCTGCTTTATCCATCTTCTTTTTGACTATCATCATATAACCATAAATTCCTGCGGTTGCAGTCAAAAATAGATAATGTTTAAAATCGTCAACAAAGATACTAAACATTTTGAAAAAGGAATATGAATACGGAACAACTATATATAAATAAAGATAAATTAAAAAAAGAGCAGCAATAATCATTGTTGCCCATAAACTATGAAGGTGCTTCTTTTTAAGAGCCTCGAATTTTTTTTTGCGGACTACAACGTTCTGTAACATTTGTTTTGCTGCCTGGTCGGTTTTATCATCCAGTAAAATGATTGCCGGTTCCATTCTTTCTTCCCCCTCTTTCGTATCCCTCAAGTCATGATATGAGGTTGTCTAGAAAAAAATGATAAATGGAACGGCCTTTCTACTATTAAATAATCCCAAACCTTTGCAAAGCAAAGCGCTCTGTCAACTTTATAGACAGAGCGCTCATTCATTTATTTTTTCAAAGGGATCTTTAACACTTGTCCTTTGGAAATCTCATTGCCATTCAGACCATTCCATTCCTGAATTAACGCGATTCCTTCTTGCGACTTGTAGTAGTTCATGGCAATTCGGAATAGCGTTTCATTTCCCTGAACCGTATGATATACAACTTTATAGCTGTCACTATCTGATTGGGAAGTTGCATTGTCAGAAGTTTTTTTAGCCTCCGCTTCCCGTTTAGCCTTGGCTTCTGCTTCCTGTTTGGCCCTTGCTTCTGCTTCCTCTTTGGCTTTCATTTCCGCTTCTTGCTTGGCCTTTGCTTCCGCTTCTTGTTTAGCTTCTGCCTCTTTCTTCGCTTCTGCCTCTTTTTTCGCTTTTGCCTTAGCTTTTTCATTAGCTTGTGCCTCTTTCTTCGCTTTCTCTTCTGAGGCCTGTTCCGCTTCCAACTTTTCTTCTTTATGCTTAGCAGAGTCTTTATCTTTCTTTTCCTTTACATCTCCTGCCGTTGCAGTGGTCGGCACGGTCTCTTCTATAGTTTCCCCTCCATCACCAAAATTCACCACTTCACTACTCTTTGTATCCTTCTCAGGTCTATCTTGAAGATATGTATAAAGACTATAAAACCCTATGGGAAGCAAAATGAAAAATAGCGATAATAATTTGATCATCGGAAACTTTATCTTCACTTTGCTTTTTTTCTTTTTACTTTGATGAATTTCGCTTCTCTTTGGTAGAGATGACTTCGCCTTTTGACGATCGACTCGCGTACGAAGTTCTCCTGCCTGATCTTTTTCACTCTCTTTTACACGACTCATCTAAGTCACCACCTTCTTCAGTTACTGTCCGTTTCGATACTTACGCCTTATTAATATCCCGAGGATAAAATCTATTAAAAAATGGGCTGTTATTGTCACTAAAACATTTTGAGTCCATTCAAACAGAAACCCAATAAAAAAACTAAGAACTAGGACACTCAAAAATAAAAACCAATTAAATAAATAACGATAATGTACGGCCGCAAAGATGATGCTCGTCCATAGAAGTCCAATATGGGACTGAATAACCCCACGAAATAATAATTCCTCACTAACCGCTACCACTAAGGCAACAATGAAAATCATAAAATAAGGTAAACTACTGAAGATTCGTTCATTGACTCCACCATCATCATGATAGGAAGCTGGAGTCAATTTCATCATACTCACATCAAAAATAACTACTAATATCCCTGCAGGTACGCCCACTAACAAAATATTCATGTCATTGAAACTAAATATGTTAAGAAAATCAGACAAATCTTCAAATAAGATGAAACCTAAAAATAAAGCTATCGCTAAGATAACCATTTGGGTCAAGAACAAATTATATAGTAGCTGTTTATCTGTAAGCTGTTTAATTAATTCGGCCTGTTTATTTTTCATTCCTAATGTCCTTACTCAATAAAAGATAAGCTAATTCCTGTTTCCATGTGGAATATGAATTTACCTGTTGTACCTTTACTGCAGGCCATACATCTAGAATATTCTTTACATCTATCCCACAGCAATCGCAACAGATGGGATTCACTTTTTGCTGCTCTTCCTCAAAATAATGCAAAATACCTAAACGCCTACACCCCTTCGTATGAATCCACTTTAGAAACACATTCAATTTAGCTTGGTTCTGCATTCTTCTAGTCAGACAGTACTCTTTCATCTCTGTCATCTGCGATAGTGGATCGTTATTCGTCAGAAATTGTGCAAAGAAGCGAAATTGTATATCAGTTAAGGAAAAACGTTGGTAAAGCTGTTCTTTTTCAGAAAGGGGCAAATCCCCTACGAACCTTTTCGAATCATCTAAATAAGAACAAACCGCTTCGATTTGGCTATCGGTGGGCAGCTGTTGTTCCAACAAATGCAAGGGAAGCCCTTCGTCCCCTTCACAGTATAATAATACCGCAACACTTTGTTTTTGGTCACGCCCCGCTCTACCTATTTCTTGAAGGTAGGATTCCATCGTGGATGGCATATGAAAATGAATGACAAACCTAACATCCGCTTTATTGACTCCCATTCCAAAAGCACTGGTCGCACAAATAATTTTTAATTGTCCTAAGATGAATTGCTGCTGAATAAGCATTCTTTGTTCCTGTTCCATACCACCGTGATAATAATTGACGCTACTGACCCCATTTTCCTGTAAAAATTCCGCAACGGATTCAGCTACTTTTTTCGAAGAAAAATAAATAATCCCGCTTCCTGGAAATTCCCTGACCAAGGAAAGCACACGGAAAAGCTTTTCTTGATAATCCGCTAAATTTTCTACAAGTATGGAGATATTTTCTCGATCCACGGATGAAACGATTTCTTTGGCATAAGTGATATTCAATTTCCCGATAATGTCTTGGCGCACGTCTTTAGTTGCGGTTGCCGTCAATGCTAATGTTAAGGGGTTATCCAACTTATGTCTCACTTCTCCCAAATTCAAATAATCCGGACGAAAATCATATCCCCACTGGGAAATGCAGTGAGCCTCATCAATGACGAACAAACCAATATCGATGGCTTTCAAGGACTGAATCACATTTTCTAGCCCGAGCATTTCGGGAGATAAGAAAATAAACCGATACGTATGCAAACGTTCAAAAGCCTGTTTTTTTTGATACGGGTTCAGAAAAGAGTTGAGGGTCAATACACTTTTTTCCCCTCTCATTTTAAGCTGATCTGCCTGGTCCTGCATCAAAGACAACAAAGGCGAAACAATGATAACCGTCTTATTGAAGAGGTAGGCAGGAAGCTGATAACATAATGATTTACCTGATCCCGTGGGAAGCATTGCCAAAGTGTGGTTTCCTTCAAGCAATGATTGTATCACTTCTTGCTGTCCAGGACGGAAATTGTCAAATCCAAATTTTTCTTTCAAGACTGAATTCACATTCATCCTCTATCACCTATTTTCGCAAGTACAAGCCTAATTTGAAAAAAACTGATTTGGTCATTATCAACCGCTTCCTTGATAGCCTTCAGCTTTCTTGTCTTAAGGTCTTTAATGACCGTAATGATTTGGTTCTCATCTTCGTTTGAAACATAATCCTGTATCGAAAAGCTTTTATCCGATAGGACGATTTCAACTAGGTGATCCTCTATTGTATTCCCTTTTAAACGACGGATTTCTGCAATTTCAGGTATCGTTTTCCCTGCATGAATATAATGCAGTGTCGTTTGGGTGGATTGTGTCATATGAAGATTTCCACCATTTTTCCAATCATTGATCAGAGAGGCCAAGAGAGGGTAATCACTTTCCGTTGATATTTCTGCGAGAATATGATGCAGTGAGCCGAGAAAAACGAACTGCACATACCACTCATCAATCTCTTTCCTTTTTCCAATTTGTTCAAACGTAAGTCCCACCCGATTGACTCCCGTAATTTTCAAAACAAAAATATCACGGCTCAAATCACTTTGTAACTCTAAAAGTGTTACAAGCTCATCATAAAGATGTTGGGCAAGTAACTCTCGGTTTTGTCGATTGGTAGATAAAAAAAACTTAACGAATTCCTGTATTTGTTGATTTTGTTGTATCGGATAGAATGACCTTTCATTGTGGACAATATGGGATATAGTTTGAATAAGTAAAGTAAGTCTTCTCCAAAAATCTTGAGTGATGCTTTGATAGTTCCACCCATTCATGGAAGAAGGAAGTGGGCATTTTATGAAAAAGGCGGTCAATGCCCCCCTTCCTTGTTCACTAATCATATAAACATCGTCTTTTCCCGTTGAGTCGATTAATTTCATTTCAATGAATAATCTTATGTTTTGATTCAATTGATCACGGGTAAAACGAGGGACAGTCCCAAAAACATTCGTTAATCCAAATAAATGTGCATCCTGAATTGTCTGGGACGATTTTTTACCCTGCAGCATATGATAAATAGCGAAGATGGAACGCTCACCTTGAAATTTTTCTATCGCATATAAAATGATTGCTTGAAGATAATTGTTCATGAAGCTCACATCCTTGTTCCATTTATCCAATTATATTGTAACAAAAATCTTCAAATACCGCCGTTTTTTATGTCAAAATCGTATCGATATTTGTGTATAAATATCATATAAGTACTCATTATAATGAAATTCTTCCAATAATTTTTGTTGACATTCCATGTAATGCGGTATTATCGTTACATTTTCTATTGATAAGTTCGGCATTCGGTCTTACAATAAGAAAGAGATAATAATCTATAATAAAAAAGGTTATGAGTTGTATATCAACTTAGGAGGGGTTTTAATCATGGCTAAATTTACTATTGTTGATAAAGAAACCTGTATCGCTTGTGGAGCTTGTGGAGCGGCAGCACCAGATATCTACGATTATGATGATGAAGGAATTGCATTTGTTACGTTAGACGATAACGAAGGAATCGTTGAAATCCCAGATGTTCTTATAGATGACATGATGGATGCATTTGAAGGCTGTCCAACAGATTCTATTAAAGTCGCGGATGAATCATTTGAAGGCGACGCCCTTAAATTCGAATAGGTTAAAAAGCCATTCTCATTTTGAGAATGGCTTTTTTCTTTGAAGTTTAGACCTATACATAAAAGAGGTGAAAAAAACAGATTTCTAATTTTTTCCACCTCTTTTTATTATGCACTTTTATATAAAACTTGTTTATTAATCCATGCTTGAAGCTTAACAAATAATAGCATGAAAACAGAAGTAATAAGTAATCCTTTGATTATGTTAAACGGAAGTATTGCCGCTGTTACTAATTTCCTGGATTCTGGTGCCGTCATTGCATCCCATCCCATAAAGAACGTATATGCCGGTAAAAAGACATAATAATTTAGGACACTCATAACTATCGCCATGGAAACTGTCCCGGCTAGCAAAGCAAACGTCATACCTTTTTTAGAGCTGATATTTTTGTATACATAGTAAGTTGGCAAGATGAATAATACTCCCGCTATAAAGTTGGAGATATGTCCAACTGGTACCCCCGTTTCGGTTCCTGTCATGACCATATCCAGCAGATTCTTCAGGAATTCAACCAAAATCCCTGCCAGCGGTCCATAAATCAATGCGGCCATAAGCGCTGGTATGTCACTAAAATCGATGTTCAGAAAAGGTGGAAATCCTGGAAAAGGGAAATTCAAAAGCATAAGTAAGTACGAAAGACTTCCAAACATTGCAAGGGTGACCATTTTTTTAATATTGTTCGATTTCATAGCTCTCTCTCCTTCTTTTTCTTGATCTACCGTGAAAAAGAGGTAAGGGATCCTTCATCATGTTGATGTTCAATAAAAAACCCTTTAATTCCGACAGAATTAAAGGGATAAATTAAAGGTTTCATCAAACAAACGTTCAGCATTTAACTGTTTGAACGCAATCAGGAACCTCCATCTTCTCCCATCCAGACTATACTGTCGGCTTTGGAATCTCACCAAATCCTGCCCCTAAAGGCTCGCGGGCTTAGAAGAATTTTTCTTCATTACCGCCGGTGGGGAATTACGCCCCGCCCCGAAGATAGACCTATAAAATTTCTTTTACATTTTTCATTATATATGATTATTCTTTTTTTGAATAGTATTTTTACCTCACATTAAGTTTAATCTACCCTAGTGAATTACATTAACAATCTTTTTAGACTAAAAGGCATTTTCCCAATATTGTTCTGCACATCCAAAAATAATTTTTCTTTTAGACAATTAACGTGTAAAAGCCCCTGCCATTGCGGATTCTACCGGATAAATTACAAGGCTATGTTTTTTAAAGCGCTTACAAAGCATAATGTTAAATTGACAATTTTGCTACTTCAATTGTAAAATTAACTGAAATTTAAGAGAATTTTTTCTAGGAAGGTGTTTACACGTGTATCAGATTTTAGTAGCAGATGCCATTAAACCAGAAGGACTCGGACCGCTTACAGAGGCATCCAATATTCTTCTTATTCAAAAGACCGTAGAAGAAGCAGCAAACGAACTTGATCAAATTGATGCGATACTAGTAAGAAGTGCAACAAAAGTTACTGAAGATTTAATGAACCGCATGCCCAAATTAAAAATCATTGCACGTGCAGGTGTTGGCGTCGATAACATCGACATCCCAGCTGCCACTAAACGAGGCATTGTCGTGGTGAACGCACCTGATGGCAATACTATTTCCACAGCTGAACATACTTTTGCCATGATGGCCTCCTTGATGCGTCATATTCCTCAAGCTTATGCTTCCCTAAAAAATGGAGAATGGAAACGCTCCTCTTATACGGGAACTGAACTTCGTGGTAAAACCCTAGGTATTATAGGCTTTGGACGTATTGGTGGGGAACTTGCCAAACGCGCAAAGGTTTTTGGCATGGAAGTCATCGTTTTCGATCCATTCCTAACTGCTGATCGCGCAAAAAAGATGTCTGTAACCCCCTTGCCTTTAGATGAGTTACTTCCAAAAGCAGATATAATCACTGTACATACACCTCTGACGAACGAAACTAGAGGGTTAATCAATAAAGATAAACTTCTTACCTGTAAAAAAGGCGTGTACGTATTAAACTGTGCTCGCGGTGGAATTCTTGATGAAGATGATTTATATGAGATGATTGTCGAAGGACATGTAGCTGGAGCTGCGATGGACGTATTCGTTGAGGAACCACCACTTGGCAACAAACTACTTGAACTTGATAACGTCATTGCTACTCCCCATTTGGGAGCTTCGACGAAAGAAGCCCAGTTAAATGTGGCCGTCCAAGTTGCACAAGAAGTATTAACCTACTTTGAAGGTAATCCAGTATCTAGTTCCATTAACCTTCCAGCCATATCTAAAGAAGTCTTTGAAAAGGTGCAGCCTTTTTATCAACTCGTCCAACAAATGGGCTCCATTGCCTCTCAATGCATGAAAGAAGGCATACAAGAGATTTCCGTTACTTACGCGGGAGACTCTTTGGACTTTGATACAGCCATCTTAACTAAAAGTCTAATATCAGGTTTCTTTAAATCGAGAGTCGATGCTTCAGTCAATGAGGTGAACGCGCTATTGGTTGCCAAAGAAAGAGGCATTACCATTGGAGAAAAGGTTTCTACCGATTCCCTAGGATATTCAAACCTGATTAGTTTAAAAGTCAAAGGTGACACTCGCGAACTAACGATTAGTGGAACTCACATCGAAAATTACGGTTCCCGGATTGTCAATTTGAACGGTTTCAAAATCGATTTCCATCCTGAAGCTAATTTACTTTATATCCAACATACCGATAAACCAGGAGTGATCGGTAACGTTGGTAAGATCCTTGGTGATCATTCAGTAAATATTGCGACTATGCAGGTAGGTCGAAAAGAAGCCGGCGGAGAAGCCATCATGGTTTTAAGCTTTGATAAACCATTAGAGGATAATATGAAACAATTCTTAGAGGAAACTCAAGAAATTACTTTCATGGCCCGTATTTCATTATAAGGTTTTAGGGTGCACCCCTTCAATTGGGTGCACCCTCTTTTTTTATTGGCTCTGTTAAAGTTAGTTATTGAAAATTGAATTTCAGGAACAAACGTTCTCTAATTAAGTTAACTATATTAGAGTTGGTGATGATTGTGAGAGCGACTGAAATCCTTAAAGCTACTATTCAAAAACTAAATCCAGCAGAGAAACATCGATTATGTGAATATTTAATCAATGCATTGACTGCATCAAGTTCGACCGGAACGGTTCTTCACGAAATATCTGAACGTAAAAATAAGAATGGTTATCAATGTCCAGACTGTGAATCGGAACATATTGTACGTTTCGGTAATTACACAACAATCGTTGATGGCGAAGAAGTTAAAAAACAACGATATCGTTGTAAGGCTTGTAAAAAAACATTTACTGACCTTACAAATACGGTGCTTTATCGAACTCGTCATCTTAATCAGTGGATTAAATTTGTTGAATGTATGATAGAAGGTTACTCCCTTCGTAAGTCTGCTGATTTAGTTGGGAACATAACTCACGTCACACTATTTTATTGGAGACACATACTACTATCCTCATTAAAACAAATTGAAATATCAAACTTTGAAGGTATCGTTGAAATGGACGAGACCTATTTCCTGTACTCAGAAAAAGGACAAAGGAAAATTGATGGGCGGAAACCTCGTAAGCGTGGAGGTTCTGCAAAGAAGTGTGGAATAAGCAATGAATAATTATTGGTTGCGAGGGACCGAGATAGGACCACTTTTTCAGAGATTTTAGGAATGGGTAGAATAACGAAAAACCAACCAATTAGACAAAGCTATTGGGCATAAACTTTCGAATGGAAATGTATTATGCACAGATTCTTGGCGTGCATTCAAAACATATGCCGATGAAAAGGGTGTGGATATATATCAATTCAAGTCCGATGGTAAAGTTCGTACAAAGGGACTTTATCACATTCAAAATGTTAATAATTACCACCGCAGACTTAAAGGGTGGATGCAACGTTTTAACGGTGTTGCCACCAAATATTTAAACAATTACCTTGCTTGGTTCCAAGTATTATAAAGCATTCAACATCAAAGAAATGAAGTTACGATGAAAGAATTGATTATTAGAGGGAATTTAATACAAAATATGAAAACTTATGATACGCTTAGGTTATCTAAATTTGTCATATAAACACTGATGGCCTATTCAACTAAAGGAGTTTAGTTTAACTTAAAAGAGGTGGTTTATTGAAAAAAATATATTTTTTTTGTTTCATAAGTATTCTGCTTTCTTTTCTTGGTTTCTATCTCATAGAAAATATGTTTACGATTAATCCTGATGTATGGTCAGGCAATGGAAATTTTGGTATTTTGATTATGTTGCTCTTCTCACCTATTTTTATTTTGAGTTATTTTTTAACTTATAAAATGTCTAGGGAAATATCATACAACAAATTGAAAAGAAAAATAAGTGTAGTCATATTAACCTTAGCCCTAATCTCCTGCACATTATTGATACTCCCAATCGTCAATTATACAAGTGAGTTGATAATTGCGTTAGGTGGCACACCTTCTGACCCTGACTCTAAAATTTATCGCTTTGGTTGGTTTAATCAATACACAAATAGTATATATTTTAATGTTTACACTTTTTTACTGACGCATATCATTGCTGTCATCATCGGCATCCTATCCGTTATAAGAATAAAACCATAAAGTAATACCATATTTTTACTAACGGGTAGCTTTTGTTGAATAAGACATAATAAAAAATCAGAACCCCTAACTGGAAGTTCTGATTTTTTCATCTCTTTTTACACAATAAGCTTTAACAGAGCCTTTTTATTAAGGGGCATGAACCATGAAAAATGAGAGGGAACTAATCAGACAGGCCTTAGACTTCCTTATTTTGCATTACCTGCATCAACGGACACGCTTCATCAAAATGATTGAATCAGTTTTTGATCCAGATACGACTGAAAATATCTATTATCCATCCCTTTCTTCAATTGTTTTGACAACATGCCGGCATTGTTCATCCATTATGGTTTCGATTTCCGAAAAGGCCAATTTTCGGTTGCCATGAACAACAGGTCCCCAGTCATCCATGCACATGCAATGCTCATCATTATGAATAAGGAGGCGAGAGCTGCCAAAAGAGGAATCGTATGAAGTTATTATCTTTCTTATAATAAAAAGGGGCAAAGGCAATGTTGAAATCCAATTGCCTTTGCCCACTCCGTTTCCCATGTAACAAGATTTTTTGCCAATCTACCTGACATTCACTCAGGATTTTCCATCATTCGAGGTAGAATAAAGCTGAATGTTGTTCCCTTTTCTGGTAGGCTGTTCACCGAAATATATCCTTCATGTGCATCAATGATATTTTTAACGATGGCCAGGCCTAATCCTGTACCGGAACGGCCACGGGTTCGTGCCTTATCTGCTTTATAAAATCTTTCGAAGACGAATGGCAAATCTTCTTCCGGAATCCCTGAACCTGAATCCGTCACATCTATAATCAACCCTCTTCGATCACTCATTTTTTGCAGGACATCGATTTTCCCGCCTGCAGGCGTATGTCGAATTGCATTATCAATGAGATTCGTCAAGACCTGCTCAATTCTATCAGGATCAAAATTCCATGTGATTCCCTCGTCCTGTAAATGTGTCGTAATCGTTATCCCTTTATCTCTAGCCAGTCCTTGAAACTTACTTGTAATCCTTTTTAAATAAGGGGAAACAGAAATCAAGTCATAACTAAGGTTCATTTTCCCTGATTCCAATCTGGCCAAATCTAATAAGTCATTAACTAAGCGTCCCATCCTTAATGATTCATCATAAATTATCTGAGCCATTTCCATTTTTTCTTCTTCACTGCCTGCTATGTCATCTACAATCGCTTCACTATACCCTTGAAGCATCGATATCGGAGTTCTCAACTCATGGGACACATTAGCGATGAAGTCCGTCCTGAGTTTATCCATGCGCCTTTCATCACTCATATCACGAATGATGGCTACAGCTCCGCGAATATTATCCGCATTTGAATATAAAGGACTGACTATCATCCCCCAATTTCTTCCTTGTATAGTGATTTCGCCAACTTGTTCCTTATCGAGAGACTCAGATTCATCAAATAGATTCATCAGCACGGATGGTACACTCATATTGTCTTCCCGGTTGTAACCTTTCTCAAAGTACCAGGCTTGCAAGAACCGTTCAGCCGGGGGATTCGCTTCTAAAATCGTGCCATCTTTATTGAATGTAATTACCCCATCTGCCATACTGCTCAAAATGCTCGCAAGATGCTCCTTTTCCTGGCTGAGAGCATTCATGTTGAATTTCAACTGTTTTCTCATCTGGTTAAATGCAATGGCCAATTCGCCAATCTCATCCTGAGTGAGAATGGGTACCTTGGTGTCGAATTTCCCCCGAGCTATCGCCAACGCAGCTTCTCTCATCTTAACAAGTGGTGCGTTGATTCTTGTTGATAAGAAGAAAGCGAAAATTGTCGTCAATATGATGGCGATTCCCGCTGCTAAGAGTATGAATTGGGTAGTTGACTTAGTTGTTTCTTGCATCGATTCCAATGACTGGATCAAAAAGAATTCATCTTGCTGCCCTTTTAACTCAAGAGGGACTCCCACTACAAATGCTGACAATGTATCATTGCCTTTGCCTTCTGATTGAAGCGTCATTTCTTTTTTTATCGTTTTTCCCTCTGTAAACACCTTGATTAATTCTGGATCATCTTTAAAGAATTCAGGAGTTATGTTAATGCCATTCTCATCATCCGATGAAAAGACCATCTTGTCATCATTCAAGATAATGACTTTTGTTTCATCACCTATTAACTCAGAAGCTATTTGCAGAACGTCGTCCCCAGTGCCTCCATGTTCATTCGTGACCGCGATGATTTGCTGTGCCATTTTAGTCAAATCATTCTCGACACTTTCTATCTGAAAGTTATCAAAGAATTCAACTAGAAGCACAGTTAAAACCATCAACACAAAAGAGACAAGCAGAAGAATCGTTGCCCAAAGTTTACCAACAACACTGCCCCACAACATCAGTCGTTTATTACTTCGAACTTGTAACCGACGCCCCAAACAGTGACAATCATCTTGGCAGCATTTTCGGATATACGGTTTAACTTTTCACGCAGGCGTTTTACATGCGTGTCCACAGTTCGAAGGTCTCCAAAGAATTCATAATGCCACACTTCTTTTAACAACTGCTCTCGATCAAAAACTTTATCAGGTGATTTCGCCAGGAAATATAATAATTCATATTCTTTGGGCGTAAGTGAAACATCCTTCCCATCCGCAAGAACACGATGGGCATCATTATCAATCGTTAGATGGGAAAAGACAATCACATCTTTCGCTGATGTTTCAGTCTGCATGTAATTTGCGTTGGAAGAACGACGCAATAATGCTTTAACCCTCAATACTACTTCACGTGGACTGAATGGTTTGACTATGTAATCATCTGTCCCCACTTCGAACCCTTGCACTCGATTGACTTCTTCCCCTTTAGCGGTCAGCATGATGATAGGTGTCGTTTTTTTCTCTCTTAATTCACGACATACTTCAATCCCATCTTTACCTGGCATCATAATATCCAATAAGATTAAATCATAATCATTTTCGAGAGCTTTTGTTAAAGCAACCTCTCCATTTTCTGCTTCATCGATTATATATTCTTCTCTTTCTAAATACATTTTTAGCAAGCGGCGGATTCTTTCCTCATCATCCACCACGAGAATTTTAATTGCATTATACATTTAGTAACCAGCCTCCTATCGTTTATTTTACAAAATGAATGCTTGTATGCCTAATATTATTTCTTAGCAAATGCAGATAAATAGCTAAATCTGTTCCCCTTTCATTAACTTTTCACTATATTGTCACAATGATTCCAACATAGCTGGTAATGCCCGCTTAATGCTTGAATACTATTATTGTAGAAATTGAAAAAAAGAGATCCGTTGTAGACGATATCGATAAATCATTTTTCGACATCGCTAACAAAAGACCCCCTTTATAGTTAATTAGGCATAAGAATGCAATCCGGCAATTACCAAATTGACAAATATCAAGTTGAATATCATTATGGCGAAACCGATAACGGCAAGCCACGCTGATTTTTCTCCCTGCCAACCTTTAGACATTCGCAAATGTAAGAACGCTGCATAAAACAACCAGGTTATAAGCGCCCATACTTCCTTAGGGTCCCAGCCCCAGAATCGAGTCCACGCAATTTGGGCCCAAATCATCGCAAATATAAGTGCCCCAAGTGTAAAGACTGGAAATCCAATAAGAACGGAACGGTAACTGATTTCATCCAATAAGTTCAAATTAACATTTTTAACAAGCGGTTTAATTAGAGCGGCCACTCTTCTTCGAGCAATTAACCTTATTAAACCATATAAGATAAGGCCTGCTCCTATCGACCAAATGACTGTGTTCATTTTTTTGGCATTAATGATTGCAGGCATCTCCACCAACGGTTGGAAACGATCTTTTTCAATCATAACCCCTTCATGAGGAGCCACCAATGCAGGAAGTGTATATTCCTGTTTGGCTGCCATGTCTTTTTTATCGACCCAATCGAAGCTAGCTTTATAATCCATCATCGAGAAAGTGGAAGATACGATGACAAGTGCAAGCGTACTGACTAAAGTATACATAATGATTTCAAGATAAAAAGTCCGTTTGCTTTTTTTTGTTTGATCCACATTCTTCACTAGATAAATGATGGCGGCGATAAAGCTAATGGCAAGAATAGATTGTCCCGCAGCAGCAGTTGTTACATGAATATGGAGCCAATGACTCTGTAAGGCAGGTATGAGTGGCGAAATTTCTGTAGGGAATAAACTTGCATAGGCAATGATTAATAAAGCAATAGGTAAAGCAAACAATCCAAGTACGGGCGTTTTATAAAGAAAATAGATCAAGATGAATGCACCGACTAACATCATGCCGAAAAAGGTGGTGAATTCAAACAAATTACTTACAGGGGCATGTCCCGCAGCAATCCATCTTGTAATAAAATAGCCTATCTGTGCCGCAAAACCTAAAATCGTCAGGGTGATACCTAATTTTGCCCAATTGTTTTGTTTCTTTTCCTCTGCTCCTCTTTTATCCTTTATAGACCCACCAAATATAAAGGTCGCAATCAGATATAAAAAGAAGGCTGTATATAATAAATTCCCACTCAAATCAGCCATTTAAAACTTCCCCCTTATTAGAAGATTTCTCCTCTTCTAGTAAATCTGTTGGTTCACAAAGTGGTGTTGATTCTATCGCTTTTGTTATGTCTTTCTTGAGACCATGCCAGTTTTTGTTTGTATGGCCGGCGATCATTATCTCACTCTCATTCCGTTTAATCCATATACGACGATGATTCCAGTATGAACCTTGGATGACACCTATCATGAAGATGATCCCACCGGTGAAAAGAATCCATAATGTTAAATCTTTTCTAACAGTTAAACCGGTAACGTCTTTCGTCTCCACTCCGGCAAAAGCCAGTTTATATGTATTTTCCCCCACTGGTTCCACCGTCTCTTTGATGGCTACAAAACTGATTTCCCCATTTGGTTTATCTGGCGTCTTCATTTTAAATATAAATGCTGGATTATTCGGAACTTTCGATATGGTGATAGGTTTCCCGTCTTCATCAAATTCGAAATCGGGGAAATAACTCATTAATTCGACTGAATACCCCTTATTCAATTGATAGGTCTTTTGCGGGTTATTTAAATCCACAGTCATATTTCCAAATTTCTCTTTTGTTTTTTTATCAATTAAATGAAAAGACATGGTACTAAGTTCGTCCAATTTATAATCTACTTGATAGTAAGCAAAATGATCATGTTTCAAAGGCTCGTTCACTTTTATTTTAAAATCTTTGATTTTATCGAGCTCCACTTTCTCACCTGGCAACACTTCTTTTCGACGCTCGAATAATGTTACATACGCTTCAAAGGTTTTAGCTATCGTACCAGATTTATCTATCGCTGCACTAAATTGCTCGTCTTCTTCATTCTCTTTATCATACACTTCTAATTTAAACTCATTATTCTTGAGATAATATTCCCCGTGTGTCCCAGGAATCTCTTTTGTTTCGCCTTCTCGTAGCCAAAGCACTTTATCAATATACATACCAGGGACGGAGCGTAGCAATGCCCCAATTAAAAAAATGATAAGTCCGATATGATTGACATACGGTCCCCACCTTGAAAAACGTCCTTTTTCGGCAAGGATATTCCCGTTTTCCTCACGTACATGATAGTGTTGCTTATGCAGACTCTCTTTTACTTCTTCCATATTCACATCTTGACCATTGAGTTTCGTCACTCCCGATACCCTTTGTCGCTTCATGAATCCGTCGTGACGAGTGACCCCTTGTTTCTTTAAGGATCGATATAAAGGAAAAAAGCGATCAATACTAGCAATCAGAAGAGATATGCCCAACATCGCAATGATGATTAAATACCACCACGAACTGTATAAATTATGAAATCCAAGTTCGTAATACAACTTACCTAGTTTTCCATACTCTGATTCATAATGCTCAGCAGGTGTTAAAGTGGAAGGAATATACATTTCCTGCGGGAATATCGTTCCTATTGCGGAAGCCACCAGAGCCAAGACAATAAGAGTAACTCCTACCTTCACGGAGGAGAAAAAGTTCCATATTTTATCGATTACCGTCTTATTATAAGTTTGTGAACGTCTCGCACTGCCCTCATATCGCATATCAATTAACTTTTTATCTTCTTTATTGTCTAGGATGCTGCCGCAAACTTCACAAATCTTCGTTCCGAACGGATTTACATGCCCACAGTCACACTTTACTTCTTTCATGTCAAAAACTCCCCAGTATTATGGTTTAATTCTCTCCATATGCTTTTGGATGGTCTCTTCTGTCAAGGCTCCGGTAATGATATCTACCACTGTTCCTTCTTTATCTATTAAAAAGGTAACCGGTAAAATATCTACGCGATAGGCATTCTCGACTTCCCTGCCTTTGTCTATCATGATTGGGAAGGTAAGATTATGTTTTGCCGCATATTGATTAACCGAATATTCAGATTCTCCTACATTGACCGCTAATATCTCCACGCCTTTGTCTTTGTATGTTTGATATTGACTTTCCATATACGGCATTTCATATTCACAAGGCTTACAATATGTACCCCAGAAGTTCAGGAAAACACCCTGTCCTTTATAGTCCGATAATTTATGCTCTTTTCCCTCCATATCAGTCAAAACAAAGTTGGGTGCTTCATTCCCCTTTTGAAGACTGTCATTCTTATCTTTAGTGAAGTTCGTATAAAGGGCAAACACTAAAGCTGCACCTAATACCAGTAGAATGATGGTCCTGACTACTAGGCGTCGCTTTTTTCTATCCATAGAAATCCTCCTAAGACAGCTCTAAATTTCACCAAACCAATATACCTTTTAACACGATGACCATATTTTTAAAGATTCGTTGACAACTTTTTCGCGTCATGAAAGAAAAGGAATTTACAGGCTGTTTTCCACCACCCATTCAACTACTGAGATGAATGGGGTAGTGGTTTCAGCCTGTTAATATTGAAGTAAGCCTTATTTTACATTCTCCGCTGTTTCGGATCAGTAGATGCCATCGTCCTCATTAATTTAACTTCATGTGGCGTTAACTCACGGGAATCCCCAGCGGTTAAACCATCTAATGTCAAGAAACCATATTGTTCTCGTTTTAACTTAATAACAGGATGTCCGATCGCTTCGAACATCCGACGGACCTGACGATTTCTTCCTTCATGGATCGTGATTTCGATAATTGCCGTTTCCTTTTTCTTATCAGTCGTCAGAACTCTAGTTTTGGCTGGAGCTGTCTTGCCATCTTCGAGCACAATTCCTTTTTCTAACTTTCTTAAACTCTCACGTAAAGGAATCCCTTTCACTTTAGCCACATACACTTTGTCTACTTCATGTTTCGGATGCATTAGTGTATTGGCAAAATCTCCATCATTCGTTAACACTAATAATCCCGAAGTATCATAATCCAGACGTCCCACAGGGTAAATCCGCTCTTGAACGAAAGGAAAATAATCCGTTACGACTTTTCTTTTCTTATCATCCGAAACAGCTGAAATGACACCGCGCGGTTTGTAGAATACGAAATAAACAGGCGGTTCTTTCTCAAGTGGGATTTCATTTACCTGTACCTTGTCATTTGGCCCAACCTTTACGCCTAATTCTTTTACTACTTTTCCATTCACTTTGACCTTACCTTCTAATATTAACTCTTCTGCCTTACGACGCGATGCTAATCCTGCGTGTGCTATGACCTTTTGTAATCTTTCCATCTATCTTCACCTCATAGTATAATCATTCGTTTGTTATTGTCTGTACATACACAATCATACAATTATTACATATAGCGAGGCAAAAACAAAAGGTTTTTCGTCAATATGGCCGTTTCTTTTATTATTTCATCTATTTAGGATCGGTTATATAGGTTGGTTTCCATAATGAGTGTAACATAGCTTATTTTTCCATGGCAAAAAAATGTATTAATTTCTTTGTATCGTCAAATACCGATGCCGTAAAAAGCTTATCAATAAAAAAAGGAAATGGATTTAACCATTTCCATTGGTTTTATTTTGTTCCAAAAACAAGTGTGACGACCACAACCGCCGCTACAATACCCACTAAATCTGCCAACAGGCCGACCTTGAGTGCGTCCCCCATTTTTTTAATACCCACGGCCCCAAAATAAACGGTCAAGACATAGAATGTCGTGTCTGTACTTCCCTGTATTGTAGCAGCCAAGCGACCAACAAAGGAATCCGGACCATACACAGAAATCAAATCGCTCGTCATCCCCAAGGCAGCAGTTCCCGATATCGGCCGGATTATCGCCAGAGGGAAAATTTCTGCCGGAAAGTGGAGAAAGGTAAGTAGTGGCTTTATTACTTGTACAAATGAATCAAGAGCCCCTGAAGCCCTAAACACCGAAATGGCGACCAGCATACCCACCAAAAAGGGGATTAGGGAGAAGGACATATTAATTCCTTCCTTTCCACCTTCTACAAAGGTTTCATAAGTGGGTACCCTTTTAACCGTTCCGTATACTAAAATTGAGAGAATCAAAAGTGGTATCAGCCATATCGATATGGACGTCATCCAATGTAACATCCCTATTCCCTCCCGTTCCGTTTTCTCCTGTAATAGAAGTAGCGATCTATTGCTATTCCCCCAATTGCCGAGATGGCTGTAGCCACAATAGTAGGAAAGACGATGTCAGTCGGAGAAACTGCATCGTAATTCATCCGGATGGCAATGACAGTCGTTGGGATTAACGTGACACTTGAAGTATTTATCGCTAAAAATGTAACCATGGAACGGCTGACCGTTACTTTATTTCCATTTAACTTCTTTAACTGTTCCATTGCTTTAATTCCTAAGGGCGTCGCAGCATTTCCCAAGCCAAAAGTGTTCGCCATCATATTCGATAAGATATAGCCCATTGCAGGATGGTTGGGAGGGACTTCGGGAAATAGCCATCTCATCAAAGGCCTAAACAAACTGGATAGTTTTTCGAGCAGGCCCGATTCTTCAGCAATTTTCATCAAACCCAGCCAGAAAACCAAGATGCTCATCAACCCTAGTGATAGTGTGACCGCTTCCTTGGCACTCACGAAAAGTGCCTCATTCACTTGATTCATGGTTCCGTTAATCATGGCAAACACTATACCAATTACAGTCATTCCAACCCATATATAATTAACCATTACGTTCAATTCCCAATACTGATTCGAATAAGGACGCCCACGAAGATTTAAACGATTGCTGATTGAAGCTTTCTAATGCTTCTCCATAAAAGATAGACCTACTACCGACCTGTTTTCCATTGAAATAGACATAAGCCTTACCCACGACTTCAGGGATATTTCGTTTATCTTTCCATTTGCTCTCAGGCTTAAGAAATTTCATTTTGACTTTTATTAATTCTCTTTCATCTTTAGAAAGTGGATAGGAAAAATCATTTTTAAAGTATACATGTCCTTTATACGTTGTATTTTTTATATCTTTTATGGCACCTTCAGGTAGAATTTTAGTCAAACTATAATTCTTGAAAGCAGCTTCATACATATTGATATGATCATTCCAATCATCTGGCCCATTCAGTGTGACAGCGATAAGGTTATGGTTGTTTTTTGTGGCTGTACTAACCAATGTCCGCTTTGCCAGTTTAGTATAGCCGGTCTTTCCTCCCGTACAATACTCATATAACTGCGTCAAAAGCCGATTTTTGTTCTTCCAAACGTAATCCCAATCTTCCGTAGAGTTAGTGGCCCGATGTACTTTAGTTCCAGCAATCTTGGCATATGTCTCATTCTTCATGGCATAACGAGTCAGTAAAGCCATATCATATGCCGTTGAATAATGATTCTTGGTATTATCCAATCCATGAGGGTTCGTAAAATGGGAATTCTTCATCCCGATTTCTTCTGCCTTTTGATTCATCATCCAGATGAAACCATCCAGGCTCCCCCCCACCTTTTCACTTATCGCAACAGCCGCATCATTCCCCGACCGGAGCATCAACCCATATACCAAATCTTCAAGCTTAATCTTTTCACCTTCTTTTAAATAAAGAGAAGATCCCTCCGTTCCAAACGCATTCCCACTGATCGTGACGGTTTCATCCATCTCTCCCGATTCTATTGCCAAGATAGCCGTCATGATTTTTGTGATGCTTGCGATGCGATTCTTTTCATGAGCGTTCACTTCATAAATGACCCTTCCGCTTTCCTCGTCCATTAAAATGGCACTATGGGCACTGACCCCAACGGTTGCACTGGCGTTCTGTACCGGTGCTAAAAAAGAAAAAATGAGAATGACCATACATAATTTAGGTATTTCTTTATATAGAAAACGCATGAGTGCCCTCCCGGTTCTTTACTTGTTTTTGTACAAGTTTATGCGAATGGACAAGGGTTATGATTAAAATAATCGGATCCCCCTAAAGTTCCCCAAACATTCCGAAACATATCAGATGGGCAGATGCAAAATGAAAAACTTAAAGGTAGACATAATAAAAGCCATAAAAAAAAACCGATAAACAGACACTGTAACATGTCCATCCATCGGTTTTTGCATCCTATTAAACTAATAAAGCCGCGATTTCATCAATCTTCTTAGCACCGAACACTACTTCCTCATCATTGATGATCATAGCCGGTACACTCATGACTTTATACTTTTTCTTAATGTCTTGGAAATTACTGATGTCGACCATTTCAGCCTCAACATTCGGGTTTTCTATAGCGATTCGTTGCGCTCCGACCACAACATCAGGGCAGAAGTGGCAAGCCAAAGAAACCATTACTTTAATATTTGTCTTTTTGCTGATTGATTTGATTGAATCCCGCACAGCTGAATCCAATGCTTGACCCGGACCGGCAAGATTATAGATGGCTAAAATGAAGGAATTAAGCTCATGCCCGCCTGGTACACCATGGTATTTGACACCACTATATTCCCCATTCGAATTTAAAAGGGAGACTACAGGGAATTTATCGGCATTCACTTTTTCTTCCATCTGTTTATTTTCGCCTTTAGTATATAGCTCAAGATGAAGCTTGTCCCCTAATTCTGCAACATCTAATAAGAAGTCACGTAATTCCACCGATTTGGGTAGGCTTTCATCCACGATTGATACTAAGGTCACGTCATTTTCCATCTTATCGAAGATTCCTTTTAGTTGGCCTCTTAACGTATCGCTCAATAAGGAACTCTTACCTGCTGGTGCAGCAGCTTTTTTCTTTTCTTGTTGCTTTTCTTCCACTACCGGCTCATCTTTAATGCCTAAGCGGTCTTTTTCTTCAGCGATGTATTTACCTGCGTCTGTTGCAGCTATCGCTCCATCAGATACGGCTGTTATGATCTGACGCAAGGACTTTGGTCTCAAGTCGCCAGCTGCGTACACACCTTTTACATTTGTGTTCATATCATCGTCTGTAAGAATATAGCCTGCTCGGTCCATCTCAATATGGCCTTGGAAAATGGCTGTTTGTGGTTGATAACCGATGAATACGAAAATACCAAACGTGCTGTCTTCTTCCTTCGCTTCATATTCCCATTCTTCTTTTGTCACGTTATTGATGAAACGGGCACGTTGAATCATGCCATCTCCATAGGCTCCAAGAATCTCTGTATTAAATTCAACCTCAATTTTCTCATTGGCCATTACTTTATCTACAATAGAAGGGGCACAAGAGAAGGCAGATTCGCGGGCGATAATGGTGACTTTTGTTGCAAAGCGCGTAAGGAAGATGGCTTCTTCAGCCGCTGCATATCCTGCTCCGATGACGAAAACTTCCAATCCCTCAAAGAATTCTCCATCACAAGTTGAACAATACGCTACACCACGACCTGTAAATTCTTCTTCTCCCGGGAAGCCAAGTTTTCTTGGAGTGGCACCCGTTGCAATGATTACTGCACGTGCATGATAATCTCCACTAAGTGTTTTAACGACTTTTACCTCACCTGAGAAATCTACGCCTGTTACATCTACTTTAGCGAACTCCACACCAAAATCTTCGTTTTGAAGTTTCATTTCCTCCACCAACTTTGGACCGGAAATATTACGGATACCTGGATAGTTTGCTATTTCTGAAGTTGTAGCAGCTTGTCCTCCGCCTGTCCCTTTTTCCAGGATGATCGTTTTTAATTTCGCTCGTCCGGCATAAACCCCCGCTGAAAGACCGGCTGGACCTCCACCGATAATCAATAAATCATATATTTTTTCCATAGTTGTTCTCCTTGCTGTTTTAAAAGTTGCTGTTTAAAAGTTAATTTTGAAGGACAAAAGGCACTTATTTGAAGTAAGTGCCTTTTGTTGATGAAATCTGTTCAGATCAAAATAGCTTTCGACTAAACGATACTTCATTTATATTGTCTGATATATACAAAGGAAGATATTTCCTACTATTAAAGTTTTCCTACTAGGTCAAAGCTTGGCTCTAATGTATCTTCACCTGGAGTCCATTTAGCAGGGCAAACTTTATCGCCATGTTCTGCTACGAATTGTGCAGCTTGAACTTTTCTGATAAGTTCTTCAGCATTACGGCCGATTCCCATGTCATTTACTTCATATGATTTGATTTGGCCTTCTGGATTTACGATGAAAGTACCACGAAGTGCCACGCCATCTTCTTCAACTAATACTCCAAATTGACGAGATAGAGCTAGAGCTGGGTCAGCTAACATTGGGTATTGGATTTTACCGATTGTATCAGTAGCGTCTGCCCATCCTTTATGGCTGAAATGAGAATCAGTGGAAACGGAGTACACTTCGCAACCGATTTCTTTAAAAGTTTCGTAGTTATCTTGAAGATCAGCTAATTCTGTTGGACATACAAATGAAAAGTCTGCTGGATAGAAAAAGAATACAGCCCATTTTCCTTTTACGTCTTCTAGTGTAACTTCTTTGAACTCTCCTGCTTGATATGCTTGCACTTTAAAGTCTTCAACTTGTTTATTGATTAATGACATAATATTATTCCTCCAAATGAAATATTTTAGTGATTACTGTTTATACTAATTATTATTTAGTAATTAGTCAATAAATATACCCTAATAATTATTTTGTTCACATTTTTGACGCATTTTTATACTAAAATAACTAAAAACCAGTTAAAATACCCTTGACTATCCTATTTAATATACCATTATTATTATATTAAGAGCAAATATAACAATGTTTAAAATTATTTCAATAAAAAAATATCGCCTTTCCTTAATAACAAAAATTAACAACTGAGAATGAGAGTAAAACCATTTTTATCCAGGGACGAAGAATTCATTATACTTGTATCCATTGAAAACAAAAAAAGACAGGACCCTATGGTCCCATCTCCCTGTCTTTTCGTAAACTCTCCTTAACTTGTTTACTGTGGTTTCCAAGTTAACTTTTTTGCCTTATTAAAACGCAAGGTAGTTTGCGGCCAATTTACTACGTTCCACCATTTCTTCACATATGCTGCCCTATTATTCTTGTATTGTAGGTAATAGGCATGTTCCCAGACATCTAAGGCCAGGATCGGTATAGTATCCCATTGCGTCAAAATCATATGTCTTTCGGATTGAAGGATTTCTAATCTACGTGCTCGTGGAACCCAGACTAAGATTGCCCAACCAACCCCTTCCACCTGCTTGGCTGCTTCACTGAAATGACTTTTAAAAGCCTCGAAACTCCCAAAATCCCCTTCAATTTGTTTATATAACTCTCCCTTCGGCTGACCACCTCCTGCTGGCATCATCCCTTCCCAAAATAGTGTGTGCAGGTAGTGTCCCGAACCATGAAAAGCAGCCTCCCTTTCCCAATGTTTCAAAAGTGAAAAATCATTCGTTTCTCTAGCTTTTTTCATCATTAACTCCGCTTTATTTAAGCCGTCCACATATGTTTGATGATGCTTGTCATGATGCAATCGCATAATTTCAGCCGAAATTATCGGTTCAAGGGCATCATATGGGTAAGGCAAGGGCGGTAGCGTATGTTTTCCAATCCCAACAGATTGCACTTTCTCATATTGAGTATTTAACCCTTTCGCCCTTTCTTCAATTTCTTTATAAATCCTGTTGATTTCTTTTTCGATAATTTCTATTTCTTCGTTTTCTCTATCCTCTGTCCCTAATGTCTGAACCGAATGTGAAAGCCTTTCTATATTTGTTATCAGTTGCGATTCCTTAATATCAACGTTATCCATGTATTTCTTCATTTCCTCTATCCAATCATTAACCTCTGAAGCATATTGTCTTATATCCAATAAGCCACCCCCGAAAAATTTCAAAATAAGGCATCGGCGTATTTTATGTTTCAGCACAAGCGGAAATACCGTAAAAATAAAAAAACAGCAAGGTATTTAACCCTGCTGTTCTCTTATCTAGACTGTAACATCTTAGTCCGATAATCCGTTTCATAGAATTCAAGTTCTTCTCTCATGTTCTGAAAGCCACTCTCTACCGTTTTTAAGATTGTGATAATACTATCTGGCACTACTTGATGAAACTTAATGGAGTTCTTTCCCGTATAAGCAGATCGGCTGTCTTCAAACCAACGGTCCGATTTCGGTGAAAAGTACTCTTCTATACATTGATGATACACTCTATATAGCGTTTTTTCGGCAGCTGCTTTATTGAAAACCTCATTTTTAAGAACGATTTGACAAGCTTCCAAGCCTTCCTCACAACTTACAAGCATTCTTCTTAAACTGGAGAGTATTCCTTTATAGTAAGTTTCCTCACCATTCTTTTCTTGTTGCATCTTAGAATAGGTGGTTTCATTCAAGTATTCCTCTAACTGAGCCACTGTCGTTTCTAAAAAGCTTTTTACATCCTCGAGCTGTGATTTCACCAATGTATTCCCCAACCGTAAACCCTCCTCATAATAATTATGATAAATAAAAATCTAAATTTGTATTAATATCATATGGTTTAGCTTGTTCAATCGATCTAAACACTTCCTCTAATTTGTTAAAATTCAGATTCAGGAAGTAACTTGCTAAATCTTTTTCAGAATTTATATAGACTCGCTTTCGGCTGGACAAACTTGGTTCTTTGATTAAACAAATCAAAGCAATAATATCAGCCATATAAATATCTCTAGAATGGCTTTTGAAAATGGGATCTTTGGGATAGGGAGTCCATTGGGTAATCCTCTCATCGAAATAACGAAGATATACTACATTCAAACTCTTTTCCTCGCCGTCCTTTATGTATTTAACAGTGGAACGGTTAAAGAAATCCTCTGGTGAATTTGGTTTTCCTTTTTCAAGTTCAAATCCTTTGCATGCTAGAATGTGCAACTGCACCCCTCCAAACATCCATTTTTTTCTATATTATCACAAATTATAAAAATATGTTATTCGATTGTTTTTTGGAAATTCTCGAAAAACAGATCAGCTTCTCCGTTTTCGAAGTTTTCTTCAGTATTATCGGCAAGGGGCGGCAACTCTTTAATTGAATTCAGCCCGAAGTAGTCTAAGAACTCTTTCGTTGTACCATATAAATAAGCTCGGCCTGAACCTTCAGCCCGACCCACCTCTTTAATCAAAACTTTCGTAACAAGAGTATGAATCGGCCGATCTGTTTTGACACCGCGAATTTCATCTATTTCAGCTCTTGTAATCGGCTGCTTATAGGCGATTATCGCCAATGTTTCCAAAGCTGCCTGAGTCAACCCTTGTGAACTTGATGTTTCCACAAGTTTTTTCAAATAATCAGAGTGCTCTTTCTTTGTTGCCAACTGGAAAACACCGGCTATTTCAATAATTTGTATGCCACGTAAGTCCGAGAGATAGTCTTCCTTTAAGCTCTCGATGATGTCTGTTGCTTGATATTCCGTAATTTCAAGGACAGAGGCAATTTGCTTGACGGAAAGCCCTTCATCTCCTGATGCAAACAATAAGGCCTCGAGTATCCCTTTCCAATTAATAACTTCCAACTGGTTCTACACCTTCCTTAGCTACAATCATAATTTCCGAGAAATTATCTTCTTGTTCTACTTTAATCTCATTTAATTTCATCAATTCCAACACCGCTAAAAATGTAATGACTATATGTTCCTTGACTGGCTCCGGGAAAAGGTCAAAGAAGCTTTTCTTCCCTTTAAAGGTTTGGAGGTCCATCAAGATTTCTTCCATCCGTTTTTCAATGGAAATTTCTTGTTTCGTCACTTTTGTATAGAGAGGCTTTTGAATCTTCTGCCGGCGAAGTAGCTTTTGCAAGGCACCCAACATATCGTAAAGGCTAACATTCAACTCCTGTAATTCACTTTCCGTTTCTTTTACATATTCGGACAAATCGCTTGGCGGTTTAGTGAATATCAAGTTTCGTTCTTCTTCAAGGCCTTTGAATTCTTCTGCGGCAGATTTATACTTTTTATATTCCAATAGTTTCTCCACAAGTTCGTCACGTGGATCTTCTTCGAATATTTCTCCATCCTCATCGACCAATAGCTCATCTTCATGCTTAGGCAACAGCATTTTACTTTTGATTGCTAATAAAGTTGCAGCCATAACTAAGTATTCACTTGCCACATCCAATTCAAGATGTTGCATGGTATGGATGTAACCTAAGTATTGTTCGGTAATGTCAGCCATAGGAATATCATAAATGTCTATTTCTAGACGGTTAATCAAATGAAGGAGTAAATCCATCGGTCCTTCGAATGCATCAATCTTAATATTATAACCCATCAAAATACCCCATTTAAATCTAATTGGCCTTTTATTAGGCCTATTTCTTCATTTCAAGTATAGTGGATTGTCGGCTCTTTATCCATTACAAATAAAGGAGCACGTGATTTAAAAGTTTCTCGTTAAGGATTTTTTTAAATGGGTCGTTGCCCAATCATATTTGTAAAATGAACATAGTCTAAGAATGTAAGATAAGCAGAACAAAGGAGGTACTTATTATGGGTGGCAATGCAGGAGGTTTTGGCGGCGGATTTGCGTTTATTGTAGTATTATTCATTTTATTAGTTATCGTCGGTGCTTCTTGGTTATAATCGAATACTGACGACACAAGCTGATTGCATAGCAATCAGCTTTCCTTATTTTTTCAGGACATTTTTTTATGATACTATGGTGTTTATACCGAGAAAGTGGGTAGATGTCTAAGAACTGTCTTATCGAAAGGAACATCAACCAAAGGAGGGACTACTATTGCATTTACCTGAAGAATATCTCTCATTTCTCGTCCATTTTCACGGAACGAGAGATTATTTTGAGTGTCACGAAATACTTGAAGAATATTGGAAAGAAACTGCTCCTAAAGAACGTGATTCGCATTGGGTCGGACTGATTCAAATCGCCGTTGCTCTCTATCATGATCGGAGGGGCAACAACCCAGGAGCTTCCAGAACGCTTGCCAAGGCCATCTCCAACCTTCGTTTAAAAGAAGATGAGCTACAGCAATTGGGCCTTGATTCAGAAGCCCTGATTAATTTGCTTCAGCACACACATGAACGAATGTTGCTTAATGAGCCATATAAAAGTATCAATCTACCCATCAAGGACCCTGATTTACTTGCAAATTGTCAATCCTTATGTAATCAAGAAGGATATACTTGGGGCATTGAAAGTGATTGTACGAATTTAGAATTGGTCAACAGGCATTTAACACGCGATCGTTCTGAAGTCATTTTAGAAAGAAACAGGCAACTTTCTCATAGGAAACTAAAAATAGAGGATCACTCATGAGAGGATCCTCTATTTTTAGTTAAATTATTAGATTAAGTTTCTCAACACTTTTCAATAAAACTTTCCGTATGTTCGTTGGCCTTTAATTCTTTGTCAGGGTATTGTTCTTTCACTGACTTAACCATTTCTTTGCCAATGCCTTGCTTACGGAAAGAAGGATTTACAGATACGTGTTGAATCTCGATGAAATCGGGACTTATCTGTATTCCAATCAGGCCTATGATTTCTTCATCTTTCCATAAAAACAACTGCAAGTTTTCATCCGTTTCATAATTCTTCATGGTATTCCGAAGCACTTTTATCTCTTTTTCGTTTGGCATGAAAGATAATAACCCCATGGCAAATTTCTCATAACTTTTCTTATACTTAATCAACATAATATCCCTCGTTACTAAATAACGTTTTTTATTAATTACTTGTTTATCTAGTTAATCCGCTTTGATGTACTCTCACTTATGACATTTACATCATACATAAAAACTTTAATCGTTTCAACATCACTTTCAGCACTTGATTTATCGATCTTCTAGTGCTATGCGATGAATGCCCAGTAGATAATTCCCCATATCAAAGCAACAACAAGCATCATAAGTAAAAGTGTTTTATTGCTTTTTCTCATCCCATACTCCCTTTATTTTTATAATTAACTATTTAAATATCGAATTCATTCTACTATAACTTAGCACATTTTTACAAATACTCTTGCAATCTTACGCTGTTTTTACTACATTGATAAAGGATATAATGATTTCATAGCGTGTCCTCTTCGATACAAATGATAAAGAGGTGTTACTTTTGCGGCATATTTAATTCAGAATAAAAAGTTAAGGAAAAACTGTATGTTTTTTTCCCTTGGTTTCGTCAATTCTAATATAACCCTATAAGTAGGCTAAATTCCTTTAAAAAAATCCAATTTTAGAGGAAAAGTTAAGGAGGAAAATCATGAAAAGTATGAAGAAATGGGTCATTTTGACCGTTTTATTGTGTTTGTTGTTGCCTTATAAGGCATTTGCGGATGCTGCCGTTGGCGATATGATTGTTACACTTGGAGAAAATTTGTCTAAAGAACAAAAAAGCATGCTTCTTTCGGAGATGAAGGCGCCTGCTGATGTGGAAGTCCTAACTGTCACCAATGCAGAAGAACATGAATATTTAGGAGATTACATTGCTAGCAGATTAATAGGTACAAAGGCTATATCATCCTCTGCCATTACATTAGAGGAAAAAGGTACAGGGCTTAAATTGGAGTCGAAAAACATTAACTGGGTTACGGATGAAATGTATATCAATGCACTTGCGACCGCTGGGGTTAAGGATGCCACCGTCTATGTTACTGCGCCAATCCCTGTTTCCGGTACAGCTGCACTAACAGGAGTCATTAAAGCATATGAGCTTTCTTCTGATAAAGTAATCTCTGAAGATGTTAAACAAGCAGCTAATGAAGAAATGGTAACCACTGCTGAGTTGGGAGATGAAATTGGTACAGAAGAAGCTTCTGCACTAGTGACGAAAATAAAAGAGAAAATGGCAGAAAATCCTCCCGCTTCAACAGAGGATGTCCGTAAGATTGTGGAATCCGCAGCTAAAGACCTTGGCCTCGTCTTAAATGAGGGTCAAATTCAAAGCCTAATTGATTTATTTAATAAATTAAAAGAATTGAACATTGATTGGACCGCCGTTGGAGATCAATTGACGGAAGCTAAGGATAAATTGTCCAACTTCCTTGAATCTGAAGAAGGACAATCTTTTCTGGATAAATTAAAGGGTGTTTTCGAAAGTTTAATAGATGCCATTAAGTCATTTTTTAGCTGATTCAGATTGAACGTAACCGAATATATAGTAAAAGGCAGAAACGTTAGTTATCAACATTTCTGCCTTTTTTATATTGATTGACATGAATTATTCTTTATTAAAGCTTACTGCTTCGTGGAAAGCTAAATCCTGACGGATAAGATCATCGAATGTTTCACGCTTGATGACTAAACGAGCTTCCCCATTTTCAACGAAAACCACAGCTGGCCTAGGAATCCGGTTATAATTGTTAGACATGGAATACCCATAAGCACCGGTACAAAAAACAGCTAAAATATCTCCGCGTCCAGCTTTTGGCAAGGGCAAATCCCAAATTAACATATCTCCGCTTTCGCAGCATTTCCCGGCAATGGCCACCGTTTCCTCAACAGGATCAAGTGGGCGATTGGCAAGAACGGCATCATACTTAGCTTCATATAAAGCAGGACGAATATTATCGCTCATGCCCCCATCAACGGCTAAATATTTTCGAACGTCCGGAACTTCCTTTTCTGAACCGACTTTGTATAAGGTTAGGCCTGCATCCCCGACTAACGAGCGCCCAGGTTCTATCCAAATCTCCGGCATTTCTAAATCTGAATGGGCAATCTGTTTTTGCACTTCCCTCACAATTTCCTCTACATATTGAGAAGCTGGAAGCGGATCGTCTTCCTCTGTATAACGGATACCGAATCCGCCACCAAGATTCAACACCTTCGGCTGAAAACCTAATGATTTATGCCACTCTTTAAGCTTGCCAATGATTTTTTGAGCAGCCAGAAGGAACCCTGTTGTTTGAAAAATTTGTGAACCTATATGACAGTGCAATCCGAGAACTTCAAGCCAGTTGCTTTTTATCGCTTGGTTCAAGGCATTTTCAGCCTGTCCATTAATAAGATCGAAACCGAACTTTGAGTCTTCCTGCCCTGTTAAAATATAATCATGTGTATGAGCTTCAATGCCCGGTGTCACACGTAAAAGAATGTGGACTTTTTCTTCACGATTTGAACATATCTCTTCCAGTAGCGTCAATTCAGAAAAGTTGTCCACAACAATGCACCCTATTTGATTATCCAGTGCCATGTGTAACTCTTCTATACTTTTATTATTTCCATGGAAATGAATGCGTTCAGTTGGAAAACCGGCCTTAATCGCCGTATATAACTCCCCTGCTGAGACGACATCGAGAGATAATCCCTCTTGTTCGGCCAATTGAATCATGGCAATTGAGGAAAAAGCCTTACTCGCATAAGCCACCTGTGCCGGAATTCCCAATTCTTCAAATGTCCGTTTAAAACCTCTTGCCCGCTCACGTATCAATTCCACATCATAAACGTATAACGGCGTTCCGAACCTTTCAGTCAATTCAACTGTGTCCACTCCGCCAATTTCGAGATGTCCTTGATTATTCACTTGACTCGTACCATACATATGCATACTAGTTTCACCTTCCTGACCTAAAACTTACAGTTGAGATAGGAGGAACTCAGGGGTCTTTTCCGCAAAAAAAAGTTTAGCCCCTTTGAACTGATCCTATTTAATTCATCCTATCTACCTGTTTAATACAATCCCATCAATATAATTACGGTTAGTTCGAAGTCAGATTGGTTTAACTTCAAAGAGTTCTAAACTCTTTGTAAAGCCACTTTACTGCTTTATTCGAATAAAATTAAATTAACACAACTTTTCGACAACATCAACCTTAAGATTTCTTAGGCTGTCTATATTTGTCCAGAGGATGGACGATACTTGGTCGTTCTCTAGAGCCCGGGAAAGGTCTTCTTAATATAATATGAGACAAGGCTCTCGGTTGAAATGGAATTAATGGCCATAAATAGGGAGTATTCAATGCTTTTATGCTCGTTAATAATATGATATAAAGCGTTATCCCTATGATTAAGCCAGGTAATTTAAATAGAGCCACCAAAACGATCAAGGCCAATCGAGCCAGTTTATTGGCGACACCCAATTCCAAACTTGGAGTAACGAACGTTCCGATGGTCGCTACGGACGCATATAGAACGACTTCCGGAACAAATAATCCTACATCAATGGCAATCTGTCCAATCAAGACTGCAGCAATTAAGCCCATTGCAGTGGAGAGCGGAGTCGGAGTATGAATGGCCGCCATCCGAAGAAATTCAATTCCGATATCAGATATGAAAATTTGGACAACAATTGGAATGTGCGTTTTTTCACTTGGCCCGATAAATTCCAGCTTATCAGGAAGGAAATTAGGCTCTAAACAAAACAATAACCATAAGGGAAGCAAAAATAGTGAGGCCGCTATCCCAAGAAATCTAGTCCACCTTACCATGGTGCCGACGGCAGGAGATTGTCTGTATTCTTCAGCATGCTGCATATGATGGAATAAGGTAGAAGGTGTGATAATGACGCTAGGTGAAGTATCCACATAAACTAGCACATGCCCCTCTAGCAAGTGCGTTGCCGCCACATCAGCCCTCTCAGTGTATCTGACAAGCGGATATGGGTTATATCCTTGCTTAACGATAAACTCTTCTACGGTTTTATCCGCCATTGTTATTCCATCTATTTTTATGTCTTCCAATTTCCTGCGAACATTTTCAATTAATCCCGGGTCCGCTATATCTTTAATATAACCTATCGCTATATCCGTTTTAGAGCGTTCGCCGACCTTCATTATTTCGAAACGTAATCTTTCATCCCGAATCCTCCGTCTGGTGATTGCAGTATTGACGATGATATTTTCAACAAAACCATCTCTCGATCCACGTACGACTTTTTCTGTATCGGGTTCTTCAGGCTGTCGTCCCGGGTAACTCCTGACATCAATAACCAGCCCTATATCGTATCCATCGATTACAATGACGATTAAACCGGAAAGGACTTGGTCAACCAACTCATCCATCGTACGTATTTCTTCCACGGATTGGTGAACGAGTAAATTTTTCATGAAATCAAATACTTTTGTCGTTTTTATTTCAGTATTTTGAGAATGGATCATGGAGTTAAGAAGTTCAATGATGAATTCCGTGTCAGTAAGTCCATTCACATAATAAAGATGAACATCTTTTCTTAAAACATTTATTTTCCTTACGCCTAAATCAAAGCTGACACCAAGGCCAACCCTCTTTTCCATGTAAGTATCTACTTCCACCACGTTAGTCGGAATGGGCTTCATATTTTGTTTATCCTCCGATGCCATCAAGTCCACTCCTTTCCAGTATTATCTGCACGGCAAGTTTTGTGATTGGTGCTCCTTTTTTAAAGTCATCCTGGTGTGACATTTTCCCAATATCCCCAATCCCTACAACGATAGGAGCTTTTAATTCATCAATGCAATAAACCGTATCGCCCGTTATTTTTCCGATTTCGAATTCCTGGGCTCCGAATTTATCGACCCCATTCTCCGTCAGTTGGCCGTCCCTGTCTATACAAACATCGACCTTGGTCCATTCTTCCCTCCTAGTTTTCGAAGCAACGGCTATGATGCCCAGGACATGGATGTCTGGGTGGTTTGCAACCACCCTCATCGCCGTTTCACCAAATCCCTCACCGATGAAGCCACTATCATCGAACATGACCAAGACGGGATCATTCTTCGCTTTCTTTATGAGCTCCACTACCTCCAACCCCGTAAATCGGGACGGATTACCTTGTGACATAGAAATACAGCGTCCTCCGATTTCCCTAGCCACCAGCTCCACTGCGCGATTAGCATATACATCTCCATCCGTTATCAATATCACTTTCCGTTTGGTCACCATCTGGAGCCTTCCTTTCATCATCAGGTACGCTTATAAATCGACAAAATAAATCCATTGAAAAAGCGAACCAACTATTTTACCTAAAACAAGTGCCATAAGGAGGTAAATAATCTTATCTTGTATCCCAATCCGTTTAGAAAGGATTGGAAAAACATTCAATACCTCGGTCAATGCGGCTGCGAGCATACCGTTAAAAATCCCGTCTGCAAGACCAATGGGAATCAATAAAATGGTAGGAAGAGAAAAGGTAGTCCCCTGTAGGCCAAACCATGTTCCCCCGACCACTCCTAAAATAATGGCCGCTTCATAAGATCGAACCATTTTTAACGTTTTCGTAAGCTGTGTCAGTCTTGGTATCACACCAAGCACAGTCAGAAACGCTACAAAACCAGCTCCTGTAGCAATACCGCCGGCTAGCCCTACAAAAATCCCGAAGATGATATTACCTGTCATCTAGATGTCGCACGCTCTCATTATTTTCATTCATAATGACGTAACGGTCTAAATCTTGCTGGTAATTGAACATTTCTACCTCGAGCGGGCTGGGTTCTTCATTAAAGCGTTTCTTAAAGAAGTGATTAAAAAATAAAATCATTCCAATGCCAAGTCCAAAACTATAGGGTATTTGAATCAATAGAGGCTTATCATCTACCCTTCCTGTTATTAGCGTAAAGAGTTTTTGATGGACTTCCGCCATACTGACATCTACATGGAAATTCATAATGGTGATTCCCCCTCCAATAAATAAGAGAAACCAAATAACCGCAAAAGTAATGAAAGACATTTTCTTTTTTGAATAAATAACTTCAATGATTGTCTGAGATGGCCCAAATGTCTCCACTTCAATATGTGGATCGATTGCCTGTATGGCCATGATAAGCTGGGCCAAATCGATGATGATGATATTTTTATCTTCATGATCCACCGTTAATAAGAGAGCTTCTTCGATTCTCGCAATTAATTCTTCTGGACCGATTATTTTTGCAACATCCTTTATCTTTACCTTTTGATCTATCTTGACATGTACTCGATTCCTCATCCTTGTGTATATGACTGCCATCACTTTCACATCCCGACCTTTAATTTCCTTATAATAGTAGTATGGATTGGAAACAGATTGAAAATGCAGGAAGAAAACGATGTCCAAATATTACTAATTTCATAAATAGGAAAAAGTAAAAAGACATGCTGGATGTCAGCATGTCTTTTGTTAGATGTCATTCAATTAATGGGTTGGGAAAAAGATCATTTGAATTAAGAAAATTACCCCAAAAATATAAATAAGCGGATGAACCGATTTTCCATTTCCGCTAAACAATTTCATCAAAGGATAAGTGATGAAACCCATTGCAATCCCTGTGGATATGCTTGAAGTAAGCGGCATAGTCAAGATGATTGCAAATGCGGGAAAAGCTTCATCGAAAACCTTCCAATTTACTTTAGCTAAGCCTTCCATCATAAAGCAACCCACAATGATCAAGACAGGTGCAGTAATGGCCGAAACGGAAGAAATAGCCGAAATTAATGGCGAAAAGAACACTGAAAGCGCGAATAAGATGGCCACGACTGTTGCCGTTAAGCCTGTACGGCCTCCAGCTGCTACCCCTGTACTCGATTCAACATAAGCAGTTGACGGGCTTGTTCCAAACATAGAGCCGACTGTCGTTGCAATCGCATCTCCCAAAAATGCTTTTTTGGCTCTTGGGATTTTCCCATCCCTCGTCAATCCTGCCTGTTCCGTTACTCCAATTAACGTTCCCGTTGTATCAAAGATCGTCACAAGTAAAAAGGCAAAAACGACTGTATATAGAGAATTACTAAATACTCCAGCAATATCAATATCAAAAAACACCGGTGCAGGTGGTGTCGATAATACACCATCAAATTTCAGCAATCCCATAAAATAACCTATGATGGCTGTAACGATCATGCCAATGAAGATTGCTCCTTTAACATTTCTTGCCATCAAAATTAATGTAAATAATAGACCAATAAGTGCCAGAACGGTGCCTGGTTGATGTAAATCCCCAAGTGTAACCATCGTTGCTTCATTTGGTACGACAATTCCTGCATTCTTCAAGCCCATAAATGCGATAAATAAACCTATTCCAGATGTAATTCCATATTTCAACGAATTTGGAATGGCCTCTATAATCATTTTGCGCAAGCTCGTCACACTCACCAAAATGAATAATAGCCCTGCAATGAAAACTGTTCCGAATACGGTTTGATAAGAAAGACCTTGTGCTCCGACCACACTGGCGAAATAAGCATTGAGTCCCATACCCGGTGCGACTGCAATCGGATATTTCGCTAACAATCCCATAATAAGGGTACCCAGTACAGCAGATATGACCGTAGCCATAAACACCTGTTCAAAAGGAATTCCAATCGAAGATAATAAAGCTGGATTCACTATAATAATATAAACCATGGTGAAAAATGTCGTAACACCTGCCATAACCTCAGTGCGAACATTCGTCCCATTTGCTTTTAAGGAAAAAAACTTTTCTAAAAACATATTTCTGACCTCCATATTAAAGGAAACACCCATTTCAATCGTTTGCACAAAGGGGACCTTAAATTAGTTCCGTATTCCAGATTGAAAAAAACCTTGAGGAAATAGATTTAAATCCGAATGAAACCGGCGACCTTTACTATAATATTCGTTTTTACCACTGAATTCAACTATAAAATTTGATTTCCCTTCATTTTTTATAAAAATTCATGTCTACCCTCTACTTTACTTCCTTACTATTTCCAAAAACCAACTTTTTCTCCCAGCAAATGAAAGACCACATGAATCAACGATTCATGTGGTCTTTCATTTGCTGAAGGATTTTTTTCTCCAGGCGAGACACTTGAACTTGAGATATACCAAGCCTTACAGCTACTTCAGATTGAGTCTGGTCTTTATAATACCTGAGAAACACAATTAACCTTTCACGTTCATTCAATTCTTGGATGGCTTCTTTTAAGGCGATTTGATCGAACCATGTAGTATCATTATGGTCGGCAATCTGGTCGAGAAGAGTAATGGGGTCTCCATCATTTTCATAAACAGTTTCATGAATGGAAGAAGGAGTACGGCTAGCTTCCTGGGCCATAATAATTTCTTCAGGTGATAGTTCAAGATGCTCTGCCAATTCATTTACAGTCGGAACACGGCCATACGTTTTTGAAAGTTCCTCTCTGGCCCTACGGATCTTATTTGCCATTTCCTTTAAGGAACGGCTCACTTTCACCGTACCATCATCACGGATAAACCGTTGAATTTCCCCGATAATCATGGGGACAGCATAGGTAGAGAACTTCACTTCAAACGTCAAGTCAAATTTATCAACTGATTTTAATAACCCGATACAGCCAATCTGATATAAGTCATCCGGTTCATATCCACGATTGAGAAATCTTTGGACGACGGACCATACAAGCCTTAAATTGCTGTTGACAATTAAATTCCTTGCATCCTGGTCTCCACTCTGGCTGAGTTTAATCAGCCTCCGCAATTCCTCATCTTTTAAATGGGTCTGGCCTTTCTTGCTCTTCTCGTATTTAACCTCCACATCCATATGCAAGTCTCCCTTAATTGCACAAAGCTCTGCTTGTAGTTAAGTGCTTTTTTAATCGAATAATCGTTCCTTCGCCTTTATGAGAAATGATATGAATTTCATCCATGAAGTTCTCCATGATGGTAAATCCCATACCGGAACGTTCAAGCTCGGGTTTAGTCGTAAATAGAGGCTGTTTAGCCTCCTCGACATCTTCAATGCCCAGCCCTTCATCACGAATCGTCACTTCGACCATGTCGTCTTCAATGACCACAGATATGTACACCCACCCTTCCGGATCGTTTTCATATCCATGGATAATCGAATTCGTGACAGCTTCCGAAACGACCGTCTTAATCTCTGTCAATTCATCCATCGTGGGATCTAATTGGGCTATGAATGCCGCAACCGTCACCCTGGCAAATGATTCGTTTTGGCTAAGTGCAGAAAATTTCGTTTCCATCTTATTTTTCATGTTAGGCAACCCCCAGTCTTTGCAAAGCGTTTTGTTCGGATAGTTCTAGTTTAACAATTTTAAACAAACCTGACATCTCAAATAACCGCTTTACCGCTGGAGAGATTGCACAGACGACCATCTCACCTTGTTTCTGGTGTACCTGTTTATAACGCCCTATAATAACCCCCAGCCCGGAACTGTCCATGAAATGCAATTCATCTAAGTTCAGGATAATGTGCTGGATATCATGCTTTTGAATGGCCGCCTCAGCCTGTGCTTTTAACTTTTCTGCTGTATGATGATCTAAATCACCTTTGAGACGAATGCATAAGATTCTACTTTTCGCTTCCATATCAATTGAAAGACTCACTATATACAGCCTCCTTCACTGTCTTATAATGAGTCAAATTCTATGTCTAATCTGCAGATTCCTTCTTCATGGCAAAACTAGTGTCCATTCGCCTAAAATAGTTTAATTACAAGACTATGCGACAATTTAATTATTTTGTTTGTGTAAACATGCCGAATGCCCGTTTATATAGTTGCCACCAGCTGGCCTTTTCAACAGTTTCCTTCGAAACAATCGGTGATTCGACATACACCTTTCCATTTTTTATCAACTGGAGCGTACCAATTTGATCCCCTTTTTTGATTGGAGCTTTAAGATTTTTTTCTAAAATCACTTTTTTTGTGAAGTCTTTTGCGGCTCCACTCTTGGCAGTCAAAACAGATATAGGTTCGCTTGTCACACCTACTGCCATTTTCTTACTACCTTTGCTCACCCTCGATTCTCCCAAAACTTCCCCTCTTTTGTAAATTGGATAGGTGATATATTGAGAAAAGGCATAATCCAACATTTTTGTTACCTGGGCATTTCTTTCCTTCGGATTATTCGCTCCGAATACTACAGCAATTACCCGCATATTTCCCTTTTTCGCCGTAGCCGTCAGACAATACTTCGCTTCATTTGTAAATCCAGTTTTTAATCCATCCACTCCCGGATAGAATTTTACAAGTCGGTTCGTATTAACAAGCCAGAATTTCTTATCTGTATTTTCACGAAGATAATCTTCGTATGTACCCGTGAATCTTGTGATCATGTCATACTTCAACAATTCCTTAGCCATGATAGACATATCATGTGCTGAACTGTAATGGTCCTTGACTGGTAAGCCTGTTGCATTTTGAAACTTCGTATTTTTTAATCCGAGGTCTTTTGCTTTCTTATTCATTTTCTTGACGAACTCTTCTTCAGATCCAGCAAGATGTTCTGCCATAGCAACTGATGCATCATTTGCAGAACCAATTGAAATACCCTTAAGCATTTGTTCAGTCGTCATCTCTTCTCCAACTTCCAGAAAGATTTGAGAACCACCCATCGATGCCGCATACTCACTCGTTCTGATTTTTTCCTTCATGCTGAGTTCGCCCTTATCGATTGCTTCCATAATAAGTAGCATCGTCATGATTTTTGTCATACTAGCAGGCGAAAGACGTTCATCTGCATTTTTATCATATAAAACAGTTCCTGTATCCCGTTCAATTAATATCGCAGATTTTGCATTTGCCGCTAGGTCCACACCTTTTTTTTCTGATGCTTGAGTATGCGGGATGCTAGTGCCCGTTGCCATTAACACGATTAAAAATAGAGAAAGAATCCGCTTCATCTCCATAGCCTCCAATCTTTATATTTTTATTTTTTCCATATAACCCATTTTTATACAAATAATCAGGCAGAATTATTTACGGTAGGCGAAATACTAGGTTAACGAGGAATTATAAAAGGAGAGGATATATTACACCCTCTCCTTCCGGGGAAAATATTAAAAGGCCACCCTTTAAAAGGGTGGCCTGCTTAAAGTGAAATCATTCCATGATTTCTTTATAGATTAATGTAGGTTTTTCGACTTTTTCTTTCGAAACAGTGATATTTTCATACAATTTTTCTTTTACTTTCGAAACATCTTCAAAATTACTGTAGATTGTGACAAGTGACTCACCTTTTGTCACAGCTTCCCCGATTTTCTTACGTAGCATAAGACCTACAGCCAAATCAATTTCTGATTCTTTAGTAGCTCGTCCAGCTCCTAGAAGCATCGCAGCCGTCCCAATTTCATCAGCAACTATTTCCGAGACATATCCATCTTCTTTGGCTTCAAGCTCAAAAGTGTAAGAAGCTTGTGGAAGTTTTTCTGGCTGTTCTACAACTGAGCCATCTCCTCCTTGTGCCTCCAAGAAAATCTTGAATGAACGGAGCGCAGAACCATCTTTTATTGCATTTTCAAGCAGGGTTCTCGCCTCTGCAAGTGTGCTTGCCTTTTTAGCAAGGTACACCATATGACTTCCAAGTGTTAAAGATAGTTCCGTTAAATCTTCCGGACCTTCCCCTTTAAGCGTATCGATAGCTTCTTTAACTTCTAAAGCATTTCCAATCGCGTAACCTAGCGGCTGGCTCATGTCTGAAATGACGGCCATCGTATTACGGCCAACATTATTCCCGATGCTCACCATAGCATGTGCCAATTTCTCGGAATCTTCAAGTGTCTTCATGAATGCGCCTGCACCAGTTTTTACATCAAGAACAATAGCATCGGCACCAGCAGCTATTTTCTTACTCATGATTGAACCAGCAATTAAACCAATGCTATTGACGGTAGCGGTAACATCACGTAATGCATAAAGTTTTTTATCTGCCGGAGTCAAGTTTCCACTTTGACCAATAACCGCTATTTTATTCTTATTCACAAGTTCAATGAACTCGTCGTTTTCAATTTCCACATGAAATCCTTTAACGGACTCCAATTTATCGATGGTTCCACCTGTGTGGCCTAGACCCCGTCCTGACATTTTTGCAACAGGTACGCCAACAGCAGCTACTAACGGTCCAAGAACTAGTGTTGTCGTATCACCAACACCGCCTGTAGAATGTTTGTCGACCTTAATTCCTTCTATCATCGATAAATCAATTTGATCTCCTGATTCAACCATTGCCATAGTTAGATCAGCACGTTCCTGTTCGTTTAACTCCTGAAAATAGATTGCCATTGCCCATGCACTCATTTGGTAATCAGGAATAGTACCATTGGTAAACCCTTCAACAATAAACTTTATTTCTTCAGTTGACAGTGTCTTTCCATCACGTTTTTTTGCAATTAAATCAACCATTCTCATATAGGTTATTCCCCATTCTTTACAGTGCTAGTTTTCACTGTACATATATTTTAAGTTCATTTTATAAATCTTCGACTATGGACTTTACAAATTCCAAGAAACCACTTTTCACTTTTTCTGTCGTTTCAATAACTTCCAAGTGGGACAGAGGCTGGTCCAATATGCCCGCAGCCATGTTTGTCAGGCAAGAAATACCGAGTACTTTCATTCCGCAATGTCTAGCCACGATAACTTCGGGAACAGTGGACATCCCAACTGCATCCCCTCCAAGAACTCTTGCCATTCTAACTTCCGCGGGTGTTTCATAGGTCGGTCCAGTATTTCCTATATATACGCCTTCTTTTACATCCAGGCCAAGGGTTGATGCAATTGTTTTAGCTTTCTCTCGCAGTTCTTTATTATACGCTTCTGACATATCAGGGAACCTAGGTCCAAAACGCTCTTCATTTGCGCCGATTAACGGGTTATCTCCCATTAAATTGATATGATCCGTTATGATCATCAAGTCTCCCGGTGCATAGCTTTCATTTACACTTCCAGCAGCATTGGTAACAATCAATTGCTCAACACCAAGTAGTTTCATGACACGCACTGGAAATGTGACTTTCCCCATCGAGTATCCTTCATAAAAATGGAAACGTCCTTGCATGGCGACAACCTTTTTGCCACTAAGATTTCCAATGATAAGCTGACCTGCGTGCCCTTCTACAGTAGAGACAGGAAATTCCGGGATATCTTGATAAGGGATGATAATTGGATTCTCAATTTCATCTGCCAATACCCCAAGACCGGATCCAAGAATCAAGCCTATGTCCGGAGTTCCATCTATCTTACCTTTTATAAATTCAGCGGCTGTTTCGATTTTATCAAACATAGATACACTCCCTTATTTCAAATCACCCAAAATATTTTTCCCGTAGGTAGGCATTTTCACATCAAAATTAGCCGCTACTGTTGCTCCGATATCAGCAAATGTATCTCTTACTGGTAGCTCTGTACCTTTAGTGTACCGTTTCGAGTATACTAATAAAGGAACATATTCACGGGTATGGTCCGTACCTTCATGAATTGGGTCATTTCCGTGATCGGCTGTGATAATCAGCAAGTCATCTTCCGTTAACTTCTCTAATACTTCAGGCATTCTTGCATCAAATTCTTCCAATGCCTTTCCGTAACCTTCCGGATCACGTCGATGACCATATAAAGCATCGAAGTCCACTAGATTCAAAAAGCTTAATCCCTTGAAATCCTGATCGATGGTTTGGATCAATTTATCCATTCCGTCCATATTGGAGACAGTACGTAATGATTCAGTGACCCCTTCTCCATCAAAGATATCTGAAATTTTCCCGATTGCCAATACATCCAGCCCGGCATCTTTCATTTCATCCATTACCGTTCTGTTAAATGGCTTTAAGGCATAATCGTGACGGTTAGGTGTTCTTTTGAAATTACCTGGTTCACCAACGAAAGGCCTTGCGATAACGCGTCCTACTTTAAATTCATCAGCCATCGTTAACTCACGGGCAATTTCACAGATCTTGTATAGCTCCTCTAACGGCACGACATCCTCATGAGCTGCAATCTGTAAAACAGAATCAGCAGATGTATATACAATTAATGCACCCGTTTTCATATGATCTTCGCCAAGTCTTTCCATAATTTCGGTTCCGCTTGCTGGAATATTCCCAATGATGGAACGACCTGTCTTCGCTTGAAGTTCATTGATTAATAATTCAGGGAAACCGTTCGGGAATACTTGGAATGGTGTTGAAATATTAAGTCCCATTATCTCCCAGTGACCCGTCATTGTGTCTTTTCCTGTTGAGGCTTCCTTCATTTTCGTATAATAAGCAATCGGTTGCTCAGATTTTTCAATCCCTTTGATATCGCGGATGTTACCTAATCCCATTTTCGAAAGATTCGGCATGTTCAATCCATTCATTCTCTCCGCGATATGGCCCAGTGTATCTGCTCCTTTATCGCCGAATAAATCAGCATCCGGTGCTTCGCCGATCCCAACTGAGTCCATTACGACTACAAAAATGCGTTTAAATGCTGAATTTTTTTCCATGCTAATTCCCTCCAATAAATAGTCTTATACCCTTTTATATTCCCCTGATATTGTCTATTTAACCTTCAATAACCTACAAAGGATGGAAACGTCAGAAGTCTGACCTTTATATTGTAAACGATACCATTCGCTTTAGACAAGATTTATGTACCTTTATCTCATCAAGTCAATCAGACTCATGATTTTCTAAAGGAACCTCTCCATTCCTGATTATAACGGTACCTATCGATTGATTCAATCGTAGGGACCGTCCCCTCTATCAATCTACTAAAATCCTAAGCTCTTGGATGGAATTTAGTATAAACATCTTTTATTCGAACGTTTGTAATATGTGTATAGATTTGGGTCGTCGATATATCTGCATGTCCCAACATCTCCTGAACGGCTCGTAAATCTGCTCCATTCATTAAAAGATGTGTCGCAAAAGAATGTCTTAGGGTATGCGGTGTGATTTCCTTCTCGATTCGCGCCTCTTTCACTAGCTTTTTCAAAATCTTCCAAAATCCTTGTCTCGTCAGCCTATTTCCATGATGATTCAAAAAAAGTGAATCCGTTCGATGCTTCGGACTCGCAAATATCCCACGCGACCTTTCCAAATACGCTCCGATAGCCGCCAGTGCTGTTTGCCCGATAGGGATGATTCTCTCTTTATCCCCTTTTCCGACACAACGGATAAAACCCATTGTCGCGTGTACATCGCTCACATCCATTGAAATCAATTCACTGACACGCATCCCTGTCGCATACATCAGTTCGAGCATCGCTTTATCACGCAATCCATATTCGTTCATTACTTTCGGGGCTTCTAATAAAGCTTCAACTTCCTCCATACTCAACACTTTTGGAAGGCTTCTCTCAGGTTTTGGAGTTTCTATATGTAAAGCTGGATCTTGGTCGGTCACTTTTTCACGAAGGAGGAATTGATGGAACGATCGGATGGAAGCAATATGACGTGCAATTGTTTTCGATGACTTTCCTTGGTCTTTTAAATGAGCAAGAAAATGTAAGATGCTCGCTCGACGTGAATCATTCCAATCGGTAATCGATTCTACATTCTTTAAATACGCCCAATATGACCTCAAATCACGTTCATAGGAAACAAGTGTGTTCTTTGCAAGTCCCTTTTCGATTGTCAAAAAATGAATGAAATCTCTAACTTGATTCTCCATATTCATTACTCCCCGTTTAAATAAAACAACATTAAGCGTTCAAACCATGCATCATCGCCCGTATCAACCGCCTTCGACACTTTGACAGCTGTCCCTTTCGGTTCATCATATCGATGATAGCTTTGATATTCCTGATTTAACCATACCATTCCTATATAAAAAAGAACAGTGAAGCTGACGAAGAGTATCATCACTTTTGCTGTATGTAAAACTATCCTTAAAGACGTTTTCATCCTTTCCCCCCCTAACCGATCACTTTGTATCAATCTATGCCCAAGAGGACAAGTTTTATACATCTTTCAGTGGGAGAAAGTTAAAAAACAGCTTTGCTTTTAAAAACTGTGCGAATAGGTTTTGCCAATCCTAGAAAAAAACAAAGAATGGTTTTCTCTTTACAAAACCAGAAAACCTTCTCCATATACGGGAGAAGGTCCGACTTTATTCATCTTTATCTTCGACTTTGTCATGGCATCGATGACAAATGCCGTGAAAGGTTAATCTATGGTCTTTTATCTTGAAGTTCCAGTCACGCTCGACAATGGCTTCCACGTCTTCAAGTAAGTCTTGTTGAATCTCATCTACTGCTCCACATTCCACGCAAACAAGATGATGATGGAAATGCGCAGCGCCTTCTTGTCTTAAATCATAACGGGAAACTCCGTCTCCAAAGTTAATTTTATCTACTATTTTCAATTCAGTCAGCAACTCTAGCGTACGGTATACCGTTGCTAATCCAATTTCCGGCGACTTTTCTTTGACAAGGAGGTAAACGTCTTCTGCGCTTAAATGGTCCTCTTCGTGCTCAAGTAAAACGCGGACGGTCGCTTCTCGCTGAGGCGTTAATTTGTAGCTGGACGAGTGCAACTGCTTTTTTATTCTATCTATTCTATTTTCTATTTCCATACCTTTATTCCCTCCCGCGCCGCTATCCTATACATTATATCAAATGAGGGAAAACTGTCAAAATAGATTTCATTATTAATAGCAAAAAAAATCAAGAGGAATGGCATATACCTTCATTGTCCCAAGAAGCTTACGACATTTTTCATTAAGGAAGGGGATAAATATGCTTCAAATGCAGCTGCCGCAATTAAGAAAACCCCTGACAGGATAAGTGAAAAAATATAGCGGGAAATAATCGGCTTTAAAGGATCCCGTACTTGTTTGAGAAAAATGCGGCTGATCATCTTCATGGATAGCGAGACGGCGAGAACCGTGATCACGATAAAGATTGGTACAATGAATATATTTTGCGGCAGGATCGCTACAAATGATAAGAGAAACCCGCTCCAGCCCATTTGATTGACTAGAAATCCGACTGTAAATCCCACGACCATCCCTTTTACGAATAGCAGTACTAAAATCACTGGCAAACCGATTACCGAAACCCCAAGAATCCAGATGACCCCAATATATTTAAGGTTATGCATAATACTTTGACTGAACATGTCATGTGAAGACGCAAATTCTCCTTTGGAAACTTGTCCAAAGAATTGTGACAAATAGTAGAACAAATCTTCCTTTTGAGTGAAGCTTAAGCTGTTTACGAGAACAGCACCAAAAATGACGCCCATTAAAAAGAGTACGGTGATGAAGACGTATAATGAGGAATGCTCCTTAATATGTTTCCTTACTACATTTTGTATGGCAGATCTATTTTTCATCTTTTATCTATCCTCCCAACTCCACTTACTAGAATCTATGTTTTTCCTCTTTTATTTATGACAAAGAAAAACAGGAGAAGATAAAGAAAAAAGATTTAAATAAACCGACTTTGATAGTGGACTCCTTATTTATAGGAAAGAAGACGTCCCATTATTCTAGATGACCGACTTACCGTCTATAAATACCATTACGCAAAAAGATGTCCTCTCTGAATGTATAGTCATCTTTTTGAAGTTTCTTAGTATCTTTTTTCGAATGTCTTTTCTTTACATATTATTTAGTTTGATAGGCATGTAGGCAATATTCCAAGGCTCACTAGACTTTAGCTGATTAATGTACTGCCCCTTTTTTGTTTTGAGTAACTATACGCTCATTGGGAGTTATGTTAGTATTCGTCACTAAACTTATTGTAATGCCTATAATAAAGTTTGCGATTAAGGCTATCATACCCGTATTCAAATCATTAAGATAACTTGGAATATTAGGGAAGATATCCATTAGTTTAACATCTGTTATGGCGTTATATAATACTATTGAAACACCCACAACTATACCTGCCATCGCTCCAAATTTATTCATCAACTTGGTATCAAAGAAACCAAATAATAATGCTGGAACAAGCTGTGTAATTAAGCTATATGACATTATATTTAATATAGCAAGTGCCTCTCCTCCAGTAATAGTAAATATAAATGCAATCAAGATGATTATAAATACAAGAATTTTAGAGACGACCAGTTGTTGCCGATCGGTTGCATTCGGTCTTGTCAATCGATAAATGCCCGTCATTAAACCTATGGAAGCAGACATTAACATGACAGAAGCTGGTACTAATGCTGTTAATAAACCTGCCGCCCCCACAACCCCTACAAACCAAGGATCGAATGTTTGCATCGTTAAACGCAATAGCGACAAGTCCCCATCTGAACCCTCTAAGCCTGGAACCTGAATAATGGCAGCAAAACCTATAAAAAATGCAAATAATAATAACAAAGTATAAAGTGGTAGTGTTATTGCATTTTTCTTTAAAACCTTCTCACCATCAGCAGATAAGATTACAGAAAAGGACTGAGGCAATAAGTAAAATCCAAATGCATTTAAAATAATGGTAGATATAAACCAAACTACACTTAATCCTTCGCTTGCCAATGTTAGACTTTCTGGTTTTACAGCCTGAACTGCTTCAAATAATGGCTGGATACCACCAAAGTAATGATATGGTATATAGATTCCTAAGAAGGCTATAACGAATAAAATCAAAATATCTTTCAAAACAGCTGTCCACGCTGAACCATGAATACCAGAAATAATTACATAAATAGTAATAATCAGAGCGCCAATTGCACTTGCAGTAATTGAATTGATTGCACCATACGAAGCTTCTGATACTATGATCCCCAAGCCTTTTAATTGAATGACAATATACGGAATTAATGCGATTGTTCCAAGTAAGGCGACGACGATGCCCAAAACTGGGCTTTTATATTTTGCAGAAAAATAGCTTGGTTGAGAAATAATGTTATTCTCTTTGGCAAATCTCCAAATCTTTGGAACCATCCAATAAGATAGTACATAAGCCAAACAAATATAAGCAGGTACGTAAAAGGCTGCTGCTCCTTTCGAGTACGCCCAACCACTTCCACCTAAAAAGGTAAATGTCGTGTATACCTCGCCCGCAATTAGCAAAAAAATAAATAGGGCACCAAAGCCCTTATTTCCCACCGCGAATTCATCTACATTCATTTGCTTACCTTTTGTTGCACGAATTCCAAGAAACAAGGCAGCTACCGCGAAAAAGAATATAATCACTAACGCAATGTTCATTGTTTTGACCCCTCCTTTTTCCCTTCTTGATTGTCAGGATCAAGTTTATAAACAACGAACAATATAAAAGAAGATAAGACCATCCATAAAGCAATCCAAAACAAGATGAAAGGTAAACCTAATACATAAGGCTCAACACGATTTGCAAATGGCATACAGAAAGCCATCCCGATGAACGGTACAAAAAGCAAAAGTTTAATATATTTCATTTAGGCCCTCCATTCCATTTAAAAATCATATAGTAAGATAGTGAGTTTCTATCTGTTATTCCCTCAGACAAATGAATTCGACCTTTGATACACTATTTCTCCATCGATCATGGTCATATTAACTTTAGTATCTTTAAGAAACCTTTTTTCAGTAGTGAGTATGCCACGATCCAAAATCGCTAAATCTGCTACTTTTCCAACTTCAATACTTCCTTTTAAATGTTCATCAAAACTTGCATATGCTGCATTATAAGTGTACAGCCTTATTGCTTCATAAGTAGAAATACTCTGACGCTGTCCAAAAGGGGCTCCTGAATTAACTTCTCTGTTAACAGCTGTGTGTATCCCAATAAAAGGATTGTATGTAGTGATTGGTGCGTCTGATCCGACTGCACAAATTATTCCCTGGTCAATAAAATTACGAGCAGGATACATATAGTTTGTTCTTTCACCATAATTTTGAAGATAGCTTTCTCCAAACTCATAAGGAAACGGAGGGTTTGGCACAGGAATCATATGAAGATCCTTAATACGTTTTTGTAAATCCGGTGTAGAAATCCCTGCATGTTCAATACGGTGTCTATGATTTTCGCGTGGGTGTTCTTTTAAAGCACGTTCCACAACATTAAGATAAATTTCAATTGCTTTATCACCTTGTGCATGTACGGTAATTTGGTATCCTCGTTTGTGAGCCTCACCTAATACTTCATATATTTCATCTTCAGAATAATATAAAATACCCGAATAATTAGGGTCGCTTGTATAGCCTTCTCGAGTTGCAATAGTTGGACCAGTACTACTCCCATCTGTGAACATTTTAGCTGGACCAATTTTAAAGAAATCGTTACCTGTACCTGTCACAACCCCCGTTTTTAACATATTGATGGTAAACTGGGTACAGTCACTTAACGTACTAATCATTGCATATATTCGTATTTTTATCGCTCTACGATTGGAGGCGAGCTGCAATAAACGAAAGCTTTCTTGATTAAATGTACCTGCCTCATGAATACTCGTAATTCCTTTCTCGATAAAATGTTGTTGAGCGATCTGCATCCCTTGTTCTAATTCATCAGATGCATAACCAGCGATATCATTAAATTGCATATATGCTGTTTCTATTAAACGTCCGTTTAATTTTCCTAATGAATCTCTTTCTATGATGCCCCCTTGCGGATTAAGTGTATGTTCATCTATTTTTGCGATTTTTAGAGCCAGACTATTAACTACCCCTATATGACCACAAGTACGGGTAATCGAGATAGGATGCTCTCTTGATATAGAATCAAGTTCCTCCAATGTTGGGTAGCGTTGCTCTTTAATTTTTTTTTCGTTGAAACCCCAACCCCTAATCCAATTACCCTTTGGTGTTTTTTTAGCTTTTACTCTAAGTGCTTCTAACAGATTTTCAATTGTTTCGATTGTAGGATCTTTACAACTTACTTGAAGTTGAAATACACCATACATAACAAAATGCAAATGTGCATCTATTAGTCCTGGTATTAATGATTTCCCCTCCAGATCCAGCACCTTGGTTGCAGGTCCAATAAATTCTTCAATTTCACTATTTGAACCCACTGCAATAATTTTATTGCCTGCAATGGCAACAGCTTGTTTGGTGGAATTTTTTTCATCAACTGTTATTACTTCCCCATTTAAAAATACATTCGTCGCTTCCATTTGTTCCCCCCTACGAATTGACTCACAATTGATTAAGATACGATATCAGGTAATTATTAAATCAAATGGATTTAAAGAATCCCTGAAATGGTATCAGGGATTCTTTGTATTTCAGGTTTCAATCATTATTGCTTGGGAAGGCGAATGTCGATCCCGTATTGGCTGATGATGTCAACCATCGTTCTGAGACAGTCTTTGTTTTGGTAAAGAAACGGGCTTGATCTGGCCCGAACATATGACCTTCACCAAATCTAGACCCTTTAAATCCGGCGAAATTATGGTAGCCTACTGGAATTGGAATCGGGACGTTAACTCCGACCATACCGACATCAATTTCCGTTGTGAATTTTCGCGCTGCCGCTCCATCATTCGTGAAGATGGTAACGCCATTCCCTAATTCATGTTCATTGATCAACTTGATTGCTTCTTCCAGGGAAGGGACACGAACAATGTTACGAGCAGGTCCGAACACTTCCTGTTCGTATATATCCATTCCAGGCTTTACATGATCAATTAATGTCGGCCCTACAAAGAAACCATTGGATTCTTTGACGATTTCCAGTTCCCGACCATCGCAAACTACCGTTGCGCCTTCTTCAACGCTCTTGTCGATTGCAGCAATGACAGACTCTTTTGATTGTTGGGATATCACAGGTCCGAAGTCCACTTCTTCATCTGTATAAGCCCCTACTTTCAATGCGTTGATTTTTTCTTTTAGGATCATTATCAAACGATCCGCCGTTTCTTCACCGACCGGCATAAGGGTGGAAATAGCCATGCAACGTTGGGAGGCAGCTCCATATGCAGCTCCGATAAAAGAATTTGCTACCTGTTCTAAATCCGCATCCGGCATGACGACCATGTTATTTTTCCCGCCTCCAAGGGCTGTCACACGTTTACCATATTTCGCCCCCGTCTCATAAATATATTGAGCTACCGGCGTAGAACCCACAAAGGAAATTGCCTGCACTTCAGGATTTCTTAATAATTCATTGACCGCGTCCTTATCACCATTGATTACGGTCCAGATACCGTCCGGCAACCCCGCCTTCTTCCATAATTCGCTCACGAATAAAGCTGTCATCGGTACCCGTTCGGAAGCTTTCAAAATGACGGCATTACCTACCGCAATCGCCATGCTGGTTTGGGCCAGCGGTACCATGATTGGGAAGTTGAATGGTGAAATGGCTGCAACGACACCAAGTGGATATTTCGCTGAATACACATTGATTTGACCGCCGACATTGACGGAATACTCACCCTTCACTAAATGTGGGGCTCCGATGGCCAGGTCCACAGATTCTATTCCGCGTGTAATCTCTCCTTTGGCATCTTCTGCCGTTTTACCGCTTTCTGTACATATCAGGTCAATCAGGGCGTCCATATTTTCCGTAAGTAAGTTACGAAATTTGATTACAATGTCCGCACGCCTTGCAACCGACAGGTCACGCCATGCAGGAAAGGCAGCTTTCGCTTTATCAATGGCACCTTTCACCTCTTCAATCGAAGCTAACGGTACTTTTGCAATGACTTCTCCACTCGACGGGTTGAATACATCCGAAAACCTCCCGTTTTGTCCTGCAATCATTTCACCACCTATAAAGTGGGATAATTCCTTTATTTTTATTGTTTCAGTCATTTATAATTCCTCCTGATCATTCGTTTTTTTTTACAAAGATTTATATGCGGATGGGATAACCGTATTTTAGAATCCGCCATTCACTAAATACTCAGAAAATTTTTCCGGAAGTTCCTTGGAGTCGATCACCTATCACTTTATAATCGTTTCACTTCCTTTATTATTTTTATATCCTATCCTTATTGTGATACTTCGCGGCTACTTAGTCATTATACAAAATGTTAAATGAATCCCTATTCTATTTCACATAAAGGCTAAACGAGCAAAAGGTACGCCCATGAGGAAGTACCTTTTGCTCGTTTATATCGGGAAAGCAAATATCTATCATCTCTTCTTAACTTTTCCATACTTCCCCCCTCCACCTGCATCGAAATCGAGTATCCCTCTTCTTGCAGAATCTATATAGTGGGCCATTTTTAACGGTACGACTTCCGAAAGCTGTTCGAGAGTGACCTCATGAAGGATATTCATCTCAGTTTCAAATGCCTGTAGCAGTCTCTCCATGGACTTCGGACCAAGCCCCGGAATGAAATCCAGCGGGACTTGGTGGATATATGGGGGCCGCGCTCTCTTTTTCTCATCTGTCCTGGAATCGGATAATTCTGCTATACGGGTGGAGACTCCTTTAATAATCGTCCTGCCTCCGCATTCACTGCACGTTTCACCTATCCCGGATTTTTTATGAAGGCAAGCCCCGCAAACGGTTTGATAATATTTACCCAACAAGGGGTTCAAACCATAATTAGCGGTAACTTTACGCCCTTCTTTTTCTTTGAGGGCTTTTTCCAGCTCTGTAAAGCTCGGTTCTCTAAGCAAGAGTTTTTGATATTCACGGGCTATCTTTCCGAGCGAGTGGGCATCGGAATTCGTCAGGAAGGTATAAGACTTTAGTTCGTTTATATCTTCGACTAAATAGGTATCCGAACTTAAGCCAAGTTCGACGGCATCGATTAGCTTCGGATCGAATACTTCAGCCAGACTTTTCTGTACACCTTTTCCGTACAAGCTTTTAAAGGGCGTGAACACATGGGCAGGGATGAACAATCCTCCCAACGACTTCACCTTTTCTTGCAGCGTTCTTCCTTCACAATAAATCCTCTGGGAACTCAACGTGATATTTTTGACATGATTACTCATCCATGCTGAAAAGCTCTTCATCGCTTCCATGTTTGGGAAATAAGCTAGAACATGAATCGGTCCATGGCAATTCTGGTCATATATCTCGATTTCCGACCCCGGGATGATGGACATGTTTCGATAATGAAGCCCGCCACCTTCCATTTCCGTTATTTCACCAACCCTAATTCCCTCTTCTATCTCTTCAATGACCTCAGGAGAATGGCAATCTATAATTCCAATCAAATCAAGCCCCTTACGTTCGCTTGCCACCTCGATTATATTACTGAAGGTCAAAGTTTTAGCTCCGGTGATTTTAACGGCCTTCCCACTTCTCGTCCTGCCAATATGAATATGCAAATCCGCATAGTACTCTCTCATTTATTCTTGCATCGCCTTTTGCAACTGCAAATATTGGACAGCGTATGCCGTTTTGGCATCTTGGATTTTCCCTTCATCCAAATAGTTTTGAGCTTCCTTAAGTGTCAGCTCGATCACCTCGACAAACTCATCTTCATCCAACGGTGCCGCATCTTTTTTCTTTTTCAAATTATGCGCCAGATAGAGATGGACTAACTCATCGGCGAAGCCGGGAGACGTATAAAAAGAGATGATATGCTCCATTCTTTCACATTCATAGCCTGTCTCTTCTTCAAGTTCACGTTCAGCTGACCGAATGGGCTCTTCCCCTTTTTCGAGTTTCCCCGCTGGAATCTCCACCAAGCTTCTCTCCAACGCTTTACGGTACTGTTCTACCATGATAATTTTTTCTTCAGCTGTAACAGCAATGATTGCTACTGCGCCTGGATGCTTGATTATTTCGCGTTTACTTGTTTTCCCATCTGGAAGCTCCACTTCATCCACTTGTAAATCAATGACTTTACCCTTGAATATTTTTTTTGTAGCTAACGTTTTTTCTTCGAATTTTTTCAACTTGTCCACTCCTCTGTTCTAATTGCAGCATGATGCTTCATACATTTTACCATACTGGAGATGGAGGGCGATTTTATGAAAATTCATGTATCCGAAAATAGCATGGTATTCTCCGGAAAGAGTCGGGAGATTATTCAAAAGCTCAAAAACCTTCAAAGTAACTATGTTTATATCAGTGATTGGATTGCAGATATCCGTCAGCAGGAAGCACACCCTTTAAAAAGGATCAAGTGAAATCTTTGAGTGAAAGTGTTTCCTCCTTTACAATAAAGGTATAAAGGTAAAGGGGATGATAGCATTGAAAAAACGTAGATTAGGAAACTCGGATTTGCTCGTGTCTGAAATTGGACTCGGCTGTATGTCTTTGGGTACCGATAAAAAAAAGGCATCGGAAATCGTGAAGTCAGCTTTGGATGAAGGCATCAATTATTTCGATACTGCTGATTTATACGATTTTGGAGTGAATGAGGAAATCGTGGGAGAGAACCTTAAGCCCTTTCGCGACCAAGTATACATCGCGACGAAAGTCGGAAACCGCTGGACAGAAAATAAAGATAGCTGGAGCTGGGATCCATCCGGCGACTATATCAAGTTGGCCGTAAAAGATAGTCTGAGGAGACTGGGTACTGACTATATCGATCTCTATCAACTGCATGGGGGTACGATTGAAGACAACTTGGATGAAACGATTGGGGCCTTTGAGGACTTAAAAAAAGAAGGCTTGATTCGGTACTATGGAATTTCTTCGATTCGCCCCAACGTAATTAAGGAATTCGTCAAAAAGTCTGAGCTTGATTCCGTGATGATGCAATACAGTCTTCTCGACCGCCGTCCAGAAGAGTGGATGTCACTTTTGGAAGATAAACAGATTAGCATCATAGCCCGTGGGCCTCTTGCCAAAGGACTCCTTAGCGAAAAAATGCTTGAAAAGGCTACTGAGGAGGGCTATCTCGACTATAGCTATAACGAACTCAAAGATTTGCTTCCACAGTTAAAAGACAAGTTCTCCGGTGAAAAAATGAATGCTACAGCTCTTCAATATGTATTATCGAACCAATGCGTTGCTTCTGCCGTAGCCGGAGCCAGCTCTGTACAGCAGCTACGTGAAAACTGTCAGGCTGCCAACAGCTCTTCTCTTTCACATGATGAACTTGATGTTTTGAAAAAACTCACTAAAGCAAGCAAATATACAAGTCATCGGGAATACTAACCAAACCAATTTAGAATTAAACATTTATGAAATAGTAGGCTACCTTTCTTTTTATTATGTTGGGTAGCCTATTTTTCTTCACTATAGAGGAAATGAATAGAATCTTATAATTCACCAAGGTCTTTTTAGTTGCTATTTCCTTATTGATATTATACAATTCAATTGTGCACAATCTAATATAGAGATTGGGGAGAAAAACAATGACAAAAACATTATTTACGACATCGGTAACGGTTGATGGTGGAAGAGAAGGAACGGCCATTTCCGCTGATGGAAACTTCACGGTTGATATTGCGATGCCTGGGACGCCAAGAGCTAAACAAATGCCTGAAGCTTCTAATCCCGAACAGCTTTTTGCAGCTGGCTATGCGGCTTGTTTTGACAGTGCCTTACAATCGGTTGGAAAGATTGAAGGAGTTACTTTCACTTCAAACGTCACGGCCAATGTCAGTTTATTGATGGGTGATATGCATCAGTACAGCTTGGCTGTAACATTAGTAGTAAGAGGATCTGGAGTCGATAAAGATTCATTCGAAACTCTCGTCCATAAAGCTCATCAAATGTGCCCTTATTCAAAAGCAATCAATGGCAATGTGGATGTTACCATTGAAGTTGAAGTAGATTGAACCAATAATTTGCAAACGAAAAAACGCTTGGGTTTCCCAGGCGTTTTTCTGTCCCTACAATGCTTGCAAGGTTTTTAATAGCTGAAGCAGTGATACTTTTAAATCCTCAACTACTTGCTTATCTTCACCTGAAATATCTGAAATGCGTTCGGGAATGAAACAGGCTTCTTCTTTTAAATCAAGCCCCTTTTTCGTCAGTCGAATCATGACAGACCTTTCATCTTCTGTGGATCGTTCACGAACAATGAGTTCGTTTTGCTCCATTCGTTTCAACATCGGAGTAAGTGTTCCCGAGTCAAGAGCAAGCAACTCTCCCAATTTCTTCACTGTAAGTGCATCCTGTTCCCAAAGTACAAGCAGAACCAGATATTGAGGATACGTCACGTTAAGTTTAGTAAGCAACGGTTTATACTTCTTGGTCATTTCTCTCGAATTTGCATAAAGAAGGAAGCATAGTTGATTTTCCAGTACAGATTCTATTCTTTTTTCCATTTTATCACCAACTAATAGTAGTCCATTCAATATAACATACATATCAAACTTACTTTTAATATAATCGTTATGCCTTATAAAATAAAGGACTTTGGTCAGTTCTACAGAAGATGGAGTGGTTTGGTTCCCTTAAAGGTATTTATCCTTACAAAAAAACATCTCCGTTAGTTGTAACGAAGATGTTTCCCACTAGTCTTTTGAGTCAGCGTGCCGTAAACAACTCATTCCTTATTAAAACTATTTATAGTTCTTCCAATTAAGATTGCTTTCACCCAGCAGCTCTTCGAATGATTTATTTTTCTCACGCTGTTTTCTTTCTTCACGTTTCTTCTCTTCTTCTATTGCTTTTTTCTCTTGTTCCACATCATTCAATTCTTTTTGCTTTTGACGAAGTTGGGACATAATATCTTGATTGAGCATATCACCAAGTTTCAATGATGACGATGATTCTTTATCTTGTTTTCTACTTTGGTTTTGATTTCGCTGCTGTTTCTTTTTCATCCTTAAAACCCCCTGACATTATGACATTATTATACCATGACTACGGTTTCGCTCGTTACGATTTCCAAACAGTATTCTCTTTATTTTTCCACATGGTAAAATAAACTAAAAACGAGGAGGTTCATTATGAAAAAATGGGGTCTCGCGATAGCTGGCATTTTGACGTATATGATCGGTATTGGCGTTTACTTTTCGAATCGTCTCATGTACATGAAAAAGAAGGAAGATGATTTCATTCAAAATCGCGAAGTCTTGGCTAAACGCTTGATTCAAGCGGACTTTGATAATCTTCCCAAAACAGAAGTTTGGGTACCTTCTCCATCTGGATATCCCTTGAAATGTTTGTTTATTGAACCGCATCAGACGAATAAGTGGATCATTGTTACTCACGGTGTGACGGAGAACAAAATGAACTCGATCAAGTACATGAACATTTTTCTCAAGCGTGGCTTCAATGCGATTATATATGATCACCGGCGTCATGGAGAATCTGGTGGGGAAACGAGTAGCTATGGACATTATGAAAAATTCGATTTGAAGGCTGTTATCGATGAATTAAAAAAACGCAAAGGTACAGACCTTTTCCTTGGCATTCATGGTGAATCCATGGGGGCCGTGACCCTTCTTCTATATGCCGGAATGCTTGAAGATGGAGCGGATTTTTATATTGCCGATTGTCCATTTTCTAATTTTGAGAAACAGATTCAACATCAAATCAGCATGATGGACATCCCGTTACCAGCCTGGACCGTATTCCCCCTGGGCCGTATGTTCATTAAGATTCGTGACGGATATTGGACCAACGAAGTGTCACCGATACATTTCATCAAAAACATCAAGAAACCAATATTATTCATCCATAGTGAACCTGATACGTTCATTCCCGCTTCCATGACACTGGAATTGTATGAAGCAAAACAGGGACCAAAGGAACTTTACCTCGCAAAAAAAGGTGCTCACGCACAATCATATAATGAGAATTCACAGGAGTATGAGGAACGGATTGATCAATTCCTCGAACAAGTCTTATTGAAATAGGCAAAGGGAGAATCCCAATAATATTGGGATTCTCCCTTTGCCTTTGTTTTAGAATTTAGTAAAGTAACTCATTCTCGGATTCAAGATTTGATTCGGGCTTTTCAACTGAAAGCAGTTTGCTTCAGTCACAAAGTCTATTGTCATGACTTCATCTAGAAAGATCATCTTGGATCTTTCGACATAAATAGGAATACCATTAGTCTCCACTTTTTCGTTCCCCTCTTCAAGCTCCTTGACGAGCCATAGTGCTGTCACACCACTTACTACACATCCACAGCCGTCTGTATCATATTTCAACTGTAACTGTCCTTCTTTTCCCTGTATTTTATCGGAAATTTTTTCCGCTGCTTTTTCTGTCCATTTAATATACATGCCGTTTGCCTCCTATTCGTTCCATTCCCTAATTATAAACGATAAAGGGGCGGCTGTCCTTTTTCCGGCATACCTCTTCTAGTATCCACCACATTGACCTAAAACTATTACATCAACCTAACATCAGCTATATTGGCAAGTTGAATATAATGTGGGTGCTGAAAGTGATCAATAACATGAAGTCTTTGCAAGGATTCATTATAATAATGAATCTTTCCAATTAAAAGCTGATACCGATTTCTATCATAATAGGCAATCGAGACTTCCTTACCTTCTTCCATCGCTTCCCCCATCACAGCATTCATTTCCTCAAACTGCTGTTCATCGAGAATACGCTTTTTTTCATAGCCATCTTCTCCCACCCAATCTCGGAGCATCTTCACATGCTCCGGTAGCATCATCGATGTCCACTTGATACGTCCCCGATCACGAATCATTATTTTCCCTCCTCTACTCACCTCATCAAGCCTTATGCCCGCCAAGCAACCCACTTCTGTAAACCGCCGTCCCCGCTTTCGTATACGAAACCGCGCGCAACAGCGATTTTGAACCGTATTTATGCCGAATACGATCAACCGTATAGCTCAACTCCCGCTTTTTCCAACGTGAAGCGTCAAATAAAGTCAACTGCATTTCGTTATCCTCCACAATATTCGAGAGCGTGACCGAAATGCTGCGAACGGTTTTTTGCTTATGATAGTTTTCATGAAAAAGCTCCAGACAGACTTTATACAAATCCATCGTGATGTTCGTCGGTTCGTCGATTGAACGAGAACGATGAAAACCTCCGCCAAACTCATCCTTACTGTAACCAATGCTTAGACTGATCGTCCTTCCTGCCTTTCTGTGGGTGCGGGCCCTTCTTCCGACTTCTTCACAAATTTCTAGCATAACCTGCTTAATTTCGTGCTCTTCCTTGTAATCACGGAGTAAAATCTGACTTTTGCCAAAGCTGACCTGCCCCTCTATAATCGGTGCTCCTAAATCTGACAAATCGATTCCCCAAGCATGATGATAAAGTTGATTGCCCATAATCCCGAACTTCGCTTCAAGCAATTCAAGATCATAATTGGCAAGCTGCCCGACTGTGAATATCCCCATTCCATGGAGGGTTTTTTCTACACGCCTTCCTATCCCCCACATTTCACGAAGTGGAGAGATCGGCCAAAGCTTGTTGGGTACATCTTCATATGTCCACTCTGCTATTCCTATATGTTTGGCCTCGAGATCGAGGCAAAGCTTCGCCATCAGCATGTTCGGGCCAATTCCGATTGCACTTGGAATCTGCAATTCCCTTTCTATGTCATCTTTTATTTTCCCAGCAATATTCCAGGCATCTCCCCATAAGGAAACTGCTCCATCGACTTTCAAAAAACTTTCATCCACACTGTATACATGAATCGCTTCTTTCGGAACATAGCGATGAAACAAGCGGGTGATCTCTGTCGAAATTCTCAAATAAGTGGCCATTTTTGGCTCGACGACTATAATGCGTGGATCTTTTGGGATCTCAAACTTTCGAGAACCTGTTTTTATACCAAATTCCTTCTTTAGCTTTGGGGAAGCCGCAAGTACAATGCTCCCCTCCCTACTCTTGTCGCCAACCACTGCTAAATAACAGTCGAGCGGATCTAAACCAAGCATGACCGCCGAGCAGCTAGCATAAAAACTCTTCATATCTATACACATAATCGATTGTTTCGGCATCATGCTATAATTCATTATTTCTTCACCCTATATAGAATATATGTTCGCTTTTGTATTATACCCCTAATTCTAAACGAATACACGTTCTCATTCAATGGAAGTTTCATGACAAATTTCCACCTTTTTATTCAACGTTTTAATTTACCATAAAAATACTATAATACTAAAATAATGTTTTATATCCAAGTTGTTTTTCATGGACATAGTCTATTAGAATCTAGACTATTATATAAAATTGATTCTTTTTACCTTTTATCACAGTTGAATAAAGGATTTCATTCAATTTCTATACCTTCATAGTACCTATATTTTGTAATGAAACTGTAATCAAAAACTGAGTTAAATGTCACATTGGTATTGTAGGATAATATTGTTAAGATAGATAAAGAGAGAGATAGAGAGAGGAAATGAGAAACATGAAGAAATGGATTGCTTCAGCTGCTGTGGCTTCTGCATTAATGCTGAACCCGCTCCAAGCATTTGCAAATATTGGAGATCAAACCCTCAGACCCGGAATGACACATAGTGACGTCAAACAACTACAACAACTATTAAGTACTAAAGGTTACTTCACATACACTGGTTCACCTACTACATACTACGGCTCCTATTCTACAGCTGCAGTAAAAAAGCTTCAAAAAGCTAAAGGATTGACTGCCGATGGAATCGCAGGTAGAAATACATTTAACGCGCTTGGCGTTTACAATGTCAATAATACAAGCCTGATTAATTACGCAAAGACCTTAATCGGGTCACCATACAAATGGGCTGGAACGACACCTGCAGGATTTGACTGTTCGGGGTTCATATATTATGTATTCCAAAAATCACAGGGAATTACTCTGCCACGGACAACATCCGAGCTCTATGCCAATACTGGATTAAAAGTATCTTCGCCATCTAAAGGCGATCTTGTATTCTTTGATACGTCTTCGGGAAAAACGGGTGTTTCCCATGCAGGAATATATATTGGCAACAATCAGTTCATACATGCATCATCTTCTAAAGGAATTACCATTACCGATATGAGTAACACGTATTGGGCTCCAAAATACCTGGGTGCAAAAACTTTATAAACAAATTGAGTAGGCGACCAACACAAACAGGGCAGAATCCATAGTGGTTCTGCCCTGTCATTATTTTATATATAAGATTTCTTCAGTAGAATCTTCTACGGTCACAGTAAAGGACGAATCTAAATTGGAGCGATTCATCATTTCAATATTATATACATGCTCAGCAGGAAAATGAATGATTTTAAGAACCATGAAGCGCTGACTTACCGCTTGAGTCACATGCTTAAGTGCAGCAGTCACAGCCTTTTGCTCCTCAATGCTTTGTTCATCTTGTATAACCCTTATCAACTCCGCTTCCGCTTTCGAAGGGAAGGAATTTTCAATCTCTCCTTGGTACCATGGTTTAACTTTCATCCCTATCATCAAATCTGAATAACTGAGCTTATTCCCTTCCTCATCTTGTATATCTGTATGGTTGTTCACTTTGTAATACGTGTCTTTTATTAAAATTCGCTTATCATCCAAATCCGTAATAAAGCCTTCTTCTCCCTTACCAATGGTCTTTTGAGACTTTTCATCAGAGAAGGAGTGACAGCCCCCCAAAATAATAAAAAGGCATAAACAGATAAAAGGTATTCCCATTACCAACTTCATAAAAATCCCTCCTACTAGAATAGACGAATTCATCAACAAAAGGGTTACAAATAATGGAATATAAATGCATATTATTTTCAAAATAAAAAGAGAATGTCATGTGACACTCCCCTTGGTTTCTTATGATGCTTCTAAGTGGTTATTCTCACTTACATAGAGAGGGCACTTAGAAGCTATTTTTTAAAAAATGCCTTTTTTCCAATGGTCTCAGTGATTTTTGGAAATAACGTATACCACTTACCCGCCATATTCATCCAGCCAGGCAAGTTAATTTCCCGTTTATTTGTTAACATAGCGCCCACGATTTTTTTTGCAACATTCTCGGGCTTAAGCATGAATTTTTGGATACTTTTCACGTAGGTCCCGGATTCATCGGCTATATTAAAAAAATTCGTTGCAATTGGTCCTGGATTAACAGTAGTCACATGAATATGGTCCGCCATCAATTCCAGACGGAGAGCATTTGAATAGCCAAGCACCGCAAACTTGGTGGCAGAGTATAGTGTAGACTTAGGCGTTGCAATTTTCCCTGCCTGTGAGGCAATATTGATGATGTGGCCCGCTTGTCTGCGCTTCATATTGGGAAGTACAAACTTCGTACAGGCCATCACTCCGATCACATTGACATCAAACATCGCTTTGCTTTCTTCTAAGTCCGTATCTAGGACTTCTTTAAACGTTCCGTGCCCAGCATTATTGACCAAAACGTCTACGGTACCGACTTGGGCTTGGATATCAGCAAAGACCTTTTCCACTTGCTCCGTATCGGAAACATCCAGCTTATATACAAAAACGTCAACACCAAATTGGTTAATCAGGGTATCTTTCAGTGTTTGTAATTTATCCAGGCTCCTTGCCAAAAGAACAAGCCTGGCTCCAAGATGTGCAGAATGAATGGCAATCTCCTTACCGATTCCTCCAGAAGCCCCTGTAATGACAATGACTTTCCCTCGCAATTTACTCAATAAATTATCCCCTTCGAAACCGTTGTCGCACTTGAATACAGAACGACACCTGAATTCATTTCCGTTACGATTTCACCCAAATCTTCTAAATAATCCAACTGACCTACCGTTTCCGAGAGTGTCAAATCGACTTCCTGACGGTACACTTTCGGGAAAAGTTGCTGACACACTTCAAATCCCGTTAAAGGTTTTTCTTGAAGCATGCTTTTCACCTGCATGGCCCGATTATGCTGGCGCTCAAGTCTATATCGAATCAGATCGGCCACTTTGTCTCCATCAATTTCTCCCCCATGTCCGGAGTAGACTTTCGAAATCGTAAAGTCCAAGAGTTTTTGAAGCGCAGCATTATATTGAAGCAAAGGCCGTTGACGAACACCATCCATAAGCAATGGCGGTTCCATTAGTGGATTAGGCGAAATTTTTGCAAGTAAATGGTCACCCGCAATCATCACGCCATCACGTTCCCGATAAAAGGATACATGACTTTGTGCATGTCCAGCGGTCTCGATTACCCGCCAACCCGGAAGTCCTGGGAGCTCGTCCCCTTCCGCTAAATAACCTTGCAGCTTCCTTTTACTGAGAAACTTGATTTCTTCTCGGTCATGTATCAATTTATGTTTCAATTCTTCCTCAACACCCAACTTCCCTGCAAAGTCAAGAAAGAAAGCATTATGGATGTCAAGGAACTCATCACTAAGAGTCAGCCACCGCTGATTGTTTTGATGTCCATATACAGGAACTTCCTTATCAAAGAAATCAAGTGCACCTGCATGATCGGGATGATGATGCGTCAAGATAATTTGTTCAATATCAGATAGTTTCAGCCCTAATTCTTCAAGCCCGTAAACCAGTGCCTCTCTTGATTGTACAGTTTTAACACCCGTATCAATTAGAGTCAATGCCTCCCCTTTGAGTACGTATACATTTACATCACCCACTGCAAACGGCGTCGGCAGAGAAAGCTTCGCGATGTCTCCATTCCAATTCACCATGTTTGTTTCCACCTTATATATTATATTTAAATAAATTTTTACATCCATAAAATTGATTATTTCGCTACTTTTTCAAAAAAATGAATATGTAATCACTATTTTACATGTAATCCTAAACGTTGTCATTATTTTCACATAATTCATGATTGCTTTTAAAGACTACGTAAATATTAATATTGACAGAGTACTCATGCATCCCTCATAATCACAAGTAATTAAAAAACGGCACGGCTATGATTGAGGCCAAGTAAATAATTGATGGCGTAAAGAGAGTGAAGCCCTTAATACTGCTGAAAAGCTTCACCGCCCTCTCTATTATTGAACCTACCTTATGAGCCTTCAGTAAAAACTGACGGTATTCCCACGTTAACGGATTCAAGTGCAGCTTCCTTTTTATTCATTGCGGAAGTTGAACAAAGGTGGTACCACGGAAGTTGACCTTTCGTCCTTTATTGGATGAGGGGTCTTTTTATTTTTTGGAGAAACTGACCATTAATAGTATGTACTAAAGGAGTGAGTGAAATGAAAAAAATAGCTTGTATCGGGGCTGGGTCGATGGCTGAAGCGATCATTTCCGGTTTGGTCACTCAGCAAGTCATTAACTCGGCTGACATTTATGTGACCAATAAATCAAATGATGAACGATTTACTTATTTAAGGGATCAATACGGAATTACCACTACGCGTTCTCTTCCAGAGTTGCTATCAGGAGCAAATATAGTAGTACTGGCAGTAAAGCCGAAGGATATTCTAGCCACAATGCAATCTATAAAGGAATATATCCGTGAAGATATGCTGTTTATTTCCGTTGTAGCAGGGGTCCATACGGCAAGCTTAGAAGGAATAGCGGCCAAACAGGTTGCCATCATCAGGGCTATGCCTAATACTTCAGCAGCCGTTGGGAAGTCGGCCACTGCCATCTCAGCTAATACACATACAACGGATTCACAATTAAAGACGGCAATCACTCTTTTCGAAACGGTAGGTTCGGTCGCCATTGTCGAAGAAACACAACTTGATGCTGTAACAGGATTATCGGGAAGTGGCCCTGCATATATTTATTACTTGGTCGAAGCTCTGGAAAAATCGGCGGAATCCATTGGCCTCGATGCCATAACAGCAAAGCAATTAATCCTTCAGACACTTACCGGTGCAGCTGAGATGCTACAGAAATCGCCGAAGACGCCAGCAGTACTGCGAAAAGAAGTAACATCACCAGGCGGAACCACAGAAGCCGGTCTGAAAGCACTTGAGGCCCAGCAGGTACAAGAAGCGTTTATCTCCTGTGTTCAAGAAGCCACCGCGCAATCAAAGCGGATGGGTAATCAAATCGGTAAAGAGCTCGCTAAATATGTAGTCCCTCATTAACGTTACTTAAATAGGCTGTTGACTTCCTAATGAAGACCAGGAAGTCAACAGCCTAGGAGAGTTTCATTAACCTATCACTAAAGAATAATGAAAAATCACAAACGCAAAAATGACGTTCAACCAACTTCTATCAGGTCAGAGACAGTGGTTTGTGACTACTTATTTAATGATCAACATATCATGCTCATCGAATTCCCATTCCTCTGAATATGCTACTTCCCAATAAAAACCGTCGGGATCTGAAAAATACCCACTGTATCCTCCCCAAAAAACACGTTGTGGTGCCTTTTCAATGATACCCCCGGCTTTTTCCGCTTTTTTAAAAATCTCATCCACTTCTTCCATTGATTTTGCATTATAGGCAAGAGTGAACCCTGAAAACCCCTTTCCTTTAGGAGAAGCTTTGTCATTAATGTCATTTGCTAATTCTTCTAAAGGATAAAGAGCAAGTTTTGTTCCTGCATTATTAAAGAAAACAATGCCAGGACTCTCCTCTTTAACAGATGTTTGAAACCCTAGCCCATCCCTATAAAACCTTAAAGAATGATTTATATCACGGACACCTAAAGTTATAAGGTTTAATCTATTCATACTTAAAACCCCCTTCCCAGTTATCCCTTACCTATTCGTTACGTACCGTTTTTTCCCTTTGAAAAATTGTAGATTTAATATGCTTATTACGTTACACCCAATGAGAAAGCCCTCACGAAAAACGACCGTTTCCATTAAATAATCGACATGGTTGTGAAACTAGGAAGATATCCACTATCTTTGACGAATCAGTGTTTGTTTTGTCAACAGCAAAGGAATTCTTGCATTTATCTAGAATTCTACACCCAAAGGAGGGGGATCTGGATGAATACAAGTGCAGTTGCCAAGTTATTGAATGTTTCTCATAGTACCATTCAACGCTGGGTTACCCAATTGAACATGGAGGTAGAACGAAATCAACTAGGCCACTATCAGTTTACCGATGATGATATTGACTTATTAAGAAAGATTCAAGATCAGCTGAATGAAGGGGTCGTCTTGCAAAAAGTGACCATTTCGGAAAAGAAAATCAGGAAAGCCAACGTAAAACACCATACTGAGCCGGAAAAAGGACAAGATCATCTAATCGAAAGAATTTCCAGACTTGAGAAGAGCCTGAAAACAAAAGCAGATGACGTTGTTTCCTATCAACTTCTACAACATAGAAGTGAATTGGAAGACATGCAAAAGCTGGTCGATAAACTTGAAGCCCGGATTGAAGCATTAGAATCTGCCAACGTTCCACCCGCAGAATTTTATTTAGCTAGCGAAGAAGCCGCCGCCGCTAAAAAGACGAAGAAAAAACCTTTCATGAAAAACTTTTTCGGAAACACAAAAAAAAATGGTCATTCATCCTTGAGCACAGTCGATAGCGATTAAGCGAGTAGGACCTTACAAGTCTTATTACAAGGAAGGTTCACCATCCTCTTGCGGCCAACCTGTAAGCTTAACCTTCCATCGGTGAGATCCAAAGCTCCCGATTAGATATTTCCTTCTGTTTTCGCCATAAGAAAGAGGCCTTGGCTTTAAGGTAATCCTTACCTTAAAGCCAAGGCCTCTTATACTTCATATCAGCACAGCACGGTCATTTAACATTTTTTCGCCTTTGATACGCTGGAATTCATTCAAGAGCGTATCTACTGTCAAGGACTGTTTTTTAGAGCCTCTTGCCTCAAAAATAATTTGACCTTTATCCATCATGATTAAAGAATTACCAAGATCAATTGCCTGTTGCATGTTATGCGTCACCATCAATGTAGTTAATTGACTCGTTTCAACGATTTCCTTCGTCAAACTGGTTACAAGCTCTGCCCTTGATGGGTCGAGGGCAGCTGTATGTTCATCAAGGAGCAAAATTTTCGGATTGGTGAAAGTCGCCATTAATAATGATAATGCCTGACGCTCCCCTCCCGATAATAAGCCGACTTTTGCACTCATCCGATTCTCCAACCCCAAATGTAGCGTACTCAAACTTTCTTTAAATAGCTCTTTCCGTCTTTTTGTCACCCCAAAACCAAGTCCCCGTCGATTCGTTCTGCCATAAGCGATGGCCATATTTTCTTCGATGGTCATATGGGGGGCCGTGCCAAGCATGGGATCCTGGAAAACTCGGCCGATTCTTTTGGCACGAGCATGTTCTTCAATTGAAGATACGTTTACCCCATCGATGATAACTTCGCCAGCATCAGGAAGGATTTTACCGGAAATCATGTTCATCAATGTGGATTTCCCAGCCCCATTACTACCGATGACCGTTACAAATTCACCCTTTGACAGCTGTAAATCAAGATTACCGAGGGCCAGCTTCTCATCCGGAGTTCCCTCGTTAAAGACCTTATAAATGTGATTTAACTGCAGCAAATTCTTTTTCCCCCTTTGATGATGCCTCAATATGACGCATCTGTAATTCTTTAAGTCTTTTTTTCTTACGGCTTTTTTCTTTTTGTTTTTCCGAAATTTGCGGAATGACTAGAGCACCAATAACAATAAGTGCAGTTATTACCTTCACATCACCCGTATCAAAGAATTTCACACGTAACGCCAGCGTAACGACAATGCGGTATATGATTGCTCCTCCAATAACAGCTAGCGTGGCCCGTGCAATCGTTTTTGCTCCAAATAACGCTTCCCCGATAATGACAGAGGCTAAACCGATTACAATAATTCCTATTCCCATCCCTATATCGCTGAAACCATTATATTGGGCAACTAAGGCGCCAGAAAAAGCAACAAGGGCATTACCAATTGCAAGTCCTAAAACCTTCATATTACCTGTATGTGCAGAAAAACTCTTGACCATGGCTTCATTGTCACCAGTTGCACGTAGGGCAAGACCCACTTCCGTTTTTAAAAAGGCCGACATCCCCACTTGAATCATCAACACTACAATAAGCATGACAATTAAAATGCCCCACGTTTTTGGCAAACTATCACCGAGACCAAAGATTGAAAAAATCCCATTAAACATATGATCCAAACCAGTACGTGACCAAGTTTCCTCAATATTGGTGATAATCGTGGTTTGGGAAAGCATGGGGATATTCGATGCCCCCATGATCCGTAAGTTAATAGAAAAGAGCGCGATCATCATTAAAATACCCGCAAGTAGCGGATTGATTTTCCCTTTTGTATGAAGCAGTCCAGTCATTATCCCTGCAACAAATCCAGCAATCATGGCGCAGAATGTGGCCAAAACCGGTGAGAAACCGTTGACAATCATAATAGCTGCCACAGAAGCCCCTGTCACGAAACTGCCTTCAACGGTCATATCCGGGAAATCAAGAATTCTGAATGTTAAATAGACTCCCAGTGCCATGATCGCATAGATCATTCCAGATTCAAAAGAGTTAAATATGGCTGTTGGCATTTTTATCTTCCTTCCCTGGAATAACGCAAAGCTTATTTGACAAACTCAGCATTTGCTTTCCATTCCTCTTTTATTTCAACACCCATTTCCTTTGCGGCCGTTTCATTAATCACTAATTTTAGTTTTTGAGGATATTGGACCGCGATATCACCTGGTTTTTTATCATCTTTTAGAATTTCTACTGCTTTCTGGCCTGCTTCGTAGCCAATATCATAGTAACTGAAGCCATATGCTGCGAAACCGCCTGCATTCACGGAATCAAGCTCCCCGACAAATAAGGGAATATCCTGGTCATTCGCTACCGAAATCACCGATTCTAACGCTGAAACTACTGTATTATCTGTAATGATATAGAAAGCATCCGCTTTACCAATCAATGATTCAGTTGCCTGCTTAACTTCGGCTGAAGTCGAGACGGATGCTTCCACGACCTTCAAACCCGCTTTTTTTGCCTCGGCTTTCACATTTTTAATTTGAACGACTGAATTTTGTTCGCCAGTATTGTAAACCGTCCCGATTGTTTTCGCTCCAAGCTCTTCGGCCAGGAACTTCATGGAGTTTTTGATGGCATCCGGATGAGAATCGGTCGTACCCGTCACATTTCCACCTGGTTTCTCCATGGACGTAACAAGTTCTGCAGCTACTGGATCAGTTACAGAAGTAAAGACGATAGGAATATCTTTAGTCGCATTCAATGAACTTAAAGCGCTTGGCGTCGAATTTGCAAAAATCAAATCCACTTTATCCCCAACAAAGTTATTCGCTATCGTCTGGCTGTTGTTTTGATCTCCCTGAGCAATTTGAAGATCATACTTTGCTTTAATGTCACTATCCTTTAATGCAGCCTGAAACCCTTCATATGCTTGATCCAAAGAATCGTGCTGAACGATTTGTGTCACTCCGATTTTGAAAGTATCCTTATCACTTTCATTTTTTGCCGAGTCTTTCTCGTTTTCATTCCCACACCCTGCAAGTAAAATTCCAGTAATCAAAGTCAAGGCTGCCGTTGAATATAATCTCTTTTTCATAATGTTCCTCCGCTTTTCTCTTTTTTTAAAATTCTGTCTCTCCAACGAAGTCAACTTTTCCGCTTTTATGTACTAAATTATAATCGTTTACTTCCGTTATTCCAATATATTTTTTAAATTTTTAGAATTTTAAAATTTCATGTATGAAGCAATAAAAAAACTACTGTTTAAAGTTGTATAAACTTTAAACAGTAGTTGGCTCTTCTTAATTTTCAACGACTTGATTAACAATAGTAGTAACCGTTGAACGATTGATCTTTTCTTTGCCTTCTTTTAATGCGTTCAATGTGGCTTTTGCCAATTCTAGAGGAATTTTGCAGAAATGGACAATATCCTTCGTCTCAATGTTTTCGATATAAGTATCAGCTAAGGCGAGATTATGTTCCGTGTGGATAAGCATTTCATTGAATCCCCATCCATCTGGATAAAAATTGACACCGCGTTCTGCATCTTCCTCACGATTTCTCAGGATGTTGACCGTTTGAAGACCCCGTCCGAATGCAATGGCCAGCTCACGATCTGTTTCCGTTCCGTCATACCATTTCCAGATGTCCGATAACATGACCCCAACCAAACCGGCAACATAATACGTATATTCATCAAGCTCTTCTTTATCGTGAATTTGCCAATCCTTCGAAACCCACTTTGCCATGCCCTCAGCCATTTCCTTAGTGGACTCGAGGACTTTAGCAGTCGCACCTGGAGGACAATACTCTATCCAATCTGAAAGAAGTAAAGTCACTTCAGGGAGAACATCACTGAATGGTTCAAATACTTCCTGAATGTCCTCCTTACGGTAATCAGTTTTCAGTAGCCTGCTAACCGCCTGCAATAGCGCAATCTTATCCTTAGCCCCAAGATTCGGGTGGTCTTCAATTTCATCAATGGCACGCATGCAAAGGTAGGCAGAGCCAATGGCCTCCTGTAGTCCTGATGGCAGGTAACTTATAGGGATAAAAAAAGTACGGCTTGTTTTTAAAAGGAAATCCATCGCCTTATTATGTAATTTATTTTGCTCAGTCATTTTTTACCCTCCTTATATCCAATAAACAATTGAACTATTATACCAAATAATCGTAGTGATTACCCTATTCTTGTACATATAAAGGAATTTTAATCATCAGTAGATCTTCTGCCATGATTGTATTGGCGAATATCGCACTGCTTTCCTCTTTTAACCGTTCTGCATCCTCGAGAGTATAGCGAGAACTGATATGTGTTAAAACAAGATGTTTAACTCGTGCTTTATTTGCTGTTTCAGCAGCTTGTACAGTGGTTGAATGGAAATAGGCCGTTGCCATCTCCGCTTCTTCGGCGGAAAAAGTCGCTTCATGGATGAGATAATCTGCGGAATCTGCAAGAATTAGTGCATTGTTGCATACTCTCGTATCACCAAGGATGGTGATAATCCGGCCCTTTTGCGGTGCACTCACATAGTCTTTCCCATCAATGGTTCGACCATCATCAAGGAGGATCGATTCACCATTTTTCAATGCTTTATAACTAGGGCCGGGTTGAATTCCTTCTTTACGAAGCTGATCAACAAGTAAACTTCCCGGACGATCTTTCTCCACAATTCGGTAACCGACACTATATATGCCATGATCCAGCTGCAGGGCGGTCACAGTAAACTGATCGTCTTCAAAGACCACGCCTTCCTCGATTTCAACGATTTCTAATGGATATTTCAGATGTGTACCACTCACTTGTAAACTCGTCGTGATAAAAGCATCAATCCCTTTTGGGCCGTACACCGTTAACTTTTCGACACCACCCTGAAAAGACCTGCTGCTTAAAAGACCAGGAAGGCCGAAGATATGATCACCATGTAAGTGTGTTATGAAAATCTTTTCTATTTTACGTGGTTTAACCGCTGTTTTTAAAATTTGGTGCTGTGTCGCCTCTCCGCAATCGAAAAGCCACACTTTTCCACGCTCCTCCAATAATTGAAGAGCAATCGCCGTCACATTGCGAGCCTTTGCCGGAACACCCGCGCCCGTTCCCAATAAAACAAAATCCACATTCCTACCTCCGTTGCAAAAACTTTATATCATTACTATAGCATAACCGAGGCCCTCTTTCATTTTTCAACTTTTTAAAAAGTTGCTCACCATACAGATTTTAATGAAATTACGAAAAAATGCGCAAATAGATTGCTTTGAGGGAAAGCTAACCGTAAAATTAAGAATTGGTACATATCCAACTTCAAGACAGAATTCACGGAAAGTTGAGGGCTCTAACATGACAGAAAATAAACCTACAGCATTAATCATGATTTTTGGCGCGACCGGAGATTTAGCGAAACGAAAACTGTTTCCTTCCATATATCGACTATTTCAAAAAGAGAAAATTGACAAATTCGCCGTCGTCGGAGTTGCAAGAAGGGCTTTGACCGATGCGGAGTTCCAAGCAAGTGTCAAAGACTCGATCCTTACGTTTGGGCATGCGAAAGAAAAGGTGGACGAATTCGTTTCCCACTTCCACTATCATTCACATGATGTAACTAGTTCAGAGTCATATTTGCAGTTAAAAGAGATGGCTGAGAAGTTAGACAATCAGTATGTTTTAGAAGGTAATCGCATCTTTTATTTAGCCATGGCACCGGAATTCTTCGGAACCATCGCCGAACAGGTGAAAGCACAGGGATTGACCGATACAAACGGGTACAAACGCCTTGTCATCGAAAAGCCTTTTGGTCACAGTTTTGAAACAGCAAAAATCTTGAATGAACAGATACGCACGGCTTTTTCTGAAGATGAGATTTACCGAATCGATCATTATCTAGGCAAAGAAATGGTTCAAAATATAGAAGTGATTCGTTTTTCCAATGCCCTTTTCGAGCCACTTTGGAATAACCGTTATATTTCCAACATTCAAGTTACCTCAAGTGAAACTTTAGGTGTAGAGGAACGGGGACGTTATTACGAAACAAGTGGTGCCCTTCGGGATATGGTGCAAAACCATTTATTACAAATGGTCGCCCTTCTTGCCATGGAACCGCCAATTGCCTTAACAACAGAAGAAGTCCGCAGTGAAAAGGTTCGGGCATTGCGTTCACTTCGGCCAATGAAAGTGGATGAAGTCAAAGAATATTTCGTCCGTGGTCAATATGGCTCAGGTACGGTAGGGGAACAAACACTCCCTGCTTACCGTGATGAATTGAATGTCGATCCTGAATCTAATACAGAAACCTATGTTGCGGGTAAATTGATGATTGATAACTTCCGCTGGGCGGGTGTTCCTTTTTACATCCGTACGGGTAAAAGAATGGATGTAAAATCAACCAAGATTGTTGTTCAATTTAAGGACATTCCGATGAATCTATATTACAAAACCGAAGAAACTTTGCAACCGAACCTTCTAGTCATCCATATCCAACCTGAAGAGGGTATTTCTCTCTACCTAAATGTGAAGAAATCTGGAACAACGATGAATACGAAGCCAGTTAAGTTGACGGTCTCCAATAAAGGAATCGAACATATCAACTCACCTGAAGCGTACGAAAAGCTTTTATTCGATAGTATGCGTGGCGATGCTACGAACTTTACCCACTGGGACGAAGTGGCACTTTCATGGAAGTTCGTTGATACCATTTCAAATGCATGGGAAAATACAAAAGATGCTACCTTCCCCAATTATGAAGCGGGTTCAACAGGACCGGTTGCATCCGATGAACTTTTAGCCGAAGATGGGCATGTTTGGTGGCAAATCGAAAAAGTACAAAAAAATAACGGGTAACTAATAAGAGGATGCAGTGATCTGCATCCTCTTCTCTATTTTATGAAGCACTCTTTTTGTTGATTTTTTCTCGTATAGCATGGATAAAATCCTTCGATTCTGAATTGGTTCCTGAATTAAGCCAAAATGTCACACTTGATTCAAAGACAATAAAAAATAAAATCAATGCTACGATCATCCAGATGAAGTGCATCATTTAACCACTCCTTTTCTTGCTTCACTTATACGTTAAGCAATCCATTCCTCTTTAACGCAGTTATAACATCTAAAAAATATGGATGGTATAATATTACTACTCCGACGATAAAAAAGAAATGTACTAAGTACCCATTTATCATGAGCTATTTAACTATCCTGCCCTCTTCTTTTTATTAGAAAACCGAATGATAAAGTCATGGCAAGGCAACAATACAAATGGTGTTCTTTATCTGGATACCACTACTAACGGAGGCGGAGGGATTTACGATGGATGTCCGTGAAGGATTAATTCCAACAGCTTTAGGAACTGCCGTAACAGCAGCAGGTTATGCGATGAAGCAGAACCGTGGCTCAAACAAAATGGTCGCTAATACGGTCTTCGGTTTTGGTTTGGCACATGTCGTGTTAGGGGTCATAGACCTTGTTGAGCATCGACGTTAGTAGGAGAAGGGGGCCAGTGCTCCCTTCTTTTTAATTTCAACAAAAAAAACTGGTTGAAATAGAAAGATTTCAACCAGTTTTTTTATTATTTTTCCATCCATTCCGTATGGAACGTGCCTTCTTTATCAATACGTTCATACGTATGGGCACCAAAGTAATCACGTTGTGCTTGTATCAAATTAGCTGGAAGTGTTTCTGTACGATAGCTATCGAAATAAGCAAGCGCTGAAGATAGGCAAGGAACCGGGATACCGTTCATCACCGCGATAGAGACCACTTCACGCAAAGCACCTTGATAGTTTTCGACGATTCCTTGGAAATAAGGATCGAGAAGCAGGTTATTCAAGTTTGCCTCACGGTCATATGCATCTTTGATTTTTTGTAGGAACTGAGCACGGATGATGCATCCTCCACGGAATATCATTGCGATATCCCCGTATTGCAGGTTCCAGTTATTTTCTTCAGAAGCAGCCTTCATTTGAGCGAAACCTTGTGCATATGAACAAATCTTACTCATATACAATGCTTTACGGATGCTTTCAATCAAGGCTTTTTTATCTCCCGTAAACTCGGCTTTAGGACCACGCAGGATTTTGCTTGCTTCTACCCGCTCTTCTTTTATCGCTGAAATGTATCGTGCAAAAACAGATTCCGTTATGATTGGAAGCGGCACACCAAGGTCGAGCGCACTTTGGCTAGTCCATTTACCCGTACCTTTTTGGCCTGCTTTATCTAAAATGATATCGACCATCGGCTTACCTGTTTCTTCATCATATCGTTTGAAAATGTCAGCAGTGATTTCAATAAGGTAGCTATCCAACTCACCCTTATTCCAATCTGTGAATACATCATGGAATTCTTCAGCAGACAGGCCAAGTAGATTTTTCAAAAGGAAATATGATTCGGAGATCAGTTGCATATCACCATATTCTATTCCATTATGCACCATCTTCACATAATGTCCCGCACCATCTGGTCCAATATATGTACAACATGCATCTCCATCAACCTTAGCAGATATATCCTTCAAGATCGGAGCTACTAAGTCATATGCTTCTTTTTGTCCGCTCGGCATGATGGAAGGTCCAGTAAGAGCTCCCTCTTCCCCACCAGAAACACCTGTGCCGATGAAATGAATACCAAGTTCGCTTAATTCCTCATTACGGCGCTGAGTGTCCTTATAGAACGTATTTCCGCCATCTATGACGATATCCCCTTTTTCAAGAAGTGGCTTAAGTTGTTCAATGGTTGCGTCCGTAGCCGCACCCGCTTTAACCATCAATAGAATTTTCCTAGGCTTTTGAAGCGAGTTTACGAATTCCGGAAGAGTGTATGCCGGTACTACATTTTTGCCTTCCGCTTCTTCCATCATCTCGTCCGTTTTTGCAGCTGAACGATTATACACGGAAATTGAATACCCTCTGCTTTCGATATTAAATGCAAGGTTCTTCCCCATTACCGCAAGTCCGATAACGCCAATTTGTTGTTTTGTCATGATTACCTTCCCTTCTTTTGGGTGTATGCTATTTTTTACTTCTGGATTGCTCAAAAAAATCTTTGCTGAAACTCGTATCCGTTCCAATCGAACGTTCTTTCAAAGCAAGACCCTTTTTAATAATATTTTCTCCATACTTATTTTGCAAGTGTTCCATCGCATCATATAAAGGTTCTTTTTCAGCGTCTTTTTGAAAGGAAAAGATATCGAGTTGTTTGAACGCCGCTTCTTTTTCAATAACATCATAAGCCGTCACGCCTAGTAGCCGTATGGCCTCCCCATTCCAATTTTTCAAAAACAGGTCAGTAGCCCAATTCAAAATATCCTCTTTTTCAAAAAACGGATTAGAAACCATTTTGCTTCTCGTAATGGTCCTTCTGTCTTTATAGCGGATCGTTATACCTATTTTCTGGCCGAGCAAACGTTTATTTTTCAAACGTGCTGCAACTTTTCCCGAAAGCTTCCCCAATACTCCAACCAGCTCTCTTTGATTGGTTGAATCATGTGGAAGGGTTGTCGAGTTCCCTATGCTTTTATGATCGAATATGGCTTCTGGATCAACGACTCGCGTGTCTATTCCATTAGCCCGTTCCTTCAAACGGATGCCATTAATCCCTAATAACTGTTTTAATTGGATTTCGTGAGCGTTGGCCAGGTCTCCAATCGTCTTGATACCGATCGTCAGGAGTTTTTCAGATGTTTTACCGCCAATCCCATGCATCTCACCCACCAGTAGAGGCCAGAGGATCCTGGATACATCTCTTTTTCTTAAAACCGTAATGCCCATCGGCTTTTTCATGTCGGATGCCGTTTTAGCCAAGAACTTATTAGGAGCGATACCGATGCTACAAGGGAGATCCATCGTATTGTGGATACGCTCTTGAATACTTTTAGCGATTTCCAATGGGGATCCCAATTCTGCACATTCACTAATATCCATATACCCTTCATCAATGGAAACAGGCTCAACTATTTCTGTATACTGACGCAATACTTCGAATATGGCCAAGGATGCTTTTCGGTATCGCTCAAAATTTGGCTTTTGAATGATTAATTGGGGACAAAGCTTTTTGGCCTGCCAAATGGGCATAGTCGTTTTCACGCCAAACTTTCTCGCTTCGTAACTACAGGTAACGATGATTCCCCTTCTTTCCTCGACATTACCGGCAATGGCTAGTGGCTTCCCCTTCAATGATTCATCATAGGACATTTCCACTGAGGCGTAGAAACTATTCATGTCTACATGGAGAATGACCTTTCCATTTCTAGGGTACATATCCTTCATGTGATTGTCACATCCTTGCTAACTAGTACAACTCTCACGAAAGTGGGTCCATTAAAATTAAATCTCCTATTAAGGTACCCCAATCTAACCTTGATAACCATTGAGCATTGCTTCCATTCTAATCTAAGAAAACAGTCATCATTTTATTGATGACTGTAGATATATTCCTGTAACTCTATTATGCCTTATAAAGTTAAAATGAACTTTCGAATCAGTGATTATTTTTAAATATTTTCCTATTTTCGCTACACCTTGCATATATCCTGTTTTTACCCAGTCTGCAAACAAACTATGGGGAATGACAGTAACCGCAACAAGTTTCACGATGGAAAGTACAGTTTCAATCGGTCAGAAATGATTTTCCGTTAATTACTCTCCAGCAACTTCCTGAATGATACTAATAACCATTTCAGCCAACTTTGTCAATTCTTCCACTGGAATTCTTTCATTCGTTGTATGAATGTCTTCATAGCCGACTGCTAGATTAACCGTAGGAATGCCAAATCCAGCAATTACATTTGCGTCACTACCGCCACCGCTTTTCACTAATTCGCATGGACGACCAATTTTCTCTGCCGCTTTTCTAGCAACTTCGACCACATGGTCACCTGCTCCATATTTAAAGCCTGGATACATGACATTGACTTTCACTTCAGCCCGTCCGCCCATTTCAATGGCAGCAGTCTCGAAAGCTTCTTTCATTCTTGCTACTTGTTTTTCCATTTTTTCAGGAACCAATGATCTTGCTTCCGATAAAATTTCAACATGATCACAAACGATATTCGTTTGTTGTCCACCTTGGAAACGTCCGATATTGGCTGTCGTTTCATCATCAATGCGACCTAAAGGCATTCTTGAAATGGCTTTTGCAGCAATCGTAATCGCAGAAACACCTTTTTCAGGAGCCACTCCAGCATGAGCCGTCTTGCCTATGATCGTGGCAGCTACCTTTGCCTGAGTAGGGGCTGCAACAACGATATTGCCGACTTTTCCGTCGCTATCAAGAGCAAAACCGAATTTTGCAGTGACAAGAGAACGATCTAGAGCTTTTGCTCCTACCAACCCTGACTCTTCACCAACGGTAATAATGAATTCGATAGTACCGTGTTCAATATTCTGTTCTTTAATTACTTTAAGGGTTTCTAGCATAACCGATAAACCTGCTTTGTCATCTGCCCCTAGAATGGTCGTTCCATCTGACACTATGTATCCATCTTTTATAGACGGCTTGATACCATTACCAGGTACGACCGTATCCATATGGGAGGTAAAATAAATGGTATCTACGCCTGGTTTCGTACCTTTCAGCGTACAAATCAAATTACCAGCCCCATGACCCGTAACAGACATTGTATCATCTTCAAAAACATTCACGCCAAGTGCCATGAATTTTTCTTTTAACACTTTTGCAATTGCTGCTTCATTTTTAGTTTCTGAATCAATTTGCACCAATTCAAAGAATTCACTAACTAACCGTTCTTCATTAATCATCATTAAAACCTCCAAAAAAGTTTTCCTCTATAAGTATACTTCTAAAGCTGTTACCCGGCAAATAATCTGAAGAAAAGGATTCTTATTTTAAAAAAGGCAATAAGTTTGGGAGGTTGCAAAATGGAAAAGCCTAAAGAATCAAACTTCTCGTCTCGAAAAAAGGAGCATGAAATCGGATAGATTCCAAACTCCTTCCATAATAATGGTTATTACAACGGAATATTTCCGTGTTTTTTCCACGGGCGTGTTTCTTTTTTGTTACGTAACATTTCAAGCGATTGAATGATCTTGATCCTAGTTTCACGAGGGTCAATAACGTCATCGACCATTCCAAGACTTGCGGCCACATATGGATTTGCGAACTTCTCACGGTATTCTTCTATTTTCTCTGCCCGTGTTGCTTCTGGATCTTCACTATTTGCAATTTCGCGAGCAAAGATGATGTTTGCAGCACCCGCTGAACCCATAACCGCAATCTCCGCATTTGGCCAGGCAAACGTAAGATCCGCACCAATCGATTTACTATTGAGAGCCACGTAAGCACCACCATAGGCTTTACGAAGAATGACCGTTAATTTTGGCACGGTGGCTTCGGAATATGCATATAGAAGTTTGGCCCCATGACGGATAATCCCTCCATGTTCTTGTTTAACACCCGGGAAGAATCCGGAAACATCCTCAAATGTAATCAATGGAATATTAAATGAGTCACAGAATCGTATGAAACGAGCAGCTTTATCAGACGAATCAATATCCAGTCCACCAGCCAACACTTTTGGCTGGTTACAAATAAGACCCACTGATTTCCCTTTAATGCGTGCTAAGCCGACCACTATATTCTTTGCGAACCCTGCTTGTACTTCCATGAAAGAATTCTCATCAACAATTTGATCGACCACTTTTCGTACATCGTATGGCCGGATGCCTTCATACGGAACTATATCCGTTAAGTCCGGACGATAGTCATCCTCATCTGTCGCTTCTAGAACCGGTGGCTTTTCTTGGTTATTTTGTGGCAGATAACTTAGAAGACGTTTAACATCGGCTAAAACCTCTTCCTCAGAAGCTCCCATGAAATGGGCATTACCGCTAACTGTATTATGTACCTTTGCTCCACCTAGCCCTTCAGATGATATTTTTTCCCCTGTCACCGTTTCAATGACTTTCGGTCCTGTAATGAACATTTGGCTAGATTTTTCGACCATGAATACAAAATCCGTAATGGCTGGAGAATAAACCGCGCCACCCGCACAAGGTCCTAAAATGACTGAAATTTGTGGAATTACACCAGAGTATATCGAATTACGGTAGAAAATTTGTCCATACCCATCAAGGGACACTACTCCTTCCTGAATACGCGCTCCGCCGGAATCATTCAACCCGATGAATGGAGCACCATTTTCTGCAGCTAAATCCATAACATTCGCAATTTTCAGGGCATGCATTTCACCGAGTGCACCACCGAAAACGGTAAAATCCTGTGAGAACAAATAAATATCACGGCCATTAACCTTCCCATAACCCGTTACTACGCCTTCACCTGGTCCTTCTGCCTTTTCCATACCAAAATTGGTATTACGGTGTTTGATAAAGGGATTCAGTTCGACGAATGTACCCTCATCCACAAGAAGATCGATTCTTTCCCTCGCCGTTAGTTTTCCTTTTTCATGTTGCTTTTCGATTCTATCTTCCCCACCGCCCATTTCTACCTTGCGACGTCGATCGTATAAATCATTAATAGTTTCATAGATATCCATTAGTTTTCCTCCTCCTTTGATACAGTTCTTTCACAAAGTTCATATAGTACACCAGCTGTTGATTTTGGATGAATGAAAGCGACATCCGCGTGGTGTGCTCCCTTTCTTGATTTCTCATCAATCATCCGAAGACCGGATTCTTTTATCTCCTTAATCCGATCTTCTATTTGCTCCACACCCAAAGCCACATGGTGAATGCCCTCTCCTCTTTTTTCGATGAATTTAGCGATGGCACTTTCGGGAGACAGCGCTTCCAACAATTCTAAACGAGTATTTCCAGCAAGGATGAATGCCACTTTAACACCTTGGCTTTCAACCGTTTCAATTCCTTCAAGTTGCAATTTCAATGTTTCGGTATAAAGTGGCAAGGCTTCCTCTAATGATTTAACAGCTATGCCGATATGATCAATATTTTTAATCATTTATTTTTTCCCCCATACTATGTACTATTTTCATTCTATTGAATTTTCTATCAATTTATCACGTAGCCATTTAAATTTTGGATAATGAGAACATTTCACTTTTGCTTGTTTCTCCTATATATTCAAGTTAAAATGAAATTAATCATACTGTTTTGAGGAGAGAGCATAATGAAAAATAAAAAAGTAAGAAAAGTTGTTGTCTATCTCATGCTTATCTCGATGTTATTGATGACCTTACTATCGGGAATCGCCTTTTTATTGTAATAGGTTTTAGGAGGGGAGCTATCTGCTTCCCTCTTTTCTATTTAATAGCTCCTATATTTTTGGCTATGGTTTTGAAACTTTCATTCGATAGAGTTATTAAAACCTTTGTTCCAATCGGGACCTTTTCATATAGCCTCTCTACATCCGGTTTATGCATCCTCACACAGCCATTTGAAATGTATTTCCCGATTGAGGATGGTTGATTGGTTCCATGAATCCCATAAATCCTGCCATCTGTATTCCTGGCATCAATACCAATCCATCTTGACCCAAGTGGATTTCTGGGATCTCCACCAGGAATATTTTTTTTTCGGTAGTAAGGGTTAACCGCTTTTACTTTGACGGTAAATAACCCTTCAGGCGTCAAATCCTGACTCTTGCCTGTTCCGACCGGTAAAATCTCTTGGACCACGTTGTCGTCAATAAAAGCCAATTTATTATTGGCTTTATTAATGATAATAAAAGGATCTCCGTAATTGACAGTTTGGCCATTGACCTGAGACGGCCACATTGACAAGATAAGCAATAACAATAAAGAAAGGACTCGTTTCATTTCCACCATTCCCTTTACTTTTTTGCTTAGTTTAAGCCAACGGTAGCTTTTTCATGCGATTATTACTCTCCTTGGGCAATCCTTTGAAAGAATGCTTAAGCCATAAATAACGTTCCATTTCCTTCATAAGTTGTAATAAAGCCGCCCTTGATTCAAACTCTTCCCGGGTTTGCGGAAGTTCCATCCCCTTAAAAAATTCCTCCAGTTCTTCAAGTTTCTTCAGATAAAGGATAGCCGTATTTTGAGGGTGAACATTCTCTGCCAAATCCTCTATAAAATCTGCCAATATGCCACTTTGCTTAACAACAAGAGGAATATTGGTGACTAAAGGAAGAATTCTTTCAATTATTTCAAATTGCTTTTCCCTCATTTTAAAATAATGATAATGGAGATCTTCTTCACGAAGAAAATGATTTTCCACATCCTTGAAAGCAAGACTTTTGGCTTCATTAAGAAGGCTCGCCGTTTTCGTGATTTCCTTCCCATCCCATGAGTGGTCATTATTCCGTAAGTAGCGAACGACGGCCATTAAAATGGCACTAAAATTAGTCTCTATTTCATCTTGGTAAGCGAATAATTTCTTTTCAACACTAGGCATGTATAGATTCATGATAAGTGCCACTCCCACTCCAACCGCAATCAAAATCGTTTCATTCAACAGTAGAGAAAGGGTGATCTTCCCCGATCCATAAAGATGCAAGATGATGACACTGCTTGTGACTATTCCTTCGTTAACATTCAGGGCAACCGTAGTGGGTATGAATATAAGAAGGATAAGGCCGATCACAAGAGGATGGAAAGCAATAAACTGAAACAGCAAAGTAGAATAGACCATAGCGATTATACACGCTAAAAACCGATGCCAGGAGGCATAAACCGATTTCTTTTTTGTAACCTGTATACATAAAATTGTTATGATTCCTGCAGAAGAGAAATTATCCAAACCAAGTAGTTGTGCAATAATAATCGCTATGGACGTACCCAAAGCCGTTTTAATGGTTCTGTACCCGATTTTGAACATGTTATGTATCACCTAGCTTCTTTCACTTCTATTTATAATCCTATCAGCTATCCTGATAATTTCACAGTCCTTTATGAAGGAAAATTCTAAATAATTAATAATTCGTTATACCCATAATACATTATTTGGATAAAATAAAAAAGGTAACAAAAGTTACCTTTTTCAAACCACGGTTGCTATCATTTCGTTCTATAGCACTTTTTGAAGAAAATCTTTGGCACGCTGGCTTTTCGGATTGGAAAAGAATTCTTCAGGTGCGCTTTCTTCAACAAGTAAGCCGCCATCCAAGAATAGCACTCGATCGGCCACTTCTTTAGCAAATCCCATTTCATGCGTCACTATTAACATAGTCATACCTGTATTGGCAAGCGACTTCATAACATCCAATACTTCTTTTACCATTTCCGGGTCAAGAGCTGAAGTCGGTTCATCAAAAAGGATGACTTCCGGATTCATGGCCAATGCACGTGCGATAGCCACCCTTTGTTTTTGCCCACCAGAAAGACGGTTAGGATAAGTTGTTTCCTTATCAGCCAGTCCAACTTTATTCAAAAGCTCACGTGCCTGTTTTACAGCTTCAGCTTTTGATAGCTTCTTCACCTTCATAGGGGCATACGTCAAGTTCTCCAGCACTGTTTTATGGGGAAATAAATGAAAATGCTGGAATACCATCCCCACATTCTCACGCACTTTCATAATATTAGTCTTTTTTTCCGTAATGTTTTGATCCTTGAACCAGATTTGACCATCTGTAGGTGTTTCAAGCATGTTTATACAACGAAGAAAAGTCGATTTACCCGAGCCAGAAGGCCCGATTATTGCCAAAACTTCACCCTGCCCAATTTCAGTACTGATTCCTTTTAGGACCTTAAGTTTGCCATAATTTTTTTGAAGTTTATCTATTTTAATCACTGCGTCTCATTCTCCTTTCAATCACTTTGCCCAAGATGGTGAGAATCATGACCATCACATAATAAATGAGACCGGCAAATAATATCGGCTCGAAGAATTTATATGTTTCACCGCCGACAATATAAGAACGGCGCATGATGTCGCCTAATCCAATAATTGTTACAACAGCCGATTCCTTTGTTAGGGAAATCAATTCATTCACTAAAGATGGAAGAATATTCTTGATGGCCTGCGGCAAGATGATATTCAACATCATACTTGAATAAGGGACACCGAGAGCAAGCGCGGCTTCACGTTGACCTTTATCGACCGCTAATATACCTCCCCTGATGATTTCCGAAATATATGCTGCAGAGTTTAAACCGAAAGCCAAGAAAGCTGCCTGAAACGCTTCTATTTGTATGCCTAAAATTTGTGGAGATCCAAAATAAATAAGCATCAATTGTAAAACTAATGGTGTACCACGGAATATCGATGTATAAAAGTCAGCAAGCCAATTCAATGGCTTGATTCTGCTAATTTTCAGTATGGATAAAATTATCCCCAAAACAAAACCGATTACAGCCGCAACCGCTACAACTTTTAATGTAGTCGGTATTCCCTCCATGATATATGGAAGGGAAGGCATAATCCTTTCAAAATCCAAATTCACTCCATTCATCCTCTCTTATAAAGACCTATTAAAGGCCTTCCTTATTCACTTTATACTCAATAAAGCGTGGAAAAACGCTCAGAAGGCATATTTAACTCTTCTGAACGTTTTCCCTTTTCTCTGTATTATTTAGTTTCACCGTTACCTAACCATTTTAGAATTAATTTTTCCATTTCACCATTATCCATCATATTGTTTAGTTCAGTATTGAAATCTTCCTTTAAATCACTGCCCTTTTGGAATGCTATAGCGAGACCAGCGTCTTTTTCCCCAGTTTCGATCTCATATCCCACTAAATCCGGATTGTCTTTTAGATATCCTTCAGCAACTTTCCCTTCAATAATTACCCCATCAAAACGTTTAGAAACCAGTTCCTGGACGATTTCTGGAATACGATTGCGTTTTTCGACCTTCATACCGATATCCTTACTTTTATTTAGGTCAGTCGCCAATGTCTCTTGGATAGAAGCAAGCTGTACACCAACCGTTTTCCCTTTTAAATCTTCAACCGTTTTAATGTTACTGCCTTTTGTCGTAATTATCATATTTTTAGCTGTATAATAAATATCGCTAAAATCAACTGATTTCTCACGTTTTGGTGTGGGAGTCATTCCTGAGATAACAAAATCAACTGATTTATTTTCAAGGGATGGAACAAGACTGTTAAAGTCAATGTCCTTCACTTGGACTTCATATCCTAATTTCTTACCGATTGCCTTAGCAATATCCACGTCAAAACCTTTGATTTCATCGCTTTTGGATGTTTCAACATATTCAAACGGTGGATAATCCGCAGATGTTCCCATGACTAGCACTTTTTTATCTTCATTACCTGATGTATTCTCTTCTTTTTTCTCTGAGGTTCCACATGCTGCTAAAATACCTACTAGTAAAACAGAAGTAAGCAACAATGCTACTCGTTTTTTCAATTTCATCATTATTCCTCCAAGGTAGTTTTTCCATCTTTTATGAGCCAAAGCTTAATTACGTTAAACATATACTCGTGTAATGAACTAATATTCATGCACCCAAGTGTATTTTAACACATTCTTATAATTATTCAACAAACAAATTATTTTTTAGAATATTATTTTAACCAAATTAAAATATAATAATCTGTCTATATGAAGGAATTCTCCTTAAGAAAGTATTCCACCACCCCTACCACTTGGCTTTTATGCAAAATCACGAATAAAAAAACCCGCCATTTGGCGGGTTTTTTCGTATTTCTATATAACTTAATGTATAAAAGTGGGTTACACTTCTTCACAATATTCATCAAAGTATGATTGCAGTTTTTCAACTACAGACATTGGATGATGTCCCTCAATTTCATGTCGTTCGATCATGGTGATGATCTTTCCATCTTTAAGAAGTGCAAATGATGGAGAGGAAGGCGGATATCCTTCGAAATAATCACGCGCCATCGCAGTCGCTTCTTTATCTTGACCAGCAAAAACAGTAACAAGCTGATCAGGACGTTTATCATTATGAATGGCGTGTGCTGCAGCCGGTCTTGCTATTCCCCCAGCACATCCACAAACGGAATTGACCATAACAAGTGTCGTACCTTTTTGAGCAAGTACGTTTTCCACTTCCTCGGCAGTCGTCAGTTCTGTATATCCAGCAGTCTTAATCTCATCGCGAGCTTGTTTGACCACGTCATTCATTAAAAAATTGAAATCCATATTCATAATATAGAGCTCCTTCCAGGTTTTTCTCTTCACACCTATCATATCAATTCATGAAGCCTGATTCAATAAATTTAACTGGCAATGAACAGAAACCACCAAACTTCCAATCAACGGATATAAATAAGAAGGCTCTATGCGTGTTCACTTTCTCCAGTGCCATCTTCAATCCGGCTTAAAGGAATTCGAAAAAGATTGGAATGCTTGTTGGACAGCCTTTGTGACTGTCTTATTACCGGACATCACTTCATTTTCAAGCTTGGGAAGTAAGCCTTTGACCGTTTCATTTTTATAGAACATCTTTTTAAGCTGATGATCTATTAAAGAATGAAGCCATTCTATGGATTGCATCCTTCTCCGTTCTTGAAAGACTCCAGATTGCTTTGTTGTTGAAGAAAACTCCTGTAATACATCCCAGATATCAGGGATTCCCTTTCCAGTAACAGACGAACACGTATACGCTTTTCCAGCCCAACCCTTGGTCGCAGGTTGAAGGAAATGAAGAATTCGACTGTATTCCGATCTGGTCCTCATCGCAAGCGGGATGTTTTCACCGTCTGCTTTATTGACCACTATACTATCCACAAGTTCCATGATTCCTTTTTTCATCCCCTGCAATTCATCCCCGGCTCCTGTAAGGACCAGCAACATGAAAAAATCGACCATACTTCGGACAATTGCTTCACTCTGACCTACACCCACCGTTTCAATCAAGATCACATCAAAACCGGCAGCCTCACAAAGTAACATCGTTTCCCTCGTTTTACGATGCACGCCACCTAAAGTTCCTTCCGATGGGGAAGGACGGATAAAAGCTTGGGGATTCCGTGCCAATTCCTCCATCCTTGTCTTATCCCCGAGTATGCTCCCTCCATTGATGGAGGAACTAGGGTCGACTGCAAGGACCGCTACCTTATATCCCTTATTACACAAGTAGGTTCCAAACGTTTCAATAAACGTACTTTTCCCCGCTCCAGGAACACCAGAGATGCCGATGCGGAGCGAAGATCCTGTGTGAGGAAGGATAGAATGCAAAAGTTCTTGAGCCAATTCGAAATGATGTTCGGCATTGCTTTCAACTAATGTAATTCCTTTAGCAAGCTTAGCCCTCTGTCCTGTTAAGATTCCATCTTTCAGTTCAGGAATGGAAATACTCACATTTTGCTTTTTGACAAATCTACTTTTGGAAGCTTTATTGTGGCCGGACTCTAATTCCACACCTGGTTTTAACGAAGAAGCAAAACCATCCTGATTATTAAGATCCACCCATGCCGGCTTCTTATCTTCTGTCATTACTGCGCCACTTCCTCATAACCGAGGCGGTGGTATATTTCCTGAAGTACTTTTTTGGCTGCCTGTGGAATAACGGTTCCGGGTCCGAAAATCGCAGACGCGCCATTTTCCATTAAATAATCATAATCTTGTGCCGGGATAACCCCACCGACAATGACGATGATATCTTCCCTACCCAATTTTTTCAGTTCTGCCATCAACTGGGGCAGTAATGTTTTGTGACCTGCAGCGAGCGAACTCATACCTACTACATGCACATCGTTTTCGACTGCCTGAAGAGCGGTTTCCTCTGGTGTTTGGAATAGCGGTCCGATATCAACATCATAGCCTAAGTCAGCAAATCCGGTACCTACCACTTTAGATCCACGGTCATGGCCATCCTGACCCATCTTAGCCATCAATAAACGAGGTCGTCTGCCTTCATTTTCAAGGAATTCATCAGTCATCGCGATAACTTCCTCAATTTCCGCTTCTTTTGAGTAAGCTGAACTATAAACACCGCTGATAGAGCGAATTGTGGCTTTATGTCGTCCAGCTACCTCTTCAATGGCATCCGAAATTTCCCCCAGTGATGCACGGGCTCGAGCTGCCTGTACAGCCAATTCTAGCAAGTTCCCTTCCCCCGATCTTGCAGCTTGTGTCAATGTCTGGAGAGCTTCATCAACTTTCTCTTGATCTCTTTTTTCTTTAAGGACGCTCAGACGCTTGAGTTGACTTTCACGAACGGCGGAGTTATCAATTTCCAAGATTTCGATTGCATCTTCCTTTTTCAGACGGTATTTATTCACGCCGACGATTGTTTCATCTTGAGAATCGATTTTTGCCTGACGTTTTGCTGCAGCTTCTTCGATTCTCATTTTTGGAAGGCCTGTTTCAATCGCTTTCGCCATGCCTCCGAGCCCTTCAATCTCCTCAATATGAGCCCAAGCCCGATTAATCAGTTCATTTGTTAACGATTCGACGTAATATGAACCTGCCCATGGATCAATGACCTTTGTAATACCCGTCTCCTCCTGAAGATATAACTGTGTATTGCGAGCAATACGCGCGGAGAAATCTGTTGGAAGGGCAATCGCCTCATCCAAGGCGTTCGTATGCAACGATTGTGTATGGCCAAGTGCAGCCGCATGGGCCTCGATCAAAGTACGTGCCACATTATTAAAGGGGTCTTGTTCAGAAAGGCTCCATCCCGATGTTTGGGAGTGAGTTCTTAAGGCCATCGCTTTCTTATTCTTCGGTTCGAATTGTTTCATGAGTTTTGACCAGATGAACCGACCCGCTCTCATTTTTGCCACTTCCATAAAGTAATTCATGCCGACAGCCCAGAAGAATGACAAACGTGGGGCAAATTTATCAATATCAATCCCGGCTTTCATTCCTGTTCTTGCATACTCAAGACCATCGGCCAACGTATAAGCAAGCTCAATGTCAGCTGGCGCCCCTGCTTCCTGGAGGTGATAACCAGAAATGGAGATGGAATTGAATTTAGGCATATACTTGGACGTATACTCAAATATATCAGCTATGATCTTCATCGACATCTCGGGCGGATAGATATACGTATTTCGAACCATATATTCCTTTAAAATATCATTTTGAATGGTTCCAGAAAGCTTATCCTGAGTGACCCCCTGCTCTTCGGCTGTAACGATATAAAAAGCTAGAATAGGCAAGACCGCTCCATTCATAGTCATCGATACCGACATTTGATCCAGTGGGATTCCATCAAATAAGATTTTCATATCTAGTATAGAGTCTATCGCTACCCCGGCTTTACCAACATCCCCCACAACACGCGGGTGATCTGAATCGTAGCCACGGTGTGTCGCTAAATCGAAAGCCACCGAGAGACCCTTTTGACCCATTGCCAAATTCCGACGGTAAAACGCGTTAGATTCTTCAGCAGTAGAGAATCCTGCATATTGACGGACCGTCCACGGCCGGTTAACGTACATAGATGGATAAGGTCCCCTTGTATACGGAGCAATTCCTGGTACACTGTCCATATGCTCCAGGTTTTGATTGTCTTCTTTCAAATAAAGCGGCTTAACCTTTATTTGTTCATTCGTTTCAAATAGAAGGTCATCAATATTTTGTTCAACTGCCGCTTCTGCTTCTTTTTTCCACACTTCAAAGGTTCCTTTAGACTCAGCCTTAGCAGGATTTATGGTAGAGAAATTTGGTTTTTTCATCGTTAGTTCACCCCTAGCTCTTGTAGTAGATCAGTCAAGATCTCCACAACATTCGTTTTGACATGGATAAAGTTATCCACTCCAGCTTCTAGCAAAAGGCTCTCTAATTCCTCTTGCTGCTTGCCTGCAACATATAATTTGAGATGTGGGAATTGCCGTTTGATTTCCTTGATGGTAGCTTCCGCCTTATCCGAATAATCTAAATCGCTTCCACATATGCAATAGATGGAAAGTTGGGTATCAGTTATGTAATCGACCGCTTCCTGACTAGTTTGGCAACCCCTACTTTCAACCGTTTCTATTCCGCCAGCTGCAACAAGGCCTTTGATAAAGTCAGCGCGAGGCTTATAAGATTTAAGTTCATTTAAATTAATCAGACCAATTTTTGGCGCATTCCCGTCATGTTGCTTACTTTTTTCACTTCGTAATCTTAACTGTTCAAATTGGGATGATATGCGTTGTAATTGGATTGGCGTAATAGTCACTGGCTCCTCCACAACCATATACGACTGCTGTTCTACATAAGTGGATCCTGTTGAGATTTTATCGGTAGGGTTCGGGTAAACATTGGTACCGATGATACTTTCTTTCCTCAATGCTGCATTTTGGACCCTAGCTTGATAGACTTCTCCAAGGTCTGATTGCAAAGCACCTTGCTTAATGGCCTCTAGAATGCCACCAGCACCATCAATTTTAAGAAACTTCGCCCATGCTTTTTCAGCTAGCTCATCTGTCAATTCCTCTATATACCAAGAGCCTCCAGCAGGATCAACCACTGCTGTCATATTCGTTTCTTCTTTAAGGATTAAATGCGTATTGCGCGCAATTCTTTCCGAAAATTCATTGGACGCTCCAGAAGCGTGATTAAATGGATGAATCTGCAAATATTGAATACCTCCAATTGCCGCAGCAAATGCTTGATTCGTGGTACGAAGAATATTCACATATTCATCATAAAGCGTTTCTGTCAATTCAGAAGTAACGGCATGTATCGTCATTTTAAAATAAGAAGCATCTTCCTCAAACGCTTCCGCCATACCTGCCCATAATCTTCTAGCCGCTCGTAGCTTCGCAATTGACATAAAGTAATTGGAATCCACAGCAAAAGAAAAGACGATTTTTTCAGTAATATCCCGTATGGAAAGTCCCTGCTTTTGCCCTTCTAATATATATTGGACTGCTACAGCCAATCCATAGGCAAGCTCTTGTACCGCATTGGCTCCTCCATTATGAAAAATAGCCGTGTTGACAAGAACGGACTTTAAATCTGTACCTACATGTTGGTAACCTTGAATCGTTTTGGCCCACTCTGAAAAATACTTTTCTATATCTTTTGGAAGTTGGCCACGTACCAACCATTCTGCAATCGGATCTTCTGCTAGCACACCTGTCATCTCTGCATTTTGTTCATTTGCTACAGCTTTGAATTGAGGGAGTAGTTCTTTTTGTTTCCCTTTTAGGTCAATGAAAACGGGAAATTCCTTCAATGGTAGGTTATTAAAAAGTGTTGAAGCCCTAGCTCCTTCAGCAAGTAGCTGAACGGGATAAACGACAATATTTTGACCTCGTTCTAACGCGGCACGCATTTTTTCATTGGCCTCTTCTGCCGTGATACCGCTTACAGGTTGTACGACAAGCCAGGGTTGCTCATAATAACCCGTTGGAGAGATTCCACGGGTAAAGGGTGCAAATCCAGGAAGCTCAGCCTTTTTATCTGCTGAATCAGATTCGGTATAGAGGGGATGTAAAGTAATGCTTTCATATGTATTTGTTTTTAATTTTTCGACACTTTTTCCTTTTAAACTAGTCTCTACCGCTTCCTTCCATTCATCTAATGACGGTATTGGAAAGGATATGTTTTGTACATCTTTCAAATCCATTTGTATCGCTCCCTTATAGTTTGCTACCTAATGGCTGAATCACACGAAGACCGAACGCTCAGTCAATCACATAAGAAAAACACTCTCCGACCCATTACTTTCATTCTATCATAATATTCTTATAATTTAAGAAATTATAGAATTATGTGAGAGGGACGCAATGACTGACGAAAAGTAGCTTTCCTTTCTACGAGAAGTGCCTCTATAAAATAATAGCAAAAATATAAACATTGTCGACTATTTTCTAAATACTCTATTTCTTTATATGTAAAAACAGTTACAGAGGCACAGAGAAAAGGAAGCACCTTTATGGTTACCTCCTTCTTTTTCCCCATTAATATACCGATGTATTGTCCGCTGATATCTTCTCAATGATTTCTTTTACCCTCGCTAAGAATCGTCCACATACCAGACCATCCAATACTCGATGATCGAGTGATAAACAAAGGTTGACCATATCACGGACAGCAATCATGTCATTAATAATCACCGGTCTTTTTACAATGGTCTCCACTTGAATGATGGCTGCTTGGGGATAATTGATAATTCCCATAGACTGAACAGAACCAAATGAACCTGTATTATTGACAGTGAACGTACCACCCTGCATATCATCTGCCTTTAATTTTCCTTGTTTCACCTTTAAAGCCAATTCGTTAATTTCCCTTGCGATCCCTTTAATTGATTTCTCATCGGCATTTTTTATGACAGGAACAAATAGGGCATCTTCCGTTGCAACGGCGATGGAAATATTGATTTCTTTCTTTTGGATAATTTTATCGCCCGCCCACATGGAGTTGATTTGAGGGAACTCCGTCAATGCCTGAGCAATCGCTTTAACAAAGAAGGCAAAATAGGTTAAATTATAACCTTCCTTTTGTTTAAAATCAGCTTTAAGTGTATCCCGAAGTTTAACCATATTCGTTGCATCTACTTCAACCATCGTCCAGGCATGTGGAATCTCATGCTTACTTTTCAACATATTCGAAGCAATCGCTTTCCGCACCCCTGTGACAGGAATTTCTCTATCCCCAGCCACGGAAGGGATCGTGAATTCTTTATTTTCTTTTATTGGTACTGAAGGAGGTTCGTTCCCCTTTACAACGGTTCTTTCAGGTTCAACAACCGGTTTAGGGAGATTACCTGATTCAATGAGCTTTAATAAGTCTTTACGTGTAATCCTGCCTTCATGCCCTGTTCCCTTCACTTGAGATAGATTGATATCATGTTCCTGGGAGAGCTTCAAGACAGCTGGGGAAAATCGTACCTTGTTTGGAATTTCAGTTGATGGCTTCATCTTAGTAGTTTCCGTGTCATCATGTTTCTCTTTGTCGTTATCTTCTTCCAATTCCTTGGGCATAGTCGACTCCACTTCAATCGAGCATATGACTTCCCCTACAGCTAGCGTTTGATTCTCATCTGCCTTTAATTCTTTAACAACCCCTGTAAAGGAAGAAGGAACTTCAGCGTTTACTTTATCCGTCATCACTTCAGCAAGTGGATCATACTTCGTGACGTGATCACCTGGCTGGACTAGCCATTTACTGATTGTTCCTTCGGTCACGCTTTCACCAAGCTGGGGCATTTTCATCTGTTCTATCGCCATGTTTCAAAACCTCCTTCTTTTCTATCATCAAAATTCAGCTAGTTCTCTCATCGCCTTCTCCACTTTATCTGGTGTCACCATAAAGTGTTTTTCCATTGTAGGTGCATAAGGCATGGCAGGGATATCAGGACCAGCCAACCTCTTGATTGGCGCATCCAAATCAAATAAGCAATGCTCGGCAATGATGGCCGCGACCTCACTCATTATGCTACCTTCTTTATTATCTTCCGTAACCAGCAGGACCTTGCCCGTTTTAGAGGCAGCTTCCATGATGGCTTCCTTATCTAAAGGATATACGGTGCGCAAATCTAAAATATGTGCCGAGATACCATCCATTGCTAGTTTTTCTGCTGCCTGAAGAGCAAAATGTACACAAAGGCCATAAGTTATGACCGTAATGTCCTCTCCCTCTCTTTTCACGTCCGCTTTGCCAATCGGAAGCACATAATCATCCGCTGGCACTTCGCCTTTAATCAAACGGTATGCACGCTTATGCTCAAAGAAAAGCACAGGATCCTCATCCCGAATGGCCGCCTTAAGCAAACCTTTTACATCATAGGGAGTGGAAGGCATCACGATTTTCAGTCCCGGTTGATTCGCGAACATAGCCTCTACAGATTGGGAATGATATAAAGCCCCATGGACCCCGCCACCATAAGGAGCGCGTATGACCATTGGACAGTTCCAATCATTATTGGAACGATAGCGGATTTTTGCCGCTTCGGATACGATTTGATTCACTGCGGGCATGATAAAATCTGCAAACTGGATTTCAGCAATCGGGCGAAGTCCATACATGGCAGCTCCAATGCCAACACCAGCTATCGCCGACTCTGCAAGAGGCGTGTCTATGACCCTTGCTTCTCCAAATTGATCATATAACCCATTTGTCGCTTTAAAGACTCCCCCTTTTTTTCCAACGTCCTCTCCCAAGATGAATACACGTGAATCTCTTTCCATCTCTTCTCTCATTGCCATTGTTACTGCATCTATATAAGAAATCACTGCCATCTTTTTCCCCCCTTACTTTTGTTCATAAACATGATCCATAGCGCTCTCCGCTTTAGGATATGGTGCAAGCTCTGCATAATCTGTTGCTTCGTTCACTATTTTCATCACTTCATCATTAAGTTGTTTTTCTAGGTTTTCATCCAGGATGCCTGTTTCCATTAAGTACGCTCCAAAAGTCCTGATGGAATCTTTAGTTTTCGCTTCTGCCACTTCTTCGGCTTCACGATAACTACGATCATCATCATCACTTGAATGGGGAGTGAGCCTATATGAAACAGTTTCAATTAAAGTTGGACCTTCCCCTCTGCGAGCACGATCAGCTGCTTCTTTTACAGCTTTATAAACTTCCAATGGATCATTGCCATCCACCGTAACTCCAGGCATCCCATAACCAATAGCACGATCAGAGACTTTTTCGCAAGAAAGTTGTTTCGATATTGGAACAGAAATCGCATATTGGTTATTTTCACACATAAAGATGACAGGAAGCTTGTGAACTCCTGCAAAATTGGCACCTTCATGAAAATCACCTTGATTCGAGGAGCCCTCCCCGAATGTTACGAATGTAACCAAGTCCTTTCCTTCCATTTTGCCTGCAAGGGCAATACCTACTGCATGCGGGACCTGTGTAGTGACAGGTGAAGAACCAGTAACGATCCGGTTTTTCTTTTGTCCGAAATGGCCTGGCATTTGTCTTCCACCTGAATTGGGATCTTCTGCTTTAGCAAATCCGGAAAGCATTAGTTCTTTCGCAGTCATTCCAAAGGACAAAACTACACCAACATCCCTGTAATAGGGTAATGCGTAATCCTTTTCCCGATTCAAGGCAAAAGAAGCCCCAACTTGTGCAGCTTCCTGTCCCTGACAAGAAATCACAAAGGGAATTTTACCGGAACGGTTCAAGAGCCACATCCGTTCATCCATCCTTCGGGACAAAAGCATTGTCCGATACATATCCAAAACAGTTTCATCATTTAAGCCCAATTGTTTATGACGTGTTTCTGCCATTATCAAAAAACCTCCTCCTTTTTATGAGTGAATGGCAAGGCCATCCACCGCGAGAGCTGCCTCTCCTATTGCTTCAGAAAGACTTGGGTGGGGGTGAATCGTGTTCGCCACTTCCCAAGGTGTGGCATCGAGTACTTTTGCCAAGCCTGCTTCGGAAATCATATCTGTTACATGGGGACCAATCATATGGACACCCAGAATATCATTCGTTTTTTTATCTGAGATAATTTTGACAAAACCATCTGTTTCCCCAAATACCAGCGCTTTACCGACCGCCCTGAACGGAAACTTTCCGATCTTCAATTCGTATCCATCCTTTTTTGCTTGTTCTTCTGTCATACCGACACTGGCTGCTTCGGGACTGGAATAAATGCATTTCGAAATAAGAGAATAATCTATCTTTTTCGGCTGCTTCCCTGCAATATGTTCAACAGCTGCCAATCCTTCATGAGAAGCAACATGGGCAAGCTGCAATCCCCCAATGCAATCACCTATGGCATACATATGTGTCTCTTTCGTTTGGAAAAAATCGTTGGTCAAAATGAATCCGTTCTCTATGACGATTTCAGTATTATCCAACCCAATAGATTCAAGATTTGCCGTTCTTCCCACAGATACCAACAGTTTATCCGCCTTAAATTCCTCGACTGTTCCGTTTATCTCTGCTGATATATACACTGACTCATCTTGTTTCAGGGTCTCGGGCAATACTTTAGCTCCCGTATAAAAAGTAATACCCTTTTTCTTTAATATGCGCAGCATTTCATCCGATACCTCGTGATCCTCGGTTGGAATGATTTTATCTGCGTATTCAAGTACCGTTACTTCCACTCCAAAATCATTTAACATCGAGGCCCATTCTACACCTATTACGCCTCCCCCGACAATGATCATCGATTTCGGCAAGCTATCCAACTGAAGCGCCTCATCGGAAGTTAGGACGAATTCGCCATCTACCGCTAAACCTGGTAATGATTTTGGACGGGAGCCCGTAGCGATGATGATATTCTGTGGAATCAGCATTTCATTTTCACTGCCATCATTCATTTCCACAGAAATTGTTCCAGGTATCGGTGAAAATATGGAGGGTCCAAGTATACGGCCTATCCCTTCATACACTGTGATTTTCCCTTGCTTCATTAAGTGCTGAACCCCTCTATATAACTGATCGACAACTTTGTTTTTCCGCTCCTGCACCTTTTTGAAATCAACATTCACATTTGAAGTGAAGACACCGAACTCTTCACTTTTTAATGCGGTTTGATAAACCTCTGCGCTTCTTAAAAACGCTTTAGAGGGGATGCATCCTTTATGTAAACATGTCCCGCCTAATTTTCCTTTTTCCACAATAGCGGTTTTTAAACCGAGTTGTGCTGCCCGGATTGCGGCAACATACCCTCCGGTTCCTCCGCCAAGAATGACAAGATCGTATTCTTCAGCCATGCTCATCCCTCCAGTTGGAAATTCCTGTGATCATCTTGAATCACAGGAATTTCATGTTGTTTTATATATTGTATCATTTTCGTCGATTTAAGATATGTTTCTCATCACGTAAAAATTGACTTCTGGAGTTGCGCATTCTTTCAATCCGTTCCTCTGCCATACGATCTGCTGCTTTATATGTCGGGATTTTATCGCGTTTTGCAATATCAATGACCCTTTCAATGTTATCATAAACACCTTCTACTTTTTTCAATGCTCTTTCCCGATTATACCCTTTAAGTTCATCTGCCACATTAATGACCCCGCCCGCGTTTATAACATAATCCGGAGCATAAATTATACCTCTTTCATGTATTTGATCCCCATGAATGGGCTCCTTCAACTGGTTATTAGCCGCACCAGCAATCACCTTGGCTTTAATTTTACTTATCGTTACATCATTTATAACCGCACCTAATGCACACGGTGCATAAATATCACAGTCCACCCCATATATTTCATCGGGATTCACAGCTTTAGCACCGAATGTCTCAACAGCCCGGTCTACACTCTCTTTATTAATATCAGTGACGATGAGCTTAGCCCCTTCTTCATGCAGATGGCGGCACAGGTTATAAGCAACATTGCCTACCCCTTGTACTGCGATTACTTTTCCTTCCAAGGAGTCGTTTCCAAAAGCTTCTTTTGCCGCAGCTTTCATACCACGGTATACGCCATAAGCGGTAACAGGAGACGGGTTACCCGATGAACCAAATTCAGGAGAAATGCCTGTAACATAATCTGTTTCTTCGTGAATTAGGTCCATATCCTCTACCGTCGTCCCCACATCTTCAGCTGTGATATAACGACCATTCAATCCTTGAATATACCTGCCAAATGCCCTAAACATTTCTTCGTTCTTATCTTTACGGGGATCCCCGATAATGACGGTTTTTCCTCCCCCTAAGTTCAAGCCGGCAGCCGCATTTTTATAAGTCATTCCCTTAGACAGTCTAAGAGCATCTTCAATGGCTTCTGCTTCCGAGGCATACGTCCACATTCTCGTGCCTCCAAGGGCAGGGCCCAGAGTTGTATCATGTATCGCGATGATTGCTTTTAAACCGGATTGTTTATCTTGGCAAAATAATAATTGCTCATAGTCATAGCGTTCCAAATAATTAAAAATTTCCATAAAGGAATCCCCCTCAGATGTTTTCATAGTAGACAGATAAAAAGAGGCTGAATGTAAATCCCCACTCTTCCCTGTTAAGCTGTCTTTTTGAATGATTGTTCTATTGCCCCATGATAGTTTTAAGTTTCACGAATGGTTATTTAGAAAATTTTATTTTCCAACTAGTAACATGCAATATTCATGCCAATATAACAAAGACTATTGGAAAATCAGCATAACTTTATGGATTTCTGGAACTAAACATGCAACAGGAAAGAACTCCCTCGTTTGAAATTTTTTAAATGAATCAAACCATTCTTTTTCCTGCCCTCGAATAACGAATAATAATCATGCAATAATTTGCACAGATTGCAATAAATTGCATGCAAATTATTTCATACTTCTAGTTTCTCCATCTTATAGTATAAATTTCTGACGGATATTCCAAGAGCCTTCGCCGTAAGGGTTTTATTTCCTTTATACATATGTATCGCTTCCTGGATAACCTTTGCTTCATGTCTATCTATTATTTCCATGAGCGTTTTTCCGGAAACGTAAGCCTCAGGTCTTGCAGCTTTCTCCTGTTTTAAAGGAGTATTATCTTCAATAAAATCCGGAATGTGCTGAATATCAATAATTGTCTCTGTCAACTTCATGAAAATTATTGTTCTCCCTAAAATATTTTCAAGTTCTCTAACATTTCCTGGCCAGTCGTATCCCTGCAGTTTTTTTATTGCTTCTACTGTAATACCTTCAATGCTTCGCCCATATTCCTGGTTGATTTTATGAATTAAATGTTCGGCCAATTCTTTTATGTCTCCTTTTCTCTTTCGCAGTGGAGCAATGAAAATGGGCATGCGATTTAAACGGAAATATAGATCCTCACGGAAATTTCCCTTTCTAATTGCTTGTTCTAGGTTGATATTGGTTGCAGCAATGACTCTGACATCGATTGGAATTGAATTGGTCCCGCCCACTCTAATGAGTTCTTGTTCCTGTAGTACCCTAAGTAATTTAGCCTGGATACTCGCCGGCAACTCACCAATTTCATCCAGGAATATACTTCCATGGTTGGCTTCTTCAAAAAGTCCGGTCTTCCCCCCTCTTCTTGCTCCTGTAAAGGCTCCCTCTTCATAACCGAATAATTCACTTTCTAGCAAGGATTCCGATATCGCGGCACAATTGACGCGAACAAATTTATTGAATTTCCTCTCACTTTCATTGTGGATAGCATGGGCAAATAGCTCCTTGCCTGTCCCGGATTCCCCTCTTAACAGGACAGTGGCTGGAGTACTGGCAGACAATTTCGCCTGCTCAATAGGAAGCATCATTTCTTCAGAAGTACCAATAATATCATCAAAAGAATATTTAGCCTGAAGTGTCCGAATAATTTGCCTTGCACGGTTCAATTCATGTGTTAACGATTGAATTTCAGAAACGTCATGAATGACTCCGACGCTTCCTTTCAGTGCTCCCTCAACAATGATGGGAGCAACATTGACAATTACTTCTTTATGTTTTGGACCAACACGCATGTTGACTCCACGAACCGGCTTTTTAGTCTTGAGTACCTTCATATGCATGCTTTCCCCTTCATAAATATCAATGGCAGCCGGTTTACCAATTACTTCATTTTTGGTCAAGCCTGTTATCCTAGAGTAAGCTGGATTAATCAATAAGCCGTATCCCCGATCATCCACCACAGATATCGCCTCATCACTAGACTGAATGATCGCTTCAAGCATGGTCTGGACCTCTTTTAAGTCCGTTATTTGTTCAGCTAATTCCACCACTTCCGTTCTTTCCTTAAACAACGAGAAGGCTCCAATAATCTCATTTTCTGAACTTACTAAAGGAATTCTGGATGTAATGAACTCGATTCCCGTTTCTCTGATTGACACGTATTGATTTTCTTCTGGCTCTCCAGTTTCCATCACCCTCAATAATCCACTCGAAGGGATAATCTCTAGGATATATTTCCCTATTACCGCTCCCCTTTTTGTATTCGTTATTCGTTCAGCACTATTATTGAATATGGTGACATAACCCTCTCGATCAATTACAAGCATCCCTTCAGTAATTGCATTAAGTATCAAGTTTCTGTTGGCCGATACATTCTCTAACTTGTTAATAAGTTTATTTTTCTCTTCAAAGAGGTTAGCAAGAATATGGGCAACACTCCCGGGAATCAAAATGGTTTGCTTCCCCATCTTCATTTTAATCTCCTCAAAAACGGTAGGGTCCCCTGTCGTATCAATAATGATATCTAATTCCCTATCCATTACACTACTCCAACTTGTTACTGTTCTAACATTTCGTGCTTTCGCAGCCAAGATCCCTTCGGCAGCTTCATTCGTATCAGCCATGCAGTCTATATAAAAAGCTTCGCTTTCCGACATAAGCTCCAATACAGCACTTCCGCCTTTTCCTCCACCTACAATCATTACCTTCTGCATGAAATTCCCCCCTCCTACGATGCTATAGACTTTTACATATTATATTTTCATAGTACCATATCATTTCCAAAGGCACCGCTCATACATGCCAATCATTTTCTTAATTACCCAAACTTGACAAAAAAATATTATCCTTTATCATTTTTTATAAGGAATTTTTGGAAGGGACTTGGCTACATGAATCGATTAATCGCTTTTTTGATCCTTTTTATCCCTGGTGCTTTTGCCGCCTATGGTATTAAAATAATGCGGGATATGGTATTTGGCATTCTTCAGCCCCCCTATCCGGCACTTTGGCTACAATTTTTGATTGGACTTCTGATCACCATTGGTGGAATAGCGTTTATCGCTGGTTTTATCCTTCATCGGGATCGTAAAAAAGACAAGGTCCAAAGTAGATTTAACAAATTCTAAAAAACAGTGAACGAGGGGCCATGAAACACATGGCCCCTCGTTCACTGTTTTTCAATATTCAAAGCTTGCTCTGATTATTTTTGCTTTTTCCGGAAAATCGGTGATGATGGCACTGCAACCCAAGCTGTATAACCGTTTCATATCCAGTTCTTTATTGATAGTATAGGGTCGAACCAAGATCCCTGCCTTCATCGACGATTGGATGATCAGGTCCGGAGCTGAACGAATGCTGGGATGGATTGCACTTCCACCAATCGCCCGTGCATACACCCATGGCATAAATAGACCGTCCCTATATAACGGCGCCGTTTCAATTTCTGGTGCCAACTGGTGGCAGTATACTAGACTATAATGGTTAAAGGAAGAAATAACGATTCGTTCCTCCATTCCATACTCTCGAATGAGACGAATAACTTTTTCTTCTAAACCTGGATACATAAAAAAAGTGTTTTTGAGTTCAATATTACAAAAAAGATAATTGTTGCACAGCCATTTCAATAGTTCTTCAAGTGTAGGGATTCTTTCATTAGCTACTTTACCTTTGAAGTGTAAGGCTGCATTCAAATTTTGTAACTCCTTTAATGTTCTGTCCTTAACAAAACCAGAGCTGCCTGTTATACGTTCCAGCTTTTCGTCATGAAAGACGACTACTTCACCATCTTTTGAAAGCTGTACATCCATTTCGATTCCATCCGCTCCAACACGGGCAGCCTCTTTGAAGGCCAACATCGTATTTTCTGGATGTGTTCCTGATGATCCTCGGTGTGCGAAGATTAACGTCATAGAAAAGCTGCCTCCCATAAGATTTCAGTAGATCTTCAATTTTATGAAAAGAAGCAGCAAATTATTTTGATTCATTAAATTAAATTGAATTAATCAAAATGAAGATTATTATTTTCTGCATAGAATGTTCCTTTTGTTAAATCGTTTAATTTTTTCTCCATACTTTTAATTTGCAGCCGTGTATCCGGAAACGCCATTTGGCCGATGGTAATTTCCCCCTCACCTTTTGATTCAAGTGTATCCATCAAAGATTTACGCTTTTCATCAATATGGAAAATTTCAACATTCAAACGTTCTAGCTGATTTCTTGCATGTTCATATTGATAATTTTGCGATACGTTCAATTGTCCGACAAACCTTTCATAGACTTCCAGCTTCTCCTTCATTAGATCCAGCTCTTGAACTTTCGACTTATACCGAAGTAGCGTTTCATTCAATTCCTCTTTAAGGTTCGTACGGTTAAATCCTTGTACATTTACGATTGTCTTCCGTTCCATCTTATTTCCGATTACAGCTGCTCTTACTTTTCCGTGCGCTTCAATTACACCTCCAATTAATTTCCCTTTCTTTTCATCCGTGTAGATATTTTTCGCTTTCAGAAAACTTCCGAGCGAATAATATCCAATATGTATGCTTTGTCCTGCTTTCAAGTGACTTTCATTGGCATGTTTAACAAAAATATTTTTCCCTGCAGTTATCTCTGATACCCCTTTACCAAAAATTCCGCCTTTAATGAATACATCACCTGTTATTGAATGGATTTCTTTTACATTGCTTATTCCCAGTTCACTTAGAATAGAAATATCCTTGGTTGCCGTTACCGAAAAATTATCCAGGACCGTTCCTTTTATGGTGACACTTCCTTCAAATTCGATATTGCCTGTTTCATTTCCTACATCTCCCTCAATGACAAGGTGATTCCCCACAGATATCCTTCCGCCCTTGAACTCCACTACTCCATCTATCATGGCCCGAAGGACGATTTTACCGTTACTTTCAATAGCCTCTACACTTTTTTGATCATATTGGATTTTTTTATTTTTCCCCTTTTGAGCAAGAACGAAGTCCCCAGTGATTGTCTTACCCATCGTTCCATCTGTAGGTGGAGTCTTTTCCCCAAGCCAATCTCCCTTTTTCACTTCATCTAGAAAATTCATGTCGTAATAATCAGCCTTGCCGTCTTCCCGAATCGCTGGCTTTCTATCTGATCGTTTATAATAGGTAATCACAGCATCCATTCCATGAACAGGCTCCGTTCCCTTTGCCACGACGTTGGAACCCTTCACTCCTAACTGATTTTGCAAAACATGCATGAGGATTCCTTCAGTAATGTTATTTCGTTGAAGATCTTGTAAGATATTACCTACTATTTTTGAATGATGACTTCTTAAATATTCCTCGGAACAGTTAATTTTCACACTAGCTGTCATCTTGTCTTCCGCTATATTCCAATCTAAAAGTGGCTTTTGTTTTCCCACTTTAATTTTCTCTCCACTAGCTTGTATTAGCGCCTCCTTTAAATCTTTAAAGTTATCCAGTGAGATCTGTGGGAATTCATTCAGAATCGGGTTTAATTGCAAAATAGAAAAACCCTTTTGAAAAACGGTCATATATATAATTTCTTCTTCCATTTCCAAGATAAAGAAATCATTTTTTTCATAAATCACATGCTTTCCCCCTAGCACCTACGTATATATACCTATAATTATAATTCATAAACACGAAAAAAAGACAAACAATATACATATTTTACTAAGTATTTTTCCACTATACTATATAGGACCAATAATTTACAAATGAACAAAAACGCCTTTTATTTATTGGATTCTTTAGGAAAAATCCAATAAATAAAAGGCGTTTAACTTAATAAAAAAAGGCAGATCCTCCTCCTCATCTTAAAAGGAGGCCTCGAATCGTTATTCTATTTTATCGGCTCTAGCCTTTTTATGGTCGATTGTTATAAAAACAATGGCATTCCCCTAACCCTGTCAAGAAGCTTTATGTTCTAGACGTAGCTTGTCTGCGACCATCGCAATGAACTCCGAACTTCTCGGAGTATAGGGGTTATCTTGAATTCTTAAACGTTAATATAATCAACATCAATTTCCAAACTTCTTCTTTAATAGCCAAGAATTTATCGGTATATAGCTTAAATACATTGGTCTTTCCTTGATTGTATTTTATCATCCATATAAACAAAACGATAGCCCCCAATTGGAAAATTTTTCGTAGGTTTTGTAGATTCTCCAGTTTTTAGACTTCTTCCGCACCATCCATAAGAACAAATACCCTGAGTAGCAGCAAATTTTCCAGCGTCTCTGGAACTTCTAAATCTTTTTATGAGAATACCATCTTTATACATCATCACTTCTTTTGCATGAGGTCTGGCATGATTTCTCTTAATCAATTCTTTAGTTTCCAAACTTCTTTTTTTCCCCTTAAGAATATTGGATATTTTTATCTTTGTTTCTTCCCCTAGTCTTCTTCCAATGCTTATATTAAATTTACCTTGATTGAGCATTTTGTACTGATTTGTGATTTTTTCTTCATATGTATAAGCTTCTTCTTCCTCATCAAAATACTTTAAAATAATGTATTCTAATTTTCCACTTTTCATCATGGACGCATGTTCAGATGATCTACTGTTATAACCACAATATCTAAAATTAGATCCTTTCCCAACATAAACTATTTCTCCAGTTTTCTTGTCTTTATGAATATATACATAGTACATATACTAATCACCTCGACATTTTTATATCGAGGTGATTGAATTTGTAAACAAACTATTTAAATTTTAAAGAGAAGTTAAGCAATGGAATCAATACTTCCTTATATATTGAATAATTACAAATAATTAAAATCCCTTAACTAGATACTGAAGCACCTTTATTTTCGCTTTCCTTATCTTGAATGTTAAAATATTCTTTTGTATTCTCCAAAGATACTAAACCAAACTTATCTTCAGCTTTTTTTATTTTTCCCACAAGATATATTAAGAAATTCTCCTTGATGTTTGGGGATGAAACAAGACTAATGTCTATTAATTCTCCATGATTTGATGAACCAGGTAAAGAATTTGCTTTTGCAAATTTTTGCTGCGTATAAATAATGATAGCCATTTTTTGCATGCAGTACTCTATTGTATCTTCGTTAAATGTGAATTCTACCTCGATATCTGAAAATGTATTTCCACTAAGTTTAGCTTTTATTAAAAATACATCCCTTCCACCATTAATTTCAAACATGTTGAATATATCTTTAAGAATTTTCCCTTCACCATGGTTAGTTATTAAATATTTAATTAAGAAACCAGTAATTGGGTACTTAGAAAGTTCAATACTTTTTAAAAGAACCTGTAAAACAAGGTAGATTATTGCTTTTTCAATTGTAGTATCTTTTTCTGTTTCCTGCTGAATTGAAACCCTAATAGCCCAAGCAGAAGATATCTCTATTCTGGGCTCTTTCTTAATTAGTCTTTTCATTGAATATACCAAGGAGCTAATTAAGTTGAGTTGATCTTGCTCGACTGCATTTATTAATAAATGTTTATATATTCTAAGACCTCCAATATATGATGGATCCTGAGTCAGTTCTCTACTACAAAACTTTTCTAATTTTTCTATACCTGTTCTAAATAAAACTGTTTCTTTTGAGTCCAGATAGATTATTAGCTCGTGCAAAATAGTATAGAAATCTTTTTTTAATTCTTTAAATTGATCTGATGGCTCTAATGTAAATAGAACATCAATACAATCCGGAATTTCTGCGTGGCGATTATTATCATGTAAAGACTTTATTAATGACACATGGTGTACTAAAAAAGATTTATGAAGATTTACATGATCTAAATGAGAAGCTTCATATAAGGAATGAGCAGGAACATTCATCTTCAATTTAGGTCCTAAATAATCCATCATTTCATTAGTAACACCTTGATTATACAAAGTGGCAAGTTTTTTAAGAGAATTAAATGAATCACTGTAAACTTCCATCATATTTTTATCAATACAAACTATTAATGTTTGATAGAAAGTTTCAATTGAAGCAGTCATGTATTTATATAAACCTTTATTAATTCGATATTTTCCATTTAACAACATAAATTGATTTATTACTAAGTTTACATTCAAAATAGAATTAGCTAATAAATTCCTAATGTCTATACTACTAATCATTTTTCTAATTGTATTCATACCATAAAAAATACTAGCAAGTGTTAATAGTGACCAAATTAAGAGCCTCACAAAATTATTAGGATCTTTATAAAAGTTTTCTAAATCCCCACCAGTGAAAGGTATAGAAACCGCTTTTCCAAAAACAATATTAAATAGAATATATGCTAGTCCTAATATGAAACTAATATTTCCCGATGCAAGGTTACTACTTATAGAAATGGTCTTTCTTTCTCTATAAACAAAAAAGTAAATTGTTAGAGATATTGACCAAAATATCGCTAATAAATTAGATACCATGTCAATTCCTCCTATTGTATAGGAAGGATTGGACCTCAATAGATTTACTATATCAATATTGTTAGAGGTCACTAAATATTCATTGATACCTTTAAGTATTTTTTTGACCCAATCTAATTGAGGAAAAGTTATATACAGTAGGAAAAATGAAGCTATGAAAATAACAGGGCTTAACATTGTAAATTCGAAGTTCTTTTTACTTATTGAGTAAGATAATTCCTTTTGCCAAAGAGAAATCCTCGACATTATACCTAATTCTATAATTTTCCTTTGTTTCATATATTGATCATTTTCTTTAAATACCTCATGTGAATATGTAAGATAATTTCTATATCTGCTTGTATACATGAAAATAATGATTATTAAAACTATAATCAGTAATATAACCAATAAAACCCATCTCCCTCCTCAGAAAAAAGGACGCAATTTAATTTGCGCCCTGTAATAATAATCTCCCATAGTATTCTTGCATATCATTTATGTCGATATCTGAGTTCATACCCTTTTTCCATGCATTTTTCCATGGATCTTCTTGATGAGTAAGAGTCTCCAAATACTTCCCATCGTATTTTCCGTATAATTCCCAAACACCTTCTAAAATCCCAAGATCGTTGGAGTCAATTTCAAAATCCAATTGTGTAATTGGCTCAATTACATTTGAACCGTATTCTCGATATTCCCTATATAGATCACGTGAAACGGGTCCATGTAACCATGCTTCTAAATTTTCTTGAAATAACCTACGCTCTCTCAATGCCATACTCCAAGCTTGAGCATAATAGACAAGTTTTTGTAATTTCAAATGAGTAATAGAAAAATTGCCACCATGAATACTTCTGTATAAAAAGTATAAAGCTACCCGACGAACATCCATTATCCACCCTCCTTTTTCAGATAAGGAACATGTTTAATACATTATTAATTCTGCAATGATTTAATAATTCCTTCAAACCACCACAAATATTATATAATTTGGGTGTAAATTAATTATATCTAATAGAAAACAATTATGTTGTAGAAATTTAAAAATAATTAAGTTTTTTTATTATAATTTAATTGTTTCATTTGTGGTCTACCTAAAGGTCCCTTCATATTCCTCAATCATTTTCAATAATTTCTTATTGTTTGTTTGAATTGCTTTCTTCTTCATCAACAAACAATACTTATTGTGAGGAAGTAAATCATTAACTTTTGCGCTAATAGCAAAAAGAGTATAGATTAAAGGATCAAGAACTTCAGGGTTTTTAAGCATTGTCTCAAGAGCTTCTTTTTGATTTAATGATTTAGCTTTATTTATTAGTTCTTGTTCTTTTTCAAACATCAATTAGCTCCTTCTACTAAACTGTTAATAAGAAATTCATCATCTTCATTAAATCGAATATTGGAAATGTCGTTACTAACTATTTCAATCAATTCTCTACGACTTGCTGGATCGAGTTGTAGGCTCTTTAGCTGAGCGTTTAAAGTATTAAGTAGCGTATTTCTTTGTTGAAGCATTGGATTCGGTATGGTTTTTATTGTTCCTTCACGTGTTTCTAATCTTTGTTGCATTCCATCTTGGGCAATAATTTTTTCAGCTTCATTCAACAGGTCAAAAGTATTCGTAATTGATACTAAGCCAAATTTGTCAATACCAACTAAATGTGTTGCTCCAAGCTTTTCAAGTTCTTTAATGAGAATATTGAATATTAATTCATTTCTTAAGAAAAAGCCCTTTGGAACTTCAGAAAAGTCAGTTTGTGGCAAAGCCCTTTTAAATTCTTCTGATTGTTCTTGTTTCCTTCTAGAACGAGTTACATTACTATCCTTATGAGTTCCTACAATTTTTTTGTTCATCAAAATTCTCCTTTTTATAAAAATGACGTGGACCCTTTTAAACGGTAACGTCTGAATAAATACTCCCTCACGGTTATTTAAGACGTTTTAACTTTTTTTCAAAAAGAAGGTAGGCCATATCGTCACTGACTAGCTACCCTTAACACTTGAAATTCATTTTCTTTTTCCCAATTTACTCTTCACTCTTGCATCACACATCCAATTACAAACTACTATCTTCACCTGAGCTACTACTCTGCACTTGAGTCTACATCATCTACTTCAGCTTTCACCTTAAATGATTAAACTTAACTCAAACCACAGTTCTCATGAACTCATATGAAACTTCTTCTATACCTAACTCCTTTAGCTTTATGTTTGTTCTTTCCCAAACCTCAGTTCTCTTTACTTTCTTACCTCTGTTAGATAACACTTTAGAATAGTATGATGCAACAACCTTAGTCACTGCTTTACGATATAAATCCACACCTACATCTTCTTTAATATCCTTTAAACATTCAATCTTCTTATCCATCATTATCCTTCCTTTCGAATATTATTTTATATATTGTTGTATTGTAATACTCTCCATATAAAGCCTATATCTATGGCAGCATGTTATAATTCATAACTTACAGCAAGTACTAACTCCAGTAATACCATATTTTTAAGAGCTAATACCTAACAGACTTATATCAGCCCTAATAATACGAACTACTGCCTTGCATCTTGAGTCTCAAACAGGCATCTAACTTTTTTACAAAACATCAATCTTGGTATTGATAATCGGTACCTCATTTTTTTCGTTCATAAAAAAAGCTCAGTCCGCAGAGATTGTTGCTCTAGATACCTTATCTTATTCAACTAACGGGGCAGGATAGCTCAAGAAGGATAAATCCTTATTAAAGTAGAATATATAGAAGGAATAGGGCTAAAGGGGCGGGACAGCAAAGAAATGAGGGAATTCAAATATGAAATTAAATGCTAAATTAAATACAGCACAAATCATCTTTACTTCTGCGTTTACTGCCACAATACTTACCGTTGTAACTTCTTTTGTAGAATGGGATAAGTCAATATATACGGGTCTTTTTGCAGGAATAATGGCTATGGTTGGTGCAGTATTGGCTAAGATTATTTTTAAAGAGGAGCATTAGAGATGAATTCTTGCTAAACAAACGGGTACGTTATTCAATAACAGGGACAGCTAAACTATAGCTGTCCCTGTTTTATATAGCTGATAGCAACAATCTTTACGAACAGAGCCTAAAAAAAGAAGGAAGTTTCAGAGATATAGGTCTCATCCACTTCCAATGACTTTAGTTAGAAACAGTTAACTTCGCTAATGCTTCAGGATTGAATACAGCTCCATCAACATACATATCGTAGATGAACATTTTCGTACCTGCAAGAGCATTCTTAGTATCCGTAATCATCTGAAGACCCGACTCACCTTTAACCATGATTGCATATCCTAATCCAACATTTCCGAAGACAATAGGATTTTCAGCAGTTAGAGAATTAGTTACGATAATTTCAGCACCAAACAACGTGTAGGTCAATCTTCCATTTACGAATCCATTCTGCATATAAAAGTGTCCAGCTTCATCTTTCATTTTCGAAATTACATTGAATGCATCTCTCTGAATGTAGAATGCAGAACCAGTAAGATAGTCAGGATGAATTGTGTTGTATAGGTCTAATAAATCTTCTATTTTCAAAAACTCTATAAGATTTTTACCAACAGGAACTACAACCTTTACTTCTTTAACATCTGTGTCATGAACAATTCCACGAAATTCTTCTGCTGTGTTACCAGTAAAGATAGAACTCTCAATTGTCTTTCCAACTCGTCGTGATAACAGATCTGCAACATAATCAACAATGTTAACACCAGAATCATTGATTAACATATTTGTTAATGAAATTGATGCACCTACGCGTTTTTGTTCAAGTTTTACTTCACCAAAGGATATTGCTAATTCTGTAACATTTTGGCCTTCCCCTACAAATCCTGCTTGATCCGTACTATTCTCTCTTGGTATTTTCAATGAACCTGCAACGGTGGGAAACTTTCGAGACCGTCCAAATACTGGAGCTGTTTCTTCTAACTTCTTAATAATCTCTTGATGAACATTTTGAGGAACAGCACTAGTACCATTACCTGTATAGTTCAATGCTCGTTCTTCTCCACGAAGATAATTTGCTACCCTTTTATACTCAGCTTTTCTCTGTTCTTTTGCTTCTGATTCTTTTGTTGGTTGTCCATAGTAATGTACTGTTTTCATATTAGATTTTCTCTCCTCTTTTTTATAAACTGAAAGTTTAGTTCCCTTTTTCAATAATTCTAAATTAGACGGTATTTTCACGTCTTCAATAAGATCAATTCCTCTTGCTGAAATAGTTGATTGAGAATAGGCTGGATCTTTAACAACACTAACCTCAAATAGTTCTAACTCTTCAATCGTTCTTTCATAGAAATCTTGACCAATTAACTTCCAATTGTCTTTTATGGTCCTAAAACCGAAAGACATACTTCTGTGGATTCCAGACTTAATTAATTCGTAATAGTCCTTTCCCCAAGAAGTTGGCGTAATTGTCGCTGACATAAAAAGACCCTGCTCATCCTCTTTAAGTTCTAAAGAACTATTTCGAGTTGATGCAAGGATCAATTCTCTTTTATGCTCTGCTAGAAAATCTATATCACTAGAAGAATTCTGAATAGCTCGAGCGAAAGCTCCTTTTCCGATTTTTTCAACGAATTTTTTTGCTGTCCCTAAAACATTACTAAGCTGTTCTGTCTTATTGACATATCCTGAAACAGTCATTGATCCATCAGGATTAGCTTCTAACTGAGATGTAACGACACGTATTTCCATTTTCATCTGTTTTCCTCCATATATTTATTGACATTGTTAATTCTATTTAAGGAATCTCCTATGCTATTATTGATTCCTTTTGTGAGATATTTAATATTTGTTGAGTTTAACAATTTTTGTAGTAGGCAAAAAATAAAAAGACACTCAAGTAATTTGAGCGTCTTAGGTTGAGAAAAGAAATGTATATATCTTTCTCTTATATTCAAACGTTGAAAAAATTGAAGAAAGCCTGGAGAAACTTTCTTTGATATAGTAATGAAAAACCACTATAACTCTCTAATATATATATATATTTCTAAGGGAATTTGTACGGATTTTTGTTCGTTTTAACAATATTTTTGTTCGTTTTAACAATTAGTTATAAGGCCATTCTTATATTTCGAAATTTATCCATTTTTTCAACAGAGTTCTCATCCTGCTTGATGGAATGTAACAATTCATAGGTTTATTATTTCGTATACAACCACGGAACAAAAATTGAATTAAATCTGAGGTTGCTAATAAATCTTCATCCACTTCTATTCCACGATTGGAGAAGAATTGCTTCTCATTAGGATTCATGAAACGGTTAAGTACGAAAGCCATTGCTGTTTTATCTGCATAAGCGTTTGTAGCTCTTGTGTTAAATGGGATGAAATTGTCTTTGGAACGGTCGTCTTCCTTATTGATCTTACATTTCTTATTTTTTATTTTTGGAGCTAGAGTTTTAAAAGTAGTCCAGAAAAGATCATCAACTTTTGTTGAAGCTTGAGTCGTAAAGAAGGTTAATAGATTTTTTCTAAGTTGATCAATCTGAGATGTATCCGCTTCATTAAACCATCTTTTGGATAAAACTTTATCAGGCTTACTAGATTTGACAAGATAATTCGAATTCAATTTACTAATTGATTTTCCATTCTGGTAATCTTCATATATACCAAGAAGACTTCCAATATAATCTCTCGGTTCAAGACTCTTTGAATACTGAGTTAATTTGTATTTTTCTTCAGCTTTGACTACTGAATATTTTTGATATTTGATTTCATGCATATCGTAGTAATACTTTTGAATTTGCCCAACAAATAAATATGTAAGGATATAAACTTCTTCGAAAGAACTGAAATTTATCACTGGCATTGTCCAAAAAATAATAACTCCATTATGAAGGAACAGATTTTTCTTCATAGCTAATACCTTCAAATGATTGAAGACTCCATTATAATCGCTATCGAGCCAAGTGATTTCTCCAGTTGGTGCAATTCTAAGAATTTTCGAAGCTCTTAAAGATCGAATATCATCTTTTGTTATGTCTCCAACACTGTTAAGCACGTTAGCTACTTCGTCCATAATCAATGTATATCCTTCTAACTTAATGTTCATTAACGTTTCTTGATCGAGTCTAGCAAATAATTCATGAGTCATAACAATATTGGCTGCTTCTTTAACAAGGGTTTTTATGTGATTTGATTTTTTACCTTTACCATATTTTGTTTCTGGTTCGTAAAATTCTTGCATGGATTCATTTTTAATTCTCTTAACTTCTGATAAAAATGGGGTCACATAGATAAATAGTTTATCCGGATTTTCATTAATATATTGGATTGCGTAACTTGTTTTACCTGATCCACAAATTGCATCTAATACTTTTACTGTCATTTTAATTCCTCCAAGATAGTTATTTCTTGTTGTTAATATATCTGGAGGTTTTAAAACGTAAATTAAACGGAGCACCACTGTCGTAAACTTTTACTCAAACTTTCTTCGAAAGGTTTTCGTATGATACCCACTTTATAATATTTATTATTACAAAAATGTTCAAGAAGTGTTGGTACCAAAGGGTTTCTGGACAACGTATTTCCACTTTCTGAAAATATGTTAAATTTCTAACTTTGGACAACCTTTAGGTTGGACAAAAAGAATCTTACGAAGTAGAGTTCGCACAAAATCATATTTAACTGACAACATATTCAAATTATTATAAGTAGGATATGAATTTTATTATCTAAAACTAGAGGTTAATTTAAGATTAAACCACTTTTTCCTTATAATTAAAAAATGAGAATTTTATACCTTATAATTTGTTGTAAAGTTTAACAACATAACAGATTATAGTAGAATATAAGACAAAGGATGTTGGTGCAATATGGTAGAATATTTTTTATTAATTGTAGTTAGTTTTATCTTGGGCTTATTCACTAAAAATTATCTTCCGAGTTATGCAAAGGAGAAAGGCAAGAATCTAGCAACCAAAGAAGATATACAATTAATTACCCAGAAAACAGAAGAGGTTAAGCAAATATTCGAACGAGATATTACAATTTTTTCAAATGAGTTAACCTTCCGCAATGATTATGCTTTTAAACGGTATAGTCTCTTATATACGGAGATTTATTCAATTGTTATTCAATCAGAATATATCCGATTTTTTTATATGAAGAATGGACAAAACTTTGAGTTTGAACAATTTCCTTTTCTTGAAATTGAAGCCTCTCAAATTAAAAGAGTCACTGAGTTAACAGGAAGGCTTATATCCGAAGAAGTTACTAAAATAATCAATGATGTTACGTCTGCAAATAAAAAAGCTTTATATGAATTCATCATTATAAATGGACAATATGCGTCTCCAAGGCTCCTAAAATTAGCAGTTTCATACCGATATACGTATGGTAACTATTCAGGAACTAAGAATGTTGAAGATAGTAAATTGAGAGATGCCTTTGATTCTGCTGAAATTGCTTTGTTAGCTGATCTTATCCAAACAATAGTAATTGAATACAACGAGATGAGAAAAACTGTTAATCTAAGCTATAACGAATCCGAATTACAAACAGGTAGATTGGATCATTCTCACTTTCAATGAACTTTTTGAAGGCTACAACAAAGAGGTATTTAATAAATTTATTAGCTAAAAATTATAAACCATGAGATTTAAGGGGCTGAAGAGATGGGTACAAGGAACAGTAAATATGAACCGCTGCATAAATTTTTAAAATTAAACGGTTCGAATCGAATAGTTATGACTTTTTTAGAAGTGGAAGACGTGCTTGGATTTACTCTTCCAGTATCTGCGTCTAGGTATATGGCATGGTGGGATGGTGCTTCGCAGCACACACAAGCCTATTCCTGGACAGAAGCTGGATTTAAGGCAAAACCAAACTTGAGTGAAAAAAAAGTCGAGTTTGTTAAATACCAAGAAGAATAGTTTAGTATCTTAAACTTTCTAGCGGTACGTTAATTTAATCAACTGAGAAGGGGCTTAGAGGTCTGTTGCTGGATTTATAAAATATTGATTTCACCAAAAAAGAATCAGCTATTAGAGCTGATTCCTTAACATTCTTGCCAGTTTTATAACTTTTCTAGTTTCATTTAATTTAGCTTCCTTAACTTTTTTATCAGGCCCAAAGACTTGAAGAACTAAATCTTGAACTTCTTCAAATCGATCGCGAGTGTTAAAATAAAATGCATATGCCCACACTTCTTGCAAAAGCATATCAAGGTGATTCTTTCTTCGATTAAGTTGCTTTGTTTTATTTCTTCGATTTTTCAAATAAACTTCTATCTCTTCTTTTCCAACACCAAAAGAATGAATATTCATCATATTTACAGTGATGTTTGCTATACCATTTTGTTTGTGTTTTCGTTTAATGATTGCGATTTTAGCTTGCTTCCGTTTGTATAGTTCAGAAAGCGAAATTGCTCCATACTCATGAAAATCCCAATATGTTCTTCGATACTTTTTTACTACTGCTACTATACTTGGATTATAACTATCATCGCCTGTTAGTTCTAATAATTTATACTTAATAAAATCTATCCCTTTCTCAATACAATCAAGCTCCTCAAAATCTTCCTTAGTTTCAGCTATTATATTAAGACCCCTATAGTTACTATAAAGAATTGTTAACTTACTTTTCAATTCAGCGATCTGATTTTGTTTCATATGAATAACCTCCGTAGTTATGTTTTTTATTACGGAGTCTTTATATCTTCTATTCCAAGAATGTAAAGCAAACCACAAAAAAACTGCGATAAAAATCGCAGCCCTCTTCTCACCTATGTTTAATACTCTAAATCCAGCTCAGTTTTTGGAATCCCTCTATTGTTGTAATACTTATTAAACATTTCATCGAGCAGCTTCCACCGTTCTTCGTTTTCCATTTTTTCAATTATTACTAAAATCTCTTCTGCTTTCATAACAGTCATCTCCTATCCAAAATTGCTCATTACTGAACCTTATGAAAGATTCTATATAATTCTCCATTAATATTCTAAAGATTCAACACGAGGTCATTATGAACCTCTGAGAGCTATCTAATTATCGGGTTAGTTCTCTCACTTATGATTTAAAATTTTTCAGATTATTATTTTAACCGTTTGATTTAAATCCATTTTTAACTCTTCAATTTGTTCAATTATTTTAATTGCTTCTCGAAACTCTTGTTTTGTAACGCTAAGAAAGTCCTGTTCATGTATTAAAGGGTCTAAACTGTTAATAGGTTGAGGTTCTTTCGCACTTGTATTCATCTCGCCTATAATCTGTTCTACTGCCTTCTTCACTGTCATCCCCGGTTCATTCTTCAAGGAAATTAATTTAAGAAATAAATTTAATTCCGCATCAGAAAAAATTACTCGCCCAATAGTGTTCCGTTGAAAACGATGATCATTTTCTTCCATAAGTAGATAATACTTTTTAACAGTAGATGGGCTAACCCCTAAAATATCAGCTACACTAACAACATCATGAGAATTAACCATAACAGTTACAACCTCCATAATTTGCTAATATTATTATAACTCAGTTTTCTAACCAATTGTAAATAAACGGATATCCCTCATTACTTTTATTTCTATTTTTATTTTGAGCCAATTCAGACATTGTCTGTTGGTAATCATAAAAGTCTTGAGATCTTTTATAATCAGAATTAGAAACAATTTTTTCAAGACATTTATATGTAAATCCGTTAATCTTCTCGTCAGGTACATTTTTATAGCGTCCACTTGTAATCGTATCATTCACAAATTGGGTAATTAGAGTATTCCACTGTTTTTTTGACCATCTACCTAAAGAAAACTTAGGATACATTTCATTAGCAGCATTAGTTAATAAACTTTTGAATCTATCGATATCAGATTTCTTGTAATTTCAATTGAAATTAGGCTTTTTATTTAGAGGTTTAGTTAATGGTTTAGTTAAAGGTATATTATGATGCTCTTCAAGGTGTTCATATGGTTGTTCTACTGGGTGCTCATGATTTTCATTAAGTTTTTTCTCTACAGCAATTTCACTTTTGAAATTCTCAACAATATAAATATTTGCAGATTGTTTATTATTTTTTCGTTTAGCAGGATTAACTGACAAGACTCCAATTTTTGAGAGTAAACTAAAGAATCGACGTACAGAAGATAAACTTATTTTCATACTGAATCGACGTTCAAACATATTAACGAATGTATTATAGGCGATTGAAAAAACGCCATCTGCTTGCACCGCTAAATCAGATATTAAGTAGGTCATTCTTATTTGAAGATCAGTGAGGTCCCAATTATTTTTAACTTGTTCTACAAAAGCTTGTTTATCATATGTATTTTTACTATATTTCTTTAGCTCTTCCATTTTTCCATTCACTAACATACCATCTACTCCTTGAGTACAAGGAAAAACATTGATATAATGACAATGACAGTTCCTTGTGAATTGTTGGTCGACCTTATCCTAGAGTGCCAGCTCTATAATGGGTAAGGTCTTTATTTAATTATAATACTTTACCACAGTAAAGTACAACAGTGTTTTGTTTGTGGATTTATAATCTCCATTTTGATAAAGGGGAATGTTGATGGTACTTTTTTGCAATCTCTTCTCTAGTGAGATCTAAGTATGCTTGTTCCGTAACCGTAACAGAAGAATGACCTAAAATTCTACTCAAGGTATAAAGGTCTCCTCCATTCATTAAGAATTGCCTTGCAAAGTTGTTCCTTATTTGATGGGGATGAACCGAAAGCCCAATCTCTTCTCCGGCTTGTTTAAGTTGTTTTTCAAATGATGCAATTGTCAACTCAGTGTTTCTTGTAGTTGGAAAAAGGAGTTCTACCGTTGTATACCGTTCTTTAAACTTAACGTAATGGCGTAGCTCTCTTGACATTTGTTGAGAGAAGTAAACATACCTCTCTTTTCTTGCTTTGGTTTTCGTAAGAAGTATCATTCTATGTTTAAAATCAATATGATCAGCTTCAATGGCTAAGCATTCCCCAATCCTCATTCCTGTATCTTGGAGTAGCATTACAATTACTTTGTTTCTATAACCATGAAATTTAGTGTAATCAAACTGATTCAGTAATAATCTAAACTCATCTTCTTTAATTTCTTTTTTCTGTCTCCGCTCTGTCTTGATCTGTTTAATTGAATCGACTGGATTTTTCCTTACTTCTCCTTCTATATGCAACCAATTAAAAAAGACCTTTATATTTCTAAGGTAATTATTGATTGTCACATTGCTGACTGTCTTTTTATAGTCTTTTCTATTTTGAGGATGATTTATTTTAATACTTTTATTATTCCCCACTACTGTGTATTTCCCTCGTTCTTGTACGTACTTTATATACTGACGAATATGTCCTGTTTTCACTTTATTTGGTTCAATAACCTCATGCTCATTCTTTAAATACAAAAGAAACAATTTTAACGACTGTTCGTAAGAAGCCAAAGTTTTTAGTGACAAGTTCTTTGATTGACAGTAAAGAAGAAAATCTTCCAGAAAAAATTCTAACTCTGTTAGCTTCATTTCATCACCCTTTAAACAAAATAAAAAGACCAGTGAATTTTTTACATTCATTGGCCATTCCAGAATAAGTTTATGGGTTTTGAAATCGATTTTTAGTATAATTTTTAAGAATTTATTGGCCTACTATTATCTGGAAGGCCTATCCCCTAACCCTGTCAAGAAGCTTTGTGTTCAAGACGTAGCTTGTCTGCGACCATCGCAATGAATTCGGAATTCGTAGGCTTAGCCTTGGTCATGCTTACCGTATAACCAAATAAAGAAGAAATGGATTCAATATTACCGCGACTCCAGGCTACTTCTATCGCATGACGGATGGCACGTTCAACCCGACTAGCCGTGGTATTATATTTTTTTGCAATATCGGGATACAGGACTTTAGTTATTGAACCCAGCAATTCAATATCATTGTACACCATCGAAATCGCTTCCCTTAAGTATAGGTATCCTTTAATGTGAGCAGGCACTCCAATTTCGTGAATAATGCTTGTAATACTGGCATCCAGGTTTTTCGGTTTTGATTCAGTTTGTGGACGGTAACTAAACTGACTATGATTCTTGAGGACAGACTGTCCTTTATTGCTCACTTGACGGATGTGATTAGACAAGTTCTCCATATCGAAAGGTTTTAGGATGAAATAGGAAGCCCCCAAATCCACAGCCTTCTTCGTTACATCTTCTTGACCGAATGCAGTAAGCATAATCACATTAGGCATGTTTCCCCGTTTTACTTCACGAAGTTTCTCCAGTACCCCTAAGCCATCTAAATGAGGCATAATAATGTCAAGAATTAAAATATCCGGATCAACGCTTTCTAGCATACCCAGACAATCTTGACCGTTATGTGCTATACCGATTACCTCCATGTCTTCTTGGGCTGAAATGTATTCTTCCAAAAGACCAACCAGTTCTCTATTATCATCTACTACGCATACCTTGATTTTTTTCACTCTTGATTTCCTCCTCAACTACAATGGTCTTTTTTTCTATATGACTAAATACTATTGTAATTGAACTTTTCGACAATGGAAACTAAATTCCTTTTATTTTCGAAAAAATAAAAGGAATTCAATATTATTCTCCGGATATCTCTTGTTTTCGACTTCGTTTGCTATCACACGAAGCTGTTTGTCGAAAAATCATCATTTTAACATCATTTTAACATATTTCCTCCAAAAAACCTTATTCTTATTAAATCATTTTAGTTGTCAGCGAATTACAGAGAAGATATACAGAAAAAAGGTATCCAAAAGGATACCCTGTAATTTCAGCTTGCTTTCTCATAATCGTCTTTGTCATATATATTGATACCGGCTTCGTTTAACATCCACTCGATGTGGACTCCGTACCCACTTGTAGGATCATTGACAAATACATGGGTAACGGCACCGATTAATTTGCCATTTTGAATGATGGGGCTTCCGCTCATCCCTTGAACGATCCCACCCGTTTTTTGGAGTAATTCTTTATCTGTCACTTTTAGAACCATTCCTTTGATCGCAGGAAACTTCTGTGGAATGGAGCTGACTATTTCAACATCAAAGGCTTCCACTTCGGAACCGTCCACCACCGTAAGAATTTGTGCAGGACCCTCCTTCACTTCATGAGAAAGGGTAATTGGCAATGCCTTATCCATAACACCATTTTTGAAATCCTGATTTAATTTTCCGAAAATCCCAAAGGGGCTATTACGGTTAATATTGCCGATTTTTTCTTTGTTGGCTGAAAAGCGAGCCAGTTTCTCCCCCGGGTCCCCATTACTTCCCTTTTCAATGGAAGTCACCATCGATTGCACAATTTGCCCATCTTTTACCACGATAGGCTTTTTAGTGTCCATGTCTGATATGACATGTCCCAATGCTCCATACTTCTTAGTCTCCGGGTGATAAAATGTCATCGTACCGATACCCGCGGCTGAATCACGGATATACAAACCCAATTTGAAAATACCTTCTCTTTTATCCTTCAAAGGCATAAGCGAACTGTGAAGCACTTTATTATCACGATTGATCACTAGATCCAATGGCTCTCCCTTTTCACCTGCCTGCTGAACAAAAGGAGTCACGTCACCCATCTTTTTTATCGTTTGACCATTGATTTCAGTAATGATGTCCCCGATTTCCACTTTCGCTTTTTCACCTGGTGATTTCTTTCCTTGAGGTGTATCAACCAGATGATGGCCGACTACAAGCACACCCAAAGTATTAAGCTTTACCCCAATGGATTGTCCACCAGGGAGCACTTTAAAGTCTTTTAGCACCTTAATATCGACTTTTTTGGCCGGCAAACCTGCAACATCAAGCAGCACCTCATTGGTCCCCGGCTTTTCGGCATCAAGTGTAATGGAAGTTTTCTCATCATGGACCGAAATTCCTTGGCTTGAATCCAAAACTTTTGCAGAAACGGGTAATGACTTGGAAATACTATAGTGATTACCTTCAAAGAGCACAAGCTGATTTGGAATTAAAAAGTATTCACGAAATGGCTGGTATAACCCTAATGTTAATAGCGAAACAAGGAGAATTCCACCGATGATCCTGTTAATCCATACAAATTTCAATCCATTCACTCTCCTCGCTCTCTAAAACTTTATGGCTACCCCTTTAATTTAGCCTTCATGACAATCATTTATAACAGCAGAGCAAAATAAAAGCTATCCGTTTTTGGATAGCTTTACAATGAATGCTTATGATAAGTTGTAGATATCTTCTTACAAGAAACATCAGGAAGTAATTTTAAGCTTTTTAGCAAGTTGAATCAATTCATTGGCATGTTGCCTTGTTAAGTCCGTTATTTCCACACCGGATATCATCCTGCCAATTTCTCGTATCTTTTCTGCTTCTATCAGGGGTTTAACCGAAGTATTGGTTCGACCAGCCTTAACATTCTTTGCAATGAATAGGTGAGTGTCCGCCATGGCCGCAACCTGCGGCAAATGCGAAATACAAAGTACTTGGGAACCTATAGCCACTTTATAAATTTTTTCGGCAATGGATTGGGCTACCCGACCACTTACACCTGTGTCGACCTCATCAAATATAATAGAAGTAATTCCTTGATGCTTGGAGAAAATGCTTTTCAATGCCAGCATAATTCGTGATAACTCTCCGCCCGAAGCGATCTTTGACAACGGTTTTAACGGTTCTCCGGGATTGGTTGATATGTAGAACTCCATGATATCCAGACCAGAATGATTTATCCCACGTTCCGATAATTCATCAAATGTATAGGCTGTTTGAATAAAATGTGGTTCGAATATCGTTTTTTCCATATATAAATCTTTTAGTTCCTGGTGAATGTTCTTCGTTAGCTGCTGGGCGTATTTTTGACGAAGCTCAGACAAATTTTTCGCTTCAATAATTAAATCGGCCTTAATCGATTTAAGTTCTTTTTCAAGCTTCAAGATATGGCTCTCCCGATTTTGCAACTTTTCAATTTCTTCTTCGATTCCGGCACCATATTCCAATATTTCTTCGATGCTTCGCCCGTATTTTCGCTTCAATTGATTGATTTCATTTAGGCGGCTTTCAATGAACTCCACCCGTTCTGTATCAAAATCCAGGGAGTCTAACTGATCTCTAATAGTAGAGACCGCTTCTTCCAGAAGGAAATAACTATTCGAAACGGTTTCCGAGCTCTTTTTTAACGATTCGTCAAGACTTGCCGCTTCTTCCATATTACTCATGGCAACCGACAACCAATCAAATGCATGTTGCTCTCCATTTAAGGCATTATAACTAGTTTGTAGCGCCTCATGAATTTTTTCGAAATTGTTAATCTTTTTACGTTCTTCCATCAATTCTTCATCTTCATGAAGCTTTAAATCAGCTTTTTGGATTTCGTCGGATTGAAACTGGATTAAATCTAATCGATGGACCATTTGCTGTTCATTTTGGCTTAGGTTATTTAGCTGTTTGTACGTAACTTCGTAATTTTTATATAGCTTTTGATATTCCATAAGGGCAGCCGCAATTTTTTCTCCGCCAAACTGATCCAGTAAAGGAAGATGAAGTCGTTCATCCATTAACTCCTGATGTTCATGCTGTCCATGAATATCAATTAGAGTGCGCCCAATTTCACGCAATATGGCAATCGTGACTAACTTCCCGTTTACCCTGCATACGCTTTTTCCACTAAGCGAAATGTCCCTTCTCAGAATTGCCATTCCATCATTCATGTCTATTCCGAATTCTTTGGCTTTTTCAAAAACCGGATGTTTATCATCTTCAATTTGAAACAAGCCCTCTATCTCTGCCTTCGATTCACCGTGGCGTATAAATTCTGCCGAACCACGCCCTCCAACCAATAAATGGACGGCATCTATGATAATTGATTTCCCTGCACCAGTTTCACCCGTTAATACTGTCAACCCTGTTTCAAACGAAACGGACAGGCTATCAATAATCGCAAAGTTTCTTATCGAAAGTTCTGTTAACAATCAGAATCACCTCATCAAAATATTAGAGCATGTCCAAGAATTTGCCGGATATGATCTTTGCTTCTTCATCGGAGCGACAAATGATTAAACAAGTATCATCACCACCGATGGTTCCGAGTATCTCTGGCCAATTTAAGTTATCAATTAAGGCACAAATTGCTTGGGCATTTCCTGGTAGCATTTTCATGACAAGTAAATTATTTGCTGCATCAATGCGAACAAAAGCATCGACCAGCATTCTTTTTAATTTCTGTAATGGATTAAAGCGTTGGTCGGCTGGTAAGCTATATTTATATCTGCCATCCGATAGTGGAATCTTTACAAGATGGAGCTCTTTAATATCTCGTGAAACGGTAGCTTGTGTAACATTGTAACCGGCATTTTTAAGTTCTTCCACTAAATCATCTTGTGTTTCAATATCATTATTCGTAATAATTTCTCGGATTTTTATATGACGCTGTCCTTTATTCATAAGTAGAAGCACCTCTCAACTGTTGCTCATTTTAATAATCTACGTTGGTAGCTCTAGTAAGCTTTCCTTGTATGTAATCGCTCGGATTTTTCCTAATCTTCATAAATGTTCTTCCAATACAAATGGATTGTTGAAGATAGAGGCTAATATTAATGTTAGCGGATTTTTATACAATTGTACAACTTTTTCTTTACTGCACCGTTTTTCACGATTATTTTGTTCCAAAACTTTCTTAGCATACTTTTGTATATTTCTTTGATTTTCTATCTCCCCATGTTTTCAAGTTAAAAAAAGCTCCTTTAGCTAACCATTCAGCCAAGGAGCCATGCATAGATCAATCTATTCTTTTTTAAATTGAGCATGGGCTTCTCCAACGATGTCATCCACCGTTTTGGAGAGCAGTATATCTCCCACGTTCTTTGAACCTTCCCAAAATAAATGAAGCAGGAATTCAATATTGCCATCTCCACCAGTAATAGGTGAGAAGGAGGCATTTTTAATATCATATCCTTCCGCTTTTGCAAAGGAAATAATCTTATTCAACACTTCTTTATGGATTTTAGGTTCCCGGACAATCCCTTTTTTACCGACTTGGCCCTTACCAGCCTCGAATTGAGGTTTTACAAGTGCCACGACGTCGCTTTTTGAAACAAGCAAGGTCTTTAAGACAGGTAAAATCAAAGTGAGCGAGATGAAAGACACATCGATGCTTGAAAAATTAGGCATCTGCCCATCAAGATCAGCAGGTGTGACATAGCGGAAATTAGTCCGTTCCATCACCTTAACCCGCTCATCTTGTCTTAGCTTCCATGCGAGCTGATTATAGCCAACATCAAGAGCATATGACATGATGGCGCCATTTTGCAAAGCACAATCGGTAAAGCCCCCAGTGGATGAACCAATATCCAGAAGGATTTTCCCATCCACGTGCAAATCAAATTCTTTTAACGCCTTTTCAAGTTTAAGTCCACCTCTCGATACATAAGGCATCACTTTCCCTTTAATCGTCAATTCAAGATCTACCGGCACTTTTTCACCCGGTTTTTCATATCTTTCTTCATTTGCATAGACAAGTCCTGCCATGACCATTCGTTTTGCTTTTTCACGTGTATCGGCCAGTCCTTGTTCTACCAATAAAACATCTAATCTTTCTTTCGCTACCTTCATATTGTCAAGCCCTTTTTTCTTTTTTTGGCGTTATCATTTTTATCTTCTTCATAACGGTATCAGTATTCAAGCCAATTTCATCCAGTAACTCGTTGACACTCCCATGTTCAATGAAATAGTCTGGTATACCCATACGGTCAATGATTGCCCCATAGAAACCTTGATCATGTGCATACTCAAGCACCGAACTACCAAATCCCCCTTGAAGAATTGCTTCTTCAATTGTAAGCAGTGGCATCTTTTCACCAAGTAAACTACTAAGCATTTTTTCATCAAGAGGCTTTATGAAACGAGCATTGATAACTTTAACGGAGTAATCCTCTTTTTCAAGTTTGGCTGCTGCTTCAAGAGCCATAGGAATGGTTGTACCAAATGTTAAGATGGCAGCATCCGTGCCCTCTTTCAAGACTTCCCAAGAACCGATAGGAATTTGTTGTAATTCAGTGTCCATGACAACACCAAGTCCATTTCCACGTGGAAAACGCATAGCTATGGGACCATCGTTATAGTGTATGGCTGTATTGACCATATGCTGACCTTCGTTTTCATCTTTCGGCATCATCAATACGATATTAGGGATATGGCGTAAGAAAGCAATATCGAATACACCCTGATGCGTTTCCCCATCAGAACCGACAAGTCCCGCCCTGTCAATTCCAATAAAGACATTTAAATTTTGACGGCAGATATCATGTACCACTTGGTCATACGCTCTCTGTAAGAAAGTAGAATAAATGGCCAAAAACGGTTTCATTTTCTGTGTAGCCAATCCAGCTGCAAAAGTAGCCGCATGCTGCTCAGCAATTCCGACATCATAGAAACGCTCAGGGAATTCCTTCGCAAAACCTACTAACTTCGATCCAACAGGCATTGCAGGTGTTATCGCTACTATACGTTCGTCCTCCCGTGCAAGCTTACGTACAGTTTCACTTACTAACGAACTCCAAGCCGGACCTTTAGTAGGGGATTTAACAAAGTCACCTGTTTCCACTTGGTAAGGACCTGTCCCATGCCAATTGCCGGTCGTATCCAACTCGGCAGGCGAGTATCCTTTTCCTTTTTTGGTGATTACATGCAGAAGGACCGGACCCTTTGTTTTCTTGGCAAATCTCAAGTTTTCTAGCAGTTCTTCATAATTATGGCCATCTACTGGTCCAAGATAAGTAAAACCTAGTTCCTCGAAAAACATGCCAGAGACCAACAAGTATTTCATACTGTCCTTCAAACGTTCGGCTGTTGCTGCCAGCTTCCCACCAACGGCAGGGATTTTCTTCAAGAACATTTCCAATTCATCTTTTGCCCAATTGTATTTCCCTGCAGTCCTTAATCTACCCAGTACCGAATGTAAAGCGCCTACATTAGGAGCGATGGACATTTCATTATCATTCAAGATAACAATCATGTCCTTCTTTTCATCACCGATATGGTTCAGAGCTTCTAGAGCCATCCCCCCTGTAAGGGCGCCATCGCCAATTACAGGTAAGATGAAACTTTTTTCTCCCTTGATATCGCGAGCTGCAGCCATCCCCATCGCAGCAGAAAGGGAAGTCGAGCTATGGCCCGTTTCCCATACATCATGAGGACTTTCAACCATTTTAGGAAAGCCACAAAGACCTTTATATTTCTTTAAGGTATCAAACTCCCCAGCTCTTCCTGTTAAAATTTTATGAACATAGGATTGATGACCAACATCCCATAAAATCTTATCGTACGGACTATCGAATTCTTTATGAAGCGCTATTGTCAACTCTACTACGCCTAAATTGGGACCAATATGCCCACCTGTTACCGATAATTTTTCCACAAGGAATTTACGAATATCCTTACTCAATTCGACAAGCTCTTCATTATTCATATTCTTCAAAAATGAAGGGTCTTTTATAGATAGAAGATCCAAACAGGACCACTCACTTTCTGTCATTTCCGGTTATAAGCATAATCAAAGCCTAAAAGCGACTATATAAAAGGCTTGACCGAAAAATTCTTTTTAAGTTAAAAATAGCCGCCAACACCCAGGTGATTTCGGCGGCTTATTGTACCTATTTTATCACGTATCGTCATTTATAAAGTCATTTTTGTTTGCATAAATTTTCACAATGAGTATACCATAAAACTTTGTTCGTTAACAAATTTAGTAGCGCTCAATGATCTCGGTTCGCAATTAGATTGGTCAATTCATTCAACAGCCCAGTTTGTAAATTCGTTTCCGATAAGGAATGATGCGCTAAGTGAATATGCTGATTCAGCTTATCCTTTGCTCCCTGAAGCGTCAACAATGATGGATATGTGCTTTTATGATTGGCCGTGTCACTGCCGACTGGCTTGCCTATTACCTCAACTGAACCTTCAATATCAAGAATATCATCCCGAATTTGAAAAGCAAGTCCCAGGTGATATGCAAAGTCACGTAAATGTTGTCGTTGATTTGGATTGGCTCCGGCTAAAATCGCACCAGAAAGGATGCTTGCCTCCAATAGTTTTCCCGTTTTATGTTCATGAATATACTCCATCTCATTAAGGGTCAACTGCTTGTCTTCACCTTCCATATCAGCTACTTGTCCACCAACCATCCCTTCGGCACCTGCAGACTTTGCAATTTCACTTATTAACTCCAACTTCATTTCAGCACTTACTTCAGGATCCGCTATATCGGCTATCAATTGGAAGCTATAGGTAAGCAGCGCATCACCTGCAAGGACTGCGACCGCTTCACCGAACACTTTATGATTGGTCGGTTTCCCGCGTCGAAGATCATCATCATCCATCGCTGGTAAGTCATCATGAATCAAGGAATATGTATGAATCATTTCAAGTGCCGCTGCTGCTGGTATCCCCAATCTCATATCTTTGCCGAATGCTGCCAATACCGAGAAGACCAATAAAGGACGGATACGTTTCCCCCCTGCCTCCAAGGAATAGGACATAGCTTCTTTAACACTTGCAGGAGCATTCAATTTCTGTACATATTCAACGACTTCTTTTTCTATTAGAGCTTTATACTCTTTTGAAAAGGTATCAAAGGTTGCTGTACTCATATTATTCTTCCTCCTGCACAGCAAAGGTTTCCAGTTCCCCATCTTCGCGTAAAATTTGCGTCAATTGATCCTCGACCGTTTTTAACTTGGTATGGCATAGTCTTGATAAATCCATACCTTGTTTATAAATGGAAATGGCTTTTTCCAGTGGAACGTCTCCTTCTTCCAATTGTTCGACTATTTTCTCTAGGTTTTCCATTGCTTCTTCAAATGTAAAGTCCTGTTTGTCCGTCATGGCTCAATCCGCTCCTTTATTTCGGTTATCTCACATTCAAGTGTTCCATCTTTGATTGAAACAGCTATCTTATCCCCAGTCGATACTTGCTGTGTACTCTTAATCAGCTTCTCATCTTCGGTAAAAACAAGCCCATAACCCCGCTCCATGATTTTGAGGGGACTTAAGGCCGACAAGGTAGCTGTCAATGAAACGAATTGCTGTGATTTTTGGCGATAAATCGCTTCCATTGTCTTACGCAATGTTCTTTCGTACTGCTGTAAGTCTTCTTTTGAAGTCTTGACGATTTGTTCAGGATGCTGTTTTTTCAGAATGTCAGTCATCTGATTCAAATCATCCCTCTTTTTCATGAAATATCGCGTGCTCGTTTTTCCTAATCTCTCTGTCGCTCTGTCTAGCTGTTCAAGTTTTTGTTCATACATTTTATGAGGATAACGGAAGGCATAAGACCTTTCGAGCCTACTCAAATGCGTACGTTCGGAATTCACTTTCTCCTGAATGGAGCGTGTCAAACGATTCTTACGGTTCATCAACCTTTCCAATATTTCATTTAAATGGGGAACTGCAAGCTCTGCTGCCCCCGTAGGAGTTGGCGCCCGCATGTCCGCAACAAAGTCAGCTATCGTGAAATCAGTCTCATGTCCCACCGCAGAAATAATCGGGATATCCGAATCGTAAATCGATTCTGCTACTATTTCTTCATTGAACGCCCATAGCTCCTCTATGGAACCACCGCCCCTTCCAACAATCAGCACGTCGGATTCGGCCCTTGCATTTGCCAGTGAGATGGCCTGTGCAATTGATTTAGCTGCATTGTTCCCTTGAACAAGAGCAGGATAAATAATGATTCTAGTTATTGGATAGCGTCGCTTGATCGTCGTTATTATATCCCTTAAGGCTGCCCCTGTCGGTGAGGTAATAACCCCCACTGATTTGGGGTATTTCGGAATGGCCTTTTTATGTTTAGGCAAGAATAATCCTGCATCTTCCAACTTTTTCTTTAACTGTTCATAGGCGATGTATAGGTCCCCTACACCGTCTGGAGCCATACTTTTGACATACAACTGATACTGTCCGCTTGCTTCATATAGGGAAATATCTCCCCTTACCAGCACTTTCATTCCATTTTCAGGAAGAAATTTCATCCCTTTGTTACTAGCCGCAAACATGACAGCAAGCAGACGGGCTTTCTCGTCTTTTAAAGTAAAGTACATATGCCCACTTGTATGCTGTTTAAAATTGGATATTTCTCCTTTTATGTATGCATTTTGCAAATGTGGATCCACATCGAACTTTCTTTTAATATATTTCGTCAATGCCGACACACTTAAATATTGTTGGTCGCTCATCTTTTATCTCCTTCCGACAGAATCGGACATAAAGGAAGCTAGCCTATAAAGCAGACTTATACTTCCCAGTAATCTTAATATAGAAAGAAGCGGTCTCTTGTTATTATAAAACAAGAGGTCCGCTTCTTTAAAATAATTTGGCGTTTTTTTTAACTTTTCATTGCTTGTTTATCCAAGTTAAGTGTTTTCTGAGCAGATTTAACAGTATTCTTCATGAGCATAGTAATCGTCATTGGCCCTACTCCTTTTGGTACAGGAGTTATGTAAGAAGCTTTATTTTTCACATCTTCGAACGAAACATCACCACAAAGCTTACCTTCGTCATTTCTGTTCATGCCAACATCAATTACAACGGCACCTTCTTTAATGTGGGAACTAGTGATTGTATCTCTTTTCCCAACAGCTACCACTACAACATCAGCCTGTTTCGTATAGTAAGCAAGATCGTTCGTCTTAGAATGACAATATGTAACCGTTGCATTCGCATTTAAAAACAGCTGTCCTGCTGGTTTACCTACGATATTACTTCTTCCTACGATGACTACATGCTTTCCTTCAAGCTTATAGTTGATATGTTCAAGCATGATCATGATTCCATAAGGCGTGCACGGTAAAAAAGCGTCCTGTCCCGTCATCATCCTGCCGATATTGATTGGGTGAAACCCATCAACATCCTTCTCAGGTGATATCGCTTCAATAATCGCTTTTTCCTGAATATGTCCAGGTAATGGCAGCTGCACCAAAATTCCATGAATGCTGTCATCCTGGTTTAATTCCTCGATGTTTCGTATCAAATCCTGCTGTGTTAAATCTGCAGGTTGTTTAATTAAAACAGAATGCATGCCTAAATCTTCACAGGCTTTTTGTTTGTTTCGCACATAGGTTTGTGAAGCTTGATTGTCACCAACTAATATAACGGCCAAACCTGGCACGACATTCTTTTCACGTAATTGTTGGACTTCCTTGCTAATTTCCTGTCTTACGGCCTCTGCAATTTCTTTACCATTAATGATTTGAGCTGACATGATCGTTCCTCCCAAGTTAATTTTTGCTAAAGAAATTGCGGAGACTTATCAGTATCTAAACAGCCTTAGTTGCCGATTTTTTCTTTGATTTTGGATAAAACGGCATTCACAAAGCTGCTTGATTGGTCATCACCGAATTTCTTAGCAATTTCAATAGCTTCATTCATCGCAACACTTACCGGAACATCCTCACTATAGACCATTTCATAAACTGCGATTCGCAGTAGATTTCGATCGATATTCGCTAGTCTTTCAAGTGTCCAGTTTTCCAAATTCTCTCTGATCATTCCATCAATTTGTTCACGTTGTTCCGCGATCCCTGTAACTAATGTTTCAAAATATTCGTCAGTAGGTGCGCCATTCAGCACACTTTCCATAGCTTCTTCCGGCTCTGACTTGGCAATATCTATTTGGTATAGTGCTTGAAGGGATTTTTCACGGGCTACTCTTCTTTTCATAATCTTACTCCTTTGACATCTACTATTATATATGAAAATGCTAGTACAGACGAACATTAATTAACAAATCATCGAAAATATTAAGCTTTTTATTAAATTTTCCTCTTAATTAATCGATTTCCCACTAATACAAAGGCCAAAAGACTCTTAATTACGTGAACTCAACTCTATTCATCGTGAGTATTCACGTTATATATTCTATATATACTCTTTTGTTCAACAGAAAGTTATATTTTTCGAAACTGTCAAAAGCTCTTGCCTAGCTTTCATGATCATATTTCATCTTTTACACTCTAACAGAAAACGCCCGTAAATTAAAGGGAAACTTCCATACACCGCCTTATTATGTTCGTATTACAGAAAATTATTAGAGGTGGATGAATCTCATTAAATAAGGACCTTAAAAACAAAAACCCGACACATAGTCGGGTTTTTGCAGGTTAGAGTTAGAATGATTCCGATTACACTTCTTGCTCGTAATCCGCTTCCTGTTTTGCATTTTCGAAAGCTATTCCTACCACATGAATATTCACTTCACCAGCGTCAATAGCGGTCATATTTAATAACGCCTCACGAATGTTGTCTTGAACTTCCTGTGCAATTTTCGGAATAGAAACACCAAATTTCATGACACAATAAAGATCGACTTTAATTGCCTCTCCTGTTAAGTCTACCTTAACGCCTTTACCGTGGTTCTTCTTGCCAAGCTTTTCGACTACACCCGTAGCAAAATTCCCACGCATATGTGCTACACCTTCAACCTCTGATGCAGCTATACCTGCGATAACCTCTATAACCTCAGGTGCAATCTCCACTTTACCAAGTCCACTATTGTATTCATCCATTTCGAGTAACTTGCCTTCCAATTCACTCATTCTAAAAGCACCTCCTGTCTTCCTTTACATTATGAGTTCATTACATCATATATTTCAAGGAATTTGGTATTGAATTCTCCAGAAACAAATTGTTCGTGCTGAAGTAACTTAATATGGAAAGGAATCGTGGTCTTAATTCCTTCAATGACAAACTCGCCCAAAGCACGCTTCATTTTTTCAATTGCTTCTTCTCTTGTCGGTGCATGGACAATTAATTTAGCAATCATGGAATCGTAATATGGTGGTATCGTATACCCTGGATATGCTGCAGAATCAACACGGACTCCATAGCCACCAGGAGGTAGATACATCTGAATTTTGCCTGCGGAAGGCATAAAATTCTTTTCAGGATTTTCTGCATTGATCCGGCATTCCATTGACCAGCCGTTAAAGCTGACATCTTCTTGTGAAAGGGAAAGCTTTTCACCAGAAGCAACCCTGATTTGTTCTTTGATCAAATCGACACCTGTGACCATTTCCGTAACAGGGTGTTCCACTTGTATACGTGTATTCATTTCCATAAAATAGTATTTTCTATTCACATAGTCATAAATAAATTCTACCGTACCTGCGCCAGAATAATTAACAGCAAGCGCAGCCGTAACGGCCGCCTGTCCCATTTCCGCACGAGTCTCGCCATCAAGTGCCGGAGATGGAGTTTCTTCTACAAGCTTTTGCAGACGTCTTTGAACGGAGCAGTCACGCTCGCCTAAATGTATGGCATTCCCGTGGTTATCAGCCATTACCTGGATTTCGACGTGACGGAAATCTTCGATATACTTTTCAATATATACACCCGGGTTGCCGAAGGCCGTTGCTGCTTCCTGCTGGGTTATGTTAATGCCTTTAACGAGCTCTTCTTCCGTTCTCGCTACTCGGATACCTTTACCCCCACCACCGGCAGTGGCTTTAATAATGACTGGGTAGCCCATTTCATTGGCAAGAGAAACACCTTCGTCCGTATCTTTAATGATTCCCTTAGAACCAGGTACGATTGGGACACCGGCTTTACGCATGGTTTCCCTTGCCACGTCCTTCGTTCCCATTTTATTTATGGCTTCAGGACTAGGTCCTATGAATATAATATTACATTCACGGCATAGTTCTGCAAAATTAGCATTTTCAGCAAGGAAACCATAGCCAGGATGAATCGCATCCGAACCTGTTTTCTTGGCTGTACTGATGATGTTCGTCGTATTCAAATAGCTATCTTTTGATAACTTAGGTCCTATGCAGTATGCCTCATCAGCAATTTGCACATGCAACGCTTCCTTGTCGGCTTCCGAATAAACCGCTACGGTTTCAATACCAAGTTCTTTGCAAGCCCTAATAATCCTGACTGCAATTTCACCGCGATTGGCAATTAATACCTTCTTAATCATTTAGAAACAGCTCCTCATTCAGGCTTCACTAAAAATAATGGTTGACCATATTCTACAAGTTGGCCTTCTTTTACAAGTATTTCAACAACTTCCCCGTTAACTTCTGCTTCGATTTCATTAAACAGTTTCATAGCTTCAACGATGCAGACAATTTTATCCGTTGAAACTTTGGAGCCTACTTTCACATAAGCATCAGCATCTGGAGATGGGGATTGGTAGAACGTTCCCACCATTGGGGAAGTAATTTTATGTAAGTTCTCTTGCTCATTTACAGGTGTTGCTGGCGTTTCCGCTACCTTTGTTGCTGGCTGTGCAGTGGGTGCAGGTTTAACTTCGGCCGCTTTAACTTGAACGACTTCTTGAGCAGGAGCTGGATAAGCTACTGTACCTACCTCTGTTTTCTTTAATTTAATTTTCGTTCCTTCATTTTCATAAACGAATTCACCAATGTCGGATTGATCGACTAGCTTAATAATTTCACGAATTTCTTGGACCTTCATTTTAGGCACCCCTTGTCTAATTTAATGGAAATTTGAGACAATTTAATGTGTATATGTAACTTTTACCATGTGTTGTATGGCTCTTGCGATCTCTTTGCATTGATGCAGCTTTCTAATAATACATCGAGATATTTACATATTTCCCTGTATTATAACAGAATATTAAACTTCTCAAAAATATTGTCTTGCAGGATGTTTTATACCTTTTAATACCTGCTTCTAATATCATACAATATTAGCTTGTAAATATTCAATGATAGATTAGTTGCGACTTGGTATTTACACTTCTATATTACACTTTTATCATAAGATTGTGAATTTTTTAAAATTACTTTATTAGGATAATCTCTATTTCATGGCTGATTAAACCATAAAAATCACTGGTTTTATCCTTATTTATTACTTTTATGGAATAAAGGAGGGCGTAAGGAAGGTGAGTATTATCACCCCTCTCTCTCTCCTTCTCTTGGATCCACCTAATTGTCAAAATCATTTATTTTCCAAAAAAAAGGGCCTTTTCTACTAAAGAAAAGGCCTTTTGCGTATATTCATTCCCTTTTGAACTGTTGTGTATCAGTTCCCACTAACATTATAAATTATTTTTCGGGTTGAAAATTCACGACTACATTTTCTGCATTTTCCACCTCTTTACGTACAAGGCGAATGATGTTATTAGCTTCTGTTTTCGTTTGTTTATCCGCTTTAACGCTAACCTTTACATCCGTTCCATCTACGCGAACAAGCGCTGCATTGTAATCCATTGCTACGATTAAGTTTTCAATGATATTTTCCTTCACTTTCGTCTCGCTTAATTGTTCAATTTTAGCATAGGCTTCATCTCTTTCTTCAGCCGATAGATCTGTATCACCCATTTTAACCGTTAATTCTTCATTCAATTTGGCACGCTCATCCTCAATTTGCATTCTTAATGCTTCAAATTCATCACCGGATGCAATGGTGACAGACGAACCAGCTTCGTCTGTAGAAGTCTTCTTGTCTTTATCCTTCGCTTTGTCTTCTTTACTTTCAGTTTTACTTTCGATTTTATTTTCTTTTTGTTCTTCCGTTGCAGTCAAATCAGCTGCATTTTGCTCTGGAGCTGTTAAATAATAGACCGAAAGTACCACCACTAGACTCAACATCGTCAATAACCAAACCGTTTGTTTTTTTAATAACATGTGCGTTTTCCCCCTTATTTTTTAGGCATGACAGAAACCCGGTGACTTGGCACATCCAGCGAACGTGTTACAGCTTCGACAATCCATTTCTTAATTTGTATGTTTTCTGCCCCTTTGGCTACAACGAGTACCCCGCGTACGTTGGGCTTTTGGGTTTCGGAAATGATTGGTCCCTCTTTTTCCCCATTTTTAATCAGGACAAGCTGTTCATCTACGGAGGTGTCTTCGACCGTTCTTTTTCCGCCTTCTTGGTCGGTTTCTTGAGTGACTTGTTTTTGAGTGGTTTTGTTTCTTTCATAGACTTTTTTCTCGGAAGCATCCACATAGATTACGACTTTTACATCATCTACACCTGAGATGGATTCTAACGCTTCCTTCATCTCATTTTGAAGGTAAACTTCATAATCTTTTGTCGATTTGAAATCGCCCTGATTTTTTTGCCCAAACGTTTCTACATCCTCTTTATCCTGCTTATCACTACTGAATACTGCTTTATCATCCATAATCTTCCCAGTTTGGTCACTAGTGTTCAAAAGATTTCCGGCCATCATGATTCCCACACCCAAAAGGACAACAACTAAGGCATAGACATACATTGGCGGTTTTTTATCTTTTGGATCTTTTTGGTCCGAATCTTTATTCAATAGTTTGTTTAGCCAGGATAATGGACCCTTTTCTTTATCCATGTTTTTAGTCACTCCTCTCCCCGGCGATTTCAATGATCTCTTCATCTACAGACCAGCTTGTTGCCAGAAACTTCTTGACGGCTTCGAAATTCACATGAGTGGAAGAAGTCTCCTCCCCCGTGTTAATATCCACCTTCGCCACCGTCTCTATCGCGGAAGTTGAGCCTTCTTTTTCTGCCTCCTCCAAAGAAATATTGATATGTTGCAATTCTTCTAAGCTTGGACTTTCTTTATTGATGACATCTACATCAATCGAACTGATTTTCACTTTATAATCCTCTATCAACTCCTCTTCTACTTCTGTCTGTAGCTCAACAGCCATTTGTTCTAAAATATATGCACCTTGGGTAGCTTGTATTTCTTTTTTCTTCATTTCTGTTAAATTTCCTAAATCTTTTTTATTTTTATTTTCAAATTCACTTGTCACAGTAGTAAGGATCTTTTCAAAATCGGTATGAAATAACCCCAAGATTGGAGTGAGAATAATGGCTATCAATAACAACCCGATGACCATTTTCGCATATTTTTGCAGTGCGGAACTTGGAAGAAGCATATCAATCACGGTTGCCAGCAATACAAAAACGATAATATTTGTTATCCAACCAGCTAAAAAGCTCACTCACACTTCATCCTTCCTAGCGGACCATCAGCGTTATGTTCCCAGCTGCAATAATTACGGTAATGCATAAAAAGAACATGAGAGATACGATGGCCAACGCTGCAAAAATATAAATCATACTTTTACTGATGATGTCGAGACAGTTTATGACAGGTCCTCCTCCGAGAGGTTGCAGAAGACTTGCCGCCAATTTATAGACAAAGGCAATCATTAAGATTTTTATGGCAGGGAAGGCGATTATAAGCAGAAGGATTACGACGCCTGCCAATCCAACCGTATTTTTAAGAAGGACGGATGCACTGATGACAGTATCCGTCGCGTCTGTGAACATCCGCCCTATCACAGGAACGAAATTGCCTGTGATGAATTTTGCTGTCCTTATTGTCACACCATCAGCTACAGCCGATGATGCTCCCTGAACGGAAATCACACCGAGGAATATCGTCATAAATGCACCAAGAATGCCAATGGCAAAGTTTCGAAGTAATTGAGCAAGCTGGGTCACTTTATAATGCTCGGACAGCGTACTGACAATGCTTAAAATGGCGGCGAAAAATAGTAATGGAAGAACGACATATTGTATCAAGATCCCGCTTGTATTCATCAGGAACATCAGGATTGGGTGAAAGAACGCCGCAGATATAAGACCACCTGACGCTGCTATTAAAGCTAGTAGCAATGGTAGGAGCGCCATTAAAAAGGAAATCATCAAATCAATCGTATCTTTTGTATATTCAATGGCCACATGGAAACTGTTCAATGCTAAAATGATCAATACCATGTAAACAATTGCATAGGCGACTTTGCTCACTGAGCTTCGTTCAAAAGCATTCTGTAGGGCTTGCAGGAACATACTGAACACGGTTAACAAAATGAGTGACCCCAGTAATTTACCGTTTACGAGAAGTTCATGAAATACGAATTTTATTATGCCTTTGAACCACTGATTGAATGAAAACTGTTTTTCCCCGCTTACAAAGTCCATGAAACTTCCCTTTTGGCTTTCGGGTAGGAAACCACCATATTCCGTTACGATATCATCCCAGTATTGCTTGAGCTCATCGACGCCAAGCCTCTCAATCTGGGCTTGTACCAATTCTGATTGCATGATTGGTTCATGATTATCCTTCATGGTCTGTTCTTCATCGGATTGCATAATGGGTTCTTTCTTGATTTCACCATTTTCGGCAGCATGTCCAACAGATGTATGCAGGAAAAAGAATAAAAAGAATAGGGAGAATAAGAAAGGCATCTGCTGCTTCATACATTCACCTCATTGACTAGTTGGAATCATCCATTAACTAGGGAGCATCTGTATAATTGTTTCAATAATGACCGTTAGAATAGGAATTGCCATGGCCAGGATCAAGATTTTCCCACTTAGTTCTATTTTGGAGGCTAATGAACCTTGACCAGCGTCTTTCGTGATTTGTGAAGCGAATTCCGCAATATAGGCGATTCCGATAATCTTCAAGATAGTCTCCAAATAGACTGTATTCACATTTGCATTGATTGCTATCTTTTCAAGCATTAAAATGATTTCGTATATTTTATCCGCTAGAAAAAGAAAGATTGTGCACCCAACAAAAATGACGAGCAGGAAAGCAAAATTAGGTTTCTGTTCCTTGACTATTAGGGCTAGAAAGGTGGCTACTAGGGCAATTCCGACGATTTTTATGATTTCAATCGCGATTACCCCCTTACTGGAATAGGAATACGGACTTAATTTTTTGAAATAGATCCTCTACCACAGAAGCTACCATGAATAAAATATAGATAAAGCCGAAAAGTGTCACCCATTGGGCATATTCTTTCTTGCCTACTTGATCGAGAATCGTATGAAGAAATGCCACGACCAGGCCCACACCCGCTATCTTGAATATGATGTCCACATCAATGCCCATGTTAATTCCTCCCGCATATGCCCTACATCAGCAAAATGATTAATAATAACCCTGATAAAAACCCTAGGCTTTTCATCATCTTTTCATATTTATTCTGTCGTTCCAGTGCATCACCCTCTTCTCGTTCCAAATGCGCCATCGTTAGCATGATCTGTTTCTGCTGTTGGTACCTATCACTCTTCCCTAACGTTTCACCGAACTGAGAAAGAATTTCAAACTCCCCTTGTTTTAGGGCAAGCGACTGCCATATTCTCTTCAAACTATCGTCCCAAGCCTCTTTTACTGTCGTTTCGCCAGAATTAAGTCGTTTTGCAAATGTTTCGAAAAAAACGGATAGCGGTTTTGGCATCTGCTTGGAGAGCTTCTGGGAAGCTTCCTTCAATGGGGTCTGTCCATACATGATTTCCGCCTCAAGCGATTGCATGGCGACTTTTAGTTGACGTAACTGGCGGGGACGCAGACTTAATTTCTTAGCTGCTTCAAAACCTGACCATGTTGTGGCTAAAATGATGATAACCGCTCCAATTAATTTAAACATCAGAGCTCACAACTTCCCCCGGAGATAAGTGCGCACCCGCTGAATCGAATACCCTGTAGCTGCGGGCACCGGACTTGGTTCTTTGTAATTCGATAAAACGTTCAAAAATATTTTGCTTTAAGATTTCTGAGATAAAAGGACGTTTTTTCAAATCTTCCAGCGTATGTCCATGCGTGGTAATAATCAGTTTAATCCCTGCATTCACGGCTTCAAGTACCGCTTGTGTATCTTCTACCCGACCAATTTCATCTACGATTAGTACATCTGGGGACATGGAGCGAATCATCATCATCATCCCTTCCGCTTTGGGACAGCCATCAAGTACATCCACTCTTGGTCCGAAACTGAGCTGAGGCACACCATGGACACAACCAGCTATTTCTGATCGCTCATCCACAATACCCACTTTTTGAGGAGCGATGCCCTTCCTATCCATTCCGCTAGATATCATCCTGGCTATATCACGTAGAATGGTCGTTTTTCCCGACTGGGGAGCACCGATCAGAAGCGTATGTTGCCATTCACCATTATATAAATAAGCAGTGAGCGGTTCGGCTGCTCCTATCTTTTCACGCGCGATTCGGATGTTAAAAGACGAGATATCTCTTATTGCCTTAACCGCCCCATTTTCAAGGATGACCTTACCGGCAAGTCCCACACGATGTCCTCCGGCTATGGTAATATATCCGCGCTTCAATTCTTCTTCTAGCGTATATAACGAAAATTGGCCTATAGAATTCAATATTTGCTCAGCATCACTTGGAGTCACTTCATAAGGAAAGAAGAAAGGATCCCCCCCTACTATCACCTCTAACGGTCTACCCACTCGAATTCTTAACTCTTCCATCTTTTCGATCATCGTGGGTGTCATGGCTTGGAGATGTGCGGATAATTTTTTCGGTAGAAAAGAAAGTACCATTTCCATTTAGACAATCCTCCTGTATACACCACTTTCAATAAAATGTATGCCGGGAATCCCGTAATGATGACAAGCTAATTAAAGAAACCAAAGTCTGGTATCCTTTTACTAAACTTAAAAAAGCACAAAAAAAAGCCCGAGAAATTAATCCCGGACTTCGTATGATTAGGCACGTGATACGTATGAACCTTCGTTGGTGTTAATTAATAACTTATCGCCTTGGTTGATGAAGAAAGGCACTTGAACGGAAAGGCCTGTTTCAAGTACAGCCGATTTTGTTCCACCTGAAGATGTATCGCCTTTGATGCCTGGCTCTGTTTCTGCAACTTCAAGTTCAACTGTATTAGGAAGCTCGACACCTAGTGTTTCCGCTTGGAAAGTCATGATATGTACTTCCATGTTTTCCTTCAGGAATTTCAATTCGCGTTCAATGCTTGAAGCTGGAAGTTCAATTTGATCGTATGTTTCGTTATCCATGAATACGTGGCTGTCTCCACTCGCGTAAAGATACTGCATTTTACGGTTCTCAATATGTGCTTTCGCCACTTTTTCACCCGCACGGAAAGTCTTTTCTTGAATGGAACCTGTGCGAAGATTACGTAGTTTAGAACGTACAAAGGCAGCTCCCTTACCTGGCTTAACGTGTTGGAATTCGATAACCTGCCAAATTCCATTATCTACTTCAATAGTAACACCCGTGCGAAAATCGTTTACAGAAATCATAAATTTGTCCTCCTACATGTACATGTTTACAGAATGATTAACTCTTTTGATGAATGTGTAAGTGCTTCGTTACCATCTAATGTAACGATTGTATCATCTTCAATGCGTACGCCGCCAATGCCTGGTAAATAAATGCCCGGCTCAACGGTAACTGCCATGCCCGGTTCTAAAATGATATCAGACCTTAAGGATAATGCTGGGCCTTCATGAACTTCCAGGCCAATTCCATGACCTGTCGAGTGACCAAAGTATTGCCCAAATCCTTTTTCTTCAATTAAATTTCGAGTTAGTGCATCCGCTTCCTTACCCGTCATACCAGGTTTGATCCCAGCCATTCCGCGTAATTGGGCTTCTAAAACAATGTCATAAATATTAATTAGTTCTTCACTTGGCTTACCGACTGCTACTGTGCGTGTAATATCCGAGACATATCCATTGTAGTACGCACCATAGTCCAATGTAATGAAGTCACCCTTTTCAATAATCTTATCCGTTGCAACGCCATGGGGAAGAGCCGATCGAACCCCCGAGGCGACAATGATATCAAAAGAAGATGAAGTTGCTCCTTGCTTTCTCATAAAGAATTCAAGTTCATTGGACACATCCAGCTCCGTGATGCCTGGACGAATAAAATCAAGAATATGTGTAAAGGCAGCATCAGCGATAGCAGCCGCTTCCTTTAATATCTTAATCTCTGAAGAAGTCTTTATCAAGCGTAAATTCTCAATAACTCCAGACAACGGCATAAGTTGCCCATCAATAACCTTCTCGTAAGCCTTATATGTTGCATAATTCATATGATCTTGTTCAAAGCCAAGCTTGCTAATATTCATCTCTTTTGCCTGTTTTCCGACTTCTTCAATAATCGTTCCCGTGTGTTGAACGATTTCGAAACCTACGGCCTGCTTCCCTGCCTGCTCTACATAGCGGAAGTCAGTGATGAACTTAGCACCTTTCTGCGAAATAAGGACCACACCAGCACTGCCCGTAAAATCGGTCATAAACCGGCGATTATATGTACTTGTGATTAATAACCCATCAACATTCACTTTTTCCATCGAAGCTCGCAACCGTTCCAACTTATTCATTCATTTCTCCCCTTTGCAATCTTCGTAATGGCCTGTAGTGCCAATTCATATCCCTGCGTCCCCAACCCTACGATCTGTCCAGCAGATACAGGGGCAGTCACCGATTCATGACGAAAACTCTCACGGGCATGTATGTTCGAGATATGCACTTCAATGACTGGAACATCAATACCCGCAATTGCATCGCGAATCGCGTAGCTATAATGCGTGAAAGCCCCTGGATTGATGATGACCCCATCCACCCCATGGTCTTCTGCCCAATGAAGCTTATCGATGATCGCACCTTCATGGTTAGATTGGAAACAGATTAATGTCACGTCTAACCCTTCTGCTTGCTTTTGTAATTGTGCTTCCAAATCTTCTAGAGTCGTGGAACCATAATGCACCGGTTCCCGTTTACCTAATCGATTTAGATTTGGACCATTAACTAATAAGATCTCTTTCATCTTTCACACCTGCTCATGGTTAAAGAATGCTTTCCATGAATATTCTATCATAAGTATAAATTGTCTTACTACTTTTTTACAAACAGCCAGATTAGCTTCCTGACTGATTTTGAGCGATTTCTTTTTGACGCAGATATTCGTGATGGTCATAGGATATAGAATATCCTATAAAAAGGCCGTACAAAATAAAAATGCAAACACTGGTTATGATGGAATTCGATGTCATCTTTGAAAAAGTAGGCAAATCGGAAAACATCGGCTTCAAGGCAAAAACCAGAATAACCCAGCAAAACAATCCGTAAATAATGCCAGCAAAGATACTTTTCATTTTTTTTAAGAGCCCATAATATATAAAAGCAATACCAATGGAAAGGATTCCGAACACCAACACAGTCATCACCATTCCCTGCCATCGATCAATCCAGGTCATGTCCGACCAGGAGGTTAGTATGAATTTAGGGCTAAACTCCATAAACTTAAAATAATGTGCCACTATTCCGGCCAAACTAGCAAAGATTCCTCCAAAGAAACCGATGGCGAAAACATTAGCAAACAACAAACGTTTATCTTCCTGCAGAGTATTTTCATTTTCATTAGAAGACATTTCAAACACCTCCGATATGTAGTATGTCCTTTCTTAAATAGGAATATTTTCTTTTTTTGTCCGCAGGGGGTAGATTTACTAGAGGTTTTAGTAATTATTCTGTATGATTAATTCATAAATAATGTACTTTTCTCAAAGGATAATTTCCATTGTTTGTTGAAGTTTATATGTATGAAATATTTCTTCCTGAGATCGTTCATTCATTGTTGTTTAGGAATCTCTGAATGGTTTTGATAGTTCGTCATATAAATCCTGAACATACATGAGGGTAACATGTTAGCATCCACGAGAGAGCTACGTGAAAAACTAGTTAGGTTGGTGTAGAAATGTCTGAGGTTCAAAAACCCGTTTATGGAGGGCAGGCTGTCGTTGAAGGCGTTATGTTCGGCGGCAAACATCACACAGTGACCGCTGTCCGACGTAAGGATTCAACGATTGTGTATTATCATTTACCACGAGAATCAAAGCCTTCTCTGAATCGGCTAAAAAAAGTTCCGTTTGTACGTGGCATCGTTGCGCTTATACAATCAAGTGGCACCGGTTCTAAACATCTTAATTTTTCTACAGAACAGTATGAAGAAGAAACGGATGAAACGAAGGTAGAAAAGAAAAAAGACCCTAAGGAATCTTCGAGACTAAGCGTGTGGCTGAGCGTTGCCGTTATAGGCGTCCTATCCTTTCTTTTTGGAAAACTGATGTTTACTCTTGTTCCCGTGTTTCTTGCTGAATTGACGAGACCCATCTTTCCTAGTCACCTGGCACAGATCATGGTGGAAAGCTTGTTTAAATTGATACTATTACTCGTTTATATATACATAGTATCCATGACGCCATTAATCAAGCGTGTTTTCCAATATCATGGAGCAGAGCATAAAGTAATTAATTGTTTTGAAAGTGGCAAAGAATTGACTGTAGCCAATGTTCAAGCCAGTTCAAGGCTCCATTACCGTTGTGGTAGCAGCTTTATTTTATTTACCGTAATCGTTGGCATGTTTGTGTATCTTCTCGTCCCGACCGATCCTCTATGGCTCCGAGTCGTTGACCGTGTTTTACTCATCCCTGTCGTCCTCGGTATCGCTTTTGAGGTATTGCAATTGACTAATAAGGTGAGAGACATCCCGGTTCTTCGTTACCTAGGATATCCTGGCCTTTGGCTACAGTTATTGACAACCAAAGCCCCTTCTGACGATCAAGTCGAGGTTGCACTTGCTTCCTTCAATGAGCTCTTAAGGATGGAAAAAAATACTGAGCAAGGTTTAGATTCAGATGTTATTGTGTAAAACACTAATAACAAACTTTTGTAATAAGAATATATAAACCATTCTTCATATTGGTAAAATTTAGGATGTATAATGTTTAAAATTAGCAAAAAATGCTCATGATGCTCTTAAGGAGGTGTCTTTGTTGAAACGTTTCATATCAATTTTGATATACGGTATCATCGCCCTCGGAATCTTCGGATTAATAAGCAGAATGTTTAATGACCCGATTGGACTCCTAAAAAATATTCTGATTATAGCCGCAGTCGCAGGGATTATTTATATGATTTACACCGGGTTAACAAAGAGTAAGCCAGTAAAAAAAGAGCAGCAGGCATTTCGTAAGGCTGCGCGTCAGTCGAAAAAAAGGATAAAAAGCAAATCTTCTAAAAAGGATAATGTGGCTAGCTTTTCTGCAGCGAAAACATCAAAAAAAATTACAACACGCAAAAAAACGGATAGTCACTTAACCGTCATTGAAGGAAAAAAAAATAAAAAGAAAAATCGGGCCTCATTTTAAGAGCCCGATTTTTTGTACTTATTAATAGGTCCATCGCTTTAAAAATTCCCTTGTGTATACACGTCCCCGCTCGATTAACTCTCCCTTCATTTCATCATTCATATTGAAATCCATTGCAGAGAGTCCTTTCATTGGAATAAATACGATGTTATTCACATGTTTTTTAGAAATATAACGTGAATCATGGGCATCTTTCATCGTTTTGAACAAGGCGGAAAATAATTCTACTGCATTATCCACTTCATGTGGCTTCCAAATTTCATCTGTACTCAATCTCAAACCGATGACCGGACGTTCCTTTCTTACATGTTCTGAATTAAACAACCACATAGGGAAATTGCTCAGGACCCCTCCATCGACAAATAAAGAAGTTCGTTTACCATTATTCAATTTAACAGGTTCAAAAAAATAGGGTATGCTACAGCTCATCCTTACCGCTTTAGCTACTGGAAAAGTGAGTGGGTCTACCCCATAGTTCTTCAAATCATCAGGCAATACGACCAACTTTCCGTTTGTAATATCCGAGGCAATTATACGAAGAGATTGTGGGGGAATATCTTTAAAGGTCACTACATTTCTAATAGCCAATTTTTCAGCTACCCATTTCTCCAATGCTTCCCCCTTATATAAACCTAATTTCCAATAAACGAGAAGCCATTTGACAAAAGGAATCGGTATAAGACCGTATCTTCTGTCCAGTAAACCAGAAAGGTTTATATCAAGAAAAAGCTTCTCCATTTCTTCCCCTGTATATCCAGCTGCAATAAAAGCAGCTATTATAGAGCCGGCACTTGTCCCTGCCGTTCTATGAAAAGTAAACCCATTCTCCTCCAACTCTTGGAAGCCTCCCAGTAAACCATACCCTTTTATCCCGCCTCCGGAAAATACGCCGTCAATGATCATAGCTGCCCTCCCTAACCCGGTCTATTCATCTTTAAGCAGGATTAGGGATTATTATGACTGATTTAACGGAAACTTTTTCTTTAAGTGAAGTACTGCACGACAGATTCGGGAAAAAACTCCTCTATATACCCTCTGATGGTGGTTTCCAGTTCTTTAGCTTCTTCGTTTTGGTAAACATACTTACCAATTCCATAACGGCCCCACTTATATTTTCGTTTTGTTTCATCCAATTCCAATTTTGATTTCGGGTAATTTTTTTGAATTACTTTTTTAGCAGGTCCCGTAAAACGATGTTGTATCAATTCGAACGTTAAATCAGGAATGTGTACCCCCTTCAAGGCTACACTTAACCTTTCGAATAATTCATGATAACCCTCCTGCCAGTTCTCATGCCTGTAAATGGGTGCAACGATGAAACCTAAAGGATACCCAGCACCCGCTACTTTTCGTGCCGCCTCCATTCTTTCCTCAAAGCTTGAAGTCCCTGGCTCAAAATTCTTAATGACATACCTCGAGTTAATACTGAAACGAAATCTTGTCTTCCCGTTATGTTTGGCATCTAAAAGGTGATCGACATGATGAAATTTCGTCACAAAACGGAGCACACCATATTCACTTTTACCGAAGTATTCAATTGCCCGTTTTAAAGAATGGGTCAAATGGTCAATCCCGACGATATCCGACGTACAAGCGGCTTCAAAACGTGTGATTTCTGGTTTTCTCTCATTTATATATTTTTCTGCAGCCTCAAAGATCTCATCCAGATTGACGTATGTCCTAATATACGGTTTTGCACCGAGCGTCGTCTGTAAATAACAATAGTGGCAATGCCCCATACATCCCGTGGCCAAAGGAATTGCATATTCAGCTGAAGGTTTCGAAGTGTCGAATTTCAACGTTTTCCTGATACCTACCACGAGTGTGGACTTTGCTACGCGATACTTTTGAAAGTCATTTTCTCCAGGCAAGTCCCGAATCTGATTATGTGAAGTCGTTTCACGTATCTCGATACCCAAATCCTCAAATTTCTGTTTTAGTTCTCTTCCAAGCGGGTATTCCAGTGCCTTTGGTTCTATATACACAAGTTGTGGGATAAATGGTTTCATATTCGTCTCCATTCTGCGACCATATCAGGTCATGGTTTTATTTAAACTAGTCAATTTATCTATAAGGATAGTTTTAACTTCTTCCTTTATCCTCATGATTAAATTAAATTGGTAAATACAAGAAAGGAGACCAATAATGAAAGGAAAACATGATTCATTCAAAAAAGACAAAATGATTATATGGCAGTCACGAGTAACGAAAATCCAATATCTCAATACATTTTAGAGATTCATTGGACAAAATTTATTTTTAGAATAGTAAAAGAGTGAATCATTACTTGGCCGAGAAGGAAATCGGTCAGCAAATAGAAAATAACTGACACAATATAGAAAGGCCGGATCCTGAATCAGGATTCGGCCTTCCCCGTTTTTTCGGTTTTCATCGTATCTTCGGTAATGAATTTAAAGACAAAGAAAAGCAAGACCAAGCCCATCACTCCAGCAATGATATAACTTGTGTTCAAATGATTTTTCATTAAAATCGACATGAGTGGCGGTCCAGCCGCCACACCAATAAACCGTGCAGCACTATAGAATGATGATATCGTTCCCCTTTGTTCCTTTTCAATATTTTCTGTGATGAGAGCATCCAAGGTTGGGAGCATAGCACCTATAGCAATTCCCAATAGGGAGGTCAGGATGAGCAAGAAGATGATTTTTGCCTTTGTATAGCCAACAAAAGCTATACTTGCTGACATCAAGAATATGCTAACCAATATGATTTTCCTCATTAATGGTATGCTTCCTTTTATTTTCCTTCCCGCTACATAAGATGAAACACATAAAAAGAATAAAGGAATGGCCAGGACGAAGCCTTTTTTCACTCCTTTTAAATGGTGTATTTTTTCTAAATTATCCGATAAGAAAAATAGCACTGCAAAAAGAATGAGCATGACGAAAACGCCCAATAAAAAGACTAAGTAAAGCCATTTTCCTTCTTCCTTGAAGGTGCTTTTCGTTTTTTTAATGAATTCCTTGAATTTTACCGGTTCATCTTCATTCTTTGGAACCTTTATGAAAAAGAAAACGAGAACGATGGAAATCAAACTAAAAAAAGATATTGAAAAGAACGGTAAAAACCAAAGTATAGCTGCAAACAATGACCCTAAAATGGGACTCAACACTTTACCGAACGTATTTGATGTTTCAACGATACCGAGAGTCGAACTGGTTTTTTCATCATCATCTTTGTATAGATCTCCTACTAATGGAAGAATAATTGGTGATGCGCCAGATGCACCAATACCTTGAAGGACCCGTCCTATAATGATCCAAGTATAAGGGTCTTCCATTTTCCAGGAAGCAAAACCCGCAATCAATCCTCCTATAAGAGCTAAGATCAAACTTGGTAGAATAACTTTTTTCCTTCCAATCCGGTCAGATAAGTAACCCGCAACCGGGATGAGAAAGATCGAAGCTACCGAATAACTGGTGATTATCATACTTGATTGAAAAGATGATATGTTTACTTTCTCCTCAAAAACAGGCAGTACTGGTATAAGCATTGAATTCCCCAGTGTCATCACGAGAGGAATCGAGGCCATGCTGACAATACACCAAACGCTTACCTTCTTATTACTCTTCTGGTTTTCCATTCATACACCTCATCGTAGTTAATAATGAATAGTTTAACCATAAAAAATAAAATCCTTCACGAAATCTCCTTTATAAAAAATGTATGAACATGAAATAAAAGTAAATCTGACAATAAAAAAAGTCGCTGGGGGAGCTGTTTAGCTCTCCTCAACGACTAATTATCCTTCAGTTTAAAGTCCGCATTTCAATTGTGCACCACAATTCGTACATGTGTTACAACCGCCCATTTCCTGAACTTCACCTTTACGGCAAACTGGACACGTGTTACCTACTTCTGATCCAATCGTAACATTAGTCGAACGCAATTCATTGATGGTATCGACCAGAACGACCTTTTTCTTTTCTTCCACATCTGTTAAGCCATCCATTTCAAGTTGCTGTTCCATTTGGTTTTCTTCAGCTTTAAGCGTCAGTACCTGGCTGTCACGGCTTCCATCTACATATACCGTACCGCCTTTTGCACCGCCCTTGTATAAACGTTCATATACTTTTTGGACTTGCTCAACGGTATATCCTTTTGGAGCGTTAACCGTTTTACTGATGGAACTATCAATCCAACGTTGAATAATGCACTGAACATCTGCATGGGCTTCCGGAGCCAGTTCCATTGCCGAAATGAACCACTTCGGAAGATTCTCAGGATCTGCCTCAGGATGACGATCCAAGTATTCCTGAACAATGTCTGCTTTGACTTCAATGAATTTCCCTAAGCGTCCACTACGGAAATACGTGAAGGAGAAATATGGTTCAAGACCAGTCGAAACACCGACCATCGTTCCTGTGCTTCCCGTTGGGGCAACGGTCAATAAGTGCGAGTTGCGTATGCCGTGTTCGGCAACACTTTCACGGATATCTTCAGGCATCTTTTTCATAAACCCAGTATTCGTGAAGCGTGTCCTAAGCTCAGTCGTCTCTTTGTCTGTGGAACCAGTTAGGAACGGGAAACTGCCTTTTTCTTTTGCAAGTTCCACTGAAGCTTTGTAGGCTGATGTCGCAATCGTTTCAAACACTTTATCTACCAGGATCTTTCCTTCTTCTGAACCATACTCGGTTTCACAGTAGATGAGCAAATCGTGTAGACCCATCACACCTAGTCCAACCCGTCTCTCACCGAGTGCTTGTTTTTTGTTTTCCTCTAAGAAATAAGGAGTTGCATCAATGACGTTATCCTGCATCCGCACGCCCACTTCAACCGTTCTTTTAAGCTTTTCGTAGTTAACGGTCTTATTGTCTTTATCGGCCATTTCAGCTAGGTTGACCGCAGCTAGATTACAAACGGAGAATGGAGCCAGCGGCTGTTCACCACATGGGTTTGTGGCCACCACTTGCTGTCCATAAGCTTTTGCATTCGTCATCTCATTGGCGTTATCAATGAAGAATATCCCAGGCTCAGCAGAATACGTCGCACATATATTGATTAAATTCCAAAGCTCTTTAGCACGGATTTTACGGTAGACACGGACTTTATGGCCCATTCTCTCCCATTCGCGCACATCACCCACATTGTGCCATTCTTCATTATAAATCGCCATTTCTTTCGCATCATAGCTTTCGACATCTGGGAAACGCAATTCATATTCACCATCTTTTTCGACGGCTTCCATGAACTCCTTCGTTAAACAGACTGAAATATTGGCACCAGTCAAGAAGTCCGGATTATGGACACTATATGTTCCGCCTATACGAACTTTTTCCTCGGCTTCCCTAATGATTTTCTCATTGAATCCACCTTGGCCTGGAATCTCTTTATAATTGATGATTCCTTGATACATGGCCATTTCCTGTTCGGTATGCGGCGTGAATTTCAATTTATCCGATGCATATTTTTTTATGGTTTCATCTTTCGTATTCTCCATGAGATAACGAAGAATCCTTGGATTTTGCATTTTAGAAATTATGAACTCAGCAATGTCAGGATGCCAATCGGTAAGCATGATCATTTGGGCACCACGTCTACTCCCACCCTGTTCAACCAAGTGAGTCAATTTCGCTATATCATCAAGCCATGAAACGGATCCTGAAGACTTCCCATTAACCCCTTTCGCTAGGGTATTCCTTGGGCGCAGCGTCGAACCATTCGTACCAACTCCGCCTCCACGGCTCATGATTTCCATAACTTGTTTCCTATGTTCAGAAATCCCTTCCCGGGAATCTGGAACGAATGGCATTACGTAACAATTGAAATACGTCACATCCGTGTTGGAACCTGCACCATATAAAACACGGCCGGCCGGCACAAAATTAAGGTCCTTCAGTTCCTCATAAAATTTTTGGAACCATTCTGTTCTTTTCTCTTCAGTCGTTTCTACTGAAGCCAGACCCGTTGCATTACGCTTGGCAATTTGTTCGTAATATATTTCAAGCGGCTTTTCGATAATATCAAGCGGCCGATTAATAATTCCTGTTTCCACTTCTTCTGGATTATCTAGCACTCCGCGGAACTCATCATCCACCAAAACCTTCGCCTTTTTCGATTCCCAATCAATTTCAACGATATAGCCAAGTCCACGTGCAGGAAATTTCGGATCTTCTTTAATGGTCAATACTACAAAATCGCCAGCAGAGAGTGTGATTTTTTCAGTATCCTTAAAAGAATAGCGGTCAAGCATAACCAGACGAGACACGCCTTTATGCATCATTTTCATATCAGCCGTTACAGGATGAACTTGGGGAAATAAAGATATATCTTTATTCAACCTTTCTAGATCAACCTTTAAAGCTTCTTTAATTACAACTGACATAATTCCCTCTCCTTTACATGTTTCAAGATCCGTTCTTGTTGCAAAAATCAATATGTAGTCTACATGTCCGTTTCGCTTAACAAGTTACACTAAATTTATCATAGCGAAACTCAAAATTCAACATGTAGTGTTTAAGTAATTATTTAAACTACTATATATTGTGTCCACGTTGATTGTCTTTTGATTTTGTCAAACGATAAATCTATTAACTGAGTTAGCAAAAGGGAGGAAAATGTCGATTTTGAATAAATTTTCGACAGATTTCAATGAATTTCAACCTTGCTTTTTGTCTACCTCTTTCAAAGCCCTGACGTTAAAGGAAAAGCAAACTTGTTCACACAAATCTGAAAAAACTTATTTATTATCGAATTTCATTCTCTTGCTTTTTCTACCTCAAAAAATTCCAGTCATCGCTTTCGTATTTATTTTTGGCAATGTCCTTCACTTCCTGTAATTGCTGTCCATTCAGTTCAAATGGTTCCAATTCAATCGACAGTCCTTCAGCAAATCCTTTTTCAAAGGCTTGTTTCGCTTCGAGAATTGATATTTTTCTACCGGCAAGATCATTGATCGCCACTGCTTTATTCTTTAGATTATTTTTCATTTTTTCTTTTTTCCGCTCATCGGAGAATTTAAATACACTAAATAACTTATCCTCATCAAGTTCAAGCAGGATAGCTCCATGTTGAAGGATCACACCTTTTTGCCTCGTTTGTGCACTGCCAGCAACTTTTCTTCCCTCAACGACTAGCTCATACCAGCTTGGGGCATCGAAACAGACTGAGGACTTTGGTGATTTTAACAGCGCTTTTTCCTGCTCGGTTTCCGGCACAGAAAAATAAGCATCCAATCCTAAATTTCTAAACCCTATTAATATTCCTTCAGAAATCACTCGATATGCTTCTGTAACTGTATTTGGCATTCCCGGATAGGACTCGGGGAGGATTACACTATAGGTTAATTCATGTTCATGCAAAACAGCCCGTCCTCCTGTAGGTCTGCGGACGAAACCTAAACCTTGCCTTTTAACTTCTGCTAGATCTATTTCAGCTTCTGCCTTTTGAAAATACCCAATTGACAATGTAGCTGGTTTCCACCCGTAAAATCGGATAATGGGTGGAATTTCTCCATTACTCTGCCAGTTTAGGAGCGCTTCATCCATTGCCATATTATAAGCAGCCGAACAATTACCTGAATCAATGAATCCCCATTTTTCTTTTGCCATACTTACCCCTCTTTTCCGCTAGGCTCATTAGACCCTCTTTAAAAAAACTCACAAATAGTAGTTTACCAGAGTTTTGCACGCTTAAAAAGAAAGGAAGAAAAGCTAGAAATATTTATGAAGTTTTTTTTGATTATTGGTGCAACCAATTATATAATAGACATTGTCTGTATTCGTTTAGGTAGAAGGGAGTTTTTATGTTTGGAGATTTTATATACACTAATCGTCATCATAGTAGCCATCGTTGCATATTCACTTTTTAATTGGTTCCGTCAACGTAAGATCGTTAAAACCTTAACACAGGAAGAATTTATTGCAAACTACAGAAAAGTGCAATTAATCGATGTGCGGGAACCCAATGATTTTGATAATGGCCATATCTTAGGCGCAAGAAATATCCCTATGACACAAATGAAGACCCGGTTAGTCGAAATTAGACAGGACAAGCCTGTTTATTTGTACGCTCAAAGTGAAATCATTAGTGGAAGAGCTGCAGCCATGCTATACAAGAAGGGCTACAGAGAACTTTTCCATTTAAAAGGCGGATTCAAAATGTGGACAGGTAAGATTAAGGCGAAGAAATAAGTGCATTTTGTGTTCGGTACGGGAAAGGGAAGCATGAATAACAATTAAGCGTCTTATTTCCACGTGATACATAGGAATGCCCAAACGAAAAAATCCCCGCCAGTTGGCAGGGATTTTTTTATACGAATCGTTAACCTTGATAACGAAGAATTGGTTTCCTGGCAGCCAATGTTTCATCCAGGCGTTTAATTACTGTTGTATGAGGCGCCTCCTGAACGATTTCAGGGGTTTCTTCTGCCTCTTTGGCTATTTGTATCATTGCATCAATAAAAGCGTCCAACGTTTCCTTTGACTCCGTTTCAGTCGGTTCAATCATCATTCCCTCTTCTACATTTAACGGAAAGTAAATGGTTGGTGGGTGATACCCAAAATCCAGTAACCTTTTGGCGATATCCAATGTGCGAACACCCAACATCTTTTGCCTACGTCCACTTAGTACAAATTCATGCTTACAATGACGGTTATACGGCAAATCGAAATACGGCTCCAGCCTACGCATCATATAATTTGCATTGATGACTGCATTCTCGGTAACGGTCTTAAGACCGTCCGGACCCATCGACCTGATATACGTATATGCCCTTACATTGATGCCGAAGTTACCATAAAAGGGCTTGACGCGTCCAATGGATTGCGGACGGTCATAATCAAGAACATATTGATCACCATCTTTGATCACAAGCGGTTTAGGCAAATAGGGAATCAGTTCCGCCTTTACCCCTACTGGACCAGATCCAGGTCCTCCGCCTCCATGAGGGCCGGTGAATGTTTTATGGAGATTCAAATGCACAACATCAAATCCCATATCTCCTGGGCGGACTTTGGAAAGAACGGCATTGAGGTTAGCTCCATCATAATATAATTTTCCACCAGCCTCATGAACAACCTGTGCCATCTCGAGGATATTCTCTTCGAATAAGCCTAACGTATTCGGATTCGTCAGCATTAGTGCTGCCGTATCTGGACCTACGACTCGTTTCAAATCTTCAAGGTCCACGAGCCCGAATTCATTGGATTTCACGGTTATCGTTTCCAGACCGGCGACCGTTGCCGATGCCGGATTCGTTCCATGAGCCGAGTCGGGAACGATGACTTTCGTCCGGTTTAAGTCCCCATTGGCTTCATGGAAAGCCCTTATCATCATTAGACCCGTCCATTCACCATGCGCACCCGCAGCCGGTTGTAAAGTCACCTGGTCCATTCCCGTAATTTCAATTAAATGTTCCTGTAGATCATATAATAACTCCAAAGCACCTTGAACGGTCGATGGATCTTGGTAGGGATGGATATGGGAAAAACCATTATATCTTGCTACGTTTTCATTGATTTTCGGATTATACTTCATCGTGCAGGACCCGAGCGGATAGAACCCAGAGTCCACACCATGATTCCGCTTTGATAGAGCCGTATAATGACGCATGATATCCAGCTCTGAAACCTCTGGAAGCTCAGCTTCGTTTTCACGTATATAATCAGCAGGAATGATCTCCTCGAGTGAAACGCCCGCTACATCCATTTCCGGAAGGCTATATCCAATTCGACCGGATGTACTGATTTCAAAAATGAGTGATTGATCTTGATTATTCATAGTTGCCCTCCCAGTTCCTGCGCAAATGCATCGATTTCTTCTTTTGTTCTAAGTTCCGTAACTGCCACTAACATATGATTTGGCAACTCCGGATAAACCGAACCTAAATCAAAGCCGCCAATCATTCCTTTTTCAAAGAGCTTATTATTGACATCTTTGAAGGGAAGAGAAAGTTTAATGACGAATTCATTAAATGAGGGTCCTTCAAATACAACTTCTATTCCATGTTCCTGTAGTGCTTTTTTTGCATAATGAGCTTTTTGAATATTTTGCACAGCCATTTCTTTGACGCCCTTTTTCCCTAGTGCCGTCATCGCCACAGAGGCTGCTAATGCATTTAATGCCTGATTGGAACATATATTGGATGTCGCCTTGTCACGGCGTATATGTTGCTCTCGTGCCTGAAGCGTCAGTACAAATCCACGTTTCCCGTCTTCATCAACCGTCTGCCCTACTAGACGGCCTGGGACTTTACGGAGCAGTTTCTTCGTGACCGCAAAATATCCGCAATGAGGTCCACCGAAGGCGGCCGGAATTCCGAATGGCTGGGCATCGCCTGTCACGATATCAGCACCCAGTTTACCTGGTGGGGTCAATGCACCAAGTGCAAGTGGATTACTGGACACGATGAACATGGATTTCACATTATGTATGAGCTCTTGCATCTCCTTCAACGGTTCGATGCGTCCGAAAAAGTTCGGGTACTGTACAATCACGCCTGCAATATCATCCATAGCCAGGTCCTTTAATGCTGCCAAGTCCGTGACACCATTTTTATGAGGAATCTCGATGACTTCAACACGTTGTCCTTTGGCATATGTTTTCACCACTTCTCTTGATTCTGGATGTACTGTTGCTGAGATGAGGATCTTTTTCCTGTGTGTTTGACCGGCAGCAAGCATGGCTGCTTCGGCTAATGCCGTTCCCCCGTCATACATGGAGGAGTTCGCAACCTCCATACCCGTCAATTCACTAATCATCGTTTGATATTCAAAAATGGCCTGAAGTTCCCCTTGAGAAATTTCCGGCTGATAAGGGGTGTAGGCTGTATAAAACTCCGAACGGGATAAGACGTGATCCACAATGACAGGTGAATAATGATCATATACACCCGCTCCAAGGAAGGATACATAGTTTTTAAGATCCGCATTTTTGGAAGCTAGTTTTGATAATTCTTTCAGTAAAGCTGGTTCCGATTTGGCTGGTTTTATGTCATATTCACCTTGAAAGCGAACGCTTTCTGGAATATCACTGAAAAGATCATCTACAGTTTTGACTCCTATAACTTCCAACATTTCCTGTTTATCCTGTTCTGTCATCGGTAAGTAACGATGTTTCATCTTATGGACCATTCCCTTCTACTTTCCTCTTTTTTTATAAAAAGGCGTATTTATAATAATAGCTTTCAGTCTTTTTGAGCGTATTTCTACTTCAACTTCGGTGTCAAGATCTGAATGGTTCTTATCTATAAGCACCAATCCTACATTTTTTTTCAATGTTGGCGACTGAGTCCCTGTCGTTACTTCACCAATGGCTTTGTCCCCGCTGTATACTTTATAGCCATGCCGAGGTATGCCACGTTCGATCATCTTGATACCAACAAGCTTACGCGGTGCCCCTTTATCCTTTTGTTCACGAAGCACAGCTTTCCCAAAAAAGTCAGAATCCTTCTCCGTTTTAACCGCAAATCCAATACCGGCTTCGATTGGAGTGATATCCGGTGAAAGTTCCTGCCCGTATAATGGTAGTTTTGCTTCAAACCGGAGGGTATCACGAGCCCCCAATCCAATCGGTTGTATTCCTTCTTCCTTACCGGCTTCCAAAATCGCTCTCCAAAGGGCAGGACCATCTTCACTCTGGCAGTATATCTCGAAGCCATCTTCTCCCGTATACCCTGTACGTGAAACCATCGTGGATATATTATGAATGTCGACGTCTTCTTTAAATTTAAAAAAGCCAATCGTGCTCAAATCCGTATTTTCGGTTATTTTTTGCAATATTTTTTCTGCATGGGGGCCCTGCAAAGCGAGTTGTGCATAATCGTTTGAAACATTATGGATTTTGACACCTTCCATACCATTAGCCTGAAGCCAATTAAAGTCTTTTTCGATATTGGCTGCATTAACCACGAGCAGATAATCGTCATCCGCTTTTTGATAAACGATAAGATCGTCAACCGTCCCTCCATTTTCATAACACATGGCCGTGTATAATGCTCCACCCTTTTTCAGCTTAGATACATCATTTGTCAGCATCTTTTGTAAAAAGACAAGGCTTTCAAGGCCTTTCACCTCTATCTCTCCCATATGCGATACATCGAATAAGCCTGCTTTCGTACGTACAGCTTCGTGTTCATCTTTAATGCCCGAAAACTGTACCGGAAGTTCCCAACCACCAAAATCTATCGTTTTCCCACCGTTTTCACTATAAACCTCGAATAATGGCGTTCTTTTCAAAGTGCTCAAAAAATGACCTCCCCTATTTATGAATGCTTACCTTTATCACCAGCTGTTTTCCCTAGAATCCATTAAATGTGAAAAAGGACACAAAAAAGGACAGAGAAAGCCAAACTGGCTTTTTCTCTGTCCTGAAACCTGAAAGTTTACCTATATAATAGGTTTTCCCCTTTGGTGGCCATCATTAGTAGTCTGGCGCTCTCCAGAGTCGCGTCCGATAAGAGTTCATTTGCCTGAGAGATTCACTGCTAAGCTTGCTCCTTCGGCGCTACATCTATAGATATGTAGTCTCTCCCCTTACCATCACCCGCTTATTAATGGAAATGGTTAAAAAATCAACAATTCCCGACTGAACGTTTTTCAAATATCTAGAACTAATGCAATATCTATGCTTTGTTAATCTTGGATAAAGCATGCGCCGAATGCTAATACTATGAATACTAAGATTTGTAAACTCATTCTTATATTTCATTACTATTGCAATTTTCTAAATATATTTACATCCTACCCCAAGATACTTTTCTCTGCAATAACTTTCGTAGAGAAAGATTTTATTACATGATCGACATGGGTCCAACAACAAATAAGAAAATTACGTGTTAAGAAGGAGCAAGTATCAATGAAAATTAATATATCCTTCAGTTCTGAGTGGAATGATGAATTTCTTCAAAAGATGGAAAATGATGGACCGTGGGGAAACTGGGACCTTTATAAATTGGCTGTCCATATGGAAGAGAACCTGATCATTCCTGATTTCGAGGGTCTACAAGCCCCAAAACATCTTCCAAACCTCACGCCGCTTCCCCATCAATTAGAAGCAGCGCGACAGGCAGTTGAAGATATGAATGGCAAAGCCATATTGGCTGATGAAGTCGGACTTGGTAAGACGATTGAAGCAGGATTGATTTTAAAAGAATATATGATTCGCGGCCTAGTCAAGAAAGTTTTGATCCTTGTGCCTGCATCACTTGTCACCCAATGGGCTTTCGAATTGAATACTAAATTTCATATTCCCGCAGTCGTACAGAGAAAGAGTTATGTATGGGAATCATGTGATATCGTTATTTCGTCCATCGATACGGCTAAACGAGCCCCCCATCGGGATATCATCTCTAATTTAGAATATGACTTTATCATTATCGATGAAGCTCATAAACTTAAAAATAATAAAACGAAGAACTATGAATTTGTTCAAAATCTTAAAAAGAAATTTTGTTTATTGCTGACTGCAACTCCGATTCAAAATAAAGTCGAAGAAATCTTTAATCTCGTTTCTTTATTAAAACCTGGACACTTAGGGAATGCCACACTCTTTTCCGAGAAATATAAAGGGAAAGGTCGGAACATTCTTGAAGATGAGCATTTAAAGGACCTCGTCAATACGGTCATGATAAGGAATCGCCGTGCCGATACGGGGATAGAATGGACGAAGCGGAATGTCGAAACGATTATCATTGAATTTTCACCGACAGAACAAGCCTTGTATGATGCCGTAACCAAGTTTAAACCGATGTCAGAAGGTACGAAGGGAAGCGCTTTTTCTTCACTTACCCTCCAAAGGGAAGCATGCAGTAGCAGAGAAGCAGTCTACTATACATTGAAGAATATGAAGGAAAAATATAAAGAACCGAGCGCTGAATTCGAATCAAAGTTAGATGAACTTTTCGAGAAGGTGAATCTTACCGAACAGAATTCAAAGGCTGAGAAAGCTTTGGAACTTATTAAAAGAATTGATGACAAGGTGATCATTTTCACCGAATACCGGGCTACCCAACTTTATCTTCAATGGTATTTACAGCAACACGGCATTTCTTCCGTACCCTTTCGCGGTGGATTTAAGCGTGGGAAAAAAGATTGGATGAGGGAACTCTTTCAAAAGAAAATCCAAGTTTTGATTGCCACCGAGGCTGGTGGAGAAGGAATCAATCTGCAATTTTGCCACCATTTGATTAATTTTGATCTACCTTGGAATCCAATGAGATTAGAACAAAGGATTGGACGGATTCATCGGCTTGGGCAAGAGGAAGACGTCATGATCTATAACTTTGCAACGAAAAATACTGTGGAAGAACATATATTGAAATTGTTATATGAGAAAATTCATCTGTTTGAAAAGGTCATAGGGGAATTGGATGATATATTAACAAAATTGGAAATAACCAATATCGAGGAATATTTAATAGATGTTGTCGGAGAATCCAAAACGGAAGGCGAAATGAAAATAAAAATGGATAATTTAACTTCCATGATTCAGTTCGCACAAGATATGAAGGATGGTGAAATTCATGCAGCAACAGGAAATTCATGATTTTTTATTAACCTACTTTCAAGCGAATGACTGTGTTGTGCTAGAAGATACCTCAGCCTATCTCACAGTTCAGTTAACAGTTGAAATGGATAAGGAACTGATGAACAGACCTTTTTATTGGCATTATCTCGAAAAAACCGGGGGGATACCAAATCCTGGTCAACTCACTTTCATCACGCACCCCGAACTGGCACCACCAGATATGAAAGGGGAAAAAATTCACTTTGGGTCGCCACGGCTTCACCAAATCATCCAATCAACCAAAAGACTGGCAGGTTTCATCAGGCTTTTTGAGGATAGACCTCTCTTAAAAACCGGACAAAGTCCATTGCTCCCCTGGCTAACACAAAACGTAAAGATATCTTATCAATGTGACAGAAAAAAAGATATTTTCATGTCTATTGGTCTTAATTTGATTTCCGGGGAGATCATAGAAGGATTTCACGAACGTTTATTGCCGCTCAAGGTCACTCCAAAAATACCGGATAACTCGTTTACCCTTTCGCCTTTAATCATGCCAAAAAGCGGTTTGTCCAGGCTTGATACCTATATTCGTAAAAGCTTTGAGAATGATGACCATGCCTGGGCAGAAGAAGCTATGGTACGTTGGCAGACCGACCTTGAATTGTTGGAACATTTCTATAAGGATATGGAGGAGAAAAGTGAAAGCTATTTTACCGAGAAACAGGCATTGCAGGCCCAATATGAACCAAACATACAAATTTCCATCATCAATGGTGGGGTGTTTTATTTATCCGACCGAGCATTAGCATAACTTTCTCCTAAACAAATCAAAAAAAAGCAGATGTCTGAACGGAAGCTCAAGACATCTGCTTTCTCTTTTTGATTTTACGTATGAACATGGACAATGCAAAAGGAACGATACCGAACCAATGAGAGACAGTAGGTTCTTTATCCTCTTTTCGGTGAAGCCGTTTTTCTTTTCTTTCCCTCTTCGATAAATTGAAGTACTGTACGATTTGCTGTGTAATATATTTGATATAAGCATTTGTCGACATATAAATCACCCCTGACTAAGTATGTCCGAAATATGCTTCTTTTAATCGTACGCCCTTATTCATCTTCAGTACTTCAGATCAGAAGAACGGCTAGTCCTTGAGTTTTTCTATCCATTCTATTACTCTACCTATTTTTTTATCATAAAGAATGATGATTCGACTTGTCCGATTATTCCTGGACAAGGATGCAAATTCGATATAGGCATAACGAACATCTTGTTTCGTTAATTTATAATGCACATCACCATTCGGATACGAGATATCCCCCTGAATGCTTTTAGGTAACTCTCCATCCCATTCGGCTGTCACCTCATTAACGGCTAGATGCACTAAGTGATCGGAAATTTCCGTCTCTTCTACTTCTTTATAAAATTTTTTATCGATGACAAATTGATCAATCATCAAGATTGAGAACATGATAAATACACTAGCTATAATCATAACCATCGGGAATACGACTCCTTTTTGATTATTCATCAGCCACCAACTGATTCTTAAGGAAAGGATGAAATTTCCGTATGAAATTCTTACCTGATTTATCCGTTATATGGATCTCAATAACATCGCCATTCTTTTCCACTTCTACATTCGATATGTTCTGAAGAATGACCTCATGGCCCTCGCCATTAACACGTCTTCTAAGCTTGTCATTATATTGTTCAATCATGGATAAATCTTCACCTGACAGTAAAAACAATTTATTTCCCACCACATCCTGGCTTTTAGAGCTTCTGACTTCCTGTTGCATTTGCAAGGTGAAAATCTCCCACTCTTTAGGGTGAATTTTATTTTTCGTTCCTATCTGTGTTTGAATGATTGTAAAAAGCTGTAGGACAAAGAGTGAAATAGTCATCAAGATCATTAAGGAAAAAAGCATTTCAATCATTGTAAACCCTTCATTTTTTCGCAACATCACAAATCGATTCATATTCTTCCGCTGCGTTTTCATATCGAACACATCCTTCAACCATATCGGAACCCCCCTTTTGGGCACTCCAGGTCAATTCATATAGTCTTTCCTGATACGTAATATCCTCTTTAACAGCTCCTATCTCTCCGTCCATGTATGCCGACAACCTTTCATACAGCAAATAGTGGGCGTCAGCCCTTAAGACTACATTTTTCCGATTGGACATCGACTCTACAAGGATTGGCAGAATGGACACCACTAAGAATACACAGATGGAAACGGAAGCTATCATTTCTAAATAGACGTATCCTTTACTGTTTCTCAATCCTGAACCTCCCTTTACCAATATTGACTACTAGCTTGTATTTCCCATTCGTCGTATCAATCGTCATCGTACCGGCTTTCGATGCATTTCCATACTGATTAAAATAAAACGCAGCCCCCAACGTCCCTTTCAAAAACCGTATATCTTTCGGGATTGTCCTCTCTAGTATCCCTTCTTCCTTATATGAATAAATGGTGTAAACACCTCTCTCGTTATCCATATAAAAATAAATCAAACTTTCGTGGCTTATTGCATACTGTTGAGCATAAAAAATATCTTCATTCAATTGATTAAGGAACATTTTATTTTCCATTCCTTTAAAAAAATTCGGGTATAAGTTAAGACCTAATGCACTTAACAGAAGAAATACTACCAGGACAATTAGGGTTTCCGACATGGTGTAACCTCCGGATGAAGGGCTAACCCTCCCAAGGTCGCTACTCAACGACCGTAACCTTTCCTTTATTGTCTATACTGATGCTATCCCCATTCGGACAGGATTTTTGTTTAAGATACCCTTGCGTTTCCAATTCACTAATACCGGAAGGCAACTTGGAATTGTCGATTTCATAGGCCTGGACTTGAGCCTGAACCATTTTTACAAACGCTTCACAACCCTTGGAATGGATGGTTGATTGATGTTTTGTGATGTTTGGTATGGTGATGATCAATAGAATCGAAATAACGAGCAATACGATAAGCATCTCAATTAATGTAAAGCCTTTCTCATTTAAATATTTCTTCATATCAATCTGCTAAACAAGAAAATAACAGGTATCACACAATTATTTTCGGAGCAGATTCACCTCCTGTTTTTTTCTAGTACCTATATTCCATCGAGAAGAGAAAACATTGGCAGTAAGACAGCCAAATAGATAGAAATAATCAATAGCCCAATTAATGAAAAGAGAAGCGGTTGTATGATTTTCATGATCGTATTCATTCTTTCTTCAATCTTTTCCAGTAAAAAACGGCTGTAGTGAAGTAACTCCGAATCCAACCGGCCGTACTTTTGTCCATTTGCTGTGATAATCGACAAGTTCTTATCGAAGTATGGCTGTTCCTGAAAGATTACTTCTAGAGATCTCCCTTCCATCAAATCATCTTTAATGATGGAACAAAGTTTTTGATAGAATGGTTGCTGCTGGTTTATGGAGAATAACTTAATACTTTGGTTAATGGATAGTCCCCCAGCGAGCAACCCGCTGAACTGACTTGCAAAAAAGTATGTTTCGTAGAGTTTAAAAAAGGGACCTGCCAGAGGGATTTTCAATAATAGTCGCCGTTGCCTCAAGGGACATAGCTTATCGAACCAAAATTGCTTGAATAAATAACAGAAAAGGAGCAATACAAGAAGGATAAAGGGGATGGTTGGGAGGATACCTGAAGAAGCAGCCAACAAATTCAGAATTAGATTCTGTTTAACATTCATCGTAAAGAAAATTGTTTGAAACTTGGGAAGAAGAACACTCTGGAGAACGTAAAATACGATGCTCACAAAGAAGAACAAGAAAATCGGATAGACCATTAGCTTTTTCACTTTTTCTGTATCTTCCGTTCGCTTCTTCCAATAAAGTCCCCCTTCCTTCAACGCTCGATCAAGGTCGCCATATTGTTCGCCGTAAAATATAAAACTCACTAGTTCTGGATGGAATTTAAGGTTCGTTAACACTTGATGCAACGGGTGTCCACTTCTTAAATCTTCAATAGCCCGATTGAAATCCCCGGACTTTTTCTTCGATTCTTGGAACTCCAGGAAGTGGATTGCTTCGGCCAAGGGATAGCCATGGGCTAATAATTCACCTAGCTTCGCAATAAAGACAGCTTGTTCTTTTAACGTCCATTTACTTTTCGGTCTCCTCGTAAACCAGCCTTTCAAATTCATCTTGATTCACATAGCCCATCGCTACCGCTTTCCCTATTTCGTCTTTTAACTGACGGTAAGTGGCCTTCCCCTTTCCTTGTTCCTCTTTCGTCACCTGCAGAACTTCAGCTAGACTTTTTCCATGAAGCAATTCATACACACTTGCCCTCTTATTTCGGTATGTCATTGAGCAGTCAGGCTTACATTCACCTTCACAATGCGGGCATTTCAGCTCGACCAATCTTTGAGCAGTCACGCCAATCAAGCTCTGTTCAATCTCTAGCCAGCTTACACCGAATTCAAGTAGCCTAGAAATGGCTCCTTGGGCATCTCTTGTATGCATAGTTGTGAGTATCAAATGGCCAGTTAAGGCAGCCCTGACTGCAATCTTGGCCGTTTCGGAGTCTCTTATTTCCCCGACCATGATAATATCGGGGTCATGCCTGAGTGCCGCCTTTAAACCGACAGAATACGTTATGCCCGCCTTTTCATTAATTTGGACTTGCAATACTTTTTCTGATTCATTTTCAATCGGATCCTCAAGCGTGATGACATTTCGGTTGATCATCTCTTGTGCATGATGAAGAAGGGAATACAAGGTCGTCGTTTTTCCACTTCCGGTTGGTCCTGTGAATATGATCATCCCATGGGAATGTTTCAAAAGGGCTATTAGTTTTTGAGCGGTATTGGGAAACAAGGATAACTTTTGTAGAGGTAGAATATTTTGCTGGGGGATCAATCGGATTACCAAACTCTCGGAATGTGTGGTCGGCAAGGTAGAAAGTCGAAGTCCAACCACTTTATTGGCCAGGTTGACGGTGATGGCTCCGGTTTGGGGCCTTCTTTTCTCGCCAATATCCATTGCGGCAAGAAATTTCAGATGGGAAATGAGCCTTTCCGTTTCAAAGAAAGAGAGGTTTTCTTGAGGTACGAGCTTGTTATCAATTCTAAATTGAATGAGGGGGCCTTCCCTGCGTGGTAAAAAGTGGATATCCGATGCCGATAGTCTAATGGCATTGGTAAGGATTTTTTCTGCTGTTTTTTCAATCGATATCAATCATTCATCACCTCCATATTTTCTTGTAGTAGATTTTCGACGTTATAAGACAAATTCCTTCCTAATAAAAAAAATTCTCGAAAATAAATTCGAGAATAGACTTATATGCTCATTTTCAAATCCAGGCTATGAGAAACTAAATTTCGTAAAGCATCTTCATTATGACCTATCACTAGCTTTTCACCATCTATTAGAATCGGTCGTCTTAATAATTTTGGCTCGTTTGTCAATAGATGAAGTACATCGGAAAGTACCATCTCATCAATGTTAACGTCTAAGTTTTTATATGCTTCACTTCTTGTTGCCAAGACCTCATCCATTCCTTCGGTCGTTAATTCGAGAATACGCTTTAATTCTTTCTCGTTTGGGGTATCTTTGAATATATGACGCTCATCGAAGCTCACGTGATTGGCCTTCAACCATTTTTTTGTTTTACGGCAAGATGTGCAGCTTGGATACGAGAAGAAAGTTAATCGTTCCATCTTTTATCACTCTCCGTTCACATATTGTGTTTTTTTCTTTCTATAACGATATTGTACAACATTTGTATAATGTTTGTATATATTTTTACTCTATAAATCCGATTGAAATGTGAACATTTTCTTAATTAAGGTAAATTTGTTGGTTCTTTCATTCCAATTTTTTTTGTCTGTATTATAATATAATTAGTTAAACTTGGAATTAGGAGGACACAATGGAACAAACGTTAAGAATCACCAACGTACTAGCAGATCCAACACGATATTATATCTATCAATATATCGTGAATAATCATCATGGGGTCTCTGTCCAGCAAATCGCTGACTCCTTTGAAATTCATCCCAATGTGGCCCGCCTCCATCTATCTAAACTTGAAGATGTAGATATGCTGACATCAGAGGCACGAAAAACGGGAAAAGGCGGACGTCCTAGCAGGATCTACCGCTTATCAGATAAAGTTATTCAACTTCATTTTCCTTTCAGGGACTATCAGCTCCTTTCAAAGATTGCCATTCAGACAATGATGACACTGGGCGATGCAGGAAAAAAGGCGCTTTATGAGACTGGTAAATCGTTCGGAGAAGAGTTGATAAATCAACAATTGAGAATCAAATCTACCTCCATTGACAACCTGAGCTTCGATGAAAAAGTCAGCATGCTTAAAAATGCTGCAACGATTGCAGGGTTCTCTCCCGAAATAATGGTAGATGAGGATCATAATAAAATATTCTTTCGAATTTATAACTGCCCCTTTAAAGAAGTTACCTCAGCAGATCCCAATACAATCTGTACGATGCACAATTTCTTCTTAAAAGGTATGTTTGAATCATTATTTGAAAATGTCGAACTTGTGGAAATGGATAATATGATGGCTAACTGCGTAACATGTTCTTATAATGCCTCTATCCTCGCCTAGAAACAAAAGGCATCCTTTACATTACCTTACAATTTCATTTATAATTATTTAGAATGAACACGACTAGACATAGGGAGGTATTCAGATGGAACGCATGTTTAGAGTTTGTGGCTTTTGGACAGGGATTATGGCAATTTTCTTTTATCTTGGACATATGCACCAAACGTCTTTACTATTCTTCGCACAAACCGGATTTTTTGTACTATTGAGTTACCTGAAGTTGTCTGAACGCATGTATATTTATGTTTTTGGTGCCTATCTTACCGTTTTCTTTGCAGGATTTTCCTACTGGAGCGTATTTATGATGACCCCAGGTGCTGCACATTAAGAGCAAAATACATAAACCCATGGACGATCAGTCCATGGGTTTTAATAATCTTATTTACGAAATAGGGTCACTTTTTCGTCTAAGTTTTTTGTTTGCAGCAAGACTCTGAAATATTGGCTATGTCCCCCTGGCATGATTAAGCTTCGAATCGCACGGTTATGCTTTGCAGGTTCAGAGAACGGGTCAGTCTCTTCATGATTCTTCAGTTCTTCTAAAATTCCCCCTTTCAGCAAAAAGTCATTCTGTCCTAATAACCCCTTCAATGTTAGATTATTATTATTTCCAAGTTTAATAAGGGTGTCGAAATGTATATGTGTAGTCAAGTCCATTTCACCGGGACGTTCAAGTACTTCATTTACCAATGTATGTTGAGAGAAAGCTCTTAAGCTACCAAGGCGATGAGCGGGCTCTTTCCATTCAGCTTCCGTATATCCATAATCAATTGTAAGAAGAAGTCCGGACTGGAGATGGTGAGTCATTCTCTCATATTCTTTAATCATCTTAAGCGGTATTTCGTAACGTTGATGTTCATTCAATATAATATTATGTTCTTCCAGATAGGAAAGGATATGAGGATTTTCAAGAGGTTCCTTTATTTCCGTTAATTTATCTTCTTTTATCGTGATAAATATTTCTAAAAGTTCACCCTTTTCCTTTTCGATGATATGCACGGGCAATGCATCGAAAAGTTCATTGGAAAATAAGATTCCATTTATCAAGGGACACTCTTCAAGATCAGCGGCTAATACGACTTGTTTACATGGACTCAGCCTCTTTTGCTGTAGCTTATTATGATAAGGACTGCTTTCCACAAGGATATAAGTGAACTCCTCCCATAACAGGGGTTCTTCTTCTTTTATGTAACCAATAATGTCATAGGCAAGCTTTCCAGTTCCAGCGCCCATTTCAACAACATTAGGAGGAAGCCCTCTTTCCTTAATTAAGAAAACAAACCACCTGGCCAGTGTCCTCCCAAATGAATCCCCAATATTACCTGAAGTATAGAAATCTCCGTTCTTACCGATTTTCTCTTTTTCGCGCATATAATAGCCTAAAGTGGGTGAGTAGAGAACAGATTCCATATAATCATGATAGGAAATTCTTTTCTGCAGACTATTATTAATCATTCCATGCAAGGCCTTCTCCATATTCCCACCTCCAGTTCCCTAATACATTCAGTATAGATTCTTATATTTGAATATTCAAACAATTAAATTCATGCCAAATAAAACAGGTGCCCGAATCAGCACCTGCAACATTATTTATTTTAAAAAGGGATTCGTATCCTTTTCATCTAAAATTGTCGTAATGGGGCCATGCCCTGGGAAGACAATCGTATCATCAGAGAGCGGCAACAATTTCGTATCAATACTTTTTAAAAGCACCGATTCACTACCCCCTATTAAATCGGTTCTGCCAACGCTTCCCTGGAATAAAACATCTCCCGAAAAGAGAAGCCGTTCTTCCTTTGCATAATAGGAAATGCTACCTGGCGAGTGTCCCGGTGTTTCCAGTACCTCAAAAGTGAAATCGCCAATAGTAAGTTCCTGTTCACTTGCAAGGATATGATCAGCCGGCTTCATCCGCATGGGATTTTCGGGAAACCAGTTCTGTGAACCATTTAAGGCAGGATCAAGCAGCCACTTGGCTTCCCTTTCATGAATGTACGCAGGAATCTCATAATGCTCGCGGATGGCATCCAATGCTCCGATATGGTCAAAATGAGCATGCGTCAATAATATGGCTAGTGGTTTGAATTTTTTCGTCTGTATGTACTGAATGATTTTTTGTGGCTCCTCGCCCGGGTCAATAATCAAGCACTTCTCCCCTTTGGAAACGATATAACAATTTGTTTGCAAAGGCCCTAGAGGTATTTGAGTCCATTTCATCATCAACAACTCCAATGTATTTTTGTTACCCTTATCTTACACCAACTTGGCCCTTAAGGTTAAATCAATTTACCCACGACATAGAAGTGTCACCTTTTAACCCTCGACAAACAATTGAAAAAATATTAAAATATTAACAAATGCAATCTTTTCTACATATTTTTGGTAGTTGCTTTAATCTCTGGGTATATTATTAGGGATTGGGTTTTTGAATTAGGGAAAAGGGGGTTTTGATATGGTATTAATGGTCATTTTCGGACTTGTGGCAATATTGGGTGTAGCAGCTGTCGTTACCACAATTAAAAAAAGAAACTTCTTAGGCTTCATATTCGCAGCAGGCAGTGCAGCCGTATTTGGCTGGTTCACTGTTATGACTATCATCAACAGCGGTTTTCCAGTTGCCCATTAAAAGAAAAAGCTCGCCCAAGCGGCGAGCTTTTGATTTAGTTCATTCAATTACTTAGAATAAGTTTTTTATTTGATGGGTTTTCATATCAATTATTTTTTCGAATTGATTCCCATATAAGCATAGATTGCCATCAAGCGAACAGCTCAATGGTTCATTTTCCATGTCCTTCATCAATTCTTCTTGTGCACCTGTTTCCCAATTCATTTTAGTTAAAGTAAACTTACTTTCATATTGGTCAGCATCTTTTGATTCTATAGGAACGAACGTTACTAGTTCCTTATCTTTTTCAATGATATCATAGGCTGGTATCACCCAATCTGAAAAGCTTTTTAATAGTGGTACGGAAAAAGAATGGATCGGTTTATTTGTATCATCATAAAATGCGTATGTACCTCGATCTTGTTTTTCTGTCTCCACTTGAATAGTCATAAGCGCAGTTTTCACTTTTTTGAAATGAATGACGTCCAACATTAAATTTTCCTCTGCCACATCATTCAACGCTTTTCTTTCTAAAGGAGCCGTCAAAGCAGGTTCATTCCTATTCCAATCAAGAAACATCAGTCCGTTCTCACTATCCCATTGAGCAAAAGGCTGTGGAAAATCAAGTGATCGAACCGTTTGCTCTTCTGCATTTATCACATAACTGCTGTATGTCCAATCTTCATAAAAACTGGTAACAAACAACATACCCTCTTGGTATGCATTCCAATCAAAGGCCAATTCATAGGCAGGTATCACTAGTGAATATTGCGGATTACCTGTTCGATCCAAGATAGTGATGGAAGCCTTACCTGATGATGTGAAGGAAGAAATCATCACATGCATACCAGATGGACTGATTGATACTTCGGTAAAATCGGAAGCAGGCTGATAATAAATGGTCGAAGCATTTGTTTCTACATTCCATTCCATTAATTGTGGGAAATCGGTACCATCTTTCTTTTCAGCATATAAGATGGTGTTGGAATCCAGCCAACCATAAATAGCTTCAATCTTATCCTTTTCTGAAACAGGAATTTCGAATGTACTTATTGAGGTTTTCTGGTTGGATTGGGAATGTTCTTTTTCCGTATCAGCCATGGGTTTACTAAGGTCATTGGAAGGCTCACAAGCCGAGATCAGAAGGGTAGTGGAGATACACAATAAAACGATGCTTACTATCTTACAGATAGGCAGCAATTGAGTGAGGGCTACATTAAACACTTTAATCTCCACACACCTCCCTTTAAAACTAAACGCCTGGCATATGTGTGAGCAAGACATTAGAAAAGAGTAAGAGATTTACAGAATGAACCTCTTATGTCTTTCATTATAAAGGAAAAAAGTGAAAATGTGGCGATTAATCATCTTATATTTCTTTGGAAGTATATTCCGAAAATAATCACCTTCACATATATAAGGCTGCCATTAAAATATGCACGGATTCTCTGTATATTGAAGGAAATTGTGATAAGGGTAGTGGATTGATTCCTTTGCCTAATTCTATCGTATAACCCTCTTTCTTGAATTCCTGAATGAACCAATCTTTATATCCTGCATGGCTGTCGACATATTGGACTGCACGGTATCCGCTTCTCTCTTCAAACTCTTTTGCGGTTTCAGCACTTTGCTGCGGTTCTAAGCCTTCATACCCCCAATAAAACTCTTTACCCTGGGTATGGAGAGCCAGGACTCTAGTAAAGTTCCGCCTTTCTGCCAATTCTTTCATGGCAATCGCTTCTGGTTCCGACAAACAGGATTCGCCTGGAAAATCCCTTGGTGCCGGTGACTGTGGCACTTTTCTCTGTTTTTCAATTTCCCATTTGGCTGGATATTGATTGTTTAAATCCACTCCGCGTATATTGGCCTTCCACGCATAGAAAGCAGGGTTCCCATTATTCATCTCCAGCACATCTGAGTACCCTTCGGCCGCTGTCTCTCCCTTAAGGACAAGATCAACACCGTCAGGATTGACCATGGGAACCATCGAAATGGTCACTTCCTGGAAAAAAGGCAGGCAAGCCTTCCCACATATGCAATCATCATTTGTTAAAGCAAGAAGCAACTCATTCAACCATTTCATCAAGATGGCCGAGGTGATCCATTCATTAGCATGAAAAGAACCGTTATAATGAATGACCTTTTCCCCCTGACCGAAACTAACTTCTAGCAACTCTTTACCTAACACACTCTTACCAATCGATTCAACCTGTATAAATGGGTAATGCACTGATAAAGTCTCCAAATCATCTAGAAGCGACTGATAATCATAGAATTTCTCCGGATTAAGAAGGGGATCCGTGATTCGAACTGGTACCGAAAAAGGTACTTGCTCCGATTGATTAACCAGTAACAATGCATCCATGGGCAGTTGATAATGAATGGATATCGCCACCAGATCAAGATCGTCTCTCAGTTCCTTCTGAAGGATGAAACCAGGAATATTCACATAGATCCCCTTTTGCAGAATGCCTTGAAGGTTTCCGTTAGCCTCCTCGACCAACTCAATCGGGATTCGAAACAGACTACTGTAATAGTCCAAACTATCGCCATATCTGCTAATGATAATCATTCATTACCGTCCCCTTCCATTCCTTAATAGTTATGAAATGAAGAACGGAAAAATGTGAGAACCTTTCTTCTTTAGGGAGTTTTTCTTCACTTAGAGCCATCGTTTAAGAGCCACTTTTTATCTTCATCTCCACCACAAGCTTTTTATCCAAAATTCATCCTAGCACACCGTTAAATCAAAAAGGTATTCATGGATTCAACCGATTCTTAATAAGCCAGGCAGCCCCGATGACCCCCGCATCATTTCCAAGGGTTGCGAGATGGATTTTTGTCGACTCACGGACTCGATTAAAAGCATACTTTTCAAACGCTTGACGGACAGGTTCAAGTAGTATATCTCCTGCATGAGAAACACCACCGCCAATCACGATTTTTTCAGGATTCATGATATTGCCAATATGTGATAATGCCAAGCCTAAATAATTGCCCACTCGATTCACCACAGTTTTTGACAAAGGGTCGCCCTCCCCTGCACATTGAAAAATCAATTTAGAAGATAATGGATTCCCCTCATCTATTCTTTGTTGCAGAAGGCTCAAATTGTCGTCCGTAGCCAAAGCTTCAGATGCAAGGCGTACGATGCCGGTTGCTGAAGCGACCGTTTCCAAACATCCAACCTTCCCACAGTTGCAGGGAACCCCTCCGTCTGTTACAACGGTCATATGACCAATTTCCCCGGCAGCTCCACTTGCTCCATGGACAATATGGCCATTATGAATGATCCCTCCGCCTACACCTGTTCCAAGCGTTACACATACAAGATCTTTAGCTCCTTCACCCGCGCCTTTCCACATCTCACCCAATGCTGCCATGTTGGCATCGTTCTCGATCACGGCCGGAAGGGATATCTCGACTTCCAATAGATCCTTTAAAGGGTAGTCCTTCCATCCAAGATTAACAGCTTCATAGATGGAACCATTCGAGAAATTGACAGGTCCTGGAGCACCCATACCTATCCCTAACACTTTACTTTTTGGCTCATTAAGTTCCGCCAACTTGGCGTCGATCGCCTTGGCGATATTCATGGTTATAAACTTTCCATTTTCGGATTTGTCGGTCGCAATTTCCCACTTACTGATCATCTCTCCATAAGTGGTGATTAGAGCAAGCTTGGTAGTGGTTCCACCCAAGTCTACCCCTAACAGCATCTTTTCCATACAATCACCTTTTTTTCTCTTTTTTTTCTCTTTCCAGAGTCAGTTGCTGCCTAATTAAAAGAATCGCCATCTGATAGTCCTTCGTGTCCATCATTCCCATCTGGTGAATTTCTCTAATTTCAGCTTGCATCATTTCCAATTCGGCCACACGATCACCGAAATAGATAAATGTCCCAAATTTTTTCAGGTATTGTTGTAAATCATAATATGTTTTCATACTAAACCTCTTTACTATTTTCTATAAAAGTATAGCCTATCCCTTTTCCATGTGAAAATCTTCCATGTTTTTTTAGTACTTCTCATACATGTCCATCCCTATTCATATGATGTACATAAGGAAAAGACATCCCGATATTCGAATTTATCCAGTATTCCATGAATACCTCACCTTATAGCCATTCATCCTACAAAACGGAGGAGACAAATGAAACTACAAATGAAGTATACCGTTTTTTTAGTACTGGCTACTATTTTTATTATCTTATATTTTTCAGACACACCTCAGGTAGAAGAAACGATAAATTTCTTTCCAATTGACTCTTCCCTCCAATTTGAACAGGCCTCTACTCATTTGGTGGTGAAAGAAACTGGAAAAGAAACCTATTCCCTTAACTGGGATGTTCGTTCCTCATTGGATCGGTCCGCCTATTTACGTCAGGATGTATCCCTCCTTTTTAAGAATGGGAAATTAGAAGGTACTTTAAGGAAATGGAAACAAAACAGAAAAGATCTTTCCCAAACTGCCAAGACCAAGGAAAGTGAGAGTGGCCTTTACGATGCAATTACCTTCCATTATGCCGAATTGCATCCTTCTGATACCATCTTCACTAGCGCACAGCAAATGAGTAAAGATAAACTTTATGCTGTGTCCACGCCCAATCTCCAATCCTTTCATAATCCACTTTCCGAGGAGCAGAAAGAGTGGAAAAATGTGCTGGACAGCGTGACGAAGGAAATCACTCAACACAGTTTGGATGAAGCCAAAAAGACATTTCAAGTTAATCTAAATCAATACAAAATTATTTTGTTAACTGATTTACCCGCAAAAAAAAATCAGTGGCTTTCTAGTTTCCCTTCATTTCAAAGGGAAGAGATTGTCGGTAAACTATGGGAAGGACTTTATAAAAATTATGTTTTAAGCATAAGAAAGGAGGATGGCTCCACTGTGAGTCCACAAGGTAGCACCATCCCCCAACTGCTTATAGCAAAAGATAAAAGTGAAATACTAGTCCTTTTCACCAGTAAAGATGGCACCCCAAATTTGCTGCGCCAAAAACTATAGCCTTATTATTATTCTAATTCTTCAAGCAGTTGCTTATATGATTTTTCCTTTGGAGCAAGCTCAACAGCCTTTTGGGCCTGCTCTTTCGCTTCGTCCATTAGTTCGAGCCTTGTATAAGTCAAAGCCAGATTATAATGTGCTTCATGTAATTCAGGATTTTGTTCAATCGCTTTTTCAAAGTAGTAACGGGCTTCATCAAAGTCCTCATTATCAAAGTTTAGGTTTCCTAGAATGAAGTGAGAAATCGGTGCGTCAGAATTCCCCTCCACATAGTCGGCCAGCATTTTCTCCGCTTTCCCTTCCTCACCATCCGCCATGTAATCCTGGGCCAGTATAGCCATGGTCTCATCATCCTGTTTCTGATTATTATATCCGTATTGCAGTAAAAAGTAAGTCAGCAGCACAGTCCCAATTAAAAAAGCCATCTGACGTAACAGGTTTTTCGACTTAGGTAAGTGCACCACTCCCGCGGCCAGGAAACCACCGATTAGTCCGCCTATATGCCCTGCATTATCAATGCCTGGAACGGAAAAACCATAAATCAGGTTAATGATGATCAGAACAATGACAGTTGACCCCATCGTACGCATAAATAATTTTGGGTAGACCATTCCAAAATACAAAAGTGCCCCAAAACAGCCAAAAATTGCTCCACTTGCTCCTGCTGAAAGGGTCGGGGTCATAATGAAGCTACCTAATGTTCCTGCAAATCCAGCAAATATATAGATGAGTAGAAATCTAGTGTTTCCGTATATCCGTTCCACTTCCGCCCCAATTAAATACAACGAAAATGTATTCATGAGCAAATGGATAAATCCAATATGGACAATCATGGGGGTAAAGAATCTCCACCATTCCCCTTGTAAGATATAAGGCGAATACTTAGCCCCAAACTCGATCAAAGTCTTAGTATCTGTGCTTCCCCCACTAAACTCCATCAATATGAACACTGCAACTTGGATCGCTATCAATATATAAGTGAAAAATGGTTTAGCATTTCGAAATACTTTTTGTTCCGCCTTAGCCTTTTTGACTGACGCCGAGATGGCGGTCTTCTTTAACTCTAGAACTTGACTTTCCTCCATCTCCTCTTCTTCCGGAACGGAAATCGGAAGTGGTTTTTTCAGTGTAGCTTCAAGATTTTTTATCGAAGTGGAAACAGTTTCACCTATAAAAATAAATGTATTCACTTTCGTTTTTTGAACGATTGCTGGTTGGATACTGAATTCATAATCATCAACCGGAGCAAACTTACTTACATAGACGCTTAGGATGTTGATTGGTTTTTTATATAATTTTTTCCTGATTTGCTCGCCATTCTTTAAGGTTCGGTCGATATCCCTTTTTAGCCAGTTTGCCCAATCAAGGTCATGACGTATCAGTCTGACCACTGGAAATTCCGTATTTTTTTCACTTTCAAGCCATATTTCCTCATGGTTCTCTGTTACGGTAATCATGCGGTAATCATATTGAACCGATAGCAACCTGACAATCTCCCAAAACAGATAATCCTCTTTAAATCCCACTACATTCCCCACTTTCTAATGAATCTTATCCTTAAATAATCCTTGTTATTTCTAATTAAAACTATAGACGAATATTTGGCAAAAGTAAAAAAAGAGTTGTAAAGTACCTAACAAAAAAAGGAACCCTCTCATAAGGTTCCTTCCACTCGGTCATCTTTTAGTTTGTGTAAACATGCTTTGCATCATTTTATCCCTTATTATGGGCATGTTTAAGGATTTGGTCACGAGAAATTTTCTCACCATGCTATTAGATAGGGCAACATTCACCAGTCGATAACGATTTTTAAAACCTGCGTAAACCACTAAACCAATCAAGAAGATTTGTACAATTAATCGAAGCATAACCATCCCTCCTATCCTTAGTGTGATACAGAAAGGGAATTTTATGAGCGAAAAATGATAATCAAATCTTTTCTTGCCTAATGGGCATATGTCCGTAAGATTTTCGTAGGCGTAATCAGTTTACCAACAGCGATATCATGCACCTCTATCGGCAAATCATCAATTAATTGTACATCGTATGTAAGAGCTAACGTCTTGCCTCGGTAATGAGAAAGGAAGCGATCATAATAACCTCCACCAAACCCTAGGCGGTATCCTTCTTTTGAAAAAGCCAGTCCGGGGACAACCAATAGATCCATTTCACCGAGAGACACTTTATTCGTCTCCTCTATTGGCTCAAGAAGACCATGAAAAACGGATTCTAACTGATTGAAGGAAGTGATTTTCTTAAATTCCATTGTCTTCTCTTCAGGAAAGCACTTCGGTACGGCTATTGATTTGCCTTCCCTCCACGCTTGTTCAATAATCATCACTGTTGAAATTTCTGGAGGAATAGAAATGGTGATTCCGATTGTTTTTGCCTTTTTCCACTCTTCCAGTGTAAATAAATTTTCGGCAATTTTATTCGATAGGTCCTCATGCTCTTCGTTACTCATTTCCAATAAACGAGTTCGAATGCGTTGCCGGAGTATCTTCTTATTCTCTCTCATCTTTTTCTACTCCTTTATGACTACTGATATAAGTATCTCATAAAAAGAACTCATTTACGAAAGCTGGAAGATTAAGCTGTCGAAAAATTTAATCATGTATGGTTAGGAGGGAATTAGTAAAAAGAAAGCAAAAAAAAACAACAGGAAAAATCCTGTTGCTTACTTTGTTTCGCGGTGAGTTGTGCTGCGTTTTTCTCTTGAGCAGTATTTTTTAAGCTCAAGACGGTCTGGATTGTTACGTTTATTTTTTTTAGAAATATAGTTACGGTCTCCACATTCAGTGCAAGCTAATGTAATATTTACGCGCATGTGTATTTCCCTCCAAACATATTGACTTTTTCACATAGGACTTTTCTATAATAGCATTATTCATTGTGAATTACTAGTATGTTTTTCGGGAAAAAATAATTTACCATGTTTCTTTCTTAATTCTCGACGTTTTGCATAGATAGGAGCAGTTTATTATTCAGGAATTTGGCTTCATCTTTTGTTTCGGCATGAATGGCCCAAGCCACTACTTCCACACATTCTTTCGGGAGTATTTCCGTTTCCAGGGTGAACATGCTAGTGACCTCTCCCTTAGCAAGCGGTGAGTAGGCAAGAAGCCCTTCTTTCAGCGATTTAAAGCATCCATCTTGATAAAGACTCCCTTTACCTTGAATACAGTATTGGGATATACCTTTCCCCTTCACAATCCCACCTAATAAAGCAATAGATTGAGTTGCAACATGTAAGATTGCTCGTTCACCTGGACTATAAAATGCGACAGCTTGCTTCTCGAAAGCGTTTTCATAGTGAAAGAACATTTTAGGATATTTAGGCTCAAATGATGTATTTCTTATCGTGAACTTTGAAAAAGTAATTTGCCCCTCGGTAAATGTTTGTAAAAGTGATCTTATTTCCCCTCCAGGATGACTCATCATATCCTCTTCAGGATACCAATCGAAACTCTCGTCCATCCATAGCCCCGCTTTTAACCCCTTTCGAAATGCTTCCCGGTTATCCTGTGGCATATATGCGGATAATGAACTCATAAAATCATCCCTTTCTCTTCTCTAATTTATATAAAACTTATCGATAGGCGCTGACAGCAAAACTAAATCCTTTGAGATCCTGCACACCAGTTTAAGAAAGTACATGCACTACTAAACAAATAATCTAATAATTCATTTTTTTCAGTTTATTATTACTTTTATGTTAGCATTGAATTCCCTAATGGACAATAAACACATTTTGTCGAAATATATTAACTTTTGAAAATTAAGGATTTAAAACTTAATTTAAAATCCAATTTTATTTTCATATAAGAAATCAGGTATGAATTCGACAAATCCTGAAAAAAAATACAACAGACTAACCAATGAAACGCTATCTTAAAAAGATATTAATAGGAAATTCTCCAATTTATTAATAAATATGTGTAAAATAGATGTAAATGTCGAAAATTCTCTACTGAGGTGAAAACATGGAAAGCTTAATCATTCTATTATTCTCTTTGGCGATCATCCTTCTTATTATTTCGTTTTTCAAACAAGACAAGGTTGCCAAGTTAGAAGAGGACTTAGAACAAATGACCATAACCTATATGCAGGATATCTATCAACTAAAAAAGAAAGTGAAGATACTGGAGGAGGAATTTGTTATCCAGGATGGCCCGATCCACACTGAGGGTGCAAAATACAAAGCTACTATTTCTCCTAATGAAAGGGAGCCCATTCATAAGATTTTAAAGAGCCAGGTTCTTGCTTTGTATAGCCAAGGACTTTCATTAGACCAAATCGCCAAACAATCCTCATTATCTAAGGAACAAACCCTTTCGGTGATTGAAGAACATAGAATGCGAGGAAACGAAGATGAATAAAGTGACGCTTCAGGCCTTTTCAGCCGGCATCATTTTTTCCACAGCAGTCTTCGCCGGTTACTATTATACGATAGGTCCAGCTGAAGAAACGGTACCGACCATTGATCAAGCTAAGGAAGTACTAAACAAAAAGGGATATATCACATCCTTACCGAAAGATGAAACCTTGAATTCTGGAAAAGAAGAGAAGAGAACTGACAAGAAAGAAGAAAAACAGGAGCAAATTCCTGAGAAAGAAAATTCAGTCGTCTCCTATACCATAGAGGTGAAGGCAAATATGACTACATTAGAAATATCAAAAAAACTGGAAAAAGAAAAGATTATCGATGATGCTACAGGTTTTGAGGCTTACGTCAATGAACAGGGCTTCTCCAAGAACATTCAAATTGGGAAGTTTGTCGTGACCGATAATATGTCGTACCGACAACTGGCCAAAACATTGACGCAATAATACAAAAGAGAGACATTTTGATTGGCTAACCGCCCACAGAATGTCTCTTTTTTAGCCCTTTTATTCATTACGGCTAATATATCGTCCTCTAACAAGGAAATATATATTTTCAGCAATATTCGTCGTATGGTCAGCGGTTCTTTCTAGATAACGGGCAATAAAAGAAAGCTGGGTAACCTGCTGCAGGTTCTTTTCGTCCGAAAGTCGAAGGAGACTTCGAATCATTTCTCCATAGTAGCGATCGACTTCATCGTCCATTTCAATGATTTCCCGAGAAAGCGTAACATCTTCCCTTTCAAAAGCCTTAACGGAAAGCTCCATCATCTTTAACGTGATATCATACATCTGTTTTAAATGGGTTAAAGGAAGAATGAAAGGCTGGTCGCCGATACGGATGGCCGATTTGGCAATGTTAACGCCAAAGTCTGCCATCCTCTCAATATCAGAAGCGATTTTGATGGCAGCAATGATCCTCCGCAGATCAATGGCGACCGGTTGTTGCTTAGCAATTAGCAGAATGGCAAAGTCATTGATTTCCTCTTCCAATAAATCCGCTTTCGTATCATCATCGATTACTTCAAGTGCTTCTTCAACATCCCTGTTCTCAAGCGCCATAAACGATTTAATGATGGCGTTCGAAGCCAAGTTAGATAACTCAATTACTTTTTCTTGCAATTCTTTCAACTGAAGTTCGAAATTTTCGCGTACAATCATTAAGCCAACTCCTTGTCATTCATCCAAAACGTCCAGTAATATAGTCTTCGGTTCTTTTATCCGTCGGGTTCGAAAAGATGGTGTTGGTATTGTCATACTCGATTACTTCACCATTTAGGAAGAAAGCCGTTTTATCAGAGATTCGGGCTGCTTGTTGCATATTGTGGGTAACGATTACGATACTGAAATCCTTTTTCAGTTCCTGAATCAATTCTTCTATTTTTAGAGTAGAGATAGGATCAAGAGCTGAGGTCGGTTCGTCCATCAAAATGACATCAGGTTCAATCGCTAGACAACGAGCGATACAAAGTCGCTGTTGCTGCCCTCCGGAAAGCCCATATGCATTTTCATGAAGGCGGTCTTTTACTTCACCCCAAATAGCAGCCCCTTTTAAGCTCTTTTCGACAATTTCACTCAAGATCTTTTTATTCTTGATTCCATGAAGTTTGGGTCCATATATCACATTTTCATAGATTGATTTAGGGAATGGGTTCGGTTTTTGAAAAACCATACCAACTTGTGTTCTCAAATCCTCTACTTTGTATGAATGATCCAGGATGTTACGTTTCCGGTATTTAATCTCTCCCGTTGTTCTAACGCCTGGTATAAGTTCAATCATCCGGTTCAACGTTTTGATGAAAGTGGATTTTCCACATCCTGAGGGACCGATGATTGCGGTCACTTCATTCTGATTCATATCCAGATTGATATTTTTTAACGCGTGATTTTCCCCATACCATAAATTGAGATCTGACGTTTTATATACTATGTCCCCAGAAGAAACTGGCAAAATTTCTTCCATTTCAATTGATGAATTCTCTTTTTTCGTTAACGTCATGTTCATACTATTCTCCTCCGCTCAGTATCTTTTTTGGAATTTATTTCGAATGAAAACAGCAATAGAATTCATGAAAATCAGCAGAATAAGCAACACTATGATTCCTGCAGCAGCCACCTGCTGGAATTCTTCTTGTGGTCGTGATGTCCAGTTATAGATTTGCATAGGAAGCACCGTAAAAGTATCCATGAGTGATCTTGGTAAAAAGGCAATGAATAGTGGAATGCCCACCACAACTAATGGTGCTGTTTCTCCAATCGCTCGAGATAAAGCGAGTATTCCACCTGTTAGTATCCCTGGTATGGCAGCTGGAAGTACCACTTTCAAGACGGTCTGCCATTTGGTTGCCCCCATTCCATAAGATGCATCTCTTAATTCACGTGGTACCGCTCGAATAGCTTCCTGTGCCGCTACGATGATGACTGGCAAGACTAGTAGACTCATCGTTAGACCAGCTGCCAAGATGGAGCGATCTAAGGCTAGTGCCCTGACGAAGACCGTCAAACCAAGCAATCCGAATACAATGGAGGGAACTCCTGCCAAGTTAGATATATTAGTCTTTATAAATGTGGTGATCCAATTCCTTTTCGCATATTCCTCCAAGTAAATGGCCGTTCCAACGCCCAAGAAAAGAGCAACCGGGGCTACGACAATCATCAACCATAACGAACCGATTAAGGCTCCCTTTATCCCAGCATCTTCGGGTTTTCGGGATGCAAAGTTTTGGAGGAAATCACCATCCAGATAACCAATCCCTTGAGTCACTATCCGATAAAATAAGATGGCCAATACAAGGAGCCCAAATAAGGTTGCCAAGAAGAATAACCCTTTATATATCGAATTAATCGCCAGCCTAATGGGCATTTTTTTTGCCACAAGATCTTTATTTATCAGTTTCATGTTCAGTATTCCTCCCTGTACCTGCGGGAGATGAACTGTGCCAATAGATTCATGATCAGCGTAAAGGCGAACAGCGTCATTCCGACCGCATATATGCTGTAGTAAATCGTAGTACCGTACCCTGCATCACCACTACTTACCTGTACGATATAGGCTGTCATTGTTTGTATCGATGAGGTGACGTCCATGTTCACATTAGGAGTTGAACCACCTGCTACACTTACGATCATCGTTTCACCAATTGCTCTGGACAAAGCAAGGACGATGGACGAAACAATTCCGGATACAGCAGCTGGAAGTACCACTTTCACTGTTGTTTCAAGCTTTGTGGCACCTAAAGCATATGCCCCTTCGCGAATCGACATAGGTACTGAGACGAGTGCATCCTCCGACAAAGAAGCTATCATCGGCATGATCATGATTCCTACAACGATTCCGGGACTAAGCGCATTGAACATTTCCAGGAAAGGGAAAAGATCACGTAAAACCGGTGTAACAAAGGTTAAGGCAAAGAATCCGTAAACAATCGTCGGGATTCCGGCTAATACTTCTAGAATTGGCTTAATAATTCTCCGTGTTTTCTCTGATGCATATTCACTCAAGAAAATGGCAGTCGCAAGTCCTATTGGAACAGCAACGATGGACGCGATTACGGCTATCTTCAATGTGCCTACAACAAGGGGCATAATTCCATAAGAAGGTGTAGCTGCGAACGGCAACCATTTAGCACTTGTAAAGAATTCAACTATGGACACCTTCTCAAAAAATATAAACGTTTCAAAAATTAGAGTGAAAATGATTCCGATGGTCGTTAAAACTGATAGTGCTGCGGTCAGGAACAACAGAACAGGAATCATTTTCTCTAGATTCCATCTTTGTTTTCTTTTCTTTTCCAGAATCATTTGCTGTACAGAATAGGTTTCTGCTTGTTTCAGTTCCAACATGTCTCCCCCATTTCATACACGCAATATTTGGGTTCCAAGCTTTCCCCACCCCGCTTCCATAGGAAGAAGCGGAAGTGAATAGCCTGTTAAGCTTTCTATTTTTTTATTTCTTTCAACTTATCAAGATCCTTCTGATATTCCTCTTCCGGTAGGCTGATATAACCTACTTCTTCTGAAAGTTCTCCCGCATTTTCAATCATGAATTTTGTATAGTCCGCTACTTGTTCTTTCTCTGTAATCGCTTTGTTTGCTACATAAGTGAATAAAGGACGGGACAACGGAGCATAATCCCCGCTTTTAATCGTTTCATGAGTTGGCTCTATGGGCCCATTGCCATTATCGATGGAAACGACCTTTAATTTATCTTTATTTTCTGCATAGTACGCGAATCCGAAGAAGCCAATGGCATTCTTGTCCCCTTCCACTCCTTGTACTAGCACATTATCATCTTCTGAAAGTGTCGCATTTTCCACCATCGGCTGTTCTTCCAGTATAACTTCATTGAAATAATCGTATGTGCCCGAGTCTGTCCCTGGTGAGTAAAATTTGATCTCTTCTTTTGGCCATTCCGGACGTATATCAGACCATTTCTTCACAGTCCCATTGTCGGTCCATATTTCTTTTAGTTCGTCGATTGTCAGGTGTTCGATGAAATCATTATCTTTATTGACTATTATTGAAATGCCGTCAAACGCTAGTTTCAGTTCTGTATATTCGATTCCTTTTTCATCAATTAATGTGCTTTCTTCTTCTTTGACTGGACGGGACGCATTCGTTAAATCAGTTTCACCAGCGATGAATTTTTTAAATCCACCACCCGTTCCTGAAGACCCTACAGAAACTTTCACTTTTGGTTGTTTAGCCATATATTCTTCAGCGACTGCCTCCGCGATCGGGAATACCGTTGAAGAACCATCCATGATCACGTCTCCTGCCAATTGAGATGAACTAGAGCCTTCTCCTTTTGCATTGCCTGCTTTAGTCGAATCATCCGAACCGCAACCTGCAGCAACTGCAATGACTCCACTCATCATTACTGTCATGGCCATCCCTTTGAAATATCTCATGCGTAAATCCCCCTAATATTTTTATGATTAATTTGTCCTACATACAAATCATACGATTAAACTGTAAACCTCGTTTAAAGGAATTGTAAATATTCAGTAAATGAATGTTCACCTATTGTAAAGTTACAGGAAAATCCCTCTCCTCCCTCATTTGAACATAAAAAAACACGTTTTTGGATGATCCAAAAACGTGTCACTTTTCATTTATTATTCATTTTCCTGACTATCTCTTATCTCAGCTTGCTCTTTTTGGATTTCTTTGCCGTTTTCAACTTTCAAATCGGTCGTTGCATCCGCGTCCTTTTTCTCAGACCGTTCCTTTTTAAGATTGAAATAAGCATCCATGATTTCTGCACCTATTTCTTTACTCATTGAATGACCTGAATGTCCTTGGTAAGCCCAGGGAACGACAACAGCAAATGCGACTTCCGGATTTTCAGCTGGAGCATATCCCACGAGTGTGATGTTCATTGTGGCTTGTGGCTCACTATAATCCGTTCTACTCGGTCCATCATAAAATGCTTCAGCCGTACCAGTTTTGGCCGCTACGGTATAGGGCTTATTTCCAAAATAAGAATAAGCTGTTCCGCCTACTTCCATCGACACCTTTTCAAAGCCATCTTGGACACGATTGATCCATTCGTCCTTCATATCCAGACGGTTCAAGACACTTGGTGATATTTCTTCTGATATGGGACCCAGCTCGTCATTATCGTCAACCGGATCACGTATTTCCTTAACTAGGTGCGGTTCCATACGATTCCCACCATTAGCAATCGTGGACACATATTGTGCAAGTTGCATAGGGGTGTATGTATCATACTGTCCGATAGCAAAGTCAAGTAACTTACCCGGGGTTGTTTCCGAACCTCTAAAACCATTCATTTCCATCGGGAGGTCGATTCCCGTACGAACTCCTAAACCAAACTGGGCAAATGAATTACGCATCGTTGAAAATGCACTGGATTTAATGTTCAAGGGCTCATTCGGTACATAATGTGCACCTGCAATATTAATCGCCGTTCTGAACATGTAAACGTTAGAAGAAACTTTTAAAGCTGTTAAATCGTTTATGTTCCCAAAATTACTATAAGAACCTTTTTCCTTTGTACCTTTGATTTTTAGCTTTGTATCATAAAAGAATGTACCGGGCTGAATGGCCCCTTGTTGATAACCGGTCAAAACAGTGGCGCCTTTCACAGCAGATCCCATCGTATAAGAAGTCGTGATGTTTCCTAATGCGAAGTCATTAATAGTTCTTTTCCCCGTTTTTTCATCCTTGTCATATTTTTTTCCGGCCATCGTTAAAACTTCTCCTGTTTTTGGGTCCATCATCACGACAAACGCTCTATCCAAGAATTTGGTGTTCCCCAATTTCTTCTTGCTAATGAGATGTTTTTCAATGATTGCCTCCGTGGCAAGCTGTAGATCTATATCTACCGTCAACACCAGGTCTTTCCCCCGTTGTCCTTCCTTAATGACTTCAGAATCTATAACATTTCCTGATTTATCGGTAACATTCTTGACCTTTGCCTTCTGTCCTTGAAGTACATCTTCATATTGCAATTCGATATAACTTTTACCGACACGGTCATTTCGACTGTAATCACGTGCTAAATAATAGCCCAGGCTTTCGCTAGGCAATCCCTCTTCAGATGAAGAGACCTTTCCTAGCACAGACTTAAGCGTTTTATTATAGGAATAAAAGCGATCCCAATCCGTCGATATATCCACGCCTGGAAGGGAATCAAGATTTTCACTGACCCTTGCAAACTCTTCTTTCGTTACTTCCTTATTTTTTACGATTTGTGGAGTCAATGCATAGCCACTGGCGAATTCCCTATAAATGGCCAGGACTTCCATTTCTTTTTTAGATAGCTTTATTTCATCTTCGGTAATTCGTTCGAGTTGCAGCTTATACAAGTCAGCTTCTTTAAGCTCTCCCTCTTCTACCTTTTTTCTTTCTTTATCCGTAATCTTTTTCTCCGCAAGCTTTGGATGATTCAATATCCAGTAATCCTTTTGATCACGTTCCGTGACTTTATCCGTTTCTTTATCAATCAACTTTGCTAGCTTCTCGGCCGTTTCGACCATTTCTGTTTGTTTCGTACCTTGCTTTCTTGTATATGTAATTGCATCCAGTGGTTGATTGTCGACCATCAACTTCAAATTTCGGTCATACATTTTACCACGGGGTACCGAATTGTTCACGGTTACTTCTTCTGTTCTTTCAATCTCGCGCCGGTAATCATCGCCGTATACAATCTGTACGACCCCCAAACGCAAAATCAGTCCAGAAAACAAAACAAATACTAAAAAGAAAAGAACATTCAATCTGAAAGGTACATGCGTCTTTTTCTTTTTCTTTGTACTCACCACACCAAGCCACACTTCCTTTATCCATAATCATGATAGTCCTATACTATTCTATAGAACAATCTTGTTTTTTTCTACCTTCTTGTTCTAGAAATATTAGACACATTAAAACTTCCCTCAAATAAACAATCTACCTGCTTTTCATTTCTGTAATGAAAAAAGGCCCCATAAGGCCTTTTTTCAATTATGATCATAGATATCGATTTTCCTGATAAACCAATAAATCACCATATGTCCCGCTCCAACAATTAATAGATATATGGGCAAACTCTGTTTCAAATCAAACATCATGACCGTTAAGATGAAGCCTACTACCGATACTATCCTTCCAAAATGTACGAATAGTTCACGGACAACAACGTATTCTATTCTCATTTTTGCAGCATCCTTAGCCTTGCCTATGATGTCATAAGTTAATGATATATACGGCACAAGCAGAAGTGGGTACGCGGCAGCTACGATGCCACCATAAACTAAAAGCTTACCGAATGTGACATCAAAGGCGATGAGCAAGACTCCCATATAAAGTAAAATGCCCCCGATAAGAATCGCATTCTTTCGCATGCGTTGTTTTATGTACCGTGAAACAAAAAAGTAGGCCACAAAGGACACGGCTGAGTTCAATAGTCCATAACTTCCTAAAGCCAGCTCACTTCCCGTTTGCACAAAGATAGTGATGGAAATAATGAACATGAATGTTCCTTCCCTCAGTCCCTGAAAGAAATGGGCAAGTGTGATTAAGTTCCAGTTCTTGTTGTTTTTTCTTTCTTTCCAAACTTTTATAAAAAAGTATTTACCGTGAGCGGGTCGCCTATTTAACGAAAAACTGAGAAACACCGCGATGGTAAATAAGAGTAGCGATAAGCCAAAGACGATGGAATACCCCGTGAACTTTTCAAGCCTCGATATGATAAACCCCGAAAGAATAGGTCCAATCATTCCTCCGAATGAATGCAAAGCCCCTAAGAATCCATTGAAAAAGTCCCTTGTATCCGGTTCGGTAATTTCAAAAGTCAGTACATTATAAGCAAGCCAATAAAATCCATAGCCTATGCCTAACAATGCACCCAGCAAGAAAAGATAATCGGTGGCCCGTGTTCCAACTATAAGAACAGTCAAATAAAATAGGGCCATGAAACTGACGCCTAACCGCAAGACAATAATCCGGTCGACTTTTTTCGCTAACCTTCCAGCAAAGACAAATGTAATTGGTTGAAAAAGTACCATACTTAAATTGTACACAGCAATATCAATAATTTGACCGGATTGTTTCCACAGATACACATTAACAAATGTATTGGATAAAGCGACACTAAGGCTATACAATCCGCCAATCAGTAAGAGAAGCTGCAAATCTTTATTCGCTCTCGCCTCTCCCTTCCATTTCACTAAAATACCCATTGTTTTAACTCCCCTTCAAATTCCACTCTAGTGTTTGAAGAAACAAAGGCATTTATGTGAAAAAGGTAAAGAAAACTAATTGATTGGCCTGACTATGCGAATACAAAGATCCAGTAACATGTAAGTTGAATCCCTTAACAACTTCTATTTTTTTCACAAAAAAATAAGGCGAAAATCCCTCAAAAGGATTCCCGCCTTATTATCGATGCTTAATTATTATTTAGCTGCACTGTAACGTTTTGCAACTTCATCCCAATTAACAACATTCCAGAAAGAATTGATGTATTCAGGACGACGGTTTTGGTAATTTAGGTAGTAAGCATGTTCCCAAACGTCTAATCCAAGAATTGGAGTTTTACCTTCTGATAAAGGATTATCTTGGTTTGGTGTGCTTGTAACTTCTAATTCACCGTTATTAACTGCAAGCCACGCCCAGCCAGAACCGAAACGAGTAGTTGCCGCTTTAGCGAACTCTTCTTTAAAGCTGTCGAAGCTGCCAAATTTTGAAGTGATAGCATCTGCTAATTCTCCAGTTGGTTGTCCACCACCGTTTGGTGAAAGGATTTCCCAGAATAATGAATGGTTAGCATGTCCGCCACCATTGTTGCGTACAGCTGTACGAACAGCTTCAGGTACTGCATCTAGGTTAGCGACGATTTCTTCTACGCTTTTGCTAAGAAGCTCTTCGTTTCCTTCTAGAGCTTTGTTTAGGTTTGTCACATACGTGTTGTGATGTTTCGTGTGGTGAATGTTCATTGTTTCTTTGTCGATGTGTGGTTCTAACGCATCGTATGCGTAAGGTAATTGTGGAAGTTCAAAAGCCATAATAAAATTCCTCCCTATGTAAGCTGTTTTTTTAAAGGGCCTTAGTCATCTGTAGATTCCTAAAGCTCGTTAGATTAAGATTACCAAAATTTCTTTTACGATTCAAACCTTATGCCTATATTTTTTTATTTGGAGCACTTATGAGAATACCGCAAATAAAAAATACCCAATCATAAGAAGCTGGATGATCCCTTTTGTAAAAACACTGCTTATAAAGCCCACTACGGAACCAAGACCAATTTTCGCCGCAGAAGCCATATCTTTTTTGTGAACAATCATTTCCGCCAAGAAGGCTCCTATAAAGGGCCCAATTAAAATTCCCACAAACGGAATCACAAAAGGACCGACAAGAAGACCAATCGTACTGCCCCATACCCCAGCCTTAGTCCCGCCATATTTCTTGATGCCGACCATGTTGGCTATATAGTCTGCCGAGAATAGTAAAATGACAAATAAAATTTGGACAGTCCAGAAAAACCAACCAAAGGATTCAAAGGAATAAAAGAGTCCGTATAACAAAATACCGGCAAATATGAATAACACGCTTGGAATGATGGGAAAAATCAAACCGACAAAACCGATTATGAACATCAAGCTAATAATAATCCAAAATAGTGTATCCAAAAATAAAACATCCCTTCAATTTTATATACACCTACTCCTATCCCTTCATATTTGCCCTTTTATGTACGAATGAAACCATAGAATGCCGATACAGGTTGTTTTATTCCATTACTGTCGTTAAACTTGAGGGGAAATATCACAAGATAGGTGCTGAAAATATGAACGTATTCAAACAACTATGGGTGAGTCTCTATTCACCTAAAGATATCGCTTCCTTTCGAAACCAAGGAATCGGTAAGACCATATTATATGTATTTGTATTGAGCCTCATTTTCTTCCTCCCTTCCGCATTTTACTTAGGTACAATGATAACGAATGGAATAAATGCCCTTGAAGATACTCTATCAGGAGACCTGCCCGATTTTGAAATCAAGAATGGTACATTAACGACCGATACCAACGAGCCATTCGTAGTTAAAAAAAATGGCTATCAGATATTTTTGGATGGTACTGGATCTCTGACTCCCAAAGATATTTCGGCCAAATCGGACGAAGCAGTCGCCCTTTTAAAATCTGAACTTGTATTTGTATCAAATGGTAATGCTCAGACTTCTCCTTATTCGCTTTTGGAAGGGAATAACGAGGATTTATTCAAGTGGATCAATTCAGTAGCATCCGTCCTCCCGATTATCATGCCGTTGCTTCTACTGACTTTATATTTATTTACAACAGCTGGTTCATTCTTGAAAGTGACCATTCTTGCTGCGTTCGGAATTATATTTAGAAGCACATCGGGTCGTTCTATTTCTTATAGACATTTATGGCGAATAGCCGCGTACAGTATCACCCTATCCACTATTTTCTTTACCATCATGGAGGCTTTTCAAGCAGCTGTCCCATTCGCTTCCTTCATTAGCTGGTTTGTTTCGTTGATTATTCTCCACTTATCTATTAAGGAGTCAGCTCATACACTCGATAAAATATAATATGAATAAAAAAATCCAGACTTGTCTGGATTTTTTTAAACCTAACCAACTATTTTTTTGCATTTCCGTAAGGATTGGTTTAACTTCAAAAGTAATTCGCCGTTTTCTAAGCACCAATGTATATGATAATGTTCATTCTTTAAAATCTTTAAAACCTAAAAGACCATAAATAAACCCTCAGCATGAAAAATGCCCGTTTTTAGGCATAATTTTACACCCTTCCAAGTATATATGTATGAAAGACAAACTTGGGGGGATGGAAAAATGAAAAGGATCCTGCTATTTATATCATTTTGTTTCATTCTATTTATTATTTATTTCGATTTAACCACAGGAACCCTGCCCACTTCACAATTAACATCAACTCCAGTCCAGCCATCCTTGCCAGTGGACAAGCCCGAGAACCCTTCAATAGCATATAAAGAAATCCTCATCAAACCTGGAGATACCTTACTTTCCATCATAGAGAAGGAAAAAGAAGCAACGAACAAACCAATTGAAGAAATCATATCTGACTTTCAAAGTTTGAATGAAGGGTTACAGCCAGAGAACATGCAAATAGGTAAAACATATAAAATTCCGATTTACAAATAAGTCGAAGTGAACCATTTTTCAGCTAATATATTCGAAGTGATGCTAACTTCTTGCTTAAATAGAACATATAACCATGTCAATCCCGACTGAAAATAGTATACTTTCTTCATAATAAAAAAGTAATACGTCCAATTCCTTGTCAACCGGTATGGACATTGATACAATATTTTAGTGAACTAAATGAAAAATCAAAATTGATTTTTTCCTAAAGGAGAGAATTCCACTTGAGTGAAATCATACATCGCACTAAGACGCGGCCAATTAAAGTTGGAAACTTAACAATTGGCGGCAATAATGAAGTAATCATACAAAGCATGACAACGACAAAAACGCATGATGTTGAAGCAACCGTTGCAGAAATCCTTCGTCTTGAAGAAGCAGGATGCCAAATTGTACGTGTCGCTTGCCCAGATGAAAGAGCAGCAGATGCTATCCCTGAAATTAAAAAACGGATCCATATCCCGCTAGTGGTCGATATCCATTTTGACTACAAGCTAGCCCTAAAAGCTATCGAAGGCGGAGCGGACAAAATACGGATCAACCCTGGAAATATCGGTCGCCGCGAAAAAGTAGAAGCCGTGGTAACAGCTGCTAAAGCTAAAGGCATTCCGATTCGTATCGGAGTAAATGCAGGTTCTCTTGAAAAGAAAATCCTTGATAAATATGGCTATCCAACAGCAGATGGCATGGTCGAAAGTGCATTGCACCACATTAAGATCCTAGAAGATCTTGATTTCCATGACATCATCGTTTCAATGAAAGCATCAGATGTTTCTTTGGCACTCGAAGCTTATGAAAAAGCTGCAAGAGCTTTTGATTATCCTTTACATCTGGGAATTACTGAATCGGGTACACTCTTCTCTGGTACGGTTAAGAGTGCGGCTGGACTAGGCGCCATCCTTAGTCAAGGGATAGGTAGCACAATGCGTGTATCATTAAGCGCAGACCCTGTTGAAGAAGTTAAAGTAGCAAGGGAACTTCTTAAAGTTTTCGGGCTTGCTTCTAATATGGCTACCCTAATCTCATGCCCTACATGTGGACGTATTGAAATTGACCTTATCGCCATCGCAAATGAGGTCGAGGAGTACATCCAGACGATCAAAGCCCCAATTAAGGTATCTGTCCTAGGTTGTGCGGTAAATGGTCCTGGTGAAGCCCGTGAGGCTGATATAGGCATTGCCGGAGCACGCGGAGAAGGCTTGCTATTTAGAAAAGGGAAAATCGTTCGTAAAGTTCCTGAAGAAACAATGGTTGAGGAACTAAAAATAGAAATCGATAAAATTGCTGAAGAGTATTATGCAAAACAAAGAGCCGAAGCTGAAGCAGCGGCTGCAGTGATAACTAAATAAAACAGAAAAAAGTCCTGAGCTCATCAGGACTTTTTTTGTTCCACTAAAAAAGCCATTTCCGATTTGGGTATCGAAAACAGCTAAATATGCTCCTAAAAGAATGGCAAGATAAAAATGCCGACAATGATGGAAACAGCACCTATCCCTATAGCCCATGAGCCCATGCTAGACCCCCGTTTACGGGCTAAAAATCCAAAGATGATCCCAAGAATCCCCATGATGAATGGCATCATAAACAGCGACAGAATGGATAGGATTAAGGCAATGGCTCCAACACCAGCTCCATTCGACGTCCTCTCAGAATCTTCTGAGCGTTTATTATACCTCCGGTTTTCCTTTGGCAATGTGGCAAGTTCTGCAGAAGTTTCTTCTTGATAACGACTATTTGCCACAGATGTCTCTTCTCTTTTTTGATATCCTCTTTGGTCTGCCGCATTCTCTTCGGAATAATACCGCTCATGATGTTGATCATCCACGATAACAACTGGGTCTTTTCCCTCTTCTGTTGTATGGTCCTTGTCATTCATGGAGTATTGGTCTTCTTCCATTCATCCATCACTCACTTTCGATTTTAGGAGCATTTATAGTGTATGTATAATAAGGAAATACCCTCATGAAAAAGGTTTCATGTCTTGGTAATAAATATGGATTGTTTCCAATACCATACTTGATTATGATACACTAAAACCACTGTTGATAATGAGGAGAGAGTCATCGTGAAAAAAAGATTTGGCATCGATATAGACGGGACTATAACAAGACCTGATACCTTAGTCCCCTATTTAAATAAAGCTTTTCAATTAAATTTAACCTATGAAGACATTAATGAATATGATTTATTCCCCTTCGTCAATGTTCCAAAAGAAGAATTCTCAAAATGGTTCATCGATACCGAACCGACCATCTATGCAGAGTCTTTGATGGCCGATGGAGCAAAGGATATCCTGGAGAACTGGATGACCCTAGCCGATTTATATTTCATCAGTGCCAGAAGTGACCGTCTTCTTGATGTAACAAAGGACTGGTTTACGAAGAACCAGCTCCAATACAATCACTTGGAATTAGTCGGTTCCCATGATAAGGTGGCTACAGCAAAGAAGTACGCTGTTGACATCTTTTTAGAGGACAAGTATGACAATGCCGTTTCCATTTCCGAAGAATGTAAAATTCCTGTCCTACTATTCAATACCCCCTATAACCAAGGTCCGGTCCCGGATAGAGTCTTCCGGGTCAATAACTGGCTGGAGGCATCTCAATGGGTGACACATTGGTTATCTGCAAAACCGGTAAGCATAAAGTAGAACCAAAAAACCATTGGCAGATGTCAATGGTTTTTTTACGATTCTACCGATATGCAGACAGGACATCGTCCGTAAATTTCGAATTTATGACCAGAAACTTCATAGTCCTTCAAACTTTCCTGAAGCTCCTGCATGGGGCATACTTCAATTTCCTTAGTTTTACCACAATTCAAACAAATGAAATGATGGTGATGTGAAGAATGGCCGCAAGTAAATCGGAAATGCTTTTCCCCTTCCAATTCAGTCATCTCAAAAATACCAAGTTCGACAAACAAGGAAAGATTTCGGTATATCGTATCGAAACTTAAGCCAGGATAGTCTTGCTTCATATTCTCGAGCACATCTTTAGCTGTTAAATATTTATCACTTGAAGAGAAAAGAGCCAGCATTTCTTCTCTTTTCCCTGTATGTTTAAAGCCTTTATCTTTAAGTAATTGCATGGCTGTTGTTACGTTCAAAAAATCACCCCACCTATCGATTTTTCCACTTATCCATAAAAATTGAAAAGATAAGTATTAGCACAGCGATGATAACGATTGTTCCCCCTGGAGCGAGATCCATATTGTAAGATAAAATCAATCCCCCTACGACAGATACTTCTCCAAATAGTATGGAATAAACAATCATTTGCTTAAAGCCTTTCGCAAAGCGAAGACTTGCAGCAACAGGCAAAGTCATTAGCGAAGATACAAGTAATATACCGATGATTTTCATCGATGCAGCGATGACCAATGCCACCATTACGATGAAGATAAAATGAATGGCTTGATAGGGAATCCCCGAAGCCCTTGCATGCTCTTCGTCAAAGGATAATAAAAATAGTTCTTTATACAATAAAGCCAGCATTAAAGCGACTGCTATGCCGACTCCCATAATGAGATATAAGTCTGTACGGCTTACTGCGCTGACACTTCCGAACAAATAACCATATAAATCCGTATTAAAGCCATCTGCAACGGAAATGAAAATAACACTGAGCCCCATGCCCCCAGCCATGATGATGGGGATGGCCAGCTCTTGATAGTGTTTGTACACCCCTCTTAATTTTTCAATAAACAACGAACCTCCAACCGAAAAAGCCATTCCAATATAAAGTGGATTTAATCCGGCAAGAGAAAGAAAACTTTTCTGAAGCAGTAAACTAAACGCAATTCCTGCTAACGCTACATGACTGAGTGCATCGGAGATCATAGACATCCGTCTTACCACGACAAAAACGCCTACAAGTGGCGCAATCGCTCCGATGATGATTCCGGTCAAAAAAGCATTCTGCAAAAATTCAAATTGCAATATCCCCGATATCATTGGGCTATCCTCCAAAACTTATTAATGATTATGGTTTAAGAACTGAACACCGTGTCCATAAATAGAAGACAATTCTTCCTCATTCAGTCCATTGTATTCTATGGCATCTCCATGGAAATGAAGCACCTTATTCAAACAGGCAACATGTGTGACTTTATCGGTCACAGTAGCCACATCATGTGTAACTAAAATCAGGGTGATTCCCAATTTTTTATTTAGCATTTCTAGCATTTCATAAAATTGATGGACATTTTTTGAATCAACACCAACAGTCGGTTCGTCTAATATTAGCAATTCCGGCTCACTGACAATCGAACGGGCAATGAACACCCTCTGCTGTTGACCACCGGATAATTCACCAATATTTCGGTTCTGGAACTCCAGCATATCCACAGACTGTAGTGCATCCTTCACCTTTTTCTTATCCTCTTTGCTTGCAAATTTAAACAGGCCAATTTTTTTAGTCAACCCGCTTTGAACCACTTCGAATACGGTAGCAGGAAAACCCGAATTGAAAGAATTTGCCTTTTGGGAGACAAAACCCACCTTCTGCCAATCTTTAAAGCGTCGTATATCTTCCCCAAATACTTCGATTTTCCCTTTTTGGAGCTTAAACACACCGAGTAACAACTTCAAAAGAGTAGATTTACCGCTCCCATTCGGTCCGACGATTGCTAAAAAGGCCCCTTTAGGAATTTCAAGTGAGACATGCTCCAACACTAAATCTTTTGTATATTTGTAAGATATATCTTCTAATTTAACGATGGGGTTCATTACATTATTCAAAACAATCACCTTTTTTTTAAGAATCATTACGATTAACAAAGGTTAGTATAAATCAAAGTAGGTAAGAAGTAAAGAATTCACTCCAGGCTTCAAAGGATATTGTAACAATCTATAAATCCTAATCAATAATTTTCTGCTCATCCCAAAAGTTTCAAGTTCACATACCCTATCTTCCTTCATATGTTTTAAAGGAGGAGGAGATCGTGTGAAATTATTTGAAATGATGGTCAACCATAAAATAAATCAGATACGTCCAGATGAACTACTGTCCCTTGCAAGACAACATCAGATTAGCTTAACCCAAAAACAAGCATATGATATTACTGCCTTGCTGGCCGGTAAAAACATCAATATTTTCGACATTCGTCAACGGCAAAATGTTCTGGGCCAAATCACTCAAGTAGCCGGAGCCAATACGGCCCGGGCAATCGAAACTCTATTCAACAACCTTACCGCCAACTTATAACCAAAAAATATGAAATGATTCATTCTTATGTAAAAGAAGGGACGATTCATCGTCATGTCGATGAATCGTCCCTTCTCCTCTACTACTTACAATTGCAACATGATTTTTTCCAGTAAACCCTCATCGAATTGCTTGTTCTTAAACATATCGATTTCGAATTTATACGGTGCCTTTTTATCCTTTTTGTCCTCTCCAACAAAAGGAGTTTCCAAGATTTTTGGAATATCGACTAATTGTGGATGATGGACAACGTCATTCAATGCTTTGAAGCCAATATGGCCAAAACCAATGTTTTCGTGACGGTCCTTATGCGCACCACGTACATTTTTACTGTCGTTAATATGGAGTACCTTTATTCGCTCGATTCCGACCACTTTGTCGAATTCATTCAGGACGCCATCAAAATCTTCGACGATATTATATCCAGCATCATGTGTATGACAAGTATCGAAGCATACAGATAGCTTATCATTATGGGTTACACCATCCATGATCATTGCTAATTCTTCAAAAGTTCGGCCACATTCTGTACCCTTACCCGCCATCGTTTCAAGGGCAATTTGCACTTTATCATCAGCGGAAAGCACTTCATTTAGACCTTCAATGATCCTTTTGATGCCGACTTCACTACCTGCACCGACATGGGCTCCAGGATGAAGGACAATTTGCCGTGATCCTATCGCTTCAGTCCGGTCTATTTCACTGCGTAAAAAATTGACCCCTAGCTCAAAAGTGGCTGGATTTGTCGTATTCGCTATATTGATTATATATGGGGCATGAACCACAATATCACTGATTCCATTTTCGTCCATATGCAATCTACCTGCTTCAATATTCAAATCCTCGATTTTCTTACGTCTCGTATTTTGCGGGGCTCCTGTATAGACCATGAAAGTGTTGGAACCATATAAAACCGCTTCCTGACTCGCAGCAAGTAGCATATTTTTCCCGCTCATTGACACATGCGACCCAATCTTCAGCATTTAATTACTCCCTTTTCATTTCTTTCTTTGTATACGGCGTTCGCGTTTTTTAAAGTTTTCAACATCACGTTGAATTTTCTTCTTATAACCAGGCTTAACTTTAGATGGCTTCTTAACATGTCTGCTAGCCTTAACATCTATGTCGGATTTCTGTTTCTTACGGTTTTTCCGTTTATTCCGTTCTTCTAAATCAACCCATTCGCCATTTTGAATATCGGCATCATGGAATTCGACTCCCATCTTTTCAAGGCGGTTCAGGGCATCTTCATCAGACGTACCATAAATGGTTGCGGCCACCCCTGAATATCCAGCACGGGCAGTCCTTCCAGTCCTATGAATATAGAAATCCAAGTCCGTCGGTAATTCATAATTGATGACATGACTGACACCTTCAATATCAATTCCACGAGAAGCCAAATCGGTTGCAACGATGAATTGATATTCTAAGTCATTGATTTGTTTCATCATTTTTTTACGGTCACGAGGCGATAAGTCCCCATGAATTCGGCCAACTTTCAAGCCTTTTTCAATTAGCGAATTAGCCACATGATCCGCCATTTTTTTCGTATTGGTGAAAACAATAGCCAAATACGGATTATAACGAACGATGATGTCATGCAGTAACTGTTCTCTGTTACGATGACGAAGTGGTATCAGGACATGTTCAATTTTAGCAGCTGTCGCCTGTTTAGGATTCACTTGGACATATTTCGGGTTTTCCATGTATTTATTCAGGAACGGCTTTAATTTCTCCGGAATGGTTGCAGAAAAAACAAGCATTTGAATTTTTTCGGCCATACGTGAAGCAAATTGATCAACATCTTCTAGGAAGCCCATATCAAGCATAAGGTCCGCTTCATCAACCACCAGCATCGAAGCTGTATATACCTGAAGTGCCTGAGCCTCAACCAAGTCCTTGATTCTTCCTGGAGTACCAATGACTAACTGTGGCTGTGTTTTCAATTTATCGATCATCCGCTGTTTATCGGTACCACCGATATAGCAACGTACTTGAATTTGCTCTTCCTCAGGGAAATGTTCCGCAATTTTCAAAGCTTCTTTATAGATTTGATTCGCTAATTCACGGGTTGGTGCGGAAATAATCGCTTGAACTTCGTTTTTCCCAGCATCAAGCTTATTCATAATCGGCAGCAAATAGGAATGAGTCTTCCCTGTACCTGTCTGCGACTGTCCAATTAAGCTACTTCCCTTTAAAAGCGACGGGAGCACGCGTTCTTGTATTTCCGTCGGCTTATCGAACCCTAGAGTACGAACTGCATCTAGAATGTAGCTCTTCAAATTAAATCGTTCAAATTGGTTTTGTTTCATCAAATATCTCCTTTATTCTTGTCTTTCATTAGACACGTCTTATTATTATAATAAATTTTATACAAAAAGCGCAAGCGCCTTGATAGCTCGTGAAGAAAATAGGGAGTGGACCGTAAGGCGTTCTTTGCCTTATGAGGCCAATCGTCTTTTTCACAGCGAGCTAGGCGCTGAAGCTGGATTATACAAAAAGCGCAAGCGCCTGGTCAGCTCGTGAAGAAAATAGGGAGTGGACCGCAAGGCGTTCTTTGCCTTATGAGGCCAATCATCTTTTTCACAGCGAGCTAGGTGCTGAAGCTGGATTATACAAAAAGCGCAAGCGCCTTGATAGCTCGTGAAGAAAATAGGGAGTGGACCGTAAGGCGTTCTTTGCCTTATGAGGCCAATCATCTTTTTCACAGCGAGCTAGGTGCTGAAGCTGGATTATACAAAAAGCGCAAGCGCCTGGTCAGTTCTCTCAATGGACTCTTGCAAAAGAAAAGCACCTGTCCTGGTCATAGCGTATCCCCCGCAGACATGGAGCAAAAAGACTACCGTTACCATCTTACCTTCTTTCCGGCCACTTCACAACATACCATCTCTTCTTTCCTCAAACCTTTTTTGTCATGTTGCATAATTTATATGGAGGAACACATCAGCATATAAACATAAGGAGGTGAAACCTATGTTTCCAGATAGAAATCGCCCCCCTGGTCCTGGTTTCCAACAACCTAATGGCCGAAGGATGCAACCACCTGGACCATTTTGGGGACCACAACAGCCACCCAACAACTTTTCGCAGCCAATGAGAATGGGGCAAGGAAGGTCTCAGGGCTTTCAGGGACCACAAGCTTTTCGGGGTCCAAACAATCAACAACAAAGAAACGATCAGCTACCTCCGAAGAAAGAAGGACTATTATCCAGAATACTAGGTAAATCCAAACAAAATGCCGCGCCACCTAACTTATTCGCACCAGCCGGCTCCACTACAAATAATTCTTCTTCAAGAAGTAGCGGCGGCGGAATCCTGGATAATTTGACTAAACCGGATTCGATCAACAATATGCTCAATAATACGCAAAAGGTACTCCAAGCAGCCGAACAATTCACTCCAATGGTTCAGCAATATGGTCCCGTAATCAAAAACTTGCCCTCCATGTGGAAGGTTTTCCGCAGTATATCCAGTGAAAACACAGAAACACCAGCAGAAGAAAATAAGCCGGTAACTACAGCTACAGTAGCCCAGGAACCAACCCTGAAGAATGATATGCGTGAATCGGATATCGTTGTTGAACCGGCAACCGAAGTTCGTCCACAAAAGAAAAGAAGTAGAACCTCTGGTCCTAAGCTTTATATTTAGCCAATAAACAATTCATTCGGTGGCAACAATCATGAAATATGATATTTTGTAAAATCATCTATGGTCTTATATAATAGAAAGGTATAAACGTAAGTTTCTTGCCTTTGAAGGAGGACACATAGATGAAAGTAAATAAAATCTCCCCGCGCGGCTATTGCTATGGTGTAGTGGATGCCATGGTCATTGCCAGGAATGCGGCTTTAGATAAAACCTTGCCACGTCCTATTTACATCTTAGGAATGATCGTTCATAACAAGCATGTTACCGACGCTTTTGAAGAAGAAGGAATCATAACGCTCGACGGCAGCAACCGAAATGAAATCATCAATCAGGTTGAAAAGGGAACTGTCATCTTTACGGCTCACGGTGTTTCTCCTGAAATCCGAAAGATTGCAAAGGAAAAAGGCCTTGTCACACTTGATGCAACTTGCCCGGACGTTACCGCTACACACGACTTGATTAGGGAAAAAGAAGCAGAAGGATATCAAATTATCTATATCGGCAAAAAAGGTCACCCTGAGCCAGAGGGAGCTGTTGGTGTAGCTCCTGATGTCGTTCACCTTGTACAAAATGCCGATGATGTCGAAGCCTTGTCGTTAAATAGCGAAAAAATCATCGTGACCAATCAAACGACAATGAGCCAATGGGATGTCGTGGACATTATGGAAAAAGTGAAAGAGAAGTTCCCACATTCTGAAGTCCATAAGGAAATTTGTTTAGCTACACAGGTCCGTCAAGAGGCTGTGGCCCAACAAGCCGGAGAAGCAGATGTTTTAATCGTTGTCGGTGATCCAAAAAGTAATAACTCCAATCGACTTGCACAAGTATCTGAAGAAATTGCAAGCACCACAGCGTATCGCATTGCCGATATTTCCGAGCTGAACCTCGAGTGGCTAAAAGACGCAAAAACAGTGGCTGTCACTTCCGGAGCGTCTACACCAACTCCGATTACAAAAGAGGTCATAACATTCCTGGAACAATATGAACCTAATGACGAATCGACTTGGAATACCGTTAAGAAAACACCACTGCATAAAATCTTACCTAAAATCAAAGTGAAAAAATCTTAAAAAAAAGGCAGCCACCGTGGCTGTCTTTTTTTGTCCTCTTAAATAAATCTAAAAGGGTCTGTATTGATTTCAGAAGATATGAATTCGACATCCAAGTTTTTATCACCGCACATCTTTTCCAAAGTTCTTGCTACACCTTTTTTCATCACTTTCTCGACATTATGACCCGGATCCACAATATTCAAACCGATTGCCATGGCATCGTGAGCCGTATGATAATACATATCACCTGTTACATATACATCGGCACCCTTGAATTTAGCGGTCGTGAAATATTTATTTCCATCTCCACCAAGGACCGCGACTTTTTTTATTGTACTGTTCAGGTCTCCAACCACACGAACCTTATCCACTTCAAGTGTCTTTTTCACATGCTCTGCAAATTGTTCGAGGGTCATTTCTTCAGCGAGCACTCCAATTTTCCCTAATCCCAAGGATTCACCTTTGTTCTCCAACTTATAAATATCATAAGCCACTTCCTCATACGGATGAGCTTTAATCATAGCGGAAAGTAATGTCTTTTCAATAGTTTTAGGGAATATACTTTCAATCCGCACTTCGGAAACACTTTCAAGCTTGCCTTGTGAACCGATTGACGGCTTACTTCCTTCACCCGGTAAGAAGCGCCCTGTACCCTCAACAGTAAACGAACAGTAGCTATAATTCCCTAGCGAACCCGCTCCCGCATTTCCCAATGCTTGTCTTACCTTTTCTTCGTCTTCCTTTGGTACATACACAACCAATTTCATTAGAGGGATTTCATGGGTGGGGACGAGGACCTCTGTATTTTGCAGTTGCAGTGCATCGGCAAGTAAATCATTCACGCCACCTTTAGCCACATCCAAGTTGGTATGTGCAGCATATACGGCAATATCGTGCTTGATTAGTTTCTCGATGATTCGGCCACTAGCATTTGTTGTATCAATTTTCTTCAATGGCCGATAGATCAGGGGATGATGAGCAATAATCAGCTCGACACCCTTTTCTATCGCTTCATCCACGACTTCTTCAAGGACGTCCAGTGCAATCATCACTTTCGAAACAGGCTTATTCAATTGACCGACATGAAGTCCGATTGGATCTCCATCCATAGCATATCGTTTCGGGGAAAACTGCTCAAACATTTCGATTATCTGCATACCATTAGCTTTTTTCATCCTTTGAGCACCTCCTCGATGAGATTAACCTGCACTTCTAATTCCCGCCGTTTCGCTTCTAACCCACTTCGGCCACTTGCATCCAATTGCTCAATGATTCTTTCAAAGTGACGCTTCTCATGTTGCCATTTCTTTATGAAGGTATCACTGAATTTCTTGAGTAAAAACGGACCAAACATCAGCCCAACTTGCTTATTTTCATGATAAGGTTGAAGGGGATCTCCTTTTTCAGCAATCAGGATTTCATAGATTTTTCCGTCTTCCTCCAAAATATCCTCATCGATTAATTCCCAACCGTTAGCAAATAGCCAGTTACGCACGTTGACTTCCCCAACATTGGGTTGAAGAATCAGTCTCTCTGCCTTCCCCAACTTTCCTTTGCCATTTTCCAATATACTTGAGATCAATGTCCCGCCCATACCTGCAATGGTAATGCATGTAGCTTCGTCTGGTTTCAATACCTCTAGCCCATCACCTTTACGTACTTCTATGACGTCAGATAATCCAGTCGACTTCACTTGTTTAAGAGCGGACTGATAAGGACCCTCCACTACCTCACCAGCTATAGCATGATCGCAGTGGCCATTGGTTACCGCATAACAAGGTAGATAAGCATGATCGGATCCGATATCAGCTAGAATGCTTCCTTTCGGTATATGTAATGCAACACTTTCTAATCTCTTTGATAATTTCTCATGATTCATTATAATATCAACTCTCTTATTTCATATTCATATTTTATAACGTTCGTTTCCCATTAGATTATAACAAGTTCCAAGGGAAAATTACAGAACGAGGGGGATTTGTAGGCTTCCAACACATAAATAGGAATAAAAGAAAAGCTGACCCAAAACGAATTATCCGTTTTGAATCAGCTTCATGACTATTTTAACCCGTGAATGTACTTGGCCATCGCATCCAGGTTCGATTCTTCAACTAAACCTGGAGGCATAGCTCCTCGACCATTGGTAATAACCTCTTTAACTTCTGCTTCCGATAGGCGGTCTCCCACACCTTTTAAGGCTGGACCAACCCCACCTTGATAGGCATTACCATGACATGAGATACAATTTTGTTTGTAGATGTCTTCAGGTGAAGATGAGGCCGTTTCTTTTTCCTCCGTCTTTTCGCCACCTTCTTTTTCTTTAGCAAGGTCCTTAGCATCGCCTAAGCCTTTGAAAGAAAGTAAAAACATAAGCCCAATACCAAAAACCATAATAATAATAAAAGGCATGACTGGATTGCGATTCATAGTATTTCCTCCCCTATGTAAAACCTAAACTTACCATATTTAATATTATATACAAATTGCTATATATTATTTTACTCGAAAAGAGTTTCAAGTAAAAGCCAAAAATAGAATATATTATATTTTTTCTTAATTTCGTCAAAAGTTTATGTATAATTTCGAACTATTTTGAATTTATTGTACATTTTTCCATAATACCCCTATTAAGTAAAAGTAAACAAGTTTTCCAAATTTAATTATATCAATAAAAAATAAGCGATTACAACCAATCCCAGAAAACCTGCGATAGAAAAATAGAGCAACTTATGCTTTTTGCCAATCCATATCCAAAGCCCGCAATTAAAAAATAAACAGAGGTATAGGATACTTCTCTTTCCTGGAGCAAATAACTCACTGACTTGCACCGTTTCCATTAACAATAATAATGACAATCCTATTAATGAGAACTGTAAAAGGATATTCTTGTAAATGAAGCGACGAATTAAAAAAAGAAAAGCGATGATCGAGAAAGTTGTCACGGCCATTTGCATTATGATGGATATTTCAGTAAAATAATTCAAAAATACAACAATAAAAAAAAGAGCACCCATTGCCAATCCAGTAAATAGTCCTTTCTTTTCTTTTTTGTTTTTCATGGACTGAACAGGTTGAGCTTCACCTTGACTATACAAGGCTAGTAAATAATTGCAATATTGTTCCGGAAGCATACGGCTTTCCTTCCAGGAGTTAATTTCTTGAATGATGATTTTCTTTCTTGTTTCATCCATGAATACACATCCTCATGTCGTTCTGTTCTTTATGTGAGTAAATTAACGAGTATTTTTGCATTTACCCTAGGGAATTTCCCTTTCGGTGAGTCAATAGCTAAAAAAAGAGCCGCTCCAGAACGCTGGGCATTCAAAGAGGGCTCTGTATAGGGCATTATTCTATTCTAGGAAATCTTTCAAGCGTTTACTACGGCTTGGATGTCTAAGCTTGCGTAGTGCCTTAGCTTCGATTTGACGGATACGCTCGCGGGTAACTCCAAACACTTTACCCACCTCTTCTAGAGTGCGTGTACGGCCGTCGTCTAGGCCAAAACGAAGTCGCAAGACATTTTCTTCACGATCTGTCAGTGTGTCCAACACATCTTCAAGCTGTTCTTTCAGCAATTCATATGCTGCATGCTCAGATGGAGAAGTTGCGTCTTGGTCTTCAATGAAATCACCTAAGTGTGAATCATCTTCTTCACCAATTGGCGTTTCCAAGGAAACTGGCTCTTGAGCAATTTTCAAGATTTCACGGACTTTTTCCGGAGTTAAATCCATATCTTCTGCAATTTCCTCTGGAGAAGGTTCACGTCCAAGATCTTGAAGGAGCTGCCTTTGAACCCTAATCAATTTATTGATTGTCTCTACCATATGCACCGGTATACGGATAGTTCTTGCTTGGTCGGCTATTGCACGAGTAATGGCCTGACGAATCCACCATGTTGCATACGTACTGAACTTGTATCCTTTACGGTAATCGAATTTCTCTACCGCCTTGATAAGTCCCATGTTCCCTTCTTGAATTAAATCAAGGAAAAGCATACCACGACCTACATAACGTTTAGCTATGCTGACTACTAGACGGAGATTGGCTTCAGCTAGACGACGCTTCGCCTCTTCGTCCCCTTCTTCGATTCGCATTGCTAAAGAGATTTCCTCTTCTGCCGACAGAAGGTCAACACGACCGATTTCTTTCAAATACATACGGACAGGGTCATTGATTTTAACGCCAGGGGGAACACTTAAATCATTTAAGTCAAATTCCTCTTCTTTTGCAAGTTTTTTGGAATCTGGATCATCTTCATCATCTTCTTCCTCACCATCCGTGAGAATTTCGATTCCATTTTCAGCTAGCACCTCATAGAACTCATCCATTTGATCGGAGTCTAATTCGAAACCGCCAATTTTTTCGGCGATTTTTTCTAAGGTCAAAGAGCCTCTTTTTTTACCTAGCTCTATTAATTTTTCTTTAACCTGTTCAAGGCTAAATTCATTATCAACTTGTTTGGAACGTGCTGGTTTTTCAGCCATTAGTTCCCCTCCTTCCAAGACTTACACCTAAACAACTTACAACATTTTTCGCAACTTTATGATTTCCATCGCAATTTTTGCAGCAGCCACATAATCACTGCGTCTCACCGCATCTTTTTCTTCCGCCTGCTTTTCTTTTATCTTTAACATCTTTTCATATTTCAACACTTGATTTATACAATCAGTCAGTTCTTTATCGGAAACTTCCTCATTCACTGACATCATTTCTATTTCCGAAACGATCCTTCTCAAGTTTGGATCCGGTAAATAAGTTAGGAAAAAGCTTGGATCAGGCTCGTGTCCATCTTCATAGAAAGCATATAAATACGTGATGATGGCCTGATGTTCATCTACATGAAAGACTGTTTGTCCAAGTAACTGTTGAATTTTATAGGTCAATTCCCTGCTTTTAAGCATATGGGCAATCAACTTAATCTCAGCATTGTGGTGAGCAGGTTTTAATTTATGCTCATATTGCAGGGTCATTTTCTTTTGAGCAGCAGGCTGAGGTAGTGTGCCCTTTTTACGTTCTGCAAAAAATACCTGTCGCTGTTGCTGTTCTAGTGCATCCAATGAGAGCGTGAATTCAGAGGATAGCTGCCGAAGATAATGATCCCTCTCCACTGCACTTGGCAAACGCGAAATTTCTTTAAGGACTTCTTCGATATACTGAATTCGATCTCCTTCATTATTCACGTTTTTTCCTCGACGTAAATAATGCATTTTGAATGCCATGTAGGTTAAACTGGCCCCTATTACTTCAGAAACGAAGCTTTTCTCACCGAATTCCTTTATGTAGTCATCGGGGTCCATATTATCAGGCATTAGTGCTACCTTAACGGTAAAGTCAGCTTCCTGTAACATATTAACCGCACGGTTGGCCGCATTCAAACCTGCGGAATCTGAATCATAACAGATTAAAATCTGGTCTGTATTCCTTTTTAGAAGCTGGATATGCTGATCGGTTAGAGCGGTCCCCATCGTAGCAACCGAATTCTCTACTCCAGCACGGACTGCTGAAATACAGTCGGCAAAGCCCTCGAAAATCACGACTTGTTCTTTTTTGCGTATGTGTGGCCTCGCATGATGGAAATTATATAAAGTTTTACTTTTATTAAAGATCGGTGTTTCGGGGCTATTCAGATATTTGGGCTCATCATCCCCCATTGCTCTGCCCGAAAACGCAATCGTATTCCCTTGATGATCCATAATTGGAAACATGACTCTATTTCTGAAACGGTCAAAGTATGACTCATCTTTTTCTCTGTAAATAATAAGCCCAGCCTGTTCCATAAACTCGGGTGGAAAGCCTCTTTTTAAGAGAAACTTGGAAACAAAGTCCCATGAGTCCAGTGAATAACCGATTTGGAACTTTTCAATCGTTTCTTCGGTAAATCCTCTATCAAGGAGATACTCCAGAGCTTCCTGGCCTTCCTTCGTATTTACGAGAAGATGATTGTAAAACTTTCGAAGCAAGTCATGGGCTTCTAGCATCTGTTGAGACCCTGCCGGCATATTCGACCGTTTGGAATCCTTATTTATTTCAACTTCTAAAGGCACATTCCCTTTTTCGGCCAAGACCTTTGCAGATTCCACAAAATTATAACCTTCTATATCCATTAAGAAGGTAAAAATATTTCCGCCAGCTCCACAACCAAAACAATGGAAAATTTGCTTCTCTGTCGAAACGGAAAATGATGGAGAGTTTTCGCCATGAAAAGGACAAAGACCGAAATAATTCCGCCCTTGTTTTTTCAGCTGAACATATTCCCCAATCAAATCGACGATATCCACTGCTTCTCTAATCTGATTTATCTTTTCATCTTCTATACGACCATTTGTCATTTTTTCACCTTGCAATTTTGGTGATAGTTTTTTAATTCGATATTGAATCCGGATTCCCTGCAAAGTTCGACAAAGTTTTCAAAAGTTTATTTGTAAAATTTGTTCGATCATCCTTTGTAAAGGCTTTCGGTCCTTTCGTATGCTTACCTTGCCTGCGAAGTTTTGCTGACTGATAACGCATGTCTAAAAGCATGGAAATATTTTCGTTTGTGTATTCTTTTCCCCTTGGGGATAGAACATAAACGCTTTTAGGTAGCAAGGTACCAGCTAATCCAATATCTGCAGTAACAACAATATCACCCTTTTTTACTGAATTCACTATATGAAGATCTGCTGCTTCCTTATCTGCATCGACATATACCCATTTGCCTTCCGGATTGTTCATCATATTTTTATACGATGCAACAAAACAGACATCGACATCGTACCGTCTTGCACAATGAAGGATTTCATCTTTCACCGGACATGCATCGGCATCAACATGTATCATTGGTTTAATTATCATACCTTTTAATTCTACATCATTCTGCATAATCCTTTTTCTCCCCTAAACTTTATCGAGATATAATGAAGTTCACAAAACCAATCTTGAAGGACATATGCTAAGTTTTCAAATGACTTCTTACTTATGTCTCCTTAAAACAGGCGGTAACCCCACTTAATCTCAAGTCAGTATCAATTATACTGAATATGTCGAATTTTTTTATGATAAAACCTTGACTTCTTATAATCCTTAGTTTATTCCTTAATAATTAAGTCTAAACCTTAAGATTAGTTTTTTCTCACAATTTTTTATTATAATCTATTTTATTAAAAGATGCTATCAATTAGATGTAGTATTTTATTTCCACAAAAATCAGGTTGTGAATATTTTAATAAAAGAAAAAACTATGTAAATATATTCTATATTTTACATTGATATTCCATTCGTCCTTAAGCTGAAAATGTGAGCTAACACTAAAAGTGTCCAGCTCACATTTTCATTGATTTCCATTTTAGAAAATCTATCTATCACCGATTTTTATTTTGTAGGATATTCATAATTAGATTGGCTGTTTCTTCGACTGCTTTATTCGTAACATCAATGATTGGACAGTCCAGCCTCGAAATAATTTTATCAAAGTATGTCAACTCTTCTTTGATACGCTCTACATTTGCATATATGGCATGATCATTCAGTCCAAGTGACTTTAATCTTTCTTTACGAATATAGTTTAACTTTTCGGGACTTATCTTTAACCCAATACATTTTTCAGGAGGCACTAGGAATAGTTCTTCTGGTGGCTCCACCTCTGGCACTAAAGGCACATTGGCCACTTTATAACGTTTATGGGCTAAATATTGAGATAGAGGTGTTTTGGACGTGCGAGAAACACCAACCAACACGATATCCGCGCGTAAAATCCCACGAGGATCTCGTCCATCATCATATTTAACGGCAAACTCGATGGCTTCAACCCGTTTGAAATACTCATCATCAAGCTTTCTTACTAGCCCAGGCTCATTAAGAGGTCCTTTAGACGTTCTTTCCTGAAGGATATCCATGAGCGGTCCTAAAATGTCATAAGCAGACAGGTTTTCTTTTTCCACCTGTGCTTTCATGTAGTCTCTAATAGCAGGCTTCACAAGGGTATAGGCAATGATTGCCCCATCCAATTTAGCCAATGAAATTACTTCATCCACGTTTTGTTCATCTTCAATATACGGAATCCGTTTAATCGTAAAAGCAGAACTAGAAAACTGGCTAGCTGCTGCTTTTGTTACTAATTCCGCTGTTTCCCCAACTGAATCCGATACAACATATATAATAGAACCGTTCATATTCTCCGTCATTCTCTTTGCAAGCCCCCTAATAGCCTTCATCAGCTAAAGCTACGAATGCTTTTGTTATATTGGTTTTCGTTACTCTTCCAATTACCTCATAACCTTTTTCTGTATCTTTAACGACAGGTAATGAATCAATTTGTTTCTCGATCAATTTCTTTGCAACATCAATCAATAAATCTTCTTTGGTACACATCGTAATGTTGGGCATCCTTGTCATAATGATATTGACCGGGATGGAATTAAGTTCTTGCTTTCCTATACTTGCACGAAGCAAGTCTTTCCTTGAAAGTACGCCAACGAGTAAAGCGTGCTTATCCACTACAAACATCGTACCGACATCTTCCAAGAACATCATGACAATCGCATCGTATACAGAAATACCCTCGTCCACAACGACCGGAATCGATTGATGGTCTCGTACATACAGATGGTTCAGGCTATCTGTCAAGAGCTGTGTACCTGAGCGGCCTGTATAAAAATACCCGACACGCGGTCGCGCATCGAGAAAGCCAGCCATCGTTAAGATAGCCAAATCCGGACGAAGCGTTGCCCTCGTAAGGTTTAATCTATCTGCAATATGCTCCCCAGTAATCGGTCCATTCTCTTTAACAATTTGTAAAATCTGTTCCTGACGCTTATTCAATTGAATTGTAATCACCACCCCACTGCTTTTCGCAGAGTAAAGTAACAAAGGATCTTTATGTAATAATTATATACTATATCATTTGATAAAAGCAGTTTTCATCTTTATATTAGTTTATTAATCGGAAACCCTTAGCAAAAAGGGCTCCGATTATTGAATTTATGAAAGGATTATTTTATTCACGGCCGCAAAACTTGACACTAAATCGCTGATTTCTTTCATAAGCGATAGGCGATTATTACGTACGGATTGATCGTCTGCCATGACCATAGTATGCTCGAAATAAGCTTCGATTTCGCTTTGAAGCGAAATAAGCAAGTCGAAATGCTCCATCTCATCATTTGTTTTAGCATACTGAGAAGCGACAGTGCCGAATTTCTCATAAATCGCTTTTTCCTGCTCATTTTCAAAGGCAGCTGGGTTCACCGTTACCTTATCGTCGCATTTCACCGCGATATTCATGACACGGCTTAACGCTTCAAGACTTTCTTTAAAGCCTGCTTCATCTTTTTTCGCTTCCAATACCTGAGCCCGTTCAACAATAGAATGGATATAACCCATTTCATTGTGCAAGACAGCGTCAATTAGATCATAGCGAATGTGTAGTTCCTGAAGTAAATGCTTCACACGTGCTTTAAAGAAGGTATGCATATCCGATTTTACATCTGCGAGATCACGTTTCAAAAGGCCTTTAGCTTCAAGTCCTTTCAGACCTAAAGTGATTAATTCCTCTATAGTAATATCCCATTTTTTCTCTGCTAGAATTTGAACGACTCCGCTCGCTTGCCTTCTTAAAGCATATGGATCTTGAGAACCGGTAGGGATTACTCCAATAGCAAAGAACGATGCAAGTGTATCGATTTTTTCAGCTACACTAACGAGCGCCCCTATTTCAGAAGGCGGTACATCATCATCCGCATGGCGTGGCATATAGTGTTCATTGATTGCAGCTGCTACTTCCTTTGCTTCGCCTTTTAGTAGGGCATATTTTTCACCCATATACCCTTGCAATTCAGGGAACTCATAAACCATATGACTCACGAGATCAAATTTGGCAATTTTGGCAGCACGGAGCGCCAATTCTTTATCCACTTTTAGATTTAAAGCATCCACCAATGCACCAGTCACTTCGGTTACACGACCCGTTTTTTCGGCAAGTGTACCGATTTCTTCATGGTACACGATGCTATCAAGCTTCTTCAAAGCGTCAGCAATCTCTTTTTTCTGATCTTCTTTGTAGAAGAAATCCGCATCGGATAAACGGGCACGCAATACTTTTTCGTTCCCTTTTGATACTTTATCCAAGTGGCGGTTATCCCCATTTCGAACGGTCACGAAGAAAGGAAGCAGCTTTCCTTCTTGATCCTTTACAGGGAAATAACGTTGGTGCTCCTTCATCGAAGTGATTAATACCTGTGAAGGAAGTTCAAGAAATTCTTCTTCAAAACGACCAAATAACACAGTTGGATATTCGACTAAATTGTTTACTTCTTCCAGAAGATCTTCATCTACTGGGATAATCCAGCCGTTCTCTTGTTCTAGGTTTTTAATTTGTTCTAAAATGATATGACGACGTTTGTCAGGATTAGCCATGACAAACTGTTCGTTTAGCGATTTTTCGTATTGGTCAGGAGTTTCAATGACTGCACTTTCACCTAGGAACCGGTGACCTTTTGTTTCTTTACCCGTTTCTACGTCAGCGATAGTGAATGGAACCACTTCTTTCCCGAATAAAGCAATCAACCATTTAATCGGACGAACAAAACGAAGCTCTTGATTGGCCCAACGCATATTTTTCGGGAAGGTCATGCCAGTTATGATGTCCTGCAGTTCAGATAATAGTTGTGCTGTCGGCTGTCCTTTGATGAATTTATTCACATGAACATATTCTACGCCTTTAAGTTCTTTAAAATATATATCTTCAGCCGTCATGCCTTGGCCTCTTACAAATCCTAATGCCGCTTTTGACCAGTTTCCTTCGCTGTCCACAGCAATTTTCTTAGCTGGTCCTTTTGCCTCTTCTTCGATGTCCTTTTGCGACTCTGCTACATCTTTTATCAATATCGCCAGACGTCTTGGTGTTGAAAACTCTTCAACTTCACCAAATTCAATCGCTTTTTGGCTCAACCATTTTTGTACTTTATCGGATAATTGTTTCATAGAGGCTGTAACAAAACGAGCCGGTAGCTCTTCCAATCCAATTTCCAATAACAAATCACGCTTGCTCATTTGTATTTTCCCCTTTCACTTTCAGGATCGGGAATCCTAATTTTTCCCGCTCTTCATAGAAGGTTTTAGCAACCTTACGCGCTAAGTTACGACAACGGGCAATATAACCCGTTCTCTCCGTTACTGAAATGGCACCTCTCGCATCCAAAAGATTAAAAGTATGTGAACATTTTAATACATAGTCATAGGCAGGATGTACAAGGCCTTCATCCATTTGACGATGTGCTTCCTTTTCATACATCGTGAAAAGTTGGAAAAGCATATCAAGGTCGGATGTCTCGAATGTATATTTCGAATGCTCGTATTCCGGTTGCCCAAAAATATCGCGTACCGTAAATCCGTCCGTCCATTCAAGTTCAAAAACATTTTCTTTTTCCTGAATGTATGATGCCAGACGTTCGATGCCGTATGTAATTTCGACGGAAACCGGCTTACACTCAAGACCACCTACTTGTTGGAAATAAGTGAATTGGGTAATTTCCATACCATCCAGCCATACTTCCCAGCCAAGACCCGCACAACCAAGGGACGGGTTCTCCCAGTTATCTTCAACGAAGCGAATGTCATGCTCAAGCGGATCAATGCCCAACTTACGTAATGAATCCAAATAAAGTTCCTGGATGTTATCCGGAGACGGCTTCATGATGACTTGAAATTGGTGATGTTGGTAAAGACGGTTAGGATTTTCTCCATAACGACCGTCTGCAGGACGACGTGAAGGCTCCACGTATGCAACACTCCATGGCTCTGGTCCAATAGCTCTTAAGAAAGTATAAGGACTCATCGTTCCGGCACCTTTTTCGACATCATAAGCATTCATTAAAATACAGCCCTGTTCAGACCAATGCTTTTGCAAAGTTAAAATCATATTTTGAATATTCATCGTACACCTCCAGATTATTTAAAACGGCTTACGTTAATTCAGGGACGGGAACTCTCTTTTACCGGTTATTTTCTTAGGCAAACAAAAAACTCCCGTCCCTATGCGTAAATGCATAGGGACGAGAGTTTACCCGCGGTTCCACCCTAATTGCCGTCATTGAAACGGCCTCTTTTCAAACCTATCATGCTCCGGAACGCCCTTCCCTGTATCTCCATATCCCGGCTTGCACCATCCCGGGTTCGCTTGTATGAATAATGACAGGTACTCTTTTCCATCAATGCATTCTTCTTATTTTGATGATTAAAATTTTATACAAACAAGCAAGGAATGTCAATAGTACGAACTTAAAACATATCTTTCATTGAATCAATCTGCTTTAAGAACTTTTTGGACTTTAAATGTAGCCCTGAATATTCTTCATAATAGGCATCAATGATTTTCGCCAATTCTTTTTTCGTCTCCGGTTTAACGGATATGTTTCCAAGCCTAGATAAATCAAAATAATAGAAAATTCTCAGGAGTTTGACAGCTGAAGGTGAAATTTTATAATGATAGGGATCTTTATCCAAACAGCGATGACAAATAAAACCGGCTTCCCTTAGAGAAAAAGCAAATTCCCCTTCGGTCTCCCCGCAGACAGCGCATTGGTTCAATACTGGATTAATCCCATTGACAGGAAGCATTTTCATTTCGAAAATGAATTTCAATACTTCAGCATCGTATTCTTCATTTATGTAATGCAAAGTTTGTGAAAGCAATTCAAACAGATATGGATTTGCCTTCTTATCATCCACGCTCTTATCGAGCAATTCCACGATATAGGAAGCATAGGCAGTGGCAAACAGGTCCTCCCTAATAAAACGAAGTGAGTCGACCATCTCTCCCTGCTGTAGTCCTCCAAGGCCGCTCGATGTCGTAACAAGGAAATACCCGGAGCAAAAAAGCTGGGTCACGGCGGCAAGCCTGCTGTTTGGCTTGCTCGCCCCTCTTGCCATAACCCCTATTTTCCCTAGCTCCCGGGTATAAATCGTAATAATTTTATTGTTTTCTCCATATGCAGTCCGTCTTATGACAATGCCTTCGCATTTTTGAAGCATAAAAGACACCACCCATACTTGCCAAGCTAATCCTTAAGAAACAGGAAAATCAATATCAGCTAGCTCTTCATTCGATGCTAATGGTCTTTCCTGCCTTTCGACTTCTATCTCCTTATAAAGCAAATAGGTGTCCACATTACCTGTCTCACTAAATAACTCCCAGGTAAAATCCAACATGTAAAGCCCACCTTTCATAGTGACTAGCAATAAGATAAATATCCGTCCTTATAGATTAGCTTGGCCGTTTTTCACACTTTCATGAAGCGTAAAATTTGTTAATTAATATTCTTTCTCATCGAATCCAAAATCACGTAACTGGCTTGCTTTATTACGCCAATCCTTTTGGACTTTAACCCATAATTCAAGGAAAACTTTAGAACCTAATAGGTTCTCAATGTCAATCCTCGCACGGCTGCCGACTTCTTTCAGCATTTTCCCTTGCTTACCGATGACGATTCCTTTTTGTGAATCCCGTTCGACAATGATGGTCGCCATAACGTTAATGGTGTCGCTGTTATCCATTTTTTTAATTGAATCGATCACGACAGCCACGGAATGCGGAATCTCTTCTCGAGTCAAGTGCAGCACCTTTTCACGAACCAATTCAGAAATAATGAAACGTTCCGGATGGTCTGTTACTTGATCGGCTGGGTAAAACTGTGGACCTTCAGGTAGATGCTCCTTAATTTGACCAAGCAGTGTATCCACATTATTACCTTCAAGTGCTGAGATGGGCACCACGGCAGCGAATGGATATAGTTTTTGGTATTTTTCAATGATAGGCAGCAGTTCATCAGGGTGCATCGTGTCAATCTTATTGACTACAAGGAAAACCGGTGTTTTAACGCTTTGTAGTTTTTCAATGATAAACTCATCACCACGACCGTAGCCTTCTTCCGCATTGATCATGAACAGAATCAAATCGACCTCTTTCAAGGTATTTGTCGCTACCTTCATCATAAAGTCGCCAAGCTTATGCTTTGGTTTATGAATGCCCGGTGTATCAATGAAAATCATTTGTGAATCATTTTGCGTAAGGACACCTTGCACCTTATTTCTAGTTGTTTGTGGTTTATCGCTCATGATTGCGATTTTCTGGCCGATTACTCGGTTCAAAAATGTACTTTTGCCGACATTTGGACGGCCAATGATGGAGATGAAACCTGATTTGTATCCTTTTACCTGTGTATCGTTAACTAATTTATTCATTTAGATCCTCCGGTGAAAAAGCTCCTGGAAGCAATTCCTGTACTGTTAGTTCTTTGGTATCACCTTTCAAGTTGGTTAAAACGACAACCATGTCTTGATCGCATAGTTCTGAGATAACTTGCCTGCAAGCTCCACAAGGGGAAACCGGTCGGTCAGTATCTGCCACCACCGCTAGTTTCGTGAACTGCTTGTCATTATGGGCATACGCACTGAATAATGCGGTTCTTTCCGCACAGTTGCACATGCTGTAAGCTGCATTTTCGATATTACAACCATGATAAACCTTACCATCGGCCGTTAATAATGCAGCGCCTACTTTAAACTTCGAATAAGGGACATAAGCCTTCTCCCTAGCCTTTTTAGCTTCCTCAATCAATTCATTCGTATTCATTTCACATTTCCCCCTCTATATTGGATACATTTCGGATGAATAAAAAGAACTTACATAATACCCAATTTCGGTAAAAAAATAATCAATCCAACTATTATAGAAAATATAGCATATATGAATACAGCCCCGGCTGCAATATCTTTTGCCTGCTTGGCAAGAGGATGGATTTGGTCTGTCACTAAATCTACAACCCGTTCAATGGCCGAATTCACTAATTCTAATGCAATCGTACCAGCAATTGCCGCCAAAATAAACAACCATTCCATTCCGTCCAATGAATAATACCAGCCAAAGAACACAACAACTAGCATCACCACGAAATGGATTTGTATGTTCCGTTCGGTCCGCACCGCTTCCAAAATCCCCTGGCAAGCAAATGAAAAGCTTTTGACGAGTGGATATTTTGGTTTACCCTTCTCTCGAGAGCCCATATTCCCCCAATATCTCCTTTTGTCTAGAAAACATCACTTTTTCATCTTCCTCGGTCATATGGTCATAGCCCAATAAATGAAGAAAACCATGTAGGGCTAAAAAGCCAAGTTCACGATCAAAAGAATGACCATATTCCTCGGCCTGCTCTTTTGTCCGTTCAATCGAAATGATAATATCTCCAAGCATGCGAGGCATTTCTGCCCCAATAATCTCGACTTCTTCCTCGCCCATTTCTTCCAGAGCAAAAGAAATGACATCTGTAGCCGAATCCTTATTACGATATTCTTTGTTAATCTCCTGAATCCGTTTGTTGTCTACAAAAGTGACGGAGAGTTCCGTCCCTTCTTCGATGGTTTCCTTTTTCGCCGCAAATTGCAAAATGCTTTCAACAAGCTGCTGGCCCTTTTCCGTTACTTCATTCGTTTCATCAATTAAATCCATTGTTAAAATCATTTTTTCACCTTCTGTCCTAATTTATCCATGTCAGGATACTCGATCCTTGAGTGGAAAATACCATTCAGCGATTCACAAAGCGAATGCTTTACGATGCTTAATTCTCTCATAGTAATGTCACATTCATCAAATTGACCGTCTTGAATCCGGTCACTGATAATGAAACTTACCAGTTCTTCAATCTTCTCGGGCGTAGGGTGCTTCATAGACCTGACTGCAGCCTCTACACTATCAGCGATACCAATGACGGCCACTTCCTTCATCTTAGCCATTGGGCCGGGATACCGGTAATCGGCTTCACACGTCGCTTCATCTTCCTTGCAGGCCTTGTGGTAGAAAAACTTCAATAAAGTGGTTCCATGATGTTGTTCCGCAATATCTACAATTTCTTTTGGGAACTTATGACTGCGAAGCATCTCTCCACCATCGATGGCATGTGCAGTGATAATGTCCTTGCTTGTTTCAGGCTGTAGCTTATCATGCGGATTTTCTTCATTCAGCTGATTCTCAATGAAAAAATGTGGCCGTTTTGTCTTTCCTATATCGTGATAATACGAACCGACCCTTGCAAGCAAACCATTTGAGCCAATGGCTTCACATGCCGATTCCGCTAAATTGGCTACCATTACACTATGGTGGTACGTTCCAGGTGCTTCAATCAAAATTTTTCGCAAGAGAGGATGATTTGGATTGGAAAGTTCAATTAACTTTATTGAAGATAAAATCCCAAATCCAGACTCAAAAAACGGAAGCAGTCCCATCGTCAATACAGCTGAACCAAGCCCAGACCCAATAGCCGCAGCTGCATGGTATAAATATTCTATTTTTGTATAATGTCCATCCATAATAAAAATAAGCGAATATACAAAAGCGATATTAATGAATGACATCATTAAACCAGCTATCAGCACTTTAGATTTGAAATTTGAGCGCGATAATATAATGATTGCCATCAGTCCGCTAAAAATGATATATAACCCCATCGAGAAGTCGAGATTTCCTGGCGTATCGCCATTAAATATTATCGTACCATAAGAACCTAATAAAATTGTCATCCCTACAGCTAATTTATCATTTAATAATATCTTGATAAGCATGGCCGCCATGGCCGCCGGGAAAATGTACTCCAAATTCGTATCTTTAAGTTCAGCGAAAATGCTGACTGTTTTCATGGTTGCCATGGAAAAAATGAAAACTAAGCTGAAAATCAATAATTGATTGTACTTATTATCCCTTTTCGTTATGGAATAGTAAAAGAAGTAATAAAAAGCTGTAAACGTTAAAAGGATATATAGTAGGAGGCCTACATATGGGTAGATCGTTGACTCGGTACTTAAAAAACCAGCCAATTCAAGCTGCCTGTACACATCTCGGTCCACCAACTGATTTTCTTCTACGATTATCTGGCCCTGTAGGATCCTTATAGGCTCTACGCTCTCTACTGCTTTTCGACGTTGTTCCTCTGTTTTGTCTTTATCAAAAAAAACATTCTGAATGATGGCTGAGCGGGCAAGTGATGTAGAGACCTTTTTCATATCACTATTTATGCTCATATAACTCAGTTCATCGACCACTTTTTTCTTGGCATTTTCGACATCACTCGCTGAAATTCGATCACTCATCACGTTATTTACGGCCGTGATCGTTGAATCCCTTGCAATTTCCAACTCATCTTCATCTGCTTGGACCAATGCAAGGAAAACAGATTCTTCGATGTTTTTATTGACCTCCTCTGTCAATTTTTCTTTCAATATGGATACCTTTTGACCATCTGTCTTTTTGATATCTTTTTTACTGCCCTTATTAGGATCCGTTTCTTTTTTTACCTCAATCGCTGAATCAAATATGGAAGAAATCAGATCGACCTTATTTTTTGCATATTCTTTTTTTAAGGTATAAACATCTGCCACCTGTTTAGATATTTCTTCTTTTTCTTTTGCAGTTTTATATGTATCTTCTATAGTCTTGGTGGATCGAATGGTCTGTTCTGCAGGCTTAAAAAGTTCCACTTGGACTTTTTCAGGCTTTACATTGGACAGCATTAACACATATGCAAACAAACCGAGTATGATGAACAAAAGCACTTGAAAAAAACGATGGACCAACAGCCCTTTTATTTTAGTGAAAAATTTTTGGATACGATTCAAAGAAGGTCCTCCTAAAAATGATGTTAATATCTTAGATATGTAAAATCATAACAGTTTTCTTCTTATTTTTCACCATTGTTATGACGAAACACCCATCATTACCGTAAATTCACCTTTTAATTGAATAAGGACTATGAATCACCATGAAAAAATCCGCCAATCAATGGCGGATTTCACTTATTCCTTTGCTTGTTCATAGGCAGTAATGATTTTGGCAACAAGCGGGTGCCTTACCACATCACTTTGTTCAAAATAAACAAAGGAGAGACCTTTGACATTTTTCAGGATTTCCTCAACACGGACCAAACCTGACTTCATCCCTTTAGGAAGGTCAATTTGTGTCCGGTCTCCCGTAATGACCATTTTCGAACCAAATCCAAGCCTCGTTAAGAACATCTTCATTTGGGCCTCGGTCGTATTCTGGGCCTCATCCAAAATCACAAAGGCATCCTCAAGCGTACGTCCCCTCATATAGGCCAAGGGAGCGATTTCTATCGTACCGCGTTCAATCATCCTTTGAGTCTGTTCCATCCCTAGAAGGTCATGGAGGGCGTCATATAACGGGCGTAAGTACGGATCTACCTTTTCCTTTAAGTCTCCCGGCAAGAAACCCAAGCTTTCACCAGCCTCCACGGCAGGCCTGGTCAAGATAATCCGTTTAACCTGACCATTCTTCAAAGCATTGATCGCCATCACTACAGCAAGATAAGTTTTCCCTGTCCCAGCAGGGCCGATTCCAAATACTAAATCGAGCTTCTTGATTGCCTGTATATAGTATCTTTGACCAATTGTCTTAACTTTAATGGATTTCCCTTTAGCCGTCTTCGCAATTTCTTCTTCATATAATTCTCCGAAATACTCCAACGTCCCCTTGCGAGCCAATTCTATAGCATAAAGGACATCCCTAGAACTTATCGTAATCCCTTTCCTAATGACCGATAACAGGGCCTTCAGAATTTCCTGTCCCATTGTCACCCGCTCTAATTCACCGGCAACACTGATTCCTTCTCCGCGAGTAATAACCGATATGCCTAGCTCATCTTCGAGCACTTTTACATTAGAATCCCCATTGCCTAATAACGCGACCGCTTCATTAGGTGATTCAATTTCCAACTTAATAACCTTTACGTCATCTGCCATTCGCTAGTCTCCTTGAATGATTGGTTGTCCTACAGCAATATCTTCAATAACTTGGTAATGTATAGATAATTTTACTTTACCACTCTCCATGGTTTCGTGCAAAATTTTTTCCCCTACAATCTCGTCATCTTCATCAAGGTGCTTTCGTAAATCCGCTCGTGCCATTTTCTTTCCTTCAGTTATGGCTTCATCCTTCGTATAACTCCGGACAATATCATCCTTACTCCTTAATGTCACGACTTTATAGGACAGAGGCAGTTCCCATTGCAAAAAGTGAAACGGCCTGTCTGTTGTTTCTTTTACCTGCTTTTTGTATCCTGGGTCTTTAAATCCCCATATGGGTAGAGATAAGTCGCTCACTTTTAAATAATGCTTACTTGTTTCGTTACCATTGTAAACTGAGAAATTTGTTTTTAAGGGGACCTCCACTTTGGCCTGGTACCATGTTTGTCCCCTTATTTTCCCTTGTGCCGAAACAATTTGTGGCTTATCTTCTTTACCAATTTGTCCCGAAACAAGAAGTTGCCCTTTGGTGACATAATCATTTACCTTCACTTTAGGTTGTCCCTTTTCTACGAACATCTCGGTAATGATTGCCTTTTTTGAAGCTACCAAGTTTTGCGGAGAGGTTTTCTCCACTTCCTTTGGTTGACGTTTTTCAACGACTCGGAAATGGTATGTCGTACCCTTAAGCTCGACTCCCACCCACGTTAAGGCACCAATCCGGTCAGAGAGATTTCGCTGAATCGTATCCACATCGTCTACCAGGAATTGCATTTTCCCGATTTTCACACCCATCTTGTCCAACTCTTTACGGATGGCATGCTCGGTTTCCGGTTTGGCGTCCTTTACTTCTATACCCCAAACCATATTGGAAAGAACAAAAATGCAAATAAGGAAGGCAATTAAACCTACTAAGAATCCGCTATTCTTCATTACCCGCTTCATGAGAAACGGGATGCCCTTTCCTTGAAGGAACTTCACTTTGCAATCGCTTTTACGCAAGACCTGACGTAGCTTTGATATTTCCCTGAAATCCATGTGAAAAATCAGGGATTCACTGCCGACGCGCTTCACATCCCAGATATGAAGCCCTCTCCTAGTCAACATATTAATCAGTCTTTCTGTTCCTTTTCCGTACGCCTTCACCTTTACATAGCCTGTATAATAGTTTGTCCATTGGTTTTTCATGGATACCTCCCGGGTTCATTCATTGATAAAATAAACCTTGTCAATTTTGCCCTCCAACATGATTTCCTCCGGCAAAATGGTCTTGATGACAAAGCCATTTCCCTTTATTAACAGCTGCCCATTCTTCAGCATCAATCTCACTTCGCTGTCAGTAAAAGCTAATAAGCCACGATGATTTTCAATATATATATGTAATTGTCCGATCATTGTAATTCGCGGCAGGTCCATCATGACATCTTGCGGAAGGTCCATCGTCTTGGTCATAAGCTGTTTCATTTTTTTTCCCCAATTACGAGCCATAAAAAAGAACCCCCTTTCATCTCAATGTATGAAATGAAAGGGGGTTCTAGCACAAAAATATGAAGGTGCAAATTCTATTTTTACATGTGTATTAAATCAACGGATACACCGGTCGCCCGAATTATCTCCTTGACCTTTGCAAACTGCGCTTTGCCCTTGGAGGTCCGAGCACCTCAGACATAATAATTCCGTCAATCAACTGTTTTTTATTAAAGGAGGGACCTTTATGATAAACAGGACTGCCATTATCAGATAGGTTTGAGGTAATTTGATCTGCTTTTTCCTTTTGTTCAACACGCTCTTGTTCATATTTCTGCTGCAGCCTGCGTAGTTCCGCAATTCTTTTTTCAGCTTGAGCTTTTGTTTCATCGACAATCTCAGCTGTTTGAACGACATGCTTTTCATCTATATTACCGGATGCCGACATAGGTGTTTTCCGTTGTTCCTTTTGTGGAACCTCGCCTTGAAGCTCCTGCATGACATCCTGCCACCTCTTTTTCGGCGGAGTGTTAGGATTGTTTTGTTGCGACTGTTTCTTCTTTCTACCTAACATAGATGTCGCGACACCAATCAAGATAATAAGAAGGTATGGATTATTGAGAAAGAATTGAATGAGATCTCCCATTTAAAGACCTCCCTTCTGGGAATTAATTATTATCTTTGTCCTTTGGGTTATCTGATAACTTACTGATGGAATCACGCATATCTGTGTCCGCTGTAATGTTTTGGATATTCATATAATCCATTACCCCGATATTTCCGCTTTTCAATGCATCTGCCATAGCAAGTGGTACTTCTGCTTCTGATTCAACAACCTTCGCTCTCATTTCCTGAACACGGGCCACCATTTCCTGTTCCAAGGCTACAGCCATGGCACGACGTTCTTCCGCTTTTGCCTGGGCGATTTTCTTATCCGCTTCTGCCTGGTCCGTCTGCAAGATTGCTCCGATATTCTTCCCGATGTCCACATCAGCAATATCAATCGATAGAATTTCAAAGGCCGTTCCTGAATCCAGACCTTTAGATAAAACGGTCCTGGAGATTAAGTCCGGGTTTTCAAGTACATCCGTATGCTTTTGAGAAGTACCGATTGTCGATACAACCCCTTCACCTATACGCGCAATAATCGTTTCTTCACCTGCACCACCGACCAATCGTTCGATATTGGCGCGAACGGTAATCCTTGCCTTTGCTTGCACTTCAATCCCATTCATCGCTACACCTGAGATGAATGGCGTTTCGATTACTTTAGGGTTAACACTCATTTGAACCGCTTCCAGCACATCACGCCCTGCAAGATCAATGGCTGCCCCTCTTTCAAATGGCAATGGGATATTGGCACGTTCTGCAGCAATCAGTGCGTTGACGACACGGTCAACGTTACCTCCTGCAAGATAATGACTTTCCAATTGATTCGTCGAAACATTGATTCCCGCTTTGTGAGCTTTGATAAGCGGATTAACGACCCTACTTGGTATAACTCGACGAAGCCTCATCCCTACTAATGTAAAAATACTGATTTTGACTCCAGCCGCTAAAGCCGATATCCATAACATAACTGGCACGAATGTGAAAAACACAGATAAAACGATGATGGCTGCAATTACAACCAAGACGATAATTATAGTACTTGAAGTTATCACCTAAACATTCACCCTTCCTTATTCTTAATAATTTATTTCCTCAATTTGCCGAACGACAATCCTCGACCCTTCAGCTTTTATAACTTTGACAAACGTCCCTTTGGAAATAAAACTTCCTTCGGTCACAACGTCAATTCGTTCATCATTTATTATGGCGGTTCCAGATGGCCTTAAGTCTGTTATAGCCTTTCCTTCAGCACCTAATAAATCCAATCGATTTGGAGAACTAACATATCCCTGCTCAGTGTTTGTTGCGTCGGTTAGGATCATTTTTTTAAAAAATTTCATTTGTTTACCAAGCACCTTTACAAGTAGGATAGAAACCAAAATGGATGCGGTAATCGCAATTAACAAGGAAATCGTCATATGAATCGGATTTTCTGAAGCGAGGAATAAACTGCCTATAATAGCGGTTAAGCCAAATACGCCAATAATGCCCCCTGGGAGAAACAATTCCATGATAACCAGGATAACTCCTACGATGAATAACGCTAACGATTCATAGCCGGTAATGCCCGCGACCCAATGACCATAAAAGAACAACACGAGACTCGTGAGCCCGATAAAGCCCGCTATACCAAAACCAGGTGTAAATAGCTCCACCACGATTCCGATGCCTGCTATCGTTAACAAGATAGGAATCACAAGAGGGTTAGTCAGAAATCGGGCTAATTTCTCCGGAAAACTTTCCTCTATCGAACGAATGTCAGCGTCCTCAACCCCAAGTATACTATACAACTCAGTTTGCCCCGAGACAGTCCCTTCACTATAATCAGCCCTATTGGCCTGATCAGCAGTGAATGTCAGTAGCTTACCTGTTTCGGCTCCGTATTTCGGAAGATCGATATCCTCATCAGCCATGGCTTGTGCATAAATGGGATCACGTCCGTTTTGTTCGGCAGCCGTTTTCATGGCAGCCAACCAATAAGACTCCGCTTTCTTTCCTGCTGCATTTCCCGATGAATCAATGACTGCTGCCGACCCCATGGTTGCACTGGGAACCATATAAATCTCATCGGCACTTAGCGCAATATAGGCACCCGCAGATAAAGCCCGGTTATTGACGTAAGCCACTGTTTTTACAGGTGAATCAGATAGTAACTTGGCTATCTTCCCTGCAGCGTCAACGGCCCCACCTGGGGTATTCACCTCAAAGATCACAAGGGATGCATCGTTTTCTTCCGCAATTGACAAGGCTCTCTCTAAAAAAGCCGCCAATCCCTTTTCCACGGTTTCTTCAATTGGGACCTGGTAAACAATTTTCTCCTTTGCAGAAGCACCCGGCGCCATGAAAAAAACGGTAAGCAGTAATCCGAATAAGAGAACAGATAAATCACGACATATTTTCAACGGAACGCCTCCTTTCCCGTATGAAGCGCAAGCTCGGCAGCCCCCATTAACTTAAAGGGCAACCTCATTCTCATTCATCAGATCTAGCTTAATATAGTCACTTACTTAGTTAATACGTATGTATATGAAAAAGGTTTCAATAAAAATTATTTAATTAATTAATTTGTTAGCAGTCTTCTCTTTACCCATTACTATACGCATAAAAAGAGTGTCGTACTCCTTTAAACACACAAAAACCACAGGCTAATGCCTGCGGTTAGGTTTCGAGTTTATGATAGATGTTGTTGTACTAATTTGTTTACTAGAGAACCATCTGCTTTGCCTTTAACTTTAGGCATTAAAGCTCCCATAACTCTCCCCATATCTGCTTTGGATGTTGCATCGACTTCTTCAATCGTTGATATAACGATTTCCGAAACCTCTTCTTCTGATAGTTGCTCAGGCATGTACGCCTCTACGTATCCCAATTCGGTGCGGACTTTATCCACGAGATCGGAACGACCTGCGTTTTCAAACTCCTGGAGGGAGTCTTTGCGTTGTTTTAATTCGCGAGAGAGCACTGTCAATTCTTCATCATCTGTTAAATCTTGTCTCTGTTTTAGAGCTTCGTTTTGAAGCGAAGCTTTCAACATACGAATAACAGATAGTTTGTCCTTTTCCTTGTTCTTCATCGCTTGTTTCATATCATTATTTAAACGCTCGAGAAGACTCATCTTTCCACCCTCTCTTAGAATTTACGTTTTCTAGCAGCTTCAGACTTTTTCTTACGTTTTACGCTTGGCTTTTCATAAAATTCACGCTTCCTAGCTTCCTGAAGCGATCCTGCTTTAGATACAGTACGTTTGAAACGACGAAGAGCATCTTCAAGCGATTCGTTTTTACGAACGACGGTTTTAGACATCTCTTTCCCTCCCTCCGAAAACAACACACTAACTCAAGTTGTCAACATGTTATACATGTACTAAATAATTATAATATATCATCCTTGACAGGTCAACCAATAAAACGAAACTTATTTCAAATTTTATTATGGTATTACCATAATTGTTTCAAATGATAATTTCATACCTTTTTATAGCATGTCTGCCTCTTAGGGACCATAAACTTTTCAGGAGGTGACAATCATGTATGAACTATTCTTATTCCTATTATTCATCACTTTATTTTTAGTGGGTATGGCCGTTTTGCGTATTGGCTTATTCAATCTGTCAGGCGCTAAATTAAAAACCTTTCTCTCTAAGGTGACCGATAAACCATGGAAAGGTTTTTTTGCCGGCACAATTTTTACAGGGATTCTCCAGAGTAGCTCTGCAGTCATGGTCATGACAGTAGGACTCGTTTCTGCTGGAAGTTTGTCATTTCCACAAACAATCGGCATTATTCTAGGTACGAATATAGGATCCACCTTTACGGCTGAGTTCATGACCATTTCATTGGACCGTTGGATCATTCCAGGGGTCATAAGCGGTGCGATTCTTTGCTTTATGCCAAAGATCGTATGGAAGAGCGCAGGGATGTCACTCATTGGCATATCCGCTATTTTCGCAGCGATGAGCGGCTTTAAAATGCTGTCCAAGCCTATAGCGGCTTTTCCCGCTGTCCAGCATGTCATCAGTGGTATAGAAGACCATTTATTTTTTGCTTTATTGGCCGGTATCCTGCTAACGGCAATGATTCACTCAAGCTCCGCGACCATCGGAATCGCGATGAGTTTTTTAATGAGTGGTGAGTTAACCGTCTCTTCCGCCATCATAATGATGCTCGGTTCCAATATCGGCACATGTATCACAGGCTACATGGCGAGTATCGGTTCCGGTAGACAAGCTGCATTTACAGCATATGCACATATATGGCTGAATGTGATAGGCGTGGCCGCCTTCCTTCCTCTTGTGGACCTTCTAGAGCAAACGGCTGCCTTTTTCACTGAGAATAAAGCTACACAACTTGCACATGCAAGTGTAATTTTCAATATTACCACTTCTTTGATCGTTTTACCTTTCGCCCGCCAATTTTCCAACTTCATTTTATTTTTTCATCGTGCTCAAAAAAAATAACCGCATTCCTAAGAATGCGGCAATGAAAATTAATAATCTGAATCAGCCGTTAAACCTTTTACGATAGATACACCGGCACTCGCGCCAATTCTAGATGCACCCGCTTCTACGATTTTCTCAGCATCACTTGTGTTACGAACTCCGCCTGAAGCTTTAACACCGATGTCCGGTCCAACCGTTTTTCTCATAAGAGCTACATCTTCCACCGTAGCTCCACCCGTTGAAAAGCCTGTTGATGTTTTTACGAAATCGGTTCCCGCTTTGACAGCTATTTCACAAGCACGAACTTTTTCTTCTTCTGACAATAATGATGTTTCGATAATGACTTTTGATAGGGCCTTACCAGTTGCGGCAGCGACAACAGCACGAATGTCCCGTTCAACCAGTTCATCATCCTTGTCCTTTAATGCACCAATGTTGATGACCATATCGACTTCATGAGCTCCGTTGCTGATGGCATCTTTAGTTTCAAAAGCTTTCGTTTCAGGAGTAGAGGCACCTAATGGGAAACCTATTACTGTACAAACCTTCACCTCTGAACCTTTCAATAACTCACTTGCATACTTCACCCACGTCGGGTTAACGCATACAGATGCGAAATTGTACTCTCTTGCTTCTTCACATAAAACCTTTATTTGTTCTTTCGTTGCGTCCGCTTTTAATAAAGTATGATCGATTAATCCTGCTACATTTTTCATTTGATAATCCTCCTTAATAATAAAGTAAAAAGTTGTCCGTACCTCTCATAATACCATATTAATTTTAAAATGACGATATATATAAACTATACCCTTAAGTTCATTTAAAACTCTATAACACAAAAAAAGACAGCGAAAAACGCTGTCTTAAAGGTTAGCTGCTTGCTGTAGTTGGATATCTTTCAGAATAGTAACAAATTGTCCTTCACTGTGTGGATATCCGGATTTTGTTATCTTGACTTTGACGATTTCACCGACCATTTCTTCAGTAGCCGGGAAGATCACCTTCATATAATTATCAGAGTAACCCTCATAAAGGCCATTTTCCAATGGAGTTTCAGGAATTACTTCCAGGACTTCTCCTTCGAACTGGGATGCATACTCTTTCGCTAGCTGGTCAGATAAAGCAATAAGGCGATGTACACGTTCATTTTTCACATCTTCATCCACTTGATCATCCATACGAGCGGCTGGAGTACCTGTACGTTTTGAATATGGGAAGACATGCAGTTCGGAGAATTTATATTTTTTAATGAAATCATATGTCTCCATGAATTCCTCTTCGGTTTCTCCAGGGAAGCCTACGATTACATCAGATGTAACTGCTAGGCCAGGAAGTGCCACTTTTAACTTTTCGATTCGATCTCCGAAGAAATCCATCGTATATTTACGTCTCATCCTTTTTAGCACCGTATCAGACCCAGATTGAATCGGAATATGCAAATGTCTTACGACTTTTTTTGACTTTGTAAGCACTTCAATGATCTCATCTGTGATTTGACTGGCTTCAATGGAAGATATACGGATTCGTTTAAGTCCTTCGACCTTTTCCAAATCACGTAATAGCATGGCCAAATTATAGTCCTTCAAATCGTCCCCGTAACCGCCGGTATGGATACCAGTCAATACGAGTTCTTTATAACCTGCTTCGACAAGCTGCTCGGCTTGATGGATGACTTCCTTGGGATCACGAGACCGCATTAAACCACGTGCCCACGGAATGATACAGAAAGTACAGAAATTGTTACAGCCTTCCTGGATCTTTAAAGAGGCTCGAGTTCGGTCGGTAAAGGCCGGTACATCCAACTCTTCGTAGATACGGTTTTTCATAATATTCCCGACTGCATTGATCGGCTCACGTTCCACCTTGAATTGTTCAATGTATGCCAGTAGTTTTCCCCGATCTTGAGTGCCCACCACGATATCGACGCCCGGGATTGCCATGATTTCAGCAGGTGACGTCTGTGCATAACAACCTGTTACCGCTATGACGGCATTGGGATTCTTACGGATAGCACGACGGATGACCTGGCGACTTTTCTTATCGCCCGTATTCGTTACCGTACACGTATTGATGACATACACATCTGATGTGTTTTCAAATTCAACACGGTCATATCCTTCTGTTTTAAATAATTGCCAAATAGCTTCTGTTTCATAATGGTTTACTTTACAGCCTAATGTATGGAAAGCGACCGTTGCCATTTTTCATCACCTCAAAAGTTCTACATGATAAGAAACAGCGGAAAGTGCATATAAAGGTGCTGTTTCAGTTCTTAATATTCTAGGTCCAAGTCCGCATGCAACAAAACCGGAAGATGTTAATTTCTCAATTTCCTTTTCTGATATGCCCCCTTCAGGACCAAAAACGAAAAGGATGGATTGTCCTGCAGTGATGTCTTTCAACACCGCTGCAAGCACGGAAGTTTCACCGCGCTTTGCCTCTTCTTCAAAAGCAATTAATGTATGATCGTATTCGGAAGCAACACCTATCAGTTGATCGACAGTCATTGGTTCCGTCACAATCGGAACGACTGTACGGTGAGACTGCTCAGCCGCTTCCTTAGAAATCTTTTGGAGTCTTTCTAGCTTCTTGCCGACCTTTTTGTGGTCCCATTTTACCACCGAACGAGCCGCAATAAAAGGGATAAACTTAAGAGCACCTAACTCCGTCCCTTTTTGAACGATATACTCCAGCTTATCCCCTTTAGGCAGACCGCTCGCTATCGTCACCTGGATGGGCAGTTCTTTTTCTTCATTCTTCCATTCTAAAATGTTTCCTATAACTGTATCATTCGTAATTTCAGAGATTTCCGTAACCGCAATTAAACCATTACCTTTTACAGTCAGGATACGCTCTCCTGGTTCCATTCTCATGACTCTTGCAATATGGTGAAAATCATCACCCGTAATCATCACGGTTTGATCCTGAAAAGCTTTTTCATTTAGAAAATATCGCTGCACAGTGTCACCTACTCCATCTAATCTAAAAAACTCATACCCAGAATCAAAGAATTTCTCCTGGTTGCTCTCTGCCTTACAAGGTTCACCTGTAAAAAAAGGTACTCTGATTATCTTATAAATAATCAGAGTAACTCTTCATTTAATCGTTTCTTTTAGCAATGAATGCTATCCAATCTTCCATCTGGATAGTTTCCTCAATGGTGAATCCAGATTCTATGATTGCAGCCTTTACATCTTGTTTTTTAGGTTGAATGATTCCCGAGGCAATGAAATGCCCACCTGGTTTCACAATTTTCGCAACATCGTCCGTAAAGCGCATGATCACTTCGGCCAAAATATTGGCCACAACGACATCCGCTTGTTCATCCACTCCGTCTAATAAGTTCCCTTGTGATACCGAAACCTTTTCCTGGACGTGGTTCAGCTCAACATTTTGAATGGCAGACTGAACAGCCACTTCATCCAAGTCAAGTGCCTGAACTCTTTTTGCATCCAACAAAGCCGCTGCAATGCTCAAGACTCCAGAACCTGTTCCTACATCAACCACAAGGTCTCCTGGCACGACGGTACGTTCAAGTGCCTGGATACACATAACGGTCGTTGGGTGTGTTCCCGTCCCGAATGCCATGCCTGGATCTAATTCGATGATCAATTCGTCACTGCTAACTGGCATATATTCTTCCCAAGTGGGAACAATGGTGAACCGTTCAGAAATTTTGACGGGATTATAATATTTTTTCCAAGCCGTTGCCCATTCTTCCTCATTCACTTCACTAATTGAAACAACATTCTTACCGAGATCAATTTCAAAATGCAGAAGATTATTGATTGATTCTTTAATAGCATCAACGGTTTCGCCTAGAAAACTGTTAACAGGCAAATATGCCTTGATCAATACACCTTCGTCCGGATAATCATCTGGGTTCAGGTGGTAGATTTCGCCAAAGACATTTTCACGTTCTTTGACTAATTCAAGAGGATCCTCAATGACAACTCCGCTTGCACCTGCCTCATGAAGGATATTTGAAACAGGTTCTACCGCTTCATTTGTTGTATGGATTGCAAATTCAGACCACTTCATAATCTACCAACTCCCGATTTGTTCTTTTACTTTTAATCATCTATCTTTAAAAGCACGCTTTACCTTTGAGAAAAAGCCATCTTCTTGTTCATCAATACCTGATTGACCACTGATTTCATTGAACTCACGAAGAAGTTCTTTTTGTTTTTCCGTTAATTTCTTTGGAGTGACCACTAATACGATGACATGTTGATCACCTTGGCCATATCCTCTTACATTTGGAACACCTTTTCCTTTCAAGCGGAAGCGTGTACCCGTTTGTGTGCCTGCAGGAATTTTCAATTTAACTTTGCCATGCAGTGTTGGTACTTCAATTTCGTCACCTAGGGCTGATTGGGTGAACGTAATCGGCATTTCACAATAAATATCATCGCCATCCCGTTCAAAGAATTCATGGGTACGAACATGGAATACTACGTAGAGATCTCCAGATGGACCTCCATTGATTCCAGGTTCCCCTTGACCAGTTACACGGAGCTGCTGACCATCATCAATTCCAGCAGGGACTTTGACTTGGATTTTTTTACGTTTTTGAACTTTCCCTTCACCTTTACATGTTGAACATTTGTGTGGAATGATTTTTCCTGTTCCTTGACAATGGTGACAGGCTCTGCGGTTTACGATACGCCCGAATGCCGTGTTTTGTTCAACATTTAATTGACCGGTACCGTGACAATGTGAACAGTTCTCGACTTTTGTACCAGGCTTTGCACCTGAGCCTTTACACGTATCACAATTCTCTTCTCGAGGAATCTCAATTTCGGTATCCTTCCCGAAAGCTGCTTCTTCAAAAGTAAGTGTCATCGTATATTGTAAATCGGCTCCTTGACGTGGTGCATTCGGATCTCTTCTGCGTCCTCCGCCACCAAAGAAACTACTGAAAATATCTTCGAATCCACCAAAACCACCAAAGTCTTGACCGCCCCCGAAGCCTTGGTTTGGATCTGTATGTCCAAATTGGTCATAATGGGCTTTTTTCTGCTCATCACTTAATACTTCGTAAGCTTCCTTGATTTCTTTGAATTTATCCGCAGCATCGTCTGCTTTATTAATATCAGGATGATATTGTTTGGAGAGCTTTCGATACGCTTTCTTGATTTCTTCCTTCGAAGCACTCTTCGAAAGACCTAATACCTCATAATAATCGCGTTTACTCATATCTAAATCCACTCCCGATTCGATTCACATAAAGATTATATTATCACTGTCAGAAGATAATAATCAACTAGAAAAGCATAAACAGTTTGAACACTTTCTTGTAAAAGAAGAAGAATATCCCCTCAACCTGCTATTTTTTCTTTATAATTCCTATCATTCCTAAAGTTCGTTCCATGCATTGTAAAAAAAGCCAAAGCCAAGATATCCTGACTTTGACTTTTCTACAATCAGACAGCCTTACACTGCCCATTTATTTTAGCTTCCCAAACGGGTTACTTTTTATTTTTTTTCGTCTTCATTCACTTCAGTGAACTCAGCATCAACGACGTTATCGTCTTGAGCTTCGCCTTCACCAGCACCCTCTTGAGCTGCTTGTTGAGCTTTAGCTGCTTCTTCATAAAGCTTCATAGTCAACGCTTGAACGATTTCATTCAAAGCGTCTTTTTTCGTACGGATTTCTTCAAGCTCATTTTTCTCGATTGCTGCTTTCAGTTCATCCTTCGCTTCATTCGCTTTCGTAACTTCCGCTTCGTCTACTTTACCTTCTAGATCTTTAAGCGTTTTTTCCGTTTGGAAGACAAGTTGATCAGCTTCATTGCGAAGTTCAACCTCTTCTTTACGTTGCTTATCCGCTTCAGCATTCTCTTCTGCTTCACGTACCATACGATCGATCTCTTCATCAGATAGACCTGAAGATGATTTGATTGTGATGGCTTGCTCTTTGTTTGTGCCTAAATCTTTTGCACGAACATTAACAATACCGTTTTTATCGATATCAAATGTTACTTCAACTTGTGGAATTCCACGTGGTGCTGGTGGAATATCGCTCAATTGGAAACGGCCCAGCGTTTTGTTATCCGCTGACATTGGACGTTCACCTTGAAGAACATGGATATCCACAGCTGTTTGGTTATCAGCAGCTGTTGAGAACACTTGGGATTTACTTGTTGGGATCGTTGTATTACGGTCGATTAATTTAGTGAATACGCCGCCCATTGTTTCGATTCCAAGTGAAAGAGGAGTTACGTCTAAAAGAACCACGTCTTTAACGTCACCAGTTAACACGCCACCTTGAATCGCAGCACCCATTGCTACTACTTCATCAGGGTTAACGCCTTTGCTTGGTTCTTGACCGATTTCCTTCTTGATTGCTTCAACAACTGCAGGAATACGAGTAGATCCACCAACAAGGATGACTTTATCAATTTCAGAAGCTGAAAGACCAGCATCTTTCAATGCTTGACGAGTAGGTCCCATTGTACGTTCAACAAGACTTGATGAAAGCTCATCGAATTTCGCTCTAGTCATCGTTACGTCAAGGTGAAGTGGGCCAGCATCTCCAGCTGTGATGAATGGTAATGAAATTTGTGTTGAAGTTACACCCGAAAGGTCTTTTTTAGCTTTTTCAGCTGCATCTTTCAAACGTTGAACAGCCATTTTGTCTTTTGAAAGATCAATGCCATTCTCTTTTTTGAAGGCTTCTACTAAATAATCAATGATTACTTGGTCAAAGTCATCTCCACCTAGGCGGTTGTCACCAGCTGTAGAACGAACTTCGAATACTCCGTCTCCAAGTTCCATGATGGATACGTCAAATGTACCGCCACCAAGGTCAAAAACAAGTATCGTTTGGTCTTCATCCGTTTTATCCAAGCCGTAAGCAAGTGCAGCAGCTGTAGGTTCGTTGATAATACGTTCTACTTCAAGACCAGCAATTTGACCAGCATCTTTAGTTGCTTGACGTTCTGCATCATTGAAGTAAGCAGGTACAGTGATAACCGCTTTAGTTACTTCTTCGCCAAGATATTCTTCTGCATATGATTTCAAGTATTGAAGGATGATTGCAGAAACTTCTTGAGGTGAATATTCTTTTCCTTCGATTACTTCTTTATGGTTAGTACCCATATGACGTTTAATGGAAATGATTGTGTTAGGGTTCGTAATTGCTTGGCGTTTTGCCACTTCCCCTACTTGACGCTCTCCATTTTTGAATGCCACTACAGATGGTGTTGTACGGTTTCCTTCTGGATTCGGGATAACTTTTGGTTCCCCGCCTTCAAGTACAGATACGCAAGAGTTTGTAGTTCCTAAGTCAATACCAATAATTTTGCTCATTGTTACACTACCTCCCAATATTTATATGTAATGATTTCTTTATTCGTTTACCTTTACCATGGCCGGACGAATCACTCGGTCTTTAAGAAGATATCCTTTTTGGAATTCTTCCACAACGATGTTCGAACCAAAGTTTTCATCCTGGACTTGCATGACCGCTTGGTGCAAACGAGGATCGAATTCCTCACCGACAGAACTAATCGGTTCAATACCTTCTTTAGCCAATGCATCGACAATGCCTTTATGGACCATTTCCAGTCCTTGAAGTAGGGACTTCGTCTGTTCATTATCTGCTTCGATTTTGGTCGCTCTTTCAAAATTATCAAGAGCCTCTACCAAATTTCCAGCTATACTTTGCACTCTATATTTTTGAGCCGCTTCCATATCAAGCTTTGCACGGCGTCTTGAATTATCAAAATCAGCTTGCAAACGAAGATAACGGTTATCCATTTCTTCGATTCGGGCTTCTAGTTCTTGAATTTTTTCTTGAGCTACCTGTAGCTCATCTTTTTCTACTGGAGTTTCCTCCTGTGTTTCTTCCGTTGGATTCACTTCTTCAGCGAATATCGCTTCCTCAGTGCTTTCCTCGATTGTTTCATTGTTTAATGTTTGTTCATTGTTTTTATTTTCCACAATCTCACCTCCCCTAAAGGATTATACAATTTATGCTTAAGTAATAGTTGGGGTGGCAACCCTTGTACCGCCACCTTACTATTACCTTGGCTCCTATTTTTGATACAGCTTTGTCATCAGTGTCGTTAAATCTTTCGAGAAAAAAGAAAGTAGGCTGATGACTCTCGAATATTCCATTCTAGTTGGGCCCAATATGGCTAACGTACCCACTTGTTCCTGCCCGATTGAATATGTCGCTGTAATCAAGCTACAGTCTTCGAGCACCGTATTTTGATTTTCACGGCCAATCTTGACATGAATGCCAGCTGGGTTCTTTGTGATGAGATCATAAAACCCTTGTTCCTGCTCAATCATGGATAAAAGAGTGCTGACTTTTGCAATGTCGTGGAACTCCGGCTGCTTCAAAATATTCGTTTTTCCGCCGAAAAATATTTTCTCCGGTTTGGTATCCGTAAGTGTGTCCGCGAGAACAGAAACGATCGATCCATAATTTTGAATGTGACTACTCAATAAAACGGCCACTTCCTTATAGATCTTATCCTTCAGTTCGACAAGCGGTACATCAACTAACCTGGCATTTAAAATGTTGACCACTTTCTCAATTTCGTTGATATCGAAAGAGAGAGGCAGCGAAATCATTCGATTTTCCACATGACCTGTGTCAGTGATGATGATCGCTATTGCCGTTTCAGGACTCAATGGAATGATCTGAATTTTTTTAAGCTTATGTTCATTGACTTTCGGGCCAAGAACAATTGCCGTATAATTCGTCAATTCTGAGAGAATCTTAGCTGATTTCTGGACTATCTTTTCCAGTTCATATATTCGCTCAACAAAAACGGATTTCAATAATTTCATTTCATTCTTTTTTGGAGCTTGAGGAGAAAGTAAATGATCCACATAATATCTATACCCTTTTTCAGAAGGAACTCTACCTGAAGATGTATGGGTTTTTTCTAAAAAACCAAGTTCTTCAAGATCAGACATTTCATTGCGAATAGTGGCAGAGCTGAACGTAATTTCATCTTTTTTCGACAAGCTTCGTGATCCGACTGGCTGGGCTGAATGGATAAAATCCTCGATTATCACTTGAAGAATCAATAATTGACGATCAGTTAGCATGTATGATCACCTCTGTTAGCACTCTGTCTTATTGAGTGCTAATATACTAATAAATTATCAAATGACGCTTATGATGTCAATAATGAAAACCGCTAATTTATTGTTTATAGTTGTGTAGGTTTCCATCATTCCGTTTCAACTACACCCAAAAACGCTTGAAATACTTCATTGCCAAGCAATTTCCCACGTTCCGTAAGGCTAATAAAGCCACCGTCAAGCTTGAGTAATCCCTTATTTATTTGGTCTTCGAGTTCTTTCCCGAAAACCTCCTTCATTTCAACAGAAAATTTCTCTTTAAAGGTTTCAAGAGAGACTCCTTTTGTTTTTCGAAGTCCCAAGAACATCTCTTCCTCCATATTTTCGTAAAGAGGCACAGTATGTTCATCTAAAACTGGTAACTCCCCTTCCAATAAAGGCGTGATGTATTTTTTTACAGGACCATGATTGGCCACTCTTTTTCCACTGGTGTACCCATGTGCTCCGGCACCGATGCCATAATACTCTACATTATTCCAGTATGTCAGGTTATGCTTACTTTCAAAACCAGGACGTGCAAAATTACTGATTTCATACTGATGAAGGCCATGCTTTTCCATCTCTTCCATCAGACGCTCGTACATGGAAGCTTCGAGCTCTTGAGGAGGGAGTTTCAATGTACCTTTTCTCATTTGATTGTAAAAGACCGTCTTTGGTTCGACGATTAAAGAATAACTAGAGTAGTGAGGTAATTGCAGGGCAAGCGCCTTAGCTAGGGTATCCTCAAAATCTTCCATCGTTTGGCCCGGTAATCCATAAATCAAGTCGATCGTAATATTGGTGAAACCGACATCCTGAGCTAACTGAATCGTTTCATAAACTTCAGATGCCCGGTGTGTTCGTCCGATGCGCTTCAATAATTCATCATTAAAACTTTGTACCCCAAAACTAAGCCTGTTCACACCTGCTTGATAGAGAATCTCAAGCTTTTCTCTCGAAAGGTCCCCAGGATTGGCTTCAAAGGTATATTCAGCCTGCTTGGAATCGAAAGGAAGGGTCTCACTAATGGCCTCGCAAAGGAAGGACAGCTGCTTTTCATCAAGTGAAGTGGGTGTTCCCCCACCAACAAAGACCGTATCCAATTTCTTTGTCGGGTATTTAGCCAGTTGCATTTCCATTTCCCTTTTCATCATCCGTAGATATTCATCAACCGGCTGCCCTTGAAGAAATACTTTATTAAAATCACAGTAATGGCAAATATGTTCACAAAATGGGATATGGAGGTAAGCACTTTTAATCATTAAGTTCACAACCTTTGTTTATTCGAATGAACCGATAGAAAAAGAGGCTAGATCCTGTCTACCCTCTTTTTTCTACTATCATTTATTTTTTTGGAGTCGTATCGTCCATTTTCAGGACAGCCATGAAGGCTTCTTGTGGAACTTCAACAGAACCAACCTGTTTCATCCGCTTTTTACCTTGTTTTTGTTTTTCGAGCAATTTACGTTTACGGGAAATATCGCCGCCGTAACATTTAGCCAGTACGTTTTTACGCATGGCGCTAATGGAAGAACGGGCCACGATCTTTTGTCCGATAGCCGCTTGAATCGGCACTTCAAATTGCTGTCTTGGAATTAATTTCTTTAACTTTTCAACGATGATTTTTCCACGTTCGTAAGCAAAGTCCTTATGAACAATGAAACTCAATGCATCTACCGTTTCACCATTCAATAAGATATCCATCTTCACAAGCTTGGATGGTTTATACCCAATCAACTCATAGTCGAATGATGCATATCCCCTTGTATTGGATTTCAATTGATCAAAGAAATCATAGACGATTTCTGATAATGGAATCTCATAATGGATACTTACGCGTGTTTCATCAACGTATTCCATATCGATGAAATTACCGCGTTTATTTTGACAGATTTCCATGATGGTACCTGTAAATTCCGTTGGCGCCATCATTGTCGCTTTTACATAAGGTTCTTCGACGTTTTCGATTTTTTGTGGATCCGGCATGTTAGATGGGTTATCCACCTTAATTGACGTTCCATCTGTAAGGATAACGTCATATATAACACTCGGAGCCGTCGTGATCAAATCGATTTTGAATTCACGTTCGATCCGTTCTTGAATGATCTCCATATGAAGAAGTCCAAGGAATCCACAACGGAAACCAAATCCTAACGCTTGAGACGATTCTGCCTCAAATTGCAAAGCTGAATCATTCAACTCTAGTTTCTCTAATGCATCACGTAAATCATTGAATTTCGATGCGTCAATCGGGTATAACCCGCAATAAACCATCGGATTCATCTTCCGGTAACCCGGTAAAGCTTCCGTCGCAGGATTAACGGCACTCGTAATCGTATCCCCTACAGTTGTATCACTGACATTTTTAATGGCTGCAGTCAGGAAACCTACATCCCCTACGGTCAGTTCATCAAGCATTTGAACTTTCGGATTGAAGACGCCCAATTCAGTCACATCGAATTCCTTACCAGTGGACATCATTTTGATTTTATCGCCCACTTTAATAGATCCCTCAACAACACGGATGTAAGCTACTACACCACGATAAGCATCAAACACAGAGTCAAAAATAAGCGCTTTGAACGGTCCATCTGGATCGCCTTGAGGTGCCGGTACCAATTCTACGACCTGTTCTAAAATATCCTCGATTCCAATTCCAGCTTTAGCCGAGCATAAAACTGCATCAGATGCATCCAAACCGATTACATCCTCGATTTCACCCCGGACCCGCTCAGGATCGGCACTTGGCAAGTCAATTTTGTTGATGACAGGTAAGATTTCCAGGTTATTGTCCAATGCTAAATAAACATTGGCAAGCGTCTGGGCCTCGATGCCTTGTGCAGCATCCACAACAAGAACTGCACCTTCACAAGCAGCAAGGCTTCGTGAAACCTCATACGTGAAATCCACGTGCCCCGGTGTATCGATAAGATGGAAGATGTATTCTTCGCCATCTTTCGCCTTATATTTCAATTGAATCGCATTCAATTTAATCGTAATTCCACGCTCACGTTCTAAGTCCATAGAATCTAACAGTTGACTCTTCATTTCACGTTGAGTCATGGCGTTCGTCTTTTCTATGATACGATCCGCCAATGTTGATTTACCATGATCAATATGAGCGATGATGGAAAAGTTACGAATCTTTGATTGTCTTTTTAGTTTCTCTTCTCTATTCATAACGTTCACTCCTAATAGTCGACACAATACACTATTTTTCATTATATCAATAGAAAATGCAAGATTCAACAGAATAGTTACAAGGATAGACCATTATGTAGAAGGAAATAGCAAAAAAAGCTGCATTCAGATTAGAATGCGGCTTTTCGGAGAGTTTCTTTTTCTCTAAATCATATTGAAAAGTGCGTTAAAGGCCCCTGATACCATTTCACCAAGACTTTTACCAAGAGATGAGAAGAAATTATATGCCTTCATTTCTTCCAGTTTTTCTTTTTTCGTTTCTATATCATGACTCGTCACTTTTTGTCCAAGGATATCCGCCTCCACCTCTCCCTGTTCCGATTGGTTGATGGTGAAAGCACTATTCAAAGCAGGGTCTTCATACCCTTTCATTTTTTTCATGCCATCGTTCGCCTGCTGCATCCCGATAAGTACACCTAAAAACAAAACAAGTACTATTCCCATGCATTTCAACCAAAATCGAACCATGATAGAGACTCCTTCCAAATTACTGCGCTTCCGATTCTCCCTTGATACCATCGACAGATTTAGCATCCCAATACAATTCACTGAACACATCAGTGAATGCGTCGACCGTTAAATACATTTCCTCAAATGTATTATCGACGCCGCCAATTTCCAAGAGCATCGCATTACCTGTCAAATCTTGATTATAGACTCCATTATTTCTTGCTCCACCCTGTTTCATGACTCCGCGCGAAATTCCTGGATATTTCTTTTCCAACGCTTTATGCAGTTTATTGGCAAGTGCCGCATTTTTTTCGTAATTCGGGTTATCCCCTCCGACAACAAAAGCTATCTTGGCATATTCTTTACCATTTATGGTAATGGTCGTATGCTTTTTACGTTTTGAATCACGATGGATATCAATGAGATATTCTATATTCTTATTATTCGCCATTGCAGTCTGCACGGTTTTGCGTGATTCCTGATACGCTTTTGTAAAATTCAAGCCCTTGTTATTCAAGTTCCCCATCACATCCGTCTTATTGAGAGAGGAGCCTATCCCTTTATCGGCGAGATCGGCCGTCATTCGTGTTCCGAGTTTTGTAATATTGATTTCAGAATGGTAGGCAAGGTCAGGATTCGTTACACCCTTCAGATAAGGAAGATACGACTCCCGATTGTGGCTATGATAAATTTCTACCACCTTGCGGCCATTGGTCGTTTGTTTGGGTTGATTAGGCGTTGTTTTCTTATCCGGTTCTTCTATTTCATCCAGATTTTGCAGTGATGCGTCTCTTTTATCATTCATCACTTCTAAAGGTGGTGGAGATTCATACGGCATATTCGTATAGTTCGTTCCTTCACCTGCCACCAGAATCTCGTTATCAAAAATTGAGAAGCCTGGTAATTCCCGACCTAGCAAGCTGCGAGGATCCTCCATTGAGATATTGGTCGAAAGCTTCACTAACTGTTCCATGACAATCGATTGTTCTTTCCCTTCAGGCAACGCACTGAAGAAATAATGATTTTCATTGGCCAGTATCGAAAACAGCATCTTACCTGAGAATTGGTTTGCAACGGTATGTACGGAATTCGATGTGATGCGATACTCCGGCCTTAGCGACGTCATGATTCCGCTGACGGAAAAAACAAAAAGAAGCAAAGCTAGAATACTTAGAAAAGTTTTTACAATCGTTGATCCATGAATAGCTGTAATAATACCTGGAGATTTTCTCCTTTTCATCCGTCCACCCTCTCTATAGCTTGTCTACTAATACTTATGACTTTGCTAGAAAGGGTAGAACACCATTTTTGGGCACCTAAACTGTTAGCGGGTATAAAAGCCTGCATTGCCCTGATTGATTGATTCATGCAGGGCAGCATTCAAACCATTTGCTATTAAGTTGGCCATATCTTCGATGAATACATCGACTTCCTTGGGTGTGACCATTAAATTATGACCGAGCGGTGACAACACCTCATAGATCAATTTCCGCTTCTCTTCATCAGGAAGCACACCAATCAATCCCAAAAAAGTCTGCCGTTCCTGCTCTCCAGGCATATCCTCATCCTTTAGTTTTTTCTTTTTCCCAAAATTGAAACCTGCGGGAGCCAATGCACGAGAAGGACGATCTCCCTCTTTCAACTCCTTGCCAAAATGTTTCAAGATATAATCAATGGTGTCGCTCGTGATCGATACGGCATCCACGACGGTCGGGATACCAATGGCGATCACCGGAACACCCAAAGTCTCCTGGCTCAATTCCTTGCGCTTATTTCCGACACCGGAACCTGGATGGATTCCTGTATCCGTTATTTGAATCGTTGAATTCACCCGGTCTATCGAACGTGCTGCCAGGGCATCTACGATGATAAGGAAATCAGGATTACTTTTTTCAATGACCCCTTTGATGATGTCACTCGTCTCGATTCCCGTTAACCCCATCACACCCGGGGAAATCGCACTGACTGGGCGATAGCCTTCCTTAACCGACTCCGGCTGCAACTCGAATAAATGTCTAGTGACGACCAAATTTTCAATAACAGCAGGACCTAGAGCATCTGGTGTCACATTCCAATTCCCCAGACCCACGACTAAGCAGCTACTTTCTTTTGAAAGCTTGTTCCTTTTTAAAAAATAGGCCAACTCATTGGCGAATACCTTTTCAACCCGTTGCTGTGTATCCGTATCCTGCTGTCGGATGCCCTGGACCTCGATTGTCAGATAGCTCCCCTGTTTTTTTCCAATCTCCTTTTCCCCCTCAGCTGTAACCTCAACTAAGGAAATCTTTAAATCATCCACTTCTTTTTCTTTTATGATCACACCCTCGATATGAGAGACATCTTTTTCTTCAACAACACCTTTCATTTCAAGAGCAATTTCCTTCGCCTCAATTGCCAGATCTGTCCGAATACCATAATTACTTAGGTCCAACTCTTTCACCATAGCGCCTCCTGCTCTTTAAATGGGTTCAAATCTAGTATTTTTATCTTCTCTTAAACATTCTTTCATTTTAGCTTTTGTATTATTCATTTTTTTGGTACAATACTTTATGACGAGATGAAAAAATTTCGGAAATATAATTACTTTTCGATTCTCAATCTGGAGTATTGCATAATCTTAAGCAGTCTGATAGAATATCACTTGTGCTATTTGATATGGATTTGAAAAGTCGAGTTCATATAATCTCGATTTCTTTGTAGGAGGTGAACGGAATGCCAAACATTAAATCTGCTATTAAACGTGTGAAAACTAACGACAAAAAACGCGTTCATAACATTACAGTTCGATCTACTATGCGTACTACAGTGAAAAACGCTGAAGTTGCATTAGCTGGTGAAAACGTTGAAGCTGCTAAAGAAGCTCTTTTAACAGCTGCTGTAAAATTAGACAAAGCTGCATCTAAAGGATTAATCCATAAAAATGCGGCAGCCCGTAAAAAATCTCGTTTAGCGAAAAGACTTAACGCTCTTAACGCTTAATGAAAACGAAACGACTCTTCCGGGTCGTTTTTTTTGTACCCCAAAAAAAAGAAGACAGAATGAATCTGTCCCCTCTTTAAAACCTCATCTAAATTTCAATAGTAATAACTCAAGCGTGATTGCTTTGTCCGCCTGACCGGTTTTCATTTTATAATCTGCTTCCGCTAAGTCATCAATAATGCTTAGCAGCTCTCGTTCCTGGAATTTACCTGTTTTTTCAAGAGCCAGTTTCACCCTGTATGGGTGCACCCTCAATTGTCCAGCGATTTTTTGCTGACTATACCCTTGTCGCGAGAGCTCCTTCACTTGATACATGAGCCTCACTTGTCCAGCCATCACACTTAAAATCTTAATGGGCTCTTCATTTTGCCGAAGTAAGTCGTGGAGAATGGTCATGGCACTTTCCATTCTTCGTTGCAAGACTGAATCCACAAGTGTAAAGATATTCTGTTCAAGTGATTTAGCCACTAATTTTTCGACGACTTCGACCGTTATCCTCTTATCATCATCTACATACAATGCCATTTTATCTAATTCGTTCGTCAGCATCATCAAGTTCGTACCAGCCAACTCCAAAAGAAGTTCCGTTGCTTGGTCATCAATCTGAACATGGTACTCTGCGACCCGTTCTTTGACCCATACCTTCAACTCACGATCACCAAGCTTCTTCGCTTCCACAAGAACAGCCTTACGTTTCAGTTCTTTGGTGATTTTCTTTCGTTCGTCCAGTTTCTCATAAGGAGCCGTCAATACGACAATAGAGTATGGAACTGGGTCTGATAGATAGGCTTCTAATCTTTTCACATTATGTTCAACCTTGGACTTTGATTTTTCGGCAGTCAGGAAAAATGGATTTTGCATGAAGACAAGACGCCTTTCACCAATAAATGGAAGAGTCTCTACATCTTCTAGGGCCGTTTCAATCGGAATTTCCTCTAAATCAAATTGAGAAAAGTTAAAGTCCATTTCATCTTCCTGAAGGACGTGCTCTATCAACAGCTGCTTCGTTTCATTAATTAAATAGGCTTCGGTTCCATATACCAAATAGATAGGAGCGAATTGCCCTTTTTTTATATTTTTCCAAACGTCTAATACCAATAGAATCAGCCTCTTTTTTATGTATTCTTCTCTAATGGTATAGGTGGATGAGCCATTTGACAAGCTATAAAGGGAACTAGCCCCTTAAGGTCTAGTTCCGGATCTATATGAACGCTATCAAGAAAGGCCCTAGGAATACTTTCTTGATAGCGATAGATATTCATGTAGAACAATCACGCGCTTGCTTTTGTTTGTACTTTTATTTTGACCTCAAATAGGCAGACTATAAGTGACAACTCTTGTCAGTATAGGAAATGAAGAAATGTGACCTGTGGATTTATTTTTGGTAATGTTTTATACTATTAGCAGAAATAGGAGGGATAAACAATGAACGAATTCGAAAAGAATGTCCAATCGAAGACTGATGACGTCGCGGATTCTGCTATGGGATTCATCGGTTCATTTGTATTTTTCGCTGCCATGTTCACCATTGCTGTCGTCATTAAAGCAGTAGGATCCTAATTTTAACATGCACTTATTTTTCCCTGAAGGAGGCTGCTGATGCAGTCTCTTTCTTTTGGATTTCTACATACTATGGGAGAATCTTTCGAAAGGTTCCACCATTTTTGGAATACTTGAAAATGATGGCTCCGTCTTCGTCCGTCCTGAACACGTTGACCTTATTTTCTTCCATCGTCTCCATCACTTGATCGTGAGGGTGGCCATACCTATTTTCTTTTCCTACCGAAATGATAGCGGCTTTAGGGTGTAATTGTTCAAGAAAAGGAATGGAGGATGACGTTTTGCTGCCATGATGGCCCACCTTCAATATATCAACCCGTAATTGTGGATACGTATCGATGAGTTCCTTTTCACCCGATTCCCCCATATCACCCGTGAACAACCAGGAGAATCCACCTATTTCCGCGTACAAAACAATAGAGGCCTCATTCGTATTCTCTTCCTTTTTGTATGGATTCAAAACATGGAACGCAGCACCATCAACCTTCCATGAATCTCCTCTTTTCACCATATTCATACTAATCCCCTTATCCCGAGCAACCGAGATAAAGTCTTTATCTTGATATTGGTCTACACTCCATCCGCCAATAATCAATTCCTCAACCTTAAAATGTTCAATTAACTCTTTGGCACTGCCCATGTGATCGGCATCCGCATGCGTCAAAATCAGCTTGTCCAAATGATGGATTCCTTTACTTTTCAATAACGGAATGATGGTATCTTCTGCTGTATTATAGGTCTTTCGCTTCTTTTTCCATGCCTCTAAGGGAAATGTTATTTGGCCCCCTGTATCTACTAGATAATTCCCCGCGTTAAACGGCAGGATTATTAAAATCGAGTCTCCCTGACCGACATCAATAACATGCACTTCACCGAAAGGAGACAGCTTTTGAAAATTGAATTGAAGGAGCAAAAGGAAAATGAACATTGCCCACCAAAGTTTACTTGTACGAAATGAGACCTCCCAGCACACAAACAGGCCCAATACAGACAATACCAGAAGCAACATCATGATAAAACTGGGTTTACCGAAGGCAAGCGATGCCATCGGTAAACCCGTGGCCACATCTGCCGCACGATTACAGAGCATGAATGTCACATTAATCAGGGAAATAAGCAGCTGACCGAGAGGTGGTATGGCAAGATGCACCACAACTGTAAGCAATGAAAATGGCAGCAATATGACGGAATACAGAGGTACATACAAGACATTTAACAGGACACCAAGAATGGATACCTCAAAAAAGTGAAAAAGTAATATCGGAAGGGCTGCCAATTGGCAGATGGAACTAATGATGAAAAGCTGAATGGTCTTTTGTGGATAGTGTAAGAAGATGCGCGAAGACATGATAATGGAGAATGTGACTGCGAAGGATAGCTGGAAGCCAATATTATAGAGCATGTTAGGCTGAAGAAAAAGTAAAACCATATAAATCACGCCAATCGCAACACTCGCTGACAATCTTTTTTTAAAGAGCATCAGGATAAAGAACAGCATGGCCATTAAACAGGAGCGCAGGACAGAGGGACTTCCTCCGGACAGGAGCGTATAAATCGGTAGAAAGACCAGGATGAGGAAAATCATTCTCTCACGGGTAATTCCAATACGAATTCCTAGATAAAATAACATGCCCGTCAATAGGCTAACATGAAGCCCCGAGATTGCCAGTAGATGGACAAGACCGAGACGTTGATAATTCGTCAGGTCCTCTTCATCAATTTCACTCTGATCACCAAAAATAAGTGCTGTGACGAAGCCGCTAGATTCTTTTGGAAAGTGTTCTTTGATATACGAGATTCCTCTCATTCGAAAATTTTGAATCGAAACGACAAGAGAATTCTTCTCTTTCTTACATTTAGAAAAAGAGATAGAATGGGCTTTTAAAATCCAATGGGTATGCTGAAGGGAAAGATATCGTTGATAATCGAAGCTGTTTTCATTACGATGTGGTTCAGGCACTTGCAAACTACCCTGTACCGGACAGGATATTCCGGTTTGCAGGTGCTCTATCACCCCCTCTTTTTCTTGTTCGGAAGCTATTTTATACCGTAATAGGAGATGTTCACCTTGTCCACTTGTGATAAAACCTTTTAGTAAGTTCCCATCAAGTTTTAACTGAGAAGTAAAGGTTACGAGGAAATGACTTTCCGACCCCTCATAGATGGATTGGTTTCGAATGTCAGTTACTGAAGCGGAACCTAAAAAGATGCCCATGGTGACAACATGGAGAGTAAGAACCTTCCCCTTTCCACCGCTCCAGTAATAAAGAAAACAAAAGAAAAACAAGATGCAGATTAAAAGCTTCAAGCTAAAATATGAATGGGCCATAACACCTAACGTGGCCGAAACAGCTAAAAAAAGAAGGTGCCTTTTCATGCTAACCTCCTTATCATAAACTAATTGAACAACCTCTTGGCCTGTTTTTCCAGATTGGAAACAGCCTCTTTCTCTAGGCCGGTTTGTTCTAGTTGACTCAATAATGAAAGAACAAATTCCTGTTTCTCTTTACCATTTAAATCGATGGCCCCTTTGGCTTCAACCTTTTCCATCTTGACTCCGGCCTGTTCGAACAATTCTATGGCATACGGATGGTTTTTATAATCCTCTGCATAATATACAGCCTTAATCCCGGCCTGGATGAGCGATTTGCAGCATTGCAAGCAGGGAAAATGCGTCACATATATTTCTGCTTCCGCAGTCGGCACGCCAAATTTAGCACATTGTAAAAGCGCATTCATTTCCGCATGTATCGTTCTGACACAATGATTATCAATGATATAACAACCATCATCAATACAGTGGGTCCCTCCAGCTATCGAACCGTTGTAACCTCCTGCAATTATCCGATTATCTCTCACAATGGTTGCACCCACAGTCAAGCGAGTACACGTACTTCTTAAAGCTAACAAATGACTTTGAGCCATGAAATATTGATCCCAGCTAATCCGGTTCATGTTGTCGTCCCCTTTAACTCAGTAAGATTTCTTTCTACAATTCTACCTTCTTCCCGGCCATTTGTGTAGCCATTGCCAGTATTTATTGGACCGAAATAGACTCCTTTAACTTTTCAAACGTTTTATCCCCTATCCCAGACACATTCTTCAAGTCCTCTACTTGCTTGAATTTTCCGATAGAGTCCCTGTATTCCAGTATGGCCGTTGCTTTTGATGGACCAATCCCAGAAAGCGTTTCTAAATCTGCTTGTGTAGCGGTATTCAAGTTCACCTGGCCACCCGAACTACCAGCTGCTCCGTCAGTACCCGTAGACCCATTTGATAGTGTAGCAGGCATTCCTCCTGGGATTTCTGCCCCTTCCTCACCCTTCTTTGGTACGTAAATGACCATTTGATCTTCCACAAGTTGAGCGAGGTTCACTTTGTCCTTATCCGCCTTATCTGTAAAACTGCCCGCTTCTGATATCAAATCGATTACCCTGTCACCTGCTTGAGCGGTAAATACGCCAGGAGCCTGCACAGCTCCTTTTACATCGACTTTCATAATTTGAGGTCCTGCCTCGGTTTTCGGTTTTACTTCATCAGTTGTCTCTTCACTTGTTGAAATGGCAAAGATATCTTCTGTTTCACCCGGCTTCTTTTCAGGTTGATAAAAAAGATAAAAGCCAATTGCTACTATAACTACGGCAACAGCAATCAACGAGATTTTCTTTTTGAGGATTGTATCCATTCATCGAGCCTCCCTCGGTACGGTTTCATCATTGCTTTGGCATAAGACAGGGTAAATCTACATAGTGTTTAATGAGAAGTTTTGCTTCTTTGAAGGGAGTTGAAGGCATGAAGAAAATTGGAGTAATCGGTACGGGAAATATGGGGACGATTTTGATAGAAGCTTGGCTTGAAGCGGATATACTGGAGCCAGCTGATTTAATCATTACCAATCGAACGCTTTCTAAAGCTGCTGCACTGAAGGAAAAGCACCATGGCATCCAATTGGCAACAAGCACAGCTGAGCTAATCCAAAAAGCGGATTTAATCTTTCTGTGTGTAAAACCCCTACAGATCCACAGCCTTTTGCAAGATATAAAACACCACATAAAAAAGGAACAAGTACTGATTTCAATTACAAGCCCGCTTTCTGTCGCGCAGCTGGAGGCAGAGGTGGAGGGGCCATGTGCTCGTTTCATCCCCAGCATAACGAACCGGGTAGGCTCAGGCGTGTCGTTACTTAGTTTCAGTGAAAAATGCACCGATGAGATGCGGAAATTGCTACATGATTTGGCCTCGTCCATCTCAGAACCGATTATCATTGAAAATGACATCACCCGGGTGGCTTCAGACATCGTCAGCTGTGGTCCTGCCTTCTTTAGCTTTTTAGCACAGGCCTTTATTGAAGGGGCGGTCGATACCACGAAAATTGATAAAAAAACGGCAACCACTTTAACTGGGAACATGTTGATAGGATTGGGGGAACTACTGGGCAAAGGCATTTACACCTTACCGACTTTACAGGAAAAGGTGTGCGTAAAAGGCGGGATAACGGGTGAAGGGATCAAGGTATTAGAAGCAGAAACCGGAGAGATGTTTCATCATCTTTTTCATGCAACACATGAAAAGTTCGCAGAAGACTTGGAAGAAGTCGAAAAACAATTTGGCCATCCTTATTAATATTCGGAGCCAAAATCAAAACTCCTTCTTAATGAAAAAATAAATAAGGGTCAGACCCCCTTTCGTACACGAAAGGGGGTCTGACCCTTATTATTTCCCATATTATTTCCTGGCTACGAAAAGAATCCGTTCGGTTTCTTCAACGGGTGGTGCTTCTTCAAGGTCCGCCAGTATTTCCAGGGTTTCAAATCCTGCAAGTTGTAGCCATTCTTTATACTGTTCTATCGAATAGGTACGCTGGTAATGCAATTCATCAAAACGGTCGTACAAACCGCTTTGATCGTCCCTTACAAAAAAGCTAAGGTCATGCTCGACGCTGTAGGGTTCTTCTCCCGGGAAACTGTCCCAAATGTAAGAGACTTCTTCATCACTGACAGCAAACGTATTATTTTGAAAGATTTCTTCCATTTTATAAATCGAATGGACATCAAATAAAAATAATCCGCCTTCCTTCAAATGATCATGAACCCGGCTGAACGTTTTTACAACATCAGCTTCCTCGCGAAGATAATTCAGAGAATCACAAAAAATCGTGACACAGTCGTATAGACCGAGCCCTTCAAGTTCTGCCATATCCTGCTGAAAAAAAGGAATCGATAATCCCTGCTTCGCCGCCTTTTCATTGGCCACCATCAACATTTCATCGGATAGGTCCACCCCGGATACATCAAAGCCGTGTTGTGCCAGCTCAACGGTTATCTCACCGGTACCACAGGCAAGGTCCAGAACTTTCCTTCCCTCTATTCCATATTGCTCTAGCTTCGCCGTCAGAATTAATAACCATTTTTCATAGGGAGCGTCCTTCATTAATTCATCGTATACATAGGCAAAGCGTTCGTACGTCATTGAGTCAGTTCACCCTCAAGATCTTCGAAAGGTGCATCTCCCCAAAGACGTTCGAGGTTATAATAGTTTCTCTCATCTTTATGGAAAACGTGTGCCACGACATCGCCTAGGTCAACTAGTACCCATTTTGCTTCGTCGAAACCTTCAAGACGTTTAACATTGATTCCCGCCTCATCCGCTTTGCTCTTCATTTCACGGGCAATGGCCTGTACTTGTTTTTCAGAATTACCATGACAGATTAAAAAGTAATCCGCCACCAAAGAAATACCTTGCATATTTAAAGCAACGATATCCTCCGCTCTTTTATCGTCCGCCGCTTTTGCTGCAATTGTTAATAGTTCACGTTCAGTCATTACATCTTCTCCTTCAAATTCATGATTAAATCATTATATGTTTTAAAAGTATCAGGGTATATTGCCCGATTTCTTTTCATCAAAAATACAACTGTATTCCGTAAAGCCTGAATGACCGCATGATCCAAGTTTTCCTTGGCTGTCTGCCTGACCTCATCTACACCTGGAAAAGAACGCCCAGGTTCAATATAGTCAGCAAGGTAAACGACCTTATCCAAAAGGCTCATTCCTACCCTACCAGATGTATGGTAGGCAATTGCATCCAATATCTCACGGTCGGTGATTCCGGCCTCTTTTTCCACCAGGTAAGCACCAACGGGAGCATGCCATAGCTCCATATTGTATTCCAGCAAGTCCGGTGCCATTTTTTCAGAGACAATGATTTGCTCCATTTCCTCTTTTGGACGGAATTTCGCATAATCGTGGAAAATGGCTGCCAGTTCTGCCTTTTTAACATCTGCGCCATAACGTTCTGCGAGTTCCATGGCTGACTCGACCACGCCTAATGTATGAATATATCTGCGCTCGGTGATTTGTTCTCTGACACGCGCTAACGCTTCCTCACGATTCATATAGATCATTCCCTTTAATATACTTCACCACTGGATCGGCTAATAAATATTTAACGGTTTTCCCCGTCCGTAATTTTCTCCGGATCATAGAGGAAGAAATGAACATCTGCGGTACTTGAACCATCGTGATAGGATATTCCGTTTTTTCATTATAGCCTGGCCGTTTGACCCCGACAAAGTGCACAATATCCACTAGTTCGTCAATCCGATGCCATTTAGGTAAGTACTCTATCATATCCGCACCAATGATGAAAAAGAATTCTGTATCAGGTTCACGCTCTTTCAGCAATTTAATTGTATCATGTGTATATGATGTGCCTTTTCGTTCAATTTCAATACCTTCTATATAAAAAGAGGGATGCCCGGCTATAGCGTCTTCAAGCATAGCCATCCTGTCCAAATCCGTAACTTCCTCCGTTTTTTCCTTATGGGGAGGAACATGATTTGGCATAAATCTGACTTCATCTAACTCTAGAGCATCCAGCACTTCATTAGCTATAATTAAATGTCCGATATGAGGAGGGTTGAATGTACCGCCAAGAATTCCAATTTTTTTCATAAGATAGGTAAGTTCCTTAAGGTAATTTAATTTGCTTGTTTTCTCTTGATTCTTTATATAATACGATGGTATTACCGATGATTTGAACCAATTCAGCTCTTGCACCTTTTGATAAGGCACGTCCTACATCGTTGCGTTCCTCTTCACAGTTTTGAAGTATGCTCACCTTAATTAATTCACGGACTTCTAGCGCCTCACCGATTTGCTTGATGAGGTTATCATTGACCCCGCCTTTTCCAACTTGGAAAATTGGATTTAGATGATGGGCCTTTGAACGTAAAAATCTTTTCTGCTTTCCTGTTAACATGTGTTACCTCCTAGTTTGTTCAAGACAATATCTGTCATTCTTGATGTATCCGGCTTGATTCCGGTCCAAATCTCGAAAGCATACGCAGCCTGGTGGACGAACATGCCAAGTCCATTTAGCGTTTCCGCTCCTTTTTCTTTGGCTTCACGAAGAAACTGCGTTTGCAAAGGATTATAGATAATGTCACTGACAAATGCACCAGCCTTAAGCTGGTCTAACCTCATTGGGGAATGATCCAACTTTGGACTCATCCCACAAGATGTTGTTTGGATGATTAAATCATAATGTGATAAGCTTTGTTCCGCCTCGTCAATCGTGAGCGCCTTTGATTCTTTATCATATGGGCAATCAGAAACAAGGTGGGCTGCCCTCTCCTTCGTCCGGTTCGCAATATCAACTTGCTTTACGCCTTCTTTCACAAGGGTAAAATAAATCGCACGTGCAGCACCGCCCGCTCCGATCACTAACGTTTTTTTAGCCTTAATGTCACCTGATATTTCATCGCATAAAGATCTATAAAATCCTATTCCGTCTGTATTATACCCTATAAAACGGCCTTTTTCGTTAAAAACTGTATTTACCGCCCCAATGGCACGTGCCAAATCATCTACTTCATCAAGAAGTGGGATGACTGGGGTCTTATGTGGAATGGTGATGTTAAACCCTGATACACCAAGGGCTTTCATGCCTTTTATCGCATCAGGCAAGCTCTCTGGCTTCACATGGAAATGGTGATAAATGGCCTTTATATTTTCTTTTTCAAAAGCATCATTATGTATGTCCGGAGACATCGAATGAGCTATTGGATCTCCTATTACCCCATATATCTTATTCATAGAATGCTACATCCCCTATGGTTTTAGATTAATGATTTACGGACAATTACATTTACGCCTTTTGGAACGTGCGCAACGACCTTTGCTCCTGGCTCATTGACCGTAACCCATCCAAGACCTGAAAACACAATATCCATTTTACCTTCTTTTAAGGTAAACTCATGTGGAATCAATTTTGGGAATTCTTCCAATTGATCAGGACGTGGAGGCGTTAGCAGTTCTCCAGCGTGATTCTTATATAGTTCATCCGCTTTCTCCAGTTTCGTGCGGTGAATGTTCAACTCATTTGAAAGATAACAAGTTAGGGAACGTCTGCCTCCGGAAACATAATCCAAACGGGCCAAGCCACCGAAGAACAATGTTTGAGCTTCATTGAGCTGATAAACCCTAGGCTTGATTTCCTTCTTCGGCATAATTACTTTGAAGTCACGTTTATCCACATAATGAGCCATTTGGTGATGATTGATGATTCCTGGTGTATCAATCAAGGCTTGTCCATCATCCAAAGGTATTTCAATCATATCCAAAGTTGTGCCGGGAAAATGAGAAGTCGTGATGATATCTCCTTCTCCGCTCACTTCTTTAATGAGGCGATTGATGAAAGTTGATTTACCCACGTTCGTACAACCTACAACGTAGACATCTTTCCCATTCCGATACTTATCTATCGCTTCAGCCGCTTCAAGGACATGTTTTCCCTTTTCCGCACTGACGAGCAGGACATCAATTGGATTCAGTCCCAATTCCTTTGAAGATTTCTTCATCCAATTAATCAATTTATTAGGTTTTACGGATTTGGGAAGCAAATCGACCTTGTTTCCTATCAATAATACGTCATTTTGGCCGACGAATCGGTGTAACCCCGGCAACCAACTTCCATTGAAATCGAAGATATCGACTATTTTAACAATTAAAGAATCCGTTTCCCCTACTTTATTCAAGATTTTCAAAAAGTCATCGTCCGTTAAAGAAACATCCTGTACTTCATTATAATGCTTTAATTTAAAGCAACGTTGACAAATGATACTCTCTTTTTCCAGTGCTGATTGAGGGGCGTATCCTAACTCCTTTGGATCTTCCGACTGGACCGTAACGCCGCACCCGATGCATACTAATTCTTGATGATTGTTCAATTGTGTTCCTCCCATTCTATCATTCCTTTTCTTTTAAAGAACGCCATGATTTTTCTTTCAAAATAACGATTGATTCTTGTCCGGAATTCATCCGTTTGCGCTACCGGGACCACGAGGATGGTATGGAATCCACCTCTATTTCCTCCAAGTACATCCGTCAACAGCTGATCCCCGACCACCACCGTTTCTTCTAACTTCAAGCCCATCGTCTTCCTTGCCTTATGGAAGGCTCTTGCCATCGGTTTTCTAGCCTGATGAATGAAGGGGATCTGGAGAGGGTCGGAAAAAGCACGAACGCGCTTCTCATTATTATTCGATACGATCGTTACTAAAATCCCGTGGGCACGTAACTTATCAAACCAAATGATTAATTCAGGGGTTGCAGTCGGTCTATCCCATTCCACAAGAGTATTATCCAAATCGGTAATAACCCCTTTTACCCCCTTTTCTTTCAACTTATCAGGATCTATATCAAAAATGCTTTGAACATGTTCACTTGGCAAAAATAATTTAAGCATACTGACACACCTCTATATTCACTTTGAAATTTACCGTCTCTATCATATCGAATTTTTGGCTTACTTTCAAAAAAATCGAGAAAGAAGGTCTAATGGTAAAGAAATATCATAATGTATGTTTTCTAATATGAAAAGGCATTTTTCAATCAAACCAAATAAATCGACTTCTTTTGGCAGTCTAGACAATCCTAAAAATTCCCAAAAGTTTTCGACAAATATTGCCTTTAAGCAACCTGTGGATAACTTTACTAACATTTTCCATAGCGATATGTATCTCTTTCCATACTTTGTAAACAACTTAACCACAGGTTATCCACTTTTGACTGTGGATAACAGAACGATTGTTCTCCACGGTTATTTCTGATACAGTAGGGGTACACCAAAGATAACTTACTAATATATGACTAAAAACATAAAATATTCCTCATAATTTTTGGGAGGTGGCAGCCGTAAATGGCGATCTAATGCAAAAACTATCTGATGATTTGTTGCTGGAATCCTATTTTAAAGCAAGAAACTTAAAGCTTAGCTCAGATTTCATCCGTTTGATCGAAACGGAAATTCATCGAAGGTCTTTAACACATAGGATCCGCTCATTATTTTAATATGAGGAACATAGGCTGACAAAATAGATGTTAGCCTTTTATTTTTATACCCCTTCTTCCTTGACTGTCAAATGTCCAATCGTTTCTCCGACTCTGACTTCAGCGGGAATGGATATTTTTTCAACAAGTTGAAACCGATCTCTCTCAAAAAGAAGAACCACAGTGGAACCGAAGCTAAAATAAGAGAATTCCTGACCTTTTTCTAATTGCTGTGAATCATCCGTGATGACGATGGAATTGATGAACATCGCCCCGACCTTCACCATCGTCAAGCAGCCTGCCTCGTTTTGCAGTTCTGTTATCGTACGATAATTCTTAGCCAAGGGCTCCTTACCATATTTCATCCCCCATTTATTGACAGGATATGATTTTTTCCCAAGTGTCCATCTTTTGACGACAGAACCGGATATGGGCGCATGAATCCTATGATAATGGCTTGGACTTAAGTATAACACGAGATATTTACCGCCTAGGTATTTTTCTAAAAATTGAGCATCCCCCACCATTTCCTCCATAGAATATACCTTTCCCTTAACCACAATTTTTTTATCAGTGCGAATTTCCCCAGCATCCTCGAGTACACCATCCACTGGACTGGCCACTGAAGAATTTTCTGTCGTAACGGGCCTTGCCCCCTGTTTTAGCTGTCTCGTAAATAAATCATGCAGGTTAGTATAGGACTTCTTGTCATCCCCGAATTCCTGTTGATTAAGGTTGAATTGTTTTATATAAAAGGGAATCAAAGGTTTACTCAACTTCGATTGACTGAACTGTTTCAATAGGCCGGATGATACCCTTCCGTTCGTAAGTTCTATAAGAATACGATAAAATGTTTGATACACCTAAACACCACTCCAAATTATTATGAAATTCAAAAACCACTTGCATAAATTGTATTAATTAAAATATTATTATATAATAAATACTTATGTTTACTAATCTTTACTTTATTTTGTTTTATTCGAAGGGAGGGAAAAGATGTTTTTACTACAAGCCCTAGATCAAACCATAAAAAAATTAAAAAACCAAACGGCTAATATAATAACCTTAATGAATTTATCCCTCGGTGGATTTGCGATAATAGCAGTGCTTCACGGCCAATTAAATTTCAGTTTACTTTTAATTTTCCTTGCTGCCCTAGCGGATCGTTTTGATGGTATGGTTGCGAGGAAGTTTAGCATTGAATCTGAATTAGGTAAAGAGCTTGATTCCATGTGTGATATTATTTCTTTTGGTGTAGCACCGGCTCTACTATTATATCAAGGAATTTTAATAGAATTTGGGGCACCAGGTACATTTGTCACTGTTCTCTATATCGGTTGCGGTGCATTCCGTCTCGCTCGCTTTAATATAAGTGAGAATAATGGATATTTCACTGGCGTACCCATCACTGTTGCTGGCTGTGTAGCCACGTTCAGCTACCTTGCCATTCCATATTTCCACCCAGCTTTTTTCTTCTTTCTTATGATTGTATTATCATTACTAATGGTCAGTCCAGTTAAATTGAGAAAAGTCTGATTGCTTATTGAAGCGGGTGCCCTAAAGCACCCGCTTTTTTGTCCTTATATCCACTGTTTCTTTACGCTTTTCGAACAAGGGGATCGGTCAAACGCATGAACTCCTCGACATCTTGCATACAGGCGGAAACCGCTTCTTCCCAAAAATCACGGGTGGTTATATCGACGCCTAAATGTTTCTCAGCTAAGGATTCTACATTCATGGCCCCTGTATCCCTAAGTAGAGCTATATATTTCTCTTCAAATCCATCCGGTTCTTTCAAGGCTTTCGCATAAATGCCTAATGAGAAGAGGTAACCGAAAGTGTATGGGAAATTGTAAAAGGGCACATCAGTGATATAAAAATGAAGCTTTGAGGCCCAAAATGTCGGATGATATTCAGATAGTGCTTCCCCAAATGCTTCCTTCTGTGATTCGACCATTAATTGATTTAAGCGGTCGGCACTAACATATCCCTGTTTTCTTTCCTCATAAAACCTGGTCTCAAATATGAAACGAGCATGAATATTCATTAGTAATGATACAGAACGCTGAATTTTATCTTCTAAAAGAATCAGCTTTTCTTCCTCAGTGGTAGCGGTTTTCACAGCTGCATCCGATACGACCATCTCAGCGAATGTTGACGCTGTTTCAGCCACATTCATGGCATAAGAACGATTTAACGGATCAATATCTCCCATTACATGTGAATGGAAGGCATGTCCCAACTCATGGGCCAATGTCGATACATTCGATGGGGTTCCCGAATAGGTCATAAAGATCCGTGATTGATTGTCCAGCGGAAATCCTGTACAAAATCCGCCTGGTCTTTTGCCTGGTCGATCCTCCGCCTCAACCCAGCTCTCTTCGAAGGCCATTTGAGTAAATTCCGCTAAGGTACTTCCGAACTTAGAGAATTGTTGAATGATGAAATCTGCCCCTTCTTGATAATCCATAACATTTGATGTGGCTGTAACAGCAATCGGTGCATCCAAATCAGACCAGCTTAATTTCTCCAAATCAAGCAATTCAGCCTTTCTCTGTAAATACCGAACAAGTGGATCCTTATTGTCAGCTATGACCTCCCACATGCTTTCAAGGGTCTTTTTCTCCATCCTGCAGATTTCAAGGGGCTCCTTCAATATGTCGTCCCAACCCCTTTTTTCATTCACGTTGATTCGAAAGCCCGCTAAATGATTCAAAGTCCTTGCAAACAACTCACTCTTTTCTTCCCAGGCGTTTTCCCAAGCAATAAACAATTCGTTCCGAACACTTTGATCCGGCACCGAAAATTTATTTGCCGCCTGTCCAACAGAGAGTGCCTCACCCTTAAACGGAACCTTCATCGAACCGACGATCGTGTCATACATCTGGCTCCACCCCTCAAATCCGTCCATGGATAGCTGGGTAATCAAAGACTCTTCTTTAACGGAAAGTTTTTCTTTAGCACGGTCTCGACGCTCATTCAAAATATAGGCAAGTTCATTCAATGGTTCTTTCTTGAGGATATCCTCGAACCAGTCATCATTGAACTGAACCAGCTTTTCATCCAGGCGGAATGAAACCATTCGCAAGGATGCCTCTACCTTCAAAACGTTCGTCCTCAACTGGCTCGCTTTTTTGTCCTGAACATCTTGAGCCTCGAGACATCCAATGAAAGAACCTGCCTGGGCCACTTTCATACGGGTGATTTTATAAAGATCCAGGGCCTCTTTCAAAGCCGTTTCATCACCCTTTGGATCGATCTCGAATACAAGGCGATCTAATATCTCGACGTCTTGTTTTATTTCCTCCAAAAGCTGCAGGAATTCACCTGAAGAGCTTCCCCCTTTAAAAAAGACATCCAAATCCCAATTTAAAGCATACCCCATTCTTAACCGCCTCCTATTTATCGACAACACCATTATATTATAGAGGGTACATCCATTTTTTCCTATTCATAAGGGGTATTTAGTAAGTTTTTGTCTAATTATTTTGCGTTTCCCTTTTTATAAACATGATATGATTAAGGGACGAATCATTCCGAAAAGGTGGTGGCCCTTATGAAGCTCTTTATCCACTTTTCAGTTATTGTCCTCCTACTCTTGGCATTGCCACTGGCCCATCATAGTCAGCTGTTGACCCTTGAGGAAGACCATGACTTCCACCTTTCTGTAAAAGCCGAGAAGAAGTTACCACTTACCCCTTTCCTAAACATCTGCCAAGTCATCATCATATTGCTCGTGATTGAATCATTCGGTTGTCGCTTCCTTTATTTTCTCTCAAATTATCGCCAACGATTTTTCAGTCCAGTCTTTTATCAAGGGAATTACATCGCTACTCACTCTCACTGATTTACAAACAAAAAATCGAGGAGTGATGGATATGTGGTTCCGCCTAATCATGATTGGAGTCTTTTCAATAACTGCATCACGTCTTTTCCTGTTCCAGGGTATGGAAATCTACCATGCCTTTGCAGACCTGATTCGTAATAAATAGGAACAAAAAGAGTGCGGAAGCAACCCTCCGCACTCTCTTTGTTTTGCACAAACGTTATCCTTTCGCCTTCTTTTCCTTTTCTTTCTCCGCTCGATAAAATTCATGGAACATCTTCATCAAGGCACGCTTTTCAATCCGTGATACATAGCTTCGAGAAATGCCAAGTTCCTTAGCAATTTCCCTCTGCGTTTTCTCCTTTTTCAAATCCAATCCGAACCGTCCGACAATGACTTCCTTTTCACGTTCATCCAAAATGTCAATATACTTCTTCACTTTTTCTATTTCCATATTGAGCTGAATCGTATCAATGACATCCTCTGATTCTGATTTCAACACATCAATTAAACTAATCTCATTTCCTTCTTTGTCCTGACCGATTGGATCATGCAGGGAAATATCCTTCTTGGTTTTTTTTGTTGCGCGTAAATGCATCAGTATCTCATTTTCAATACAACGTGCTGCATAAGTGGCAAGTTTCGTTCCTTTTCCATCGGAATAACTTTCGATAGCCTTAATCAACCCAATTGTACCGATTGAAATGAGATCCTCGGTATCTTCACCCGTATTTTCGAATTTCTTGACGATATGGGCCACAAGCCGAAGGTTGTGCTCAATGAGAATATTACGAGCTTCCCCATCCCCTTCACTCATAAGCTTAAGATACTTCTTCTCATCCTGTGATGATAATGGCTGGGGAAAAGCATTATTCTTCACATAGGAAACTAATAAGTAAAATTCCTTGATGAGATAACCGACTGCAGTAAGTATTCCAGGCATTGGTTTCATCCTCCCGCCTCTTTGGATGTTCCCTATCCATACCTATGCGCTTGTGGGCTTGTTCTTGTCTGTACCACTAAAAGAAATACTGTTGTTGATCAAATAGTGAACTAAATCTTTAAGAACATCCATCCATTCCAAGTAAACTTTTCACCAATTCATGGTCTAGCTCTATGTCGATATTGAGAAAAAACACCAAAAACATTAACATAATCGTGGAGACGAAATCCATTTAGTAATTCCTCTTTTATAATCCCAATCAAACATAGACAAACTTACATATAATGATAGGGAATTTAGAGGAAGGGAGGGATTTGTATGGGATATGGCTATGGACCATACGGATATAATTACGGTGCTCCATGCCCACCACCTTGTTATGGCGGAGGTGGATTCGGTCTTGGCATCGCCTTGATCGTCGTCCTCGTCATCTTACTGCTGTTATTCGGATTCTGGTTCATTCCTGGTGGATTCGGATTCGGGGGCTGCGGAGGTCCGGGGCCATGCTGTTAAAATAGAAAAAACTCGGCTAAAACGCCGAGTTTTTTCTATTTTAGATAGTCCATGATGTTGTGCAGCGGTTTATCGGCATCGACAGAAACATTCACAGCGATTACTGTTCCAATGACAGTCGTAACAACCAGGACCATGACGATTGAGAACATCTTGAATCACTCCTTGTTATTTTAACTTACCATCAATTTACCATGTATTCATGGTTGCCAACCGCTGCTATTATGAACACTTTTCATACAAACCATGACGATACTGTGAAATCATCCATTTATTCGTTAGCCGGTATCCTTCTCCTGCCAGTAGCACCGTTTTTCTCCTTTTATACACGCCAATTTAATCATATGATCTCCACCTTTCTTTAATTTTGTAATCCCTCTACTGTGCATCATAGATTAGAAAAAAGGACGATGCCTCATTGCTTTATCTAGGTGTGCATCACGTAATTTCCTGATCCTTTCTTCTTGCAAACATTCCTCGGCCGTCATTTTTTTCATTTTGATCGTGATGGTAAAAAACAGCATATGCAGTGTCATAATATCACCTCCTTTAAGGGGGCGGCTTACCAAAAAGGCATAAAAAGGCCGCAGAAAGTTCCTTCCTCCTGCGGGATTTTCAAAAAATATAAAAAGGCCGCAGGATATAAGGATTCTCCCTGCGGCCATTATGTCTGAATGATTAATAAAGCCAATTTGCTTTAAGAATATTCCGCATGGCACAGGTCGAATAGTAAATGAGTGTATTTTGGTGCGCTCCAGCTAATCTGCATGATATCGGATTCAAGTAAATATGTTCTCATCTTCTTCGACCTCCTTTTGGAATATTATTTGGTAAGTATATCCAATAAAAAGCGATTTGTAAATAGACTTTTTGCATTTTTTAGAAAATTTTTCATTTATATGTTTTGTTTATAAACTGGAGACTAAAAAAGCCTGCTCTTCCCATTTCACAGGGAGGAGCAGGCTTACTTCTATTCTTGAAAAGAATCTTGGTCATCAATTTCGTCCAAAATTCTTTTATATTTTTTGGCTACAGAAAAAAAGAGGATGGACAAACTGAGGAATAGCACAGTCGCTCCCATATAAACATTGGTGTATGCATCCGTTTTATCGCTAGTAGGAAGTATCGTCCCTATATAAAAGAACGCCCCTACACATAATAAGGTGATTGCAAATCGTTTGAAATCCGTCATTTTTGAACGTAGAGCTGTCGTCGTTGGATTCTTACGGAATTTTTTCATACCATTCACACCATCTTTCTAACTAGTAAGTTTGCTATATCTCATTCTACCATATTAATTCCAGATGATAGGGTGTAAATATTGGCAAGAAGATGTGTCTGGTACTTCTCAATTATCCTTCTAGTGCCTGCTCGAGATCTTCTAACAGGTCTTTTACATCCTCTAGACCGACCGAAATTCGTATCAATCCATCTGTGATTCCCAATTCTTTCCGTCGTTCAGCTGGAATCGAGGCATGTGTCATCAATGCAGGAATGGATATGAGACTCTCCACCGCTCCCAGGCTTTCGGCAAGGGTGAAGTATTTCACTTTCTCAAGCACTTGTTGTGCCTTTTCCCCACTGCCGACATCAAATGAGACCATGCCACCAAAACCACGGGATTGCTTTTTGGAAATTTCATGGTTGGGATGGTTAAGGAGACCTGGATAATGAACCTTTAAAACTGCTTCATGCCCCGTTAGAAAACGGACGATTTCGGTAGTGTTTCTTTCGTGTTCTTCCATTCGGATGCCAAGCGTTTTCATTCCGCGCATTAATAACCAGGAATCCTGAGGCCCCAGCACGCCTCCTGTAGAGTTTTGAACAAAATGCAGGTCATCGCCTAGTTTTTCATCATTTACAACGACAAGGCCGGCTACAACGTCACTATGACCTCCCAGATACTTCGTTGCACTATGAAGGACGATATCCGCACCAAGCGTAAGCGGATTCTGCCAATATGGGGTACTGAACGTATTATCTACGATGGTAAGCAGGTGGTGTGTTTTGGCTATTTTAGAAAGCTCTTCAAGATCGGTAATTTTCAAAAGTGGATTCGTCGGGGTTTCTATGAACAGCGCTTTCGTATTTTGTTTGATTCCTTTTTCTATAGAGTCCATATCACTCGTATCAATAAAGGTCGCCTCCAGCCCAAACCGGTTCAGGATTTTTGTCATCACCCGAAAAGAGCCACCATATACGTCATCAGTGAGTAAGATATGATCCCCTTGATTGAAGAGCATCATCACAGCCGTCATAGCTGCCATCCCTGATCCAAAAGCAAATCCCCGTTCTCCCCCTTCAAGCTCCTTGATTAATTCCTCAAGAGCGTTCCGGGTCGGATTGCCGGTACGGGAATATTCATAGCCCCGGTGTTTTCCAGGACCATCCTGTTTGTATGTGCTCACCTGATAGATTGGTACCGAAACGGCTCCCGTCTTTTCATCACCGAAAATGCCACCATGAATCAATTGTGTCTTTTTCCTCATGTCATTGGCCTCCCTGATAAATATTCTTGCTTAAATATCGTTCACTTGAATCCGGAAAAACGACGACAATATTCGTTCCTGAACGGGCTTTTTCTGCTTCGATCAACGTTGCCGCAAAAGCACAACCGGAGGAGCTCCCGACAAGCAGCCCCTCTTTCAGGGCCAGTTCTTTCACCATGGCAAAGGAATCTTGATCGCTTATCGTATGAATGTTGTCAAAATAAGTTTCATCCATATAGGGTGGCAAAAACTCCATACCGATTCCTTCCGTTTTATGTGGTCCTATTTTCCCGCCATTTAAAATGGATCCCTCTGGTTCGACAATGACGGTTTTGACATCCGGGTTCTGTTCTTTCAAATAACGTGATGTCCCCATGAAGGTCCCCCCTGTTCCCGCACCGGCAACAAACACATCAACCTTGCATTCGAGTTGCTCCCATATTTCCGGGCCAAGTGTTTTATAGTACGTTTCTGGATTGGAAGGATTGGCAAACTGCTGCGGGCTATAGGCACCTGGAATTTCGGCAAGGAGTTCCTTTGATTTTGCAATCGCTCCTTTCATGCCTTCTTCTGTAGCTGTTTGCACCACTTTGGCACCTAGGGCACGCATTAATTCCTGCTTCTCGGTACTGAATTGCTTGGGTACGCAAAAAATCACATCGATGCCGCGGTTAATCGCAGCCAAGGCTAAACCAATCCCTGTATTTCCAGCCGTCGGTTCGATGATGGTTCCGCCTCGTTTTAATTCTCCGGTAGCAAACGCTTGCTTCAAGAGCTCTTGACCGAGCCGATCCTTCACGCTTCCACCAGGATTTAGGAATTCCAATTTGGCATAAATCCGGACATCTTCCGGTAGTGGAAAAGAAGTGATTTCCATCAATGGCGTCTTTCCAATCAAATCATGAATGTTATGAATGACCTTCATAGTGGACATCCTCTCTAAGTTTTCATACCAACTTAGTTGGTTTAAAGATAAAGAATAATCAGCGGGAGGGTTCCCGCTGATCACATGCCGTTTTATTACTTATTTCATTTTTTTAACCATTTTTAGGATCAGTTCCGCTGAATGAAGCGCCGCCGTTTCCAAGAATTGATCAAAGGAAACATTGGACTCCTTGCCAGCGATATCTGAAAGCGAACGGATAATGACAAACGGTGTCTGGAATTGGTGTGCTACTTGTGCAATAGCTGCCGCTTCCATTTCCACTGCATATAAATCAGTGAACTTGCCTCTGACGAATTCAACCCGGACTGGGTCATTCATGAATGAATCCCCCGTCACGATTAATCCTTTCGCGACTTGGATATCCTTAATTTCTTTAGCAGCCTCTTCCGCTATAGCGAAAAGCTTTTCATCCGGGATGAAAGCCGCAGGCAATTGCGGCACTTGACCATATTCATAGCCAAAGATCGTTACGTCAACATCATGATGGCGCACTTCAGTTGAAATGACGACATCCCCCACATTCAAATCAGGATGATATCCTCCTGCAGAACCCGTGTTAATGACCGCGTCTGGTTTGAATTTTTCTAAAAGAATCGTAGTCGACATAGCTGCATTCACTTTTCCAATTCCCGATTTTAGTAAAATGACCTCCATACCGTTAAGTGTTCCTGTGTTGAATTCAGAACCGGCAATCGTCACCTGCTCCAACCCTTCCAATTTATCACGTAAAATCGTAACTTCTTCTTCCATTGCTCCGATTATGGCTACCTTCATTAGTAAAAACCTCTTCCTATAATTTTTCCGCCTCCATAATCCAGACAAATGAATTGCAGCGCTCAAAATTCACTTTAAAACCATGTGTTTCTAGCACTTTTTCCAAAAAAGGAATCGTCGTGTAATATTCCGTTTGCAAATCGTTCGCCAAATTATGAAAGCCTGCATCCGTTGCATCTCTAATCGCTTGTTCATGCGATTCTTTCGATTGATACATGGTATCCGCAAACACTATTCTACCACCAGCATTCAGTAACTTTCCATAGCTGGCAATCGCTTTTTCTTTTTCTTCATCCGTTAAATGATGAAAAGCATACGTACTAACGATAGAATCAACTTGTTTCGGTCTAGGAAATTCAATGAAATCACCGTCAACGATTTCTGTTTTATTTTGTAGTTTCCTTCTCGCTATTTCCCTCATGCTGGCCGACGGTTCAATCCCAGATACCGTGAGACCTGCTACTAATATCCGCTCGGTCAAGTTCCCCGTACCAACCCCGAACTCCAACACATGACCGTGAGACCGGCTTGCGACACGATCTAATATCTTGTCATAGTGCCTAAAAACCTCTTGATATTCCAGATCCTGTCCCTCGACGGATTCATCATACGTTTTAGACCATTCATCGAATAGCTTCAAAAACTCTCTGCCCATTTTAATCACCTTTTTATGATAAATAATCATGCCTAGAAACAGAATATGAGATTAAATAAAAACGGTTCATATTTTTTTAGGCAGTTATACCAGATTTGATGGTACACTAACACTATCAAATTCTTGGAGGAATACAGAATGGATTTCCAACTCGACTTAAACTTATTCGAAGATAAAATTGAATTCTTCGAAGCGGAAAGCATTAAGAAATTAGAAGAAAAAATCCAATCTCAGATAGAGATCAATAAAGCAATCTTGCTTCATGTCCACTCGGTTTCACACCAAATGTTTGTCAGCGAAGAAGGCCGACGCTTTTATAGCGCCGTCGTTCACTTTAAAGCAAAAAAATGAAAAAGAACCCCCGATAAGCAAACGCTAATCGGGGGTTCTTCATTCTTCACCATTACTTTTTATCATTCACTTTCAATTCTTCCACTTTGACTGGCTTCCAGCCTGAACCTTCCACCCATTCGATATGTACACGGTATGTTTGAGATTCATTTCCATCTGAAGCAGTACCGATGGCCGTATTAGGGGATCCCCCGTTTTGCAACCACCATAACTTCATGCTACCTTCGTCCACCCCAGCTCCAAGGGCAATCGCTTTTCGCATTTCATTCCAGTCAACAGAATCCTTTTCAAAACTTGTCGCATGTTCACCGGATTGTTCTGTGCCAACAGGTTGCCAGTTCTCACTCGTATAAGCCTTCTCGACGTTGCTATCTCCGCTTGCCTCCACTTCAACAAGCTCGGCATCCTTGTCCTTTTCTTCGTCTGTAGAGTCTATCGCTTCTGAATCTTCATCATCGGCTTCATCCTGCTCGACTCCTGGTGCATCTTCTTTTTCTTTAGTTTGTTCAGCTTTCTTCTGATTCTTTTCAGTGATTTGTTTCGGTTCAGTTGTAACCTTATCTGTGGAATCCTCATCACTAAGGAAGATAGTGGCTGCCACAATGACAATTAAAATCGTCACGACTGTAATCGCAATATTATATATTTTATTTAATTTTCGTTTTTGATCTCTCTGATGGAATCTAGAGCCCAAGGTCCATTCCTCCCTACCTTTACTTTCAGCCTCATTCTATCATGATTCAGCTTGAGATAGAAGGGGAAGGTTTCCTACACTTTTCGTCAATTCTCGCGTATATCCTGGTCCTTGCTATATAGAACCTTTACAATATCTGAAAATAGAGGGGTCATGCTGGAACTACTTTCATTTGTTTCAAGATTCACCGTGACCAGGGCATATTTTGGATTCTTATATGGAAAATAACCGGCAAACCATTTATTGAGCTCTCCTTTTTCGATGTTCGTCTGAGCAGTCCCCGATTTACCCGCGACTTCCACAGGAAGGTCCTGCAAAGAAGCCCCCGTTCCTTTCTCTTCCGTGACCACTTTTCGTAAAAGATGTTGCAATTTCATGGCAGTATAAGGTTTTATGGTATCACCAGCCATTATCTGATTAGGAAAATCGACTACTGTCGTACCATTGTCGAATTCCACCTTCGACACCGCCTTCACCTGTTCTTTCTTCCCGCCTCTTGCAATGGTCGCCATCATATTGGCAATGGCAAGTGGCGTGGTTTGGACATCCTGTTGCCCGATTGACGTTTTGGCAATCATTTTCGGATCCTTCTTCAATTGTTCATCATGCCATACCTTACCTTTTTGTTCATGATACAACTGAGTGACGGCCGTATGATAGACATCCCCCTGCCAACCTGTTTGACCAGTGACCCCTAACATTTCCGCATATTTATCTAAAAAGGACGGGTCCTTTACGGCTATTTCCTTTGACAACTCGGCAAACGTCCTGTTACAGCTCTGAGCAAAACTATTCTCAAAATTCAACCGGCCGAGCTCCCTCTGTTTATCTGCCTCTCCTTCAATCGTTCTATCACAATCAAACGTTCTAGTCGGGCTCGCAGCCTCGTAATCAATGACAGCTGCTGCCGTAACCGTTTTAAAGACTGACCCCGGTGTCTTTTGAGTCAGCATCATATTGATGGCTCCCTCACCATTCGGGTCTTTTTTATTAAGGGCGGGACGGGACACCATGGCCACGATTTCGCTTTTTTCAATGTCAATCAGTACGAGTCCGCCTTTTTTTATCCCGCGTTCATCTACAAGTTTCTCAGCTTTTTCTTGAATGCCTTTATCAATCGTCGTAATGACCTTCACCGGATAAAGGGGATTTGCTGGTTCCACATATTTAACATCCACACCGAACATCGGACCTCCACTGGCGTCTACATGAAACACGAGCTTGGATTCTCCATCGGAAAGCAAAAATTCATCAAATGTCCTTTGCAAACCTGTATTGCCAATTTTCGTATCCGGGGAAAGTTGCATATCCGGATAACGCTTTTTCTTTTCGGCATCCGATATATTCGTCGTACCAATCAATTGTGCTGCAGGTATTTGTTCATGATAGAGCTTTTCATTCACGGCAAATACTCCTGGAATCTTCAATTCATTGATGGCTTTCGATTGATTCACCGTAAGCTCGATTGGTTCATCCCCACCAAAAACGAATGGATCTTTCGCTTCCAAAATCGACTGTCTCAGTTCTTCTTCGGTCCTGCCGATTATCGAGGCTACTTTATCTATGGGCCAGGTCATTTTATTTAAAAATGGAAACAATACAAGTGTCGGAATCTCTTCATGTGCAAGCGGCTCTTCATTGCGGTCGTAAAACTTCCCACGGCCATCATCAATCTTTAAAATCTGCGAACGCTGGTTTACACTCGCTTCTATTAGATTCACATCATGCTTGGAAAAGGATTCTGTAGACACCAGTTGGATATAAGCTATCCTGCCAATCATCATCAGCATACAAATGGTGAAGAAGATGGCAACTGTCCTCATTCGTTTCTTTTTCATATAGAAACACCTCGTTACCATTGTTGACGAGGTTTGGATTTTTAAACACTAAAAAAAGGATGCCCTTATGGACATCCTCTCAAAAAAGACGATTAGCTTATGGAAACGATTTTGACGCTCATTTCGCCGCCTGGTGTTTGGATTGATACTTTATCGCCCACTTTTTTACCGATCAAGCTTTTAGCGATTGGAGAATCATTGGAAATTTTCCCTTCGAATGGATCCGCTTCAACACTACCTACGATGGAATATGTTTCTTCGTCACCATTTGGAAGTTCGACAAATGTTACGGACTTTCCAAGTGATACTGTATCAGTATTCAAATTATTATCTTCAATGATTTTGGCATTACGGATCATGTTTTCGATTGTTGTAATGCGCCCTTCAACAAACGCTTGCTCTTCTTTAGCAGAATCATACTCCGAGTTTTCTGAAAGATCCCCAAAGCTGCGGGCGATTTTAATTCTTTCTACGACTTCCTTACGTTTTACCGATTTTAACTGTTCTAGTTCCTGTTCCAACTTCGCTTTACCTTCAATAGTCATTGGGTATTCTTTTTCAATTGCCAAAACCCTTCACTCCTTCAAATTCTTCACAGCTGACTTTAGCCGTGACAAGTTTATGTACTCTATAAGTGCTTACCCGTATAAAAATATATATAAGCGCGCATCTACACTAAGAAACAAATTCGTCCCTTAGTATATAAACCGACTGCATTTGAGCAGCCGGTTTTCGTTCTGTATCAAGAATAGATTATTGTGTTTTCCAACATTTGTCCAGTCTTTCCCAATAAATAATTGGAATTTTATATTTATGGACGGAAAAACGCACCTATCATTATTTATGCTATGTTATTACAAAAAAGACTTTTGTTCAAGGATTGTTTGTATTTTTGTCACCATAAGGTCAATTGCCACATGGTTTTGTCCACCTTCAGGAATGATGATATCCGCGTAACGCTTCGTCGGTTCGATGAACTGGTTGTGCATCGGTCGAACAACGCTGATATATTGATCAATGACAGAATCCAATGAACGGCCGCGCTCTTTAATGTCGCGAGTCATCCGGCGAAGGATTCGTAAATCTGCATCGGTATCCACATACAGCTTCATATCCATCAGGTTTCTTAGACGTTCATCCTCCAGCACTAAGATTCCTTCAAGAATGATAACATCTTGCGGCTCAACGGTGATGATTTCATCTGAACGCGTATGATTTGCATAATCATAGACCGGTTTCTGGATGGTTTCATATTTCAGCAATGAATTGATGTGTTCAATCAATAAATCATTATCAAATGCAAACGGATGATCATAATTGGTCTTCAACCGTTCTTCAAACGGAAGGTGACTTTGATCTTTATAATAATAATCTTGTTCAAGCATCAAGATTGAATGCCCATTAAAAAATTCAAAAATTGAGCGTGTAACACTTGTTTTACCTGATCCCGACCCACCGGTGACCCCGATAACTACTGGTTTTTTCCTTGTCATGTTAATTCTCCTTACGCATCATATTGTTCACATATACCGGCTTATCTACTTGAATGCGCACAATTTGAAGCGGATGCCGTGCTGCGTCCAACTCTTTACCCAATTCATCCCAGATGGTGCCGATTTTTTGAGTAAAGTTCTCCAATTCCGGCCCGAAGAATTCCACTTCATCACCAGGCTTGAAGAAGTTACGCTGCTGTAAGGTCGCAATTTGAGTTTCCTCATTATAATCAAGCACCAGTCCAGCGAAGTCGAAGCGAGTCTTTACGGTATGATTCCCGAACATTTGTTGTTTATACCCAGGAATTTCTCCCTCCATGAATGAAGAAGCCGTCTCACGGTTTGCACATTTATCAAGTTCTTCCAACCATTCAGGCAGGATTTCAAAAGAATCCGGATCTGCACAATACGCATCTATTACCTTACGATAAACACTGATTACCGTTGCGATATAGTGAATGGACTTCATCCGGCCTTCGACTTTTAAACTATCAATCCCAATTTCAATCATGCTTGGCAAGGATTCGATCAGTTTCAAATCTTTTGGACTCATCGCGAAAGGCGCATCTTCTTTATCATATAGGGCTTTTTCCCCATTTTCATTCAATTCATACAAGTCATAGTCCCAACGGCAAGACTGGCAGCAGCCTCCTCGGTTCGAGTCACGTGCTGTCATATGGTTCGAAAGTGTGCAGCGACCAGAATAAGCAATGCACATGGCTCCATGAATGAAGGTTTCAATTTCGATGTCGACTTTTTCCTTCATTTCACGAATTTCATCAGCGCTTGTCTCACGAGCTAGCACGACACGCTCTAAACCTTCGTCTTTCCAATACTGGACAGCTTTCCAGTTGGATAGCGACTGTTGCGTGCTCAAATGGATTTCAATGTTTGGAGCAACCCGCTTACACGTTTCGATGATCAACGGATCGGCCACGATAATCCCATGAATGCCCGTTTCACGAAGACCTTCCATATATTCTTCAAGGCCATCGATATTTTCGTTATGGGCAAAAATATTTGTAGTCACATATATTTTCGCACCGTATTTTTTAGCGAATTCGACGCCTTCTTTCATTTCTTCAAACGTGAAATTCCCGGCGTTCGAACGTAAACCATATTCCTGGCCACCAATGAATACGGCATCTGCGCCATAATGGACAGCAATTTTTAATTTTTCAAGGTTACCAGCAGGAGCCAGCAGCTCCGGTTTTTTTACAATGACTCTCTTTCCATCAACAATCTTGGAAATTTTATCAGCAATAGCATTCAAGGCTATTCCTCCTCTTTCCCTTACTTAATAAACCGATTCTTTAAAGAAGAACCCTGTATCTAGCTCGCGACTATCCGGTTGGATTGCTTGGATTTTCTCAAGGAATTCCATTTTGATATCATCGTAGCGATCTGGATCTTCTGCACAGAGATCAATCGCCTCACGGTATAATTTTGTGACGGCCACAATATATTCAGGCGTTTTAAGGACTCCATCTATTTTCAGTGAATCCATTTCCGCTTCCATTAAATCCTGAAGCTCATCGATCATGCACATATCATTTGGACTCATGATATGTGTACCGTTTTCATCTTCATATATCGGGTATTTGTTTTCGCGCTCCGTATCGTGCAGGAACATATTCTTTTGCTCGATTCGGTTCCCCACTTCCATTGCCTTGCCTTGGTATTCAAAGTAGTTTCCAAGCAGCGTACGCTTGGACTGGAACATGCATGTCATACCATGGACTTGAACTTCCATTTCGACTTCGGCATGTTCCTTCATCTCAATGACCTCGTCCAAACTGATTTCGCGGGCAGCTACGGCTCGTACCGCTCCACGTTTCCCCCAGTAATTACAGGTATACCAGTTCGTTACCGTCATCTCTGTGTTCCAGTGTAACGGCATATCAGGGGCAACTGCCCGTACAGCCATAAGGACCGCGGGGTCACCGAAGATGATGCGGTCTGCTCCCGCTTCACTTAGGAAAGCTACATAGTCTTCAAGCTCGTCCACTTTATCATTATGAAAGATTGCATTCATGGATACGTATACTCTTTTACCTGCAGTGTGCGCAATTTCTATCGCTTTCTTAACATCCACCCGAGTGAACTCCCCTGCTAAACGGAGTCCATAACGCTGTTCACCAATCACGAATGCGTCTGCACCCGCTTCGATAAGTTCTGTAAGATGTGCGATATTTATCGGAGTCACCAATAATTCAGGCTTTTTCATGTTTGTCACCTCTATGTTTACTAATAGCCACACCGTCACCAATCGGTAAAATCACGGTATCGTAATGAGGATGGTTGTGTAGCCAGATATTAAAATCTTTAATTTTTTTAATGAGCGCTCGCTTACGTCTCGTCATTTCCATCTCTTCAATGTTTTCAGCAACCAAGCCTTTAAATAATACATTATCAGTAATGATTATACCAGCTTGATTCAGGAAAGGTTCAAACAACTCAAAGAAACGTTTGTACTGTCCCTTGGCTGCATCCACAAAGATGATGTCGAACGGGCCATGATTCTCTACAAGGGGACCAGCTTCTAGCGCATCGCCTTCTATGAGGGTAATTCGCTCCGATAGACCCGACTTGGCAATATTGGCTTTCGCCTGTTCTATACGCGCTTCATTTCGTTCCAGCGTAACAATCCGCACGTCCGGTAAGGTTTCAGCCATTCTGATTGCCGAATATCCAATCGCTGCGCCTACTTCTAATATAGCCTTTGGTTGGTGAAGCCTCAAAATTTGTAGCAATACCTCTATTCCTTCAGGCTCCATAATCGGTACATTATGTTCCTTTGCAAAATCCTCTAGCTCCTTAATCATTCCGGTACGTTCCGGAAGTAAGTCGTGAAGATATTGGTCTATTTTTCCGTTCAAGACATTTCCTCCAATTATAAGAAAAACGAAAGCGTCTTGGCCGGCTCTTCTTGAAATGTCGCATCATATTCAAAACGAACTAGAACCAGCATCACCGACTATCTACGTTTACTTATCTTTTCAAAATAAAACCCGGCAAAAGCCGAGTTACAGTCATCAATAAAAATCGGATCTGAAATTTTCACTTTTACTATTCTATCATAAAAACAAGGGGAAAGTAATATCCCTCTCCCCTTAGTTGCTATTGCCGTCACCATTTATTTGTTGGTTATATGCTGTGCCTTTTTAGTATTATGTTCGTCAAGCGTTTTGGAGTATAGAACTTCTCCTTCAGGTGTAGCCAAGAAATACAAGTAATCCGTCTTCTTAGGCTTCAAGACGGCCTCAATCGAAGACTTACCGGCGTTGGCAATCGGCCCTGGCGTCAACCCTTTGTTTTGGTACGTGTTATAGGGCGACTTGACCTCAAGATCTTTGTAAAGCACACGGTTTTTATGCGAGCCCTTTGCATATAAAACAGTGGGATCCGTTTGCAACGGCATTTCTTCCTTGAGTCGGTTATAAAAGATCGAAGCAATGGTCTTGCGGTCTACCTGAGCTGTGGCCTCTTCTTCAACAAGCGAGGCGAATGTCAACAGCTGGTGGGCCGAATACTCTTTTTTCTCCATCTCCGGTGCGAATTCCTGGAGCGTATCCTCCGTTTTCTGAAGCATTTCAACCACCACGGCTTCAACAGATGGTTTCTCTTCATAGAAATCATAGGTTGCCGGATACAGATACCCTTCAAGCGGATACCTGACATTTTCATTGTCAATCTCTGACGTCAGTAGCTCAGGAAATCTCGTTTGCATGGATTTGACAAATTTCTCGCTATTTAATTTCTTAAATATCTCTTTTGGGTCCTGATCCGTCTTCACAGCAATAATGTCGGCTATTTGAACAAGCTGTTTGCCTTCCGGAATCGTTATCCTAAGAACCGCCTCTTTCATGAGTTTTCCGGTTTTGATGCTGGTCACGATATCCTTAATCGGCATGGATGGAGAAAGCTTATACTCCCCTGCCTGAAACCCCGATTCATTTCGGAATTTAATATAATATTTAAAAACACGTGCATCTTTGATGATGTCCTGCTCTTCAAGCAATAATGAAATATCACTAATGGTAGAACCTATCGGAATTTTCACAGTCTTAATCGTATCGTCCTCTGGATCAACGGGCTTCATCGCCGAGTTGATATATAAGAATCCCACAAGCACGACTATCCCCACTATTAAAATAAGTGCAGCAATCGTAATCATGATAATTTTACGAACAAGCCTGGCTTCCCCTTGTTGTTCTAGCATCTTCATTCGAATATGTTGTTTTTTAGATTGCTTTTGATTCTTTTCATCCATTTCAATTCCCCCTGCAAACTGCACACCAACTACAGAATGTTTTCTAGAAGATGCTTTCTCTAATTATAACTTTGCTTCGAATATTATACTAAAATCAACAAATAAATACATGTTTTTTGTATAACTACCTTCATTCCTACTCTATTTATGGCAAATGATCGCTAGTTTTGTCAATAGAAGATAGGCATTTCATAGGAAAAGAGTGATAGGTTCACTTATGTAACATACAATGAATTTTCATAATCACCTGTTTAAAGCTATCAAAATCCATACAAAAATTGGTTTAATCATGATAAAATTCATCCAGTATGGAAGGGTGTGAAAAAATGGATAATTCCTATGTCGTGGGATGGGGAACGTTGGCACTGATCAATGCCGGGATTGCCCAGGGTAAAAACAGAACGGGTTTGCATTGGTTTTTATTATCATTAGTCTTAGGTCCATTCGCCACTTTTATTCTCTTGTTTGTAGAGAAAAGATAGGGCATGCGTGCACAATAAAAAAACTGACCTTAGTTACGAGGTCAGTTTCAGTGTAAATTATCTTCCTTCTTCTTCTGCTTCTTCATTATCAAGGAATGTATTCAACATTTCCTCTACTAAATCCCACTCTTCTTCCGTTTCGATCGGAGCAAGTTCGCCATCTTTACTATCTTCGCTTGGTGTGAATGATGAAGCGTGGATTTCGATTTCTTCCTCGTCATCTTCAGCTGACATTGGGTAGTAAAGTACGTAAGATTTATTGAATTTCTCTGAATCGAATGTGAATAAGATCTCACAAAGCTGTTCGTTTCCGTTCTCGTCTACTACTGTAATATTGTTTTCGCCGTGTTCCATTTATCTTCACCTCATATTGAATTTGTTTGTCTGTCCAAGAAACCTTGTAGAATCATGACAGCTGCCATTTTATCAATGACTTTCTTGCGTTTGCTTCGGCTCACGTCCGCCTCGAGAAGGACACGTTCCGCTGCCATCGTTGTCAACCGTTCATCCCAGAGAAACACCGGCAGCTTAAATTTTCTTTCTAAACGCGTCGCGAATTCTTGACTGATTTCGCCGCGCGGACCAATGGTTCCGTTCATATTTTTCGGGAGACCAAGGACGATTTTAGAAACTTCGTGTTCTTGTATGATTTCCTTAAGGCGTTTAAAGCCGAAGTCATTTCCAGCTTCGTTAATTTTGATTGTTTCCAATCCCTGTGCAGTCCAACCCATCGCGTCACTCACCGCGACACCGATGGTTTTTGAACCTAAATCAAGACCCATTGTGCGCATTAATATTCCTCTCGATGGTTCTTAAGATACGACTTGACCAATTCTTCAATGATTTCATCGCGTTCAAGCTTGCGGATGATGTTGCGAGCATCCATATGGCGCGGGATATAGGCCGGGTCACCCGATAATAAATAACCGACAATCTGGTTAATCGGATTATACCCTTTTTCCTGCAAAGCGACATACACTTTTGACAATACTTGCTGAACATCTCTTTCGAAAGGTTCTTCAGGAAAATTGAATTTCATCGTTTTATCAAAGGAACTCATGATCATACACCTCTCCTCAGCGTCTTAGAATTCCATCATTACCTCATTGTACAACACTTTTCACCGTTTATGAAATCGATAAGACCCATTCTTCAACAAAATTAAGGGCCGCATCTAATTTTTCTGGGTCTTTACCACCTGCTTGGGCCATATCCGGTCGTCCACCGCCACCGCCACCGCAACGTGTTGCGACTTCTTTGATCAATTTACCGGCATGGAAACCACGTTCGATATAATCCTTCGTCACTCCGGCTATTAAGTTGACTTTATCACCTTGAGCCGATCCTAGCACGATAATCACTGAATCAAGTTTTTGTTTTAGGTCGTCTGCCATTGCACGTAAGTTATTCATGTCAGTGGCTTGGACTTTGGCCACCAAGACTTTAACGCCATTGATTTCTTTCACGTTTGAAACAAGGCTTCCGGCTTCAATATTGCTCAATTTAGCAGCCAGGCTGTCGTTTTCACGTTGAAGTTCTTTCGCGTCCGCCAAGATGGTTTCGATTCGTGCCGGAACATCTTTCAGATTCGTTTTCAGTTTAGCAGCTGCGTCCTTCAAGACATGGATTTGGTCAGCCATCAAGTTATAGGCTCCAGCACCAGTTACTGCTTCGATTCGGCGTGTACCCGCCCCGATGCCACTTTCAGAAACTATTTTGAATAAGCCAATGACCGCTGTATTCGGAACATGGACACCACCGCAAAGCTCTAGGCTGTAATCGCCGATTTGAACGACGCGGACAATCTTGCCATATTTCTCTCCGAATAGTGCCATCGCACCCATTGCTTTTGCTTCTTCGATATTTTTATAGTCCGTATTCACTTGTAAGCTTTGCCAAATCTTTTCATTTACAATCGCTTCGATTTGCTCGATTTCTTCTGCCGTTATCTGACCGAAGTGTGAGAAGTCAAAGCGAAGGCGCTCAGCTTGTACAAGTGATCCAGCTTGATTAACATGCGTTCCTAAGACATCCTTTAAAGCTTGATGCAGAAGGTGTGTAGCTGTATGATTTTTCGTGATTTGAATACGGTTTTCCTGATTGACCGCTGCCATGACTGTTGAATCAGTCGTTAACGTACCAGCCGTTACAGTAACACGGTGCAGATTTTGTCCATTCGGTGCTTTTTGAACATCAAGGACATCCACTTTCACCAATTCACTCACAAGCGTTCCTTTATCGGCAATTTGGCCGCCGCTTTCCGCATAGAATGGAGTTTGATCCAGGATCACCTGAACATCTTCGCCTTCATGCGCTTCTGTTGCAAGCTCTCCATTTTTCACGATGGCCACGATTTTCGCTTCCACTGAAGCTTGATCATATCCGACGAATTCACTTTCGATTTTGATTTCACCTAATATTCCACCTTGGATTTGCATGGAATCTACATCTTGACGCGCTGAACGTGCACGTTCACGCTGTGCTTCCATTTCTTTAGCAAAGCCTTCTTGGTCAACTGTCATGCCTTCTTCTTCCGCATATTCTTCCGTCAATTCAATTGGGAAGCCATATGTATCATACAGACGGAATGCATCGCTACCAGGAATGATCGTGTTGCCTTTTTCTTTTTCCTTCTTGATGACGTCAGAAAGGATTGCAAGTCCATCATGAAGTGTCTCGTGGAAACGCTCTTCTTCATTCTTGACCACTTTCGCAATGAAGTCCTTTTTATCAAGAACTTCTGGGTAGAAATCTTTCATGATTTCGCCCACCACTGTCACTAGCTCAAACATGAATGGACGGTTGATGTTGATTTGCTTTGCATAACGAACCGCTCTACGCAGCAAACGGCGTAATACATAGCCGCGGCCTTCATTGGATGGAAGCGCACCATCGCCAACAGCGAATGCTACTGTACGAATATGATCGGCGATAACTTTAAAGGCCACATCTTTCTCGGCATCGACACCATATTTCACATCGGAGATTTCTTCAACCGCACGGATGATTGGAATGAAAAGGTCCGTATCATAATTCGTTGCCACATTTTGCACGACGGATGCCATACGTTCTAGCCCCATGCCTGTATCGATATTCTTCTTTGGCAGCGGTGTGTAAGAACCGTCCGGATTATGATTGAACTGAGAGAAGACAAGGTTCCAAACTTCTAGATGACGTTCATTTTCGCCACCCGGGAAAAGTTCCGGATCATTCGGGTCATCCCCGTATTCAGGTCCACGGTCATAGAAAATCTCCGTATTCGGGCCACTCGGACCTTCGCCGATATCCCAGAAATTTTCTTCCAAGCGAATGATTCGTTCAGCAGGAATGCCGATTTTCTTATTCCAGATTTCGAATGCTTCTTCATCTTCCGGATGAATTGTCACTGCTAACTTTTCTTTATCGAATCCGATCCACTTTTCATCGGTCAAAAATTCCCAAGCCCAAGTAATCGCTTCTTCCTTGAAATATTCTCCGATGGAGAAGTTTCCAAGCATTTCGAAAAATGTATGATGGCGTGCAGTTTTCCCCACGTTCTCAATATCATTTGTACGAATCGCTTTTTGAGCGTTCGTAATTCTTGGATTTTCCGGAATCACCCGTCCGTCAAAATATTTTTTCAACGTTGCTACCCCAGAATTGATCCAAAGTAATGATGGATCCTCATGAGGAACCAATGACGCACTCGGTTCGATGTTATGACCTTTTTCACTAAAGAAATCTAAATACATTTGGCGGATTTGAGCGCCAGTTAAAAACTTCATCTATATATCCTCCTCTAAAAAATATGTAATTTTGAGCACAGCAAAAACTCCCATCCCAAAACAGGGACGAGAGTCAACTCGCGGTACCACCCTGATTATGGACACAAAACAACTCGTCCATCACCTTCATAAATGCCTTAACGCGGCAAGACGGCAGGTATTAGCTGCTCTCGGGACTAGCTTTCTGCTGATCTTCACCTGGCAGTCCCTTTCAGCCTAAGGGGACACCTCTCTTCTAAATGGTCTTCAGCATACTTCGTCCTTCAACGAATTATCTTATGTATTGGATTATATTCACAAGACTTTTATTTGTCAATAAGCGGCGGCTTCTTTCTGAAGTGGACGCTTGCTTGCTGTATGGAAACTTTCAGAACCGCCAGTATCGGAATCGAAAGCACCATTCCAAGAATGCCCCCCACCTCACCACCTGCCAATAGAGCAAACATGATAAAAAGGGGGTGCATATGGAGGCTTTTTCCGACAATGAGGGGCGACAAGATATTTCCTTCAAGGAATTGCAGAATGATCACGATGACCACGATGATAATCACCATTTTCACAGAAATGGTTGCTGCAATGATGACAGCCGGAATGGCCCCGATGATAGGGCCAAAATAGGGAATTACATTGGTTACCCCGATGATGGCGCCAAGCAATAAGGGATATTCCATCCCGACAATCCAAAAAAGCAACGAAGAAATCACCCCTATCGCCGCACATACGATGATTTGTCCGCGAATGTATCCACCAAGTGAAGCATCGACCTCTTGGACGAAGGCACGCCCCTGCTTGCGCCACTTTTTCGGCGTCATGAACCACGCCATTTTTTTCAATGAAGCAAAGTCTTTTAGAATATAAAAAGCAATGAAAGGGATTAATCCAATCAGAAGGATGAAATCAAACAGCTTCAGGGCGAACTCCATTACTTTTTCTGGTATGGAACTTAACCAATCTTCAAAAAGGACAACCCCTTCTTCGAAACGTTCATGGATACCGAACGGCCAGTCTGCCGTTTGGTGATTGAGCTTTTCCACCCTGCTCCGATATTGCTCGACGAGTTCCGGTACGCTCTCAGAAAGCTCCCGTACCTGACTGGTCATCATGGGAATTCCCATATATACCGCAAATCCAATCCCACCGAAAAATAGCAGATAAATAATCACAATTGATAACCAACGGCGCATCCCTCTCTCATTCAGAAATTCCACAACGGGATGCAGCAAGTAACTAATGAATGCCCCTATGAAAAATGGCAGGAATACTGTTATAAGCACAGAAACAGCAGGTCCCCACATTGGCTTCAGTTTCATAAAAATATAGATGATGAAAAATAAGAGCAGGATAAATCCGAGCCGATAAAACCATTTCACACGAAAACTCATGCTTACCATCTCCTCGCCCGTTTATTATTGGAAGTGAAATAGTTTTTCATACATATCACTAGAAAAAGCGATGCAATCACACGGATTGCATCGCTTTTTGGAAATCATTTCACCTAAAGGAATTAGAGCATCGATTTTATTTTCTTGCGTAATTTCTTCATTCTCTTGTTGATCGTTTTGGAATTCATCATGTTCATGAACCCTCTAGCCATTACAAGCACCTCTTCCGTTAATTACATTTGAAGCGGCGGTCATTTTCCTCGAACAAGTCATCCAAAGAGCTTAAACTTCCATCTTCTTCGACCTGGTGCGTATTAATGATTCCATCAGAAATGGTCATTTCAATAAAACAATTCCAACAATAGAATTGATTGACGCCAATTTTCCCGACATCTTTACTGCGACAATTCGGACATTGTATTTCCAAAATAGGACACCTCACTGTTCATAAACTGAAACAATGATGGCATCCTTCCCTAAAGTAGGTGGCTGTTTTGACTCAATCACTGTCGATTCCGAGAAAAAACCATCCGTTGTTTCATACGCTATAATCGTGCCCATTTTTTCCAGGAAATATACATCCTGCAGTAGCCCTAGCTCGTCGCCCATCTCTGAAAGAAGCATACGTCCCACTACCTCATCCTTTGTGAACCAAATGGAATCGTCCATCACTTTCTTTGGTGTTGTATCCTGTTGTAAGACGACCCCATCAGGCCCAAAAGACAAGATATCATCCAGCGTCATAAGAACAACCTTCTTGAACAATGCTTGCCGATGGATGACCAAACCGTTCACATGCCCGGCATCCGATAGGGACAAATCATGGACTGTCCCAATCCTCTCTCCCTGGGCAGTGAAAACCGGCAACCCCTTCAATATAGAAAACGTCCGCAAAGTCATCCCGCCCCTCCGAACATTTTTAGTATTTCTAGCACCCGTCCAATACATGTACTGAAAGGTTTTCCATTACTTTTATACGCAAAAAAAAGACCGGTTTCCCGGCCTTGCCTTCTACCAACCCCTGCTGGAACCTCCGCCTCCCGAGCTTCCTCCGCCTCCGCCTCGAGGACCGCCACCACCACGGCCGCCCCCTCCGCCTCCGCGACTGATGAACATCAAGAGGATATTGAGTAAGGTTTGAAGGAAAAATCCTTTGAACAGTTTAGCGTCCAAAAAGACCACAATAATGGCTACGATGATGATGAGGAAAATCTGAATGCCCGATAGCTGTGTGTTTTCTTCGGGTTGAACGGCATAATCTTGATAAAAATCTTCGCCTAAATCATATTCCTTTAAAACCTCGTTATAGATCGCCTTATATGTTTCAGTCAGAGCAAGATTGTATTGGTTTTCCTTTAAATAGGGAATGGCGACATTGTCCAAAATCTGTCCTGATTTAATATCCGTAATGGCACCTTCCAATCCGTACCCCACTTCGATACGGATTTTCTTTTCCTCCTCGGCAAGGACAAGAAGGACCCCATTATTCAAATCTGCATCACCAAGTTTGAATGCCCTTAAGGCCTCGACAGAGTATTCTTCGATTTCGGAGCCTTCCATGGAGTCAACGGTCAATACGGCTACCTGGGCTTTAGTTGCATCTTCCAATCTCTTTCCCAAATTAATCAGTTCGGCTTTTTCCTGGTCATTCAATACACCGGCAAAGTCTTGGACATAGATATCACCAACTGGTTTTGGGATATTCGGTTCTGCTGCGACTACGTTTGCAAAGTTGAAAGTGAAAAGTAAAAGGAGCGCAAACACAGCAAGCTTTTTCATTACTTATCGCTCCCAAAATCAACCTTTGGCGTTTCTTTATCTTGTTCACTCACTTCATAATAAGGTCTTGCATCGAAACCGAACATGCCTGCCATCAGGTTCTTCGGAAAGCGTTTGATGGTCTTGTTGTACGTGGTGACCTCATCGTTATAATCCTTTCTCGCGACCGTCAACCTATTCTCTGTTCCTTCTAGGCTGTCCATCAGACTTTTGAAATTCTCGTTGGCCTTTAGATTCGGATACTTCTCCACGACCACCAAGAGCCGGCTCAATGCCCCACTCATTTCTTGATCGGCATCGATGGCATCCTCGGTTGTATTCGCACCCGCTAATTTCGCGCGAGCATCACTGACCGCTTTAATGGCCTCCGTTTCATGTGAGGCATATCCTTTTACCGTTTCCACAAGGTTCGGTATTAAATCTGCCCTTCGCTTTAATTGGTTATCTACCTGCGACCACTTATTGTCCACATCTTCACTGCTGCTGACGAGACTGTTATAGGAAGTCGCGCCAAAAATGATAAGCAGGACCACGACAACTAGTCCGATTAACCACCCTTTTTTCATTCTGTATCCCCCTCATTTTTTACTAAGTATCATTACATTCTATATTTATTCCACTAAATCTATGAGTTATAAACTAAAACACCATAAAAAAGCCGAAGATTACATCTTCGGCTCCATGAAATCATATGGTGTCATACCGTCCATACCAATCATCGGATCAGTGTGCATGAGTATATCGAAATAGCTCTCCCCTTGAATCGGCACTTCTACTTTTCCATCCATCTCGACCGCTTCCTTGTCTCCATCCAAGGTTTCCCGGAGCTTTTCAAGCAAGGTCGTTTTCCTGCGCATTTCGTCATTCCGCTCAATGCCAAGGCGGAATGCATCTTCTTCTCCGCACAGGATCAGGAAACTCTTGCTTCGGGTTATGGCCGTATACAATAAATTCCGGCGTAGCATCCGGTAGTAACTCTTCACGACTGGTAAAATCACGATTGGAAATTCACTTCCCTGTGATTTATGGATAGAGCAGCAATACGCATGCGTAATTTGGTTCAGATCCTGCTTCGTGTACGTTACTTCAATGCCTTCAAACGAGATAATCACCTTATCCACATGGTCTGTGTTTTCCTTCGCGAACAGGATCGAGACGATTTCACCCATATCTCCGTTGAAGACACCCTCCTCCGGCTGATTCACCAGCTGGAGAACTTTATCACCGGTCCTGTAAACGACGTCACCAAACTTGATTTCGCGCCGCTTTTCATCCTTATTGCTATTAAAGACTTCTTGCAGCATCTTATTCAATGCATCAATCCCTGCAGGTCCCCGGTACATTGGTGCCAGAACCTGAATGTCCCTTGCCGTGAAGCCCTTCGTCCTGGCATTGGCGACGACCTTCTCTATCACTTGAGCAATCTGGCCAGTCTGGCAGCGAATGAACGATCGATCGGCCTGTTGCTTCGTCACATCATCCGGTAGCCGTCCTTTTTTTATATCGTGGGCCAGTTCGATGATCGATGAACCATCCGCCTGCCGGTATATATGCTCAAGACTGACAGTCGGCACGCAATTGGAACCGAGCAAATCCTTCAGCACTTGACCTGGCCCGACCGATGGAAGCTGATCCTCATCACCCACCAAAATCAACTGGACATTTTCCGGCAAGGCTTTTAACAGTTTTTGGGCCAGCCACGTATCCACCATGGAAACCTCATCAATGATGACGATTCGACCTTCCAACGGATTATCTTCATCATGGGCAAAGCCCTCGCTCCCGTTCCAACCAAGCAATCGATGGATCGTTACCGCCGGCAGCCCCGTAGATTCCGCCATCCGTTTTGCCGCACGGCCTGTAGGAGCCGCAAGCACGAAGGGAAAAGGATCGGCCCCTTCTTTTTTATAATCGTGGATGTCCATGGATACGCCATGAAGTTCCGCATATAACTCGACAATCCCTTTAATGACAGTGGTCTTCCCCGTACCCGGACCACCCGTCAAGATCAGCATCGGTGACTCCAGGGCCGTTTGAATCGCTTCCTTTTGCGCAGGTGCATAGGAAACATTGAGCCGCTCCTCCAGCTTACCTAGCGCAAGTAGAAATTCCGATTCGGGAAATTGATCTTCATACTCCGTTTGAGCAAGCAGGCGCTTGATATTCGCCACGATTCCCTTTTCCGAATAATAGAGGGACGGCAAATAAATTCGCTGATCCTCCACAACGATTTTACCCTCCTCCGTTAATTCGATTATTTCCGTGGAAATGCTGCTGAACTCAATCCGGTCCCGCTTATTCTCTTCTAAAAGCCTTTTGACCCCTTCTAACAGCTGCTCGGCCTCCATATATATGTTCCCGTCCTGCAGGCATTGAGATTCGAGCGTATACAAGCATGCAGCCTTGATACGGTCGGGATGACTGCCGGATATGCCCAGCTGATGGCCAAGCTCATCCGCCCGTCCAAAACCAATCCCTTCAATATCCTCCACAAGCTTATAAGGGTTACCTTGTAGCATCGTGACGGTATCCTGCTTATACATTTGGTAGATTTTCATCGAAAGCTGGGGACCAAAGCCATATTGATTCAGGGCAATCATCACCTGTTCAAGACCCTGATGTTCGACTAATGTATCGTAGAGGCTCTTCGCTTTTTCCCCAGTGAGTTTCGGAATATCATCAAGTATGGATGGCTGGGCCAGGATTTTAGAAATCGCGTTCTCCCCGAGCTTATCAACGATGCTCTCGGCTGTCTTTTTCCCGATGCCCTTGAATAGTTCACCGGATAAATAGCTGACGACCCCCTCCTTGGACTGAGGAAGATCCTTGCGAAAATGCTCAACATGAAACTGAAGGCCAAACCTGGGATGCTCCTTAAGCGCCCCATAGAATATATACACCTCATCCTCATGCATCCTCGGAAAATACCCAGTAACGACCGCTTCCTTCTCATCATAATTCAAATTTGTCTCATTCAAACGGATTCGGACGACCGAATACATATTATCTTCATTATGAAAGATCGTCACTAGATGGCGGCCTTTCATAAACATTTTCTCTTCTGAAAACAAATCCATCGAATCCTGCTGGGCCAACGCTTCTCCCCACCCTTCACATGTTTCTTTTGTCTATTTATTCAGCAGACATTTCTTCCATCAGTTTCTTGCCGTGTGCCGCTAACATATGATCTGGCTGTGCTTTTAGAGCTTTTTCAAAATAACCGATCGCAGCCTCGGAATCTTCCTTGTACCCAGCATACGCCACACCTAAATTATAATAAGCATCCGCATGATTTGAATCTTGTTCCACCACTAGATTCAACTGCTTGATCAATTCTTCATACAATTCCGCATTAGCCAGGCAAAGTGCAAATTGGAATCTTGCATCCACATCTTCAGGACTCAATTCCACCGTTCTTTGCAAATAAGGCATCGCCAATTTTGGCTGATCCAACGCCATCAATGTCAGTCCAAGCATGAAGTATGCATCACTGTTATCAAGGCCCAAACGGATTGCCTTCTCGAACATGTCCTTCGCTTCAACCAATTTGGAATCGACTTCGTAATATAAGTTTCCTAACGAATAATAAGCAGCGGCTGCATTTTCATCCAGCTCAATCGCCTTTTTATAGAACTTAACAGCTTTATCCGTCTCGCCAACTGCAGTCAGCACATTCCCAAAGTTTATGTAGGCAACCGGCTCAGTAGGATTTTCCTCAATCGCTTCATTAAAAACTTTCGCCGCTTCCTCATATTTTCCTTGTTGCATAAACTCAATACCTTGTTGATTCTTATCCATCACCAATCACGCTCCATTTTTTATTAAAAAGTATAGCATATGCTATTTGATTTTTTTATGTATGTACGTGCATTGCCAGTCTTTCACAATGCAAACAAAATCCCCAACCGCAAATACAGCTGGGGACATGCTTATTTTACCCTACGTAAGTCAGTTTTTCACCTTTTTTAAACACTTCATCGATCGTACCGCCACCTAGGCAGACTTCACCGTCATAAAATACGACCGACTGACCTGGTGTAATCGCACGAACCGGCTCGTCAAATACAACTTCAACATCGCCGTTTTCCAATACTTTCACCGAAACGCCGCTATCCACTTGACGGTAGCGGAATTTCGCCGTACACGTAAATTCCGTTGCAGGCATATGTTCTGCCACCCAGCTCATCTTCACAGCCTTCAGTGAATCAGAGTATAGGACGTCATTGTCAAAGCCTTGGCACACATATAGAACATTGTTTTTCAGGTCTTTACCCGCTACGAACCAAGGCTCGCCGCTTCCGCCGATACCAAGACCATGGCGCTGGCCGATCGTGTAGTACATCAACCCATCATGTTTCCCCATGACTTTGCCATCCATCGTCGTCATTTGACCGGGTTGTGCCGGCAGATACGTACTCAAGAAGCCTTTGAAATCGCGTTCCCCGATAAAGCAAATACCTGTCGAATCTTTCTTCGTTGCCGTTGCAAGACCCGCTTCCTTCGCAATTTCACGAACTTCCTTCTTATCGATATGCCCTAGCGGGAACATGACTTTTTCCAGTTGTGTTTGCGTTAACTGGTTCAGGAAATACGTTTGATCCTTGTTATTATCCACACCGCGAAGCATTTTGTACTCGCCATCTTGATACTTAACCTGTGCATAATGACCTGTCGCCACATAATCGGCACCCAGGCTCACCGCATGCTCAAGGAATGCCTTGAACTTGATTTCCTTATTGCACATCACGTCCGGATTCGGTGTCCGTCCCGCCTTGTACTCCTCCAAGAAATAGGTGAAGACCTTGTCCCAATATTGTTTTTCAAAATTGACCGCATAATATGGAATCCCGATCTGATTACAAACGGCAATGACATCATTGTAATCTTCCGTTGCTGTACAGACTCCGTTTTCATCCGTATCGTCCCAGTTTTTCATGAAAATCCCGACCACGTCATAGCCTTGGTTTTTCAAAAGCAGGGCAGACACAGAAGAATCGACGCCTCCTGACATCCCTACGACTACACGGGTGTCTTGTGGTGCTTTCTTCATTCTGTCACCTCATCTATTTAAATAAAATTATAGTTGTACCAATCTTTTTACAATCTTAACGGTTGCCTCAGCAGCTTCCCTGACTTCCTGCTCGGTATTGTTCAGACCAAAGCTGAATCGAATTGCATTCTTCGTCCGCTCCGAACCTTTTCCGAACATCGCGACCAAAACATGCGACGGTTCTATGGATCCGGCCGTACAAGCAGACCCGCTTGATACCGCAACACCAGCCAAGTCCAAATTCACGAGCATCGATTCAACATTCGTACCAGGAAAACTCACATTCAGCACATGTGGCAGCACATGCTCCCTCGATCCGTTAATCTCATATTGTACCTCCGCCTCATCAAAAACGGCAAGCAATACGTCTTTGAAATGGTTGTATTGCTCCGTTTTCTTCTCCATCGTACGTTGAGCAATGGACACCGCCTCCGAAAAGCCAGCAATCGCAGGGACGCTTTCCGTTCCAGCGCGCCGCTTCCGTTCCTGTTCGCCACCGTATAAATGAGGAGGGAATTTCAATCCATCACGCATATATAAAAAGCCGGTTCCTTTTGGCCCATTGATTTTATGAGCGGAAACACTCAACAAATCCACGCCCAGCTCACGGACATTGATGGGAATGAGGCCATATGCCTGCACCGCATCCGTATGGAAAAGGGCTTGATGTTCCTTCAATAGCTGTCCGATTTCAGCAATTGGCTGGATCGTGCCCACTTCATTATTACCAAACATGACAGAAACCAAAATCGTATCATCCCGCAATGCTGCTTTTAAATCAACAACCGAAATAAGCCCCGCTTCATCCACAGGTAAATAAGTGACTTCAAAGCCTGACTTCTCTAGGAATTGACATGTATGCAATATGGCATGATGCTCAATCTCTGTCGTAATGATGTGCTTGCCTTTTTCCTTATTCGCATGCGCAGCCCCGATTATCGCCGTATTATCCGCTTCCGTTCCACCACTTGTAAAAATGATTTCATTCCGTCCGGCTTTAATGCTTGCGGCAATATTCGAACGCGCTTCATCTAAAACATGGCGCGCTTCCCGCCCAAACGCATGAATGCTCGACGGATTCCCAAAGTCATGGCTCATGACTGACATCATCTTATCAATCACACTCGGATGCATCGGTGAAGTCGCAGCATGATCTAAATATATTCTGTTCACTTATTTGTCGCCTCCATAGAATAGTTGACTCTAGTGTTTAAAATTAAACTTGCAAAAAAATGCCTATTCCCATAGGATTTTACCTTTAAATCAACCAGTAGTCCAATAACTCAGATACATGATTATTAAGATAGAACCCTTTAGAATAGGTATTTTTGCTTCATATTATCAATCTTAGCTCAACTTATATATAGTACATGTAATCGTTCGTTTCACCATTGTCCTTATAGTTGGCCAAGTCGACCAATGTCGTATTGTCCAGTACTTCTTTAACGGCATCGCGAATCCTGATCCACAGCTGGCGCTTCACCGGCTCCTCATCCTCGATTCCTTCAACCGGGGTAATCGGTCCTTCCAATACGCGAATAACATCACCGGAAGTAATCTCATGAGGATCTTTCGTTAAGACATACCCGCCATATGCCCCACGAACACTCTTCACCAATCCTGCATTACGAAGGGGCGCAATCAGCTGCTCCAAATAATGCTCGGACAAATTATGCGTTTGAGCAATCGACTTCAGACTCTTCGGTCCCTCTCCGTAATGCTTAGCAAGTTCAATCATGATCGTCAAGCCATACCGGCCCTTAGTAGATATCTTCATTTATATACACCTCAAATTATTAATCCGTTACTAAATTCTCTTGAAATTATAGCATATCCCCGTTAGAAATGCATTCACCCACTTTGTATTTGTCAAATTATTCTAATTGGAGAGGTCGGGAAAATAGCGTAAGTGTTGAATTATCGCTGTGAATGTTGAAATAATCGGTTGAATGTTGAATTATTGAACATGAACGTCGAATTCCAGGAAAATCAAAAGGGATTTTGCAAAAGATATAGAATGATTATCATAAACCATAAGGAGTGATATCCATGATTATTAAAGATTGCGAGATTCCTATAAAAACTTGCATGCTTGAAGCACTTATAAGGCGTTTGCCCAGCAGTCATCACTTACAACCTATCTTAACCTCAGACTTCAACAAAAACATGGCCGGTTACAAAGGCGAACAACGAGTCATTTCCGCACTAAGAGCACTTCCTGAAAAAGAGTATTTAATCTTTCATGACCTCCGTCTCCTTGGAACCCCCTACCCCTTCCAAATGGACATCCTCATTCTCACTCCATACTTTCTCCTCATTCTTGAAGTGAAAAACATCGCTGGTGAAATCTATTTTGATCAGACTTTCAATCAACTGATTCGAACGAAAGCAGACGGAAAAACAGAAGCGTTTGACGATCCAATTTTGCAAGTGGACCGGCAGCGCCAACAGCTGTTAGCTTGGTTGAAATCCAAGTCATACACTAAGCTTCCAGTGGAAACGTTAGTCGTGAGTGCCAATTCGTCAGCTATTGTGCGGGCTTCCAATACAAATATGAACAAAAAAGTTATACGTAAAGATTATCTGCTTTTAAAAATTGGCGAATTCAAGGGAAAATATATTAAAAAAATCCTTACACCTAAAGCGCTGAAAAAAGTATCCGCTTTATTCATGAAAGAACATACCCCTCATCTACCGAACCTTTTAGATATCTATAAAATCCCTAGAGAGTCCCTGCAAACCGATGTATATTGCCCTCATTGTTGTAACTTTTCCATGGAAAGGCGATTAAGAAAATGGGTATGCCGCACATGTCCGTCTTCGTCATATGATGCACATATACCTGCACTTCAGGATTATGCAATCCTCATCAAACCTACGATTACCAACGGCGAATGTCGCCGCTTCCTCCAACTACAATCTTCATCCAGCGCAAAGAATTTATTGCTTTCCCTTAACTTAGGCCATATAGGACAGACGAAGGGTAGGATGTATCTCTTGGATTCGCTTATGTTGAATAAATGGCGTGAATGTTGAATTATTGCTTTGAATGTTGAATTATCCTGCTGAATGTTGAATTACGCCGTCCAACCGTCGAATTCTCCTCCCCCAAACGCATATTCAGAGCATTTCCCCCTACAATTGTGATACCTTATATAAAAAGGAGAGGTGTCCCATGAATATTAAACCGCTTGCCTTCCGGATGCGGCCACGTTCGATTGATGAAATCATCGGGCAGGAGCATCTCGTCGGCGAAGGAAAAATTATAGCAAGGATGGTCAAGGCCAAACAGCTATCTTCGATGATTCTGTACGGTCCTCCCGGAATTGGGAAAACATCGATTGCGAGCGCCATTGCCGGTAGCACTAAGTTTGCATTCCGGACACTGAACGCCGTAACCAATAACAAGAAAGACATGGAAATCGTTGCCGCCGAAGCCAAGATGTCCGGTAAAGTGATCCTGCTACTCGATGAGGTCCATCGTCTGGATAAAGCGAAACAGGATTTTCTCTTACCCTACCTCGAAAACGGGATGATCACCTTGATTGGCGCGACGACAAGTAATCCTTATCACGCCATCAATCCGGCCATCCGCAGCAGATGCCAGATTTTCGAGCTGAAGTCATTGGAAGTTATGGATATAATTAAAGCCCTCGAACGCGCACTCCTAGATGAGGAGCGCGGTCTCGGTCAATATAAAACGGATGTAAGCACCGATGCCCTGGCACATTTTGCAACAGCTTCGAACGGGGACGTCCGCAGTGCCCTGAACGCACTCGAGCTCGCTGTCATTTCTACCGAGCCTGACGAATCAGAAACGATCGTCATCGATGTAAAAATTGCCGAAGAGTGCATGCAGAAAAAGAGCTTTTCGCATGACAAGGATGGTGATGCTCATTATGACGTCCTGTCCGCCTTCCAAAAATCCATCCGTGGCAGTGATGTGAATGCTGCCCTTCATTATTTGGGTCGATTGATAGAAGCTGGCGACCTTGTCAGCATCGCCCGTCGCTTGGTCGTTATCGCTTATGAAGACATTGGCCTGGCAAATCCACAAGCTGGTCCTCGTGCCCTTTCAGCAGTCGAGGCAGCCGAGCGACTTGGTTTCCCGGAAGCACGCATTCCGCTCGCCAATTCCGTGATTGAGCTCTGTTTATCACCGAAATCAAATACCGCCTATAAAGCCATTGACGCAGCACTAGGCGATATCCGTACAGGTCATAGCGGCGACGTGCCCGACCACCTGAAAGATGCACATTACAAAGGGGCCACAGAACTAGGCCGAGGCGTAGAATACCTCTATCCGCACGACTATGAAAGCGGATGGGTGAAACAGCAGTACTTACCAAATAAACTACGCAATAAGAAATATTATCAACCGAAAAAGAGCGGGAAATTCGAACAAGCCCTCGCCTCGGTGTATGAAAATATCGAGAAAAAGAAATAACTCCGGATCTCTGAGATCCGGAGTTATTCATTGCGGAAAATGAAAGCTTTTCACATGTCGCATATTTACATAGAACACTTCACCTTGTGCATTCATCATCTGGATGACATGATCCTTCAGTTGGACGATTCTCCCTATATCCATATGGTGCTGCCCTAAATCCAGTACCACCAATTTACCGGTCAACTTTTTCAGCTGTTCCTCCAAGGTGCGTGCCCAGCTTAGACTGGAAACCTGAAGGAGCTGCTCACTTTTGCTCAATCCGTATGGACCTTTTTCATTATCACAAACGGTTAGCCACTTTACGTGCTCCATCGAGATGAACATCGTTTTATATACAGGAGAGTGAAAAATGAAATAGTTATTCATGATGCCCACAATATATCCATAAATCGGTTTCTCTTTACTGAGCAAAATTTCCACAAAAACCCCTTTTGCATTCATAAGCATCTTCCGAAATGACGACTCACTGATTTCCTGATCCGCTCCCCCTTCAATCTCCTCATCTATTATCGGAAAAGAATAGTTCTTAATGTGGCGATGTGGTACATAACGGTACACCTCCCCCGTATACAGCACGATGATGTCTGCACTTTCTTCTATTAAGTTCCCATACACGCGAATATTCCCAGAGAGTTCTAAATCCATATACCGACCAATATATTTTGATAACAAGTATGGTCCTCCTTCTTTTATAAGTGAAATCCGTAGCTTACTAGTTCAACGATTAGCAAAAACTGTCATGGCTTGGCCCATTTTCATGGATGCCTTTACGTACATTCAGCTATTAAGATACCTCCATGCACAGATTTTGAACATTCATTACCAAAGCATGTCCTCTTTTAATAAGAAGGCACAACAACTTCATGGTTGCTGTACCTGTGTGGTCAATCTTTATAGGGAAGTATTTGAAGCTTTGATCAGGTTCTCTAGCCACAATTTCTTAAACGTATTGACGCGTGGTCTGCTTTGATCCTTTCTGTGACGACGGCGACGTTTTTTACAAACGTCTGAACTTTCATGCGAGCTGCTTTCACATGATGACGATGAACTCTCAAACGAGCTGGAACTGCTTTCACATGATGAGCTTTCACTCGAGCTACTTTCACATGATGATGAACTTTCAACGGCTTTACATTCGCACGATGAACTCTCACTGGAGCTGCTTTCACATGATGATGAACTCTCAAACGAACTGGAACTGCTTTCACATGATGAGCTTTCACTCGAGCTGCTCTCACATGACGATGAACTCTCAAACGAACTAGAACTGCTTTCACTCGAGCTGCTTTCACTTGATGATGAACTCTCATGCGAACTAGAACTGCTTTCGTCCGATGAACTTTCATTACCATTTCCTCCACCATCATTTTCCCTTGGGAAAAACAGTCCGATGGATTGGATTTGCCCTGTGGTTAAATAAAATATTTCGTCTTTATTGACGACCACAATATACTCTTCAGTCACTTGTATCAATACACCTTCGACCTTTTCAGGACCGCCTGCATGAACCGAAATCCAGAAATAAACCAATTGTGTAAGAGCCCCATTTAACGTCGGGATATCAACGATTGGAAACTCCGGCCATCTTGAATGGAAGGAAGTCTCAACAATAGCTACGCTTTTAATAAGGGCAATCGGGAATAAAACCAGCCCGTCCTTTTTAGTAGATAACACGATAAATTCTGCTGTGACCTCGATGATCCGCCCGATTTTTGAAGCTGGACCACCACCATTCACTTGAACGTACCTAGTATCTAGTGTTTCCAATAAACCTAAGAACGTTGGTGCGAATGCATATCCATCATCGAAAGGCGGTAGAAGATCTTCACGAGATTTTTTTGCGTTCACAACTACGATTTTCAATTGTGCAATCGTGTAATACACAAGTTGCCGATCTTCTGTCAGAAGGACGATATATTCTGCATTCACTTCTATCAGCCTGCCTTCTCTTGAGTCAGGCCCTCCTTTAAATACTCTTACAAATTTCCCCTGCAAAGCTTCAAGGTACGGTAAACTAATTATTTCTGCCATTTTTCCTTTAGCCTCCAATAGTTATAGTTATTTATACTTTAGTGATATCCGTACTGCATATATATGCGCCTGCTTTCTATTACGGACTCTTCTACGCACCCATTTTCCAGTAAATCGTCGTTTACCTAGAGAGACTACACGAAAAAAGACCAAAACCAAGCCTATAACAAAAAAATAACCCCGGATCATCATCCGGGGTTTCCTCTATTTTTCATTTTTATAAGAAATTGCAACTCTGACACTTTCCAGTTGCCCTGACTTTGTTGTCGTTATATATACTTTGCCTGCTTTCTTTCCGAGCTGTTTTATAGAAAGAGTGATTTGTTTGCCTTTAGCCGTTCCTTTCATCAACACTTTCCCTTTGCTTTGTGCATTGTATACTTTCACCACATCGCCTTTATCAAGGGAACTGAATACCACGGTATCGGCTTTGCCTTTATGATTCGTCACCTTTACCTGGCTTGTTTTCACAGAAGGAGAGGTTTCTCCCTTAAAGGTTTGAGCTACACGATCACTTTCTCTCAAAGGTGATTTCGTCACGGTCACGTATACCTTACCTGTTTTTTTGCCAAGCTGGTTGACCGTCAGGCTCACGGAAGTTCCTTTCGCGGTCGTTTTCCCTAGAACTTTCCCTTTGCTTTGTGCATTATAGACAGTGATGATATCGCCTTTTTTAAGATTACTCACTTTTACAACGTCCGCTTTTCCTGTATTGTTCGTCACTTTGATTTGGGAAGCAGTTAATGGGGCGTTCCTATCTGAAATCGTAAATTCATATGGAACATCGACGGAATCATCATAGTTTTCCATCAAAAAGTAATACGTCCCTTTTTTCATATACGTTGTGAGGCTTCCGTTTTCATTCGAATATAATTCACCAAATGGCTCGCCCTTGGTATTCTCTATATGTCCACGCCAAATCGTGTCACGTTTTTGTTTCATCGCCAATGTGACATTCCCATTTTGCGGGACAACGAATTTAAAGATATCACGATCATCCGAGTGACTGATGACCCCTTTATAGGTAGCATTCAGGTTTATGGCATTTGCCGTAGCTATCTTATCATTCGATTCTTTTTCATAATAATCACTTTTTATGTACTTCGTTGTAAATTGATAATCAGCTTTGGAAACTTGCCCGCCACTATTATTGATGGAAACATAGTACGTCCCTTTCGGCAAACCTACTTGCACTTCATCAAACACGGATGTATCATCCTGCCTCTTCGTATAAACGAACGTATAGATGTAGCCTTTGCTATTCTGGATCTGCCCCGCAAAAGAAGTCTTCGCGTTCCGCTTAATCGATAACGTGACATTACCCGCCTCTGGCAAAGTCACTTTGTAAGAAATTCCCTTCTTATTCGCTAAAGTTCCCTTATACAGACTGTTCACTTTGATCGTCTTTGCTTGATTCATGGCCGCCGCCTGCACATCCGTTTTCCCTGCCACCGAGAGCATGAAGATGATCGCCCCAAAAACAATCAAAAATCTTTTGTATCTTTGTTTCCGCACATCGTTCATTTCCCTTCATATGTAAAATAGTAGTTAAATGATATTAGTTATATTTTCCTACTAAAATATAAAATTTTCAACAATTTCTTATGTGGTAATTATAACCAATAGCTTTTTTACAGGAAAGAGGACTCCGAAACTCATTTAATATCCGACCATTAGCCTATACAGTTCTTCCTTGTATCCTACTCGCCCATCAACTCACAGCTTACCCCCATTCACTTTCGTTTAAAAGGAATTAAATGTATAATATATAATAATCTGACAAACTATCTATTTTTTCAATATATAATTCACTATAATAGATAAAGGGATTACTAAGTGAGTGAGGAAGGATGGGTAACATGAGACATGAAAAAAAGAAGAAAAAGAAACGAACTTGGCTAAAAGTTGTCGGAATCATCGTCCTTCTTTTTATACTAGCCGGGGGTGCTTTTGCTTTCTCCGTCTGGAATTCCTTAACAAAGACCGTAGAAACCATGCATACCCCCATAGAGCGTAATACAGATAAACGAGCAAAAGAACTCGCACTATCGGACCGTGAGCCTTTTAGCATGCTGATGCTCGGTGTCGATGAACGGGATGGCGACAAAGGACGGTCGGATACTATGATTGTCTTAACCGTGAATCCAGAACTGAAATCGGTTAAAATGCTGAGCATCCCACGTGATACCCGTACAAAAATTGTCGGACACGGTACACAGGATAAAATCAACCATGCCTTCGCATTCGGTGGAGCCGAAATGGCGATGGATACGGTCGAGAATTTCCTTGATATCCCGATCGACTACTATATGAAGATCAATATGGAAGGCTTCAAGGATATCGTGGACGCAGTCGGCGGTGTCACCGTCCAGAACGATTTGAACTTCACGGAAGATGGGACGACCTTTAACAAAGGAACTATCGAGCTGAACGGAAAAGAAGCGTTGAGCTATGCAAGAATGAGATACGAGGATCCGAACGGTGATTTCGGTCGCCAGTCCAGACAGCGTGCCATCATCGAAGCAGTCATCAAAGAAGGCGCGAGCATATCCACCTTGACGAGTTACGACGACGTATTCGACGCACTAAGTAAAAATATCCAGACTAATTTGACGTTTGATGACATGATGGACATTCAAAAGAACTATAGAGACGCAAGTAATAATATTACCCAATCATCGATAACCGGTACCGGAACGAAAATCGACGGAATCTACTACTATCTCGTGTCGGAAGAAGAACAAAAAAAGGTGCAAACAAAATTAAAGGAACATTTAACCGTCAAATAACGCAAAACGAAAAAGCTGCCTGGACCGCATCCAGACAGCTTTTTCATTTTGACCATCCAACATTCTGACAAAAAATGGACACCTAATGTAGAGATTTGTTGGAATTTTTGTTGTTTATTAGATGTAAAAAGACGGTATAATCTAATAAGAGCTAAGAAATTCCTTCTTCCCCTTGAACATTTCAATACTAGACACAACATTCTTTGGACTCGAAGGTATTGCTAATCATCATACTATAAACAACGCATTTCAAAAAATAAAAGGAGTGGATTGTATGAAAATCAAGGCAGGTAGTTGGGCAATGCTAAGCAAACAAGACAAAATGTTTATTCTGAAGGCCATCAGTGACCGCTCTAGAATGAAATATGCTTCATGAATGATACTTTCATTCAACAATATCCTTATAAATACCCTCTCCCTTTTCGATAAAAGGAGCTAAACTGTTGAAAAAGGAGAGGCATCTATTCAAATAAATAATCCCAAAACAGACGCCATTCGCCTTTTTCCTTCACCACCTAAAAGTTTTGTTCAATTGTAAACAACCCAAACCCAGAATCATAAACCTGAGTAACAGGAATCCTATACGCTCTTTTATGCACCTTCCCACCTTTGCCCAAGCGCCAATTCTTCACTTTCTTCGAATGGCCCACTTCATATTGAAAGGTCTCCACGTCCATATGTTGTAAGAACACATGCGCCCGATTTTGTACATAATCCGCACGATCCGGAAACCGCAGTTTCATTTCAGCACTCAATAAATCCCACGACTTCCCGAATTCTGCCTCACTCTCGTACTCATAAAACTCATCGACAAGCCGCTCAGGCCCACTAGGCCAAAGAAAATAAATACAGCCCCCAACGACTACTATCGCGATTATAAGAGCTCCTATCCCAATTGGACTTCTATTCCGTCTCATCACCTACAGAAAGGCTATTCTTTTATATATGAGAGGAGTAAAAAAACAAGCAGGCATTTAGACGCGCTTTTTTCGTGAAGGACGTCTCCACCATCTATTCAACAGAAGAAAAAACAAAATACCTAACACACCACCAAACGTATCAATCATAACGTCCTGCACCAAAGGCGTTCGCCCTCCGGTAAATTTCTGATGCAACTCATCCGCGCTCGCATAAAGCAGCACGCAAACAATAGCTCCTGAGAAACTAATAACCTTGTTCATCACAAAAGCCCGCCAAACACCAAATGTCAAAAAACCAAACACAAAAAAGATAAAAAGATGTGCACCCTTTCGAATAAAAAACTCAAGAAAACCATCCACCCCAGCGGTATGAGCACTCACCTCAGCCCCACCATACATAAATGAAATGCCCTCAAGCAATTCATACCAATACGGAGTATTGAACTGTCCTAAAAAAGAAGAAAGACTCTGCTCCTCATACGTTTGTGTAGAAAAAAAGAATATCAGCATTGCCCACAATACGAGCAAAGTCGGAAAGACCCACTTACGGCCCCTCATGTAAAGGTCCTTCCATAATTCCGCTCATTTTTCCCTTCAGTCCCTCTACTAAAACATATACTGTTACTTCTTTTTCTGAATCCACTCTTGAAAGCATAGTTAATAAAATATCATTAAAGATCATTAGTTATATCCACTCCAAACTATTTTTAAAGTAAGTATATATTGCTATTATAAGTAAAAAAGAGAAGTTTAGCTCACCTAATAGATAATAAAAGAATATTAAAGTGTTATATGTTTCTTCAATTCCTTCAACAGTCGATTTACCAAAAAAGCATTCAACGTTTTCTACTAATTATCCCTTGTAATTCTAGTCATAATTATTTTATTCATGCTCTACAACATCATAAAAAGGTTCTCTACCACCCCTAATATGCTAAACGGCACCCTATCTATTATCTACCATTATTGATACTACTTACTCTCTTTATTTTCACTTCTCAGGAGACCTGTCCACTCCCTTTCTACTAATATGCATAGTGTATTACTAGCTTCATATGAAAGGAGTGATTTTAGTGAGTAAAAGGGTAACGTTATCGACTGGTGTATTACGGGTAGAACCGGGAACCGTTTCTGCTGTGGTCAATCTAGTTAATTTGGATAATCGGAGGCACCAAGTCAGGGTGGAGGTTTGGAACTGGTCTTTGTATTCCAATCCCACTCTTCTTCCCGTTCTGATTGGAAACAATGTGCCTGTAACTTTCCCTTATATTCTTGAGCCGAATAATTTAGCGGTGATGTATGCAAATTTAACGGGCGTGTTATTCTATGAGATTCGTGTCAGCTATTCCGAAAATAAAAATATAATCACGAACTGTTTTGGCAGAAGCGGTACGTTAGCTGCGCAAGAAGGAAACACTGTACTTGACTATCAGCTTGTACAAATCGATTCAGACTGTTAGTAGAAATAAGCATTTTTTTGAGCCTTCTTCTTTGGCTCTTTTTTTTGGTATGAGGGCGTTTTAAACAGCCCCCGAATTTCTTCGGAGACTACTTCTGGCTATTTTTTTGATGTAACGACTGTCACAGATCTTGTTTTACTGTAATATCCCGATTTGCTTTTGGCAGTAACGGACAGCTTGGTTCCTGCTTTTTGTTTGTTTTTTATAGATAGTTTAAATGTCCCTGAACTGTTCGTGGTTGCTTTTCCCAGCTGACTGCTTCCTTTTTTGACCGTGACGGTCGAACCTTTTTCAGCTTTACCTGTGATCGTTTTGACATTGTCCTTGATGGTATTGACGATTGGTTTAGCAACGTAGTTAACCGCTCTTTCGGCATTCACGCGGCCATACCCGTAAAAGACATCTTTTCCCTTGTCTCCTAGATCATCGGCCGTGCTGAATAAACGTTCTTCGACTTGTATATTCGTTAAGGATGGCTTGTTTCCCCATACCAATGCTGCGACCCCTGTGACGATGGGTGCGGCCATCGATGTTCCTGTCATATATCCATATTTTTTAGAGGGAAGCGTTGAATAAATCGAGTCCCCAGGTGCTGCTAGGTCAATATTGTAGCCATAATTAGAATAATCGGCGATTCGATCTTTCTTGGATGTCGCACTGACCGAGATGACATTATCATAGGAGGCAGGATAGGAATCCCAGTAGGTATCTTCATTTCCCGCTGAAGCGACAATGACCAACCCCATTTCATGGGCATACTGGATGGCTTGATCTTCACTATACGAATAATCGAAGCCGCCTAAACTCATGTTGATAATATTGGCGCCATATTCAACGGCATAATAAATGGCATAGATTAGATCAGATGAATAACTAATATCGCGATTGAATATATTAATCGGCATGATTCTAGTATTCGGGGCGACACCCGTTCCACCGGAACCATTGTTCATGCTAGCTGCAATGATCCCGGACACATGGGTTCCATGCTCACCTCTAGGCAAATAAGAGCTACTAAAATGCACCATGTCGTATGGCGCATAAAACTTCCCTTTCAAGTCTGGGTGATTCAAATCCGCCCCATCATCAATGACCGCTACGATAATGCTTTTGGAACCCATCGTTTTGTCCCAGGCTTTTTCCGATTGAATCAACTTGTGATGATATTGCGTTGTATAATGAGGATCACTTGGTTTTTTCATCTTTTGGATAAGATGATCCGGTTCCACATAATCTACATTTTTATCATTTTCTAATTTTTTTATAAACCCTTTAACATTTGTCTCATCAGGCACTTCCACCGTTTTCAATAGACCTTGATTATCGATTGTTTGCTCCCTCGTATTATACTTCTTCAAACTTCCCTCTTTAGCTGAAGGTTTCATTTTGACTATGACTCTATCTGTTTCTATGTCTACTGACCTTGGCTGTCCAGCGGCTAGCGTATCAGTGGTGGTTCCTAGGCCTACATGCATTCCAAAAACGATGATAACCAATAAGGAAAAAATACGTTTCATTTCCATCCCTCTTCCTCCGACTCTCGAACTATAATATTACCAGTAATCAACCAATTAATATATGAATTTTGCAAGTTAATTTCATATAAAAAGCCTCCCAGTTTCCCTCGGAGGCTTCTCATCAATGATAGATTTATTTTTTAACTGTCAATTTTCTAGACTTGCTTGTATTTTTCGCTACATCTTTAGCATAGACATACAGAATCTTCCCGACACTTTGCTTCGGAATCTTTACCGTGAACATGCCTTTTGAGTTAGCTTTGGCAGAGCCGATGACCTTATTCGATGCTTGAATATATACGGTTGAGCCTGCCTCCGCTTTTCCTGTCACCTTTGTTGTTTTGGGTGTGATTTTATTGACGATTGGAGTGCTAGGTGCCGTTTTATCGCTAACCGTAAGGGTGATCGGAACGCTTTTATTTCCTGTTTTATCGACTACCCTTATGTGAATTTTCTGGTTAGCTTTCTGTTTGCCGATAGTCGCTGAAAATGTCTTTTCACCGTTAATTTTCACGGTTGCAAGCGTTTTTTCACTTGTATAAATGGAGACGGTGCCTGTTTTAAAAGTACTAGGTATCGTCCCTTTGATCTTCGTATCCTTATCCGAGATGGTAGTCACAGAAGGTTTGCTGAGCGTCTTCATCTCAAGCGCCTTTTTGGCATTGACCCGTCCGTTGCCATAGTAGACGTCTTTCCCTTTTGTACCAAGATCGACGGCCGAGTCATAGAGTCGATATTCGACCGCTGATCTAGACAGTTTCGGTTCATTTGACCAAATGAGTGCGGCGACACCGCTGACAACAGGTGTCGCCATCGAAGTCCCACTCATATAGGCATAGTCATTATTTGGGAATGTCGATAATATTTTATCACCAGGTGCTGTAATGTCCACTGATGAATCATAATTGGAATAAGTGGCACGCTTGTCTTTTGAAGTGGTCGCACCCACCGAGATGACATGACTGAATGCAGCGGGGTATACACGCATATTGCTCTTTTTCATATCCCCTTCATTTCCAGACGCTGCGATGATCAGTACCCCTTTTTGATAAGCCTCTTGTACGGCATTATTTAATGCTTTTGAATAATAGGTTTCTCCCAAACTCATATTAATAATGTTGGCTCCGTTTTTAACGGCATAATGAATCGCTTCAATGATATCGACGGTATCTGCATATAACCCGTCAAACACGTTAATTGGCATAATTTTTATACTAGGGGCGACACCCGTTCCACCTACATGATTGTTGGCCGACCCGGCTATGATGCCCGCAACATGTGTACCATGTTCTCCTTTGGGCAGGATGTTTTTCCGCTCACGTACGGTGTCATACCCTTTATAGATTTGCCCTTTTAAATCTTCATGATTCCGGTCAATTCCATCATCTATAATGGCGACGACCACTTCATTTGAGCCCATGGTCTTTTTCCACGCTGTTTTCGTTCCGATTTTTTGATGATGCCATTGTTTGATTAACAACGGGTCAGTCGCACTTCCCATCTTCTTGAAAAGATAGTTTGGTTCCGCATACTCCACTTTCTTCTGATCTTCAAGCTTTTCTATCAGCGTATCAGTGGTTTCCCCTATAGGGATGTCTACCACCTCAATTAAATCGCTGACTGGCTCATCATTTTTTTCTATGTATTTTACGATGACACCATCGGCATTGAGAGTTTCCTCTGCAAAAGCGGTCTCTGGCTGTTGAATTGGCACAAATGGTAGCAGAAATATGATAGGTAGGAAGGACTGAAAAAATTTTCGCATATACACTCTCCAAAAGATTGATATCTAAATTGTATACTCATAGATTTAAATTTACTAATCTTTTCGTCTAGTCAATACGAATCATTTCCATTTATATCAAAAGAAAAAACCGCAATATGCGGTTTCAGTGTCCTCCTAAATAGGCATTCTTGATTTCTTCACTTGCCGTCAGTTCATCGGCTTGACCCGATAGTACAATGCGGCCTGTTTCCACTACATACGCTCGATCGGCAATGGATAAGGCAAGGTTCGCATTTTGTTCGACGAGCAGAATGGTCGTGCCCGTTTTATTGATTTCTTCAATGATGCTGAAAATCTGTTTCACCAATAACGGTGCAAGTCCCATGGAAGGCTCATCCAATAAGAGCAGACGCGGCTTTGCCATGAGGGCACGACCCATGGCGAGCATTTGTTGCTCCCCGCCGGAAAGGGTCCCCGATTGTTGCTTCAGTCTCTCAAGCAAACGCGGAAACAGTTCGTATACCTTTTCCATATCCTTCTTGATTCCTGCTTTGTCTTTTCGTAAATAAGCACCTAGTTGAAGGTTTTCTTCGACCGTCATATTCGCGAAAACGCGGCGCCCTTCAGGGACATGGGAGATTCCCAGCTTCACGATCGATTGGGCAGCCTTTCCACCGATGGATTGCTCCTCAAATAGAATCTTTCCTTGCTTGGGCTTCAGTAAGCCAGAAATCGTTTTGAGCATCGTACTTTTTCCTGCACCATTTGCCCCAATCAGGGTGACGATTTCACCTTGGTTGATATGGAGTGAAATGCCCCTTAGCGCTTGTATGTTTCCGTAATATACGTTAATATCCTCGATTGTTAGCATTATGAAACCTCCTCGCCCAGATAGGCTTCGATGACTTTTGGATTGTTACGTATTTCTTCTGGCTTACCATGAGCGATTAATTGGCCATGATCGAGCACATAGATTCGCTCACACACACCCATGACAAGCGGCATATCATGTTCAATCAACAGCACGGTCAGGTCGAATTTCTCACGGATTAGCGCAATCAATTTCATCAGCTCGTGTGTTTCCTGAGGATTCATCCCAGCCGCTGGTTCATCGAGTAAAAGCAGTTTAGGATTAGCGGCAAGAGCACGGGCGATTTCCAATCGTCTTTGCTGACCATATGGCAGGTTTTTCGCCTTTTCATGCTTGTATCGATCCAGGTTAAAGATTTTCAAGAACTCAATCGCTTTTTCTTCCATTTCCTGCTCCCCTTTAAAGTGGGTAGGAAAACGCAAGATTGAACTGAAAATGCTATGTTTCGAAAGGGAATGATAAGCTACTTTCACATTATCGATCACCGAAAGTTCACTGAACAAGCGAATATTCTGGAACGTCCGACTAATCCCCTTTTGGGTGATTTTATATGGCGGCTTTTTCCTTAAGTTTTCTCCGTCCAGAGAAATCGTGCCCTCCGTCGGGACATAAACCCCAGTCAATAAGTTGAAAAAAGTCGTTTTCCCTGCCCCATTCGGTCCGATCAAACCGACCAATTCTCCTGGATACAGCTCGACATTCACATTGGAAACGGCTTTTAGCCCCCCGAACTTGATGCCGACCGAGTCGACTTTAAGCAGCGGTGTTTTTGTTGTTGTCATGGCTGCTGCCTCCTTTACGATTGAACATGGACGTGATTTCTTTCGTACCCATCAAACCTTGTGGACGATAAATCATCATCACAATAAGAACGAGACTATAGATAATCATTCTTGTTTCTGGATAATCTTGCAGGAACGTCGTGACGACCGTTAATAAGATAGCGGCCAATACCGAACCGGACAAGCTTCCAAGTCCACCTAGTACGACTAGAATTAAGATATCAAATGACTTCAAGAACCCGAAGTTCGATGGCTGGATGATATAAAAGTTGTGGGCATATAAGCCTCCGGCGATTCCGGCAAAAAAAGCGCCGATTGCGAATGCGACAACTTTATAATAGGTCGTGTTAATCCCCATTGAATCGGCAGCCGTTTCGTCCTCGCGGATCGAGATGCAGGCCCTTCCATGTGTCGAGCTTGTAAAATTCCGGATAACGAGGATGGTGATGAGTACTGAACCGAACACCCATGGCCAAGTAGTCAAATGCGAAACCTGCATCCCGCTTGCTCCGCCCACATAATCAATGTTCAAGAGCACGATTCGGACGATTTCCCCGAATCCCAAGGTCGCGATTGCAAGGTAATCTCCTTTTAGGCGTAAACTTGGAATCCCGATGATCAAGCCAGCAAGTGCAGCGACTAAACCACCTACTATTAACGCCAGGGGAAAAGGCATTTGCAACTTCATTGTCACGACGGCAGAAGCATAGGCACCAACCGCCAGGAATCCGGCATGCCCAATCGAAAATTGACCCGTTATCCCAATGATTAAATGAAGGCTTGTTGCCAAAATGATGTTGATCCCGATGAACATGAGCGTGTTTTGATAAAAAGGATTCAAAGATCCGTCGCCGATTAAAATCTGAATCACGGCGAAAAAGATCAGTGATAGCACAATCGAGAGCCAAAAACCTTTAGCTCGCTTAAAAGTTGTCATAGCTTTGTCTCCCTTATACTTTTTCTTTTTTGTTTTTACCGAACAAGCCTTGTGGCAAGAAAATCAAGATAAGAATCAGTACGATAAAGGCTACGGCATCCCGCCATAATGAATATCCGGCGGCACTAACCAATGCCTCGATGACACCAAGCAATAACCCACCTACCATCGCACCCGGAATGATTCCAATTCCCCCCAGTACGGCGGCTACGAAGGCTTTAAGGCCAGGGAGCACACCCATCAGTGGCTCAATTTTTATATAATAAATTCCAAAAATCACCCCTGCTGCTCCCGCTAATGCGGAACCGATTGCAAAGGTTGCTGAAATCGTATTATTGACGTTGATTCCCATCAGCTTTGCGGCATCTGCGTCGAAGGAAACCGCACGCATCGCCTTCCCGATTTTCGTTTTATGAACAATGATTTGTAGAACAATCATCAAAGCAACGGCAACGCCAAAGATCAGTACCGACTGGCTGTTTATTGAAGCACCGAATATGTTGATTTTATCCGTTGGCAACACATCACTTGGATAAGCTTCCGGCTGTGCGCCTCGTACATAGATGAATCCATATTCAATCAAAAGCGATACACCGATGGCGGTGATAAGAGCGGCAATTCGCGTTGCATTTCGTAACGGCTTGTAGGCAATACGTTCAATTAATACACCAAACAGCGCACAGACCGTCATTGAAATTAAAAGGGCTGGCACAAACGAAAGATCCAAAACGGTTATCGAATAAAAGCCAACGAATGAACCGACCATGAAAACGTCTCCATGTGCAAAGTTTATCAGTTTAACAATTCCATACACCATCGTATATCCGAGAGCGATAAGGGCATAAATGCTACCAAGTGACACCCCGTTTATTAGCTGTTGTACCAATTCCATATTCGACTCTCCTTGAACATCTAATTTTATAATTCGTCACGTCTAGTCTCTTTTCCTATACCAGTAGTTTTTAAAAATGAGAATTCGCCAGCACCTTCTGGATGAGAAGGGCCGGCGAAGGCTACCACTAATTCACGATCATTAAGGATTAATTTTTGTCTTGAATACTTGCTTGCCATCTTTAAATTCAAGGATAGTGGCTGATTTGATAGGGTTATGTTTTTCATCCAATGTAAAGGTTCCTGTTACAAGCTCTAGATCTTTCGTTTTTTCCAACGCCTCTTTGATTTTATCCGAATCCGTTGACCCAGCACGTTTGATTGCATCAGCAAGGAAGTAGCCTGTATCATACCCTAATGCGTTAAATGCGTCAGGAGACTTGTCTTTGTATTCCGCTTTAAATGCAGACACAAAATTCTGAATCTTTTCATCAGGATCCCCTGATGAGTAATGATTTGTTATGAAAGTATTGTTTAGTGCCTTTTCCCCAGCTATTTCGACTAGCTTAGGAGAATCCCAACCATCGCCGCCCATGAATGGTACGTCCAGTCCCATTTCACGGGCCTGCTTAACAATCAATCCAGCTTCTTCATAATAACCTGGTAAGAAAATGAAATCCGGTTTTGCCGATTTCAAACGAGTCAGTGTAGAACGGAAATCGGTATCCTTGGCAATATAAGCTTCTTGCGTTACGACTTTTCCGCCATTTTTTTTGAATTGCTCTTTAAAGGCTGCCGCTAACCCTTTTGAATAATCACTAGCACTGTCGATATAGATGGCTGCACTTTTTGCTTTGATTTCACTTGTGGCAAAGTTGGCCGCAACGGTTCCTTGGAACGGATCGATAAAACTAGTCCTGAAAACATAATCGTTCAATTTATCATTTTTATACGTGATTTCCGGGCTTGTACCAGAAGGAGAGATGACTGGAATCTTATTATCTTGCGCAATCTGTACCTGTGCGATTGTATTCGTACTTGTTGCTGCACCTACGATTGCCTTGACCTTATCTTGAGAGGTCAGCTTGATGGCACCACTTGTCGCTTCTGCCGCTTCGGATTTATTATCAACGGGTATAAGTTTGATTTTTTTTCCATCAATACCGTCTTTATTAATTTCTTTAGTCGCAAGCTTCAGTCCTTCAGAGATGGATTGACCATACGAGGCTACCCCTCCTGATAATTCAAGATTTACCCCGATTTTAATCGTATCTCCTTCTTCACCCTTTTTGTCTGACGAAGCAGAGTCTGAACTAGAACAGCCTGCCAGTACACCCGCTGCAAGTGTGAATGAAAGTAATGCACCTGCTAATTTTTTCTTTTTCATAATGAACCCCCTATTTTGTCATCTTTGTTTGTAACGTATGAATATTTATTCACTACGCCCTTAAAATGCAGGAAAAATATAAATATTTACAATTTAATAAATATTTTGAAAATAGTGTACCGCATAATTTTCACTTCGTCTAGACGTAAATTATATGAACAATTCGTCAACTAGTCTATATCTCATAGAGCATCCAAATTGTTCATTATACTAATATATGTAAATTAAGTTGCAAATATGGAGTTATAGTAATTTATCATTATTTAAATGTTGAAAAATCCTTTTCATCATCTGTAAATGACTACTCTTCGATTAGTCATTTACAACTCTCTTTTTTCCTTTATTTTCTATTCTCGAGTATCCTGATAGGTTTTTACCCTTACATCTGGAACGTATTATTAGCGTGGTTTTCTATTGTACAATTGTATAACACTATATAAATATGCATGAATTTAAACATGTATCTGCGGTCACAGTAAAAAGACCGCCAAATGGCGGTCTTTAGTGCGTCAATTCCTTCTTCTAGTAGATACAATCATGGATCGATTTTTGTTTTAAAGGTTTGTTTACCGTCTACATATTCCAAGATAGTGGCCGATTTAATCGGGTCATGATTTTCATCCAGGTTCAATGTACCTGATACCAATTGAAAATCCTTCACATCTTCCAGTGCTTTTCTGATATTTTCAGGTGTAGGATCTCCAGCTCTTTTAATGGCGTCAGCCAAGTAGTATCCCGTATCGTAGCCTAATGCAGCAAAAGCATCAGGTGTTTTTTTGTATTTCGTTTTGAAAGCTGAAACGAAATCTTGAATTTTTTTATCTTCATCTTCTGGAGAATAGTGATTGGTAATAAAGGTGTTCTTCAAAGCTTCTGCTCCCGCAATTTCCACCACTTTTGGTGAATCCCAACCGTCTCCTCCCATGAACGGAATGTCCATTCCATTTTCACGAGCTTGTTTCAAGATCAGGCCGACCTCTTCATAGTAACCAGGGAGAAACACGAATTCCGGTTTTGCGGACTTGATGCGGGTCAATGTTGCACGGAAATCAGTATCTTTCGTTACATAGGCTTCTTCACGGACAATTTTCCCGCCGTTTTTCGTAAATGCTTCTTTAAAGGCAGCAGCCAGTCCTTTTGAATAATCACTTGCACTATCCACATAAATGGCAGCCGTCTTCGCCTTCACTTCATCTGTTGCGAAGTTTGCGGCAACGGTTCCTTGGAATGGATCGATGAAGCACGTTCTGAATACATAATCATTCAATTTCCCGGCTTTGTTCGTGATATCAGGATTAGTTGCAGTCGGTGTAAGTAGAGGAATCTTATTATCTTGCGCGACTTGCACCTGTGCTAATGTGTTCGTACTTGTAGCAGATCCCACAATCGCCACTACTTTATCCTGGCTGACAAGTTTAATCGAACCATTTGTGGCTTCGGCTGCATCCGATTTATTATCCACTGTTTTAATTTCAATTTTCTTACCATTAATTCCTTCTTTATTGATTTCATCGATGGCCAATTGCAAACCATCCGCTGCCGACTGCCCAAACGAGGCTGTCCCTCCTGATAATTCAAGATTGGCACCAATTTTAATGGTATCTCCGGAACTGGATGACCCTCCGCCTGAACTACTGGTTTTCGAGTCACCATTACAACCTGCTAGTGCTCCTGCCACTAATGATAGTGAAAGAACCATCCCTGCTAGCTTTTTCTTTTTCATTTGAAACCCCCTTTTTTCTTTAAGAATAAAAACAATATTCTGAAAACAATGTATCTCATTACACCACCTTTGTCTATATTTTTTTGGATAAAAAGTAAATATATGTAATTTTTAAAGCGAAAAAAACTGACCCTTCATTAGAGTCAGTTTACCGTTTTATTAATCATTAACACGACGAACTTCAATTTCTTTTAGAATGTCGTTGATTACCCAGCTTGCCGCAATCAATCCCGCTACAGATGGAACGAACGCATTGGAAGATGGGGGCATTTGAGCCTTGCGGATTTTCGCCTCGTCATTACCGACTTCTTTCCGTACATCCTCACGAATGACAATCGGACTTTCATCAGAAAATACGACAGGTATCCCCTTCGTAATCCCTTCTTTACGCAATCTCGTACGGATGACTTTTGCAAGCGGATCGGTATGCGTTTTGGAAATATCGGCGATTTGGAAGCGTGTTGGGTCCATTTTATTTGCGGCTCCCATACTTGCAATGATTTTAACATTCCGTTTCAGGCATTCTTTCATTACATGCATTTTATAAATGACCGTGTCTGATGCATCAATGACATAATCCAGATTATAACTGAAGAATTCCTCGAATGTTTCCTCTGTATAAAACATTTTCAAGGCAATGACTTCGCACTCTGGATTGATATCCTGGATGCGGGCTTTCATCAATTCTGCTTTCGGCTGGCCTACAGTCGAGAGCAGAGCATGGATTTGTCTATTCACATTTGTAATATCGACATCATCTTTATCAACAAGGATGATCCGGCCGACGCCTGTACGTGCCAAGGCTTCGGCTGAAAAAGAACCGACTCCGCCTACACCAAGTACAGCAACCGTCGTATTTTTCAGGGTATCCATGCCTTCTTTACCAATGGCTAATTCATTTCGTGAAAACTGATGTAACATATATTTTCAACTCCAATAAATTCTGTTCTTATTTATGTTCCTAATTACCAATATATCATAAACATCAAGGATGACAAGCTAAATAAGAGCAGTTTTATCGGAATTGGTGTACTAGTCAATCTGAGATAATTTTTGAAGAACGGTCGCTAACAGTAGCGTCCGATCAAATAGGCTTTCTATTTCTAAATATTCGTCGTCGCTATGCGCACAATCGCCAATCGGTCCGAGTCCATCAATCGTCGCGACACCTAATTCAGAGGGGAATGATGCATCCGAACCTCCACCCGTTGACGTATCGGTAATGGTAAGACCCATTTCATCTCCTGACTGCCGGATGATTTCCAATAGGCCAATCGTTTGCTCCGTCTTCTCCATGGGAGGCCGGTCCACCTTGCCGCTAAGGCTTGTTTTGGTTCCTGGCACGAATGTTTTGGCGCAGATGCTTTTCATTTGCTTAAGGATGAATTCAACCTGATCTTTATTGGAGAACCGCACATCGACTAAAGCAGATGCTCGGGGCGCAACCGTATTGACCGCCGAACCCCCTTCTATGATTCCTACATTTAGACCAATGCCTTGATGCAGGTCTGTTAACTTGTGAAAGGCAATGATTTTATGAGCCAATTCCTCAATGGCACTCTGCCCTTTTTCCGGTTCTATCCCAGAATGTGCGGCCCTACCTACAACTTCTACCTTAAATTGGCCGACCCCTCTTCTCGCTGTCACAATTGAACCGTCCGGTCTCGCAGGCTCCAAAACGAGCGCATATTTCATGTTCTTTGCTTTTTCTAAAATTAGTGCTGCAGATGACGGTGACCCTATTTCTTCATCACTGTTCAAGATAATCTGTATATGCTTATACCCTGATTGACCTGTTTGTTTCATGCAGAGAATCGCATACAAAAGTTGAACCAGGCTTCCTTTCATATCCACTACACCTGGGCCATATGCACGCGTTCCCTCCATCTTAAATGGTCGTTTTCTAGCCGTGCCTTCCGGAAAGACAGTATCCATATGACCAATGACGAGAATATGCGGGGATTTTGCATCACGGTGCTGGATGACTAAATGATTACCAAATTTCTGCTGTTTCATTTTTTTTACGAGAAAATCAAGTTCCTCAAATTTCCCTTTTAATATCGCTCCGATTTCATCAATTCCCTGCTTTGTATAAGAACTGCTATCAATATTCACAAGTCGCTCCAATAATTGAAGCATTTCCATTCTTTTCACATGCAATAAGTCCTTCAAAACCCTCACTACTTTCTTTCCTCGCTTATGTTAAATACTCCTACTACTTAATTTACGAAGGTACGTGACGGAGTGTTCCTTTAATAGGGAGTTATGATGTTGTATCGGTCCGTTATGGGTTTTTATCGGTCAGATACGTATTTATATCGGTCAGTTTCACACATTTATCGGTCAACAACCTCTTTATATCAGTCCCCGTTCATTTCAAGAACATATTCCCGTCCTTTATTGGAACCGTAATGCTCCAAGTCCATTCCTGACAGTATCCGGTTGGCAATGGTTTCTGATTCAATCTGTAAAAATGAGCGCACATCTTTATTTGTCACCGTGGGACGGATAAGGACCGCAAAATCACTTAATGTTTTGATATGAGCACATTTGGAGTGATATGAACATGAATTGCATATCCATTTTCCTCGCTCTCGTTTCATCGGGAGAGCTAAACATTTTGGACATTGAACGCCCTTAAGTAAATCTGTTTCAGGTATCTGATATAAATTCAGGATATTCTGATTGAGAGGAATGTGGTTTTGAAGAAGAGCGTTCGAAATTTTGTTGAGCAGCCTTGGCGTCAACAGTTTGGAAGGAAATTTATTTTCAAGGGATTGAATTTTAGAAATGAGGGTTTCTTTACCGGTGATTTGTTTGAGAATTGAAGTGTGTCCAGGCGTGGTTTTAATGATGGTATTAGAATTTGCGTTGGCGATGAGGGTTTCAATCGGAAGCTCCGGAAATTTATGAAGTTTCATCCAATTCATTAAACGCTCTTTCTGGATATTCACCTGTATAAGTGGGTCAAGGTAAGCTTGTTCCAGCCCATCTTTCGTACGAATTAATTGAGGATAAGCTCGGTCAAAATATAGCGAACCGGCAAAGTTTTTTACCTCAATAATCATCATTACGTTTTTGGACAAAAGCAATAGATCAAGTTGGAAAAAACGGGTTGCATCATGCTGTAATCGCAGATCATGAAAGATGTAAAATCCTCCTGATAGATAGGCTAACTCTGCTCCAATCGTCATTTCTCCTTTGTGGCCCGTGAGCATTTTTCGGTAATCACTCGTTATATATTTCTGCTTAGGGTGATTTAGCGGAAGCCTCCTGATTAAAGCTTCTAGTTTGAACATCTTCAATGGTTTCTTACATGGTTTTTTGATCAATTCATCACTCTCCTTGCGTACTTTTTCGACATGGAACGGATGACTCCTGCAAAAAAGAGCCTCAATGGTATTTATCGGTTAATTCAGCAACTTTATCGGTCTAACGGGTACATATATCAGTCAAAACAACACTTATATCAGTCCACAACCCCAAACGACACAAAAAAACCCATGTTTTCTCAACATGAGTTGCTTTGTTATGAATAAGAGTCCCGATTGTGCCGTTTATGCCTTTGTTTTGAACCCGCTCTCCGCAGGTGGGTGCTCGGTTCCTTGCATTTGTAAGTCCTCTACGAAGGAGGCATTTACGCGGCCTGGAAACTAGTGCTCCCGGTAACTATAAGTGTTCGGTCAAAACTTATAGGTTAAAGAACGAACACATCAGGACTCTTACTTGTTGAAATTATCATAGCACATCGCTTAGCTCTGTTTCAAGAGAAAGCACCTAGGTATAATTTCGCATTTTTTACCAGTTGTTTTACTTTTTCTTTGGAGCCAATCTGATGCTTAGTTCAGCTAATTGTCTGTCGCTTACTGGACTTGGAGCATCCACAAGCAAATCGCTAGCGCTAGCTGTTTTCGGGAACGCGATGGTGTCGCGAAGGTTTGAACGACCCGCAAGCAACATTACCATACGATCAAGTCCAAGGGCGATTCCACCGTGTGGAGGTGTTCCGTATTCGAAAGCATCCATAAGGAAGCCGAATTGTGCATTAGCCTCTTCCTCTGTGAATCCTAAGACTTTGAACATTTTTTCTTGAATATCACGTTCGAAAATACGCAATGATCCACCGCCAAGCTCGTAACCATTCAAGACAAGGTCATATGCTTGTGCACGGACATTGGCTGGATCGGATTCCAGTTTATCCAAGTCTTCACGGAATGGCATGGTGAATGGATGATGTGCTGCATAGTAGCGGCCTTCGTCTTCGTCATATTCAAATAATGGCCAGTCCGTTACCCATAGGAAATTGAATTTGCTTTCGTCGATTAAGCCTCTTTCTTTTCCAAGCTTGTTACGAAGTGCACCAAGTGTATCTGCCACGATGCCTTTTTTATCAGCAACAAACAGGATAAGATCTCCCACTTCCGCTTCTACTGCAGCCACTAATTGTTGTTGGTCTTCAGCGAAGAATTTAGCGATTGGTCCTTTAACGCCGTCTTCTTCGACTTTCAACCAAGCAAGACCTTTGGCACCGTAAATCGCTGCAAATTCTGCCAATGCATCGATGTCTTTACGGGAGTAGTCTGCATTTCCGTCTTTAACGACGATGGCTTTTACTTGTCCCCCGTTTGCTACAGCTCCTGTGAATACTTTAAAGTCACTGTCTTTCACGATTTCAGAAACATCTTTCAGTTCCATAGCAAAACGTGTATCCGGTTTATCTGAACCAAAACGGCTCATCGCTTCGTTATACGTCATCTGAGGGAACGGAAGGGTTACGTCCATTCCTTTTACGTCTTTCATGACTTTAGCCATCATGTTTTCAGCCGTTTTGATGATATCTTCCTGGCTCATGAAGCTAGTTTCAATATCGATTTGCGTGAATTCAGGCTGTCTGTCAGCACGTAAATCTTCATCACGGAAACAACGGGCAATTTGGTAATACCGTTCAAAGCCGGATACCATCAACAGCTGTTTAAATAGCTGCGGAGATTGTGGCAATGCGTAAAACTCACCATCATGGACACGACTAGGCACTAAGTAATCACGTGCGCCTTCTGGCGTGCTTTTAGTCAAAATCGGTGTTTCGATATCAAGGAAACCTTCGCCGTCCAAGAAATCACGGATTGCTTTTGTCGTTTGGTTACGCATTTTCAACGTTTCGAACATCGCCGGACGACGCAAGTCTAAGTAACGATATTTTAAACGGATATCTTCTGATACTTCCGTTCTTTCGTCGATGATGAAAGGAGGTGTTTTTGCTTCGTTCAAGATTGTGACGCTTTCCGCTTGAACTTCAATTGTGCCTGTTGTAACGTTCGGATTGATGTTTGCTTCTTCACGTTTGATGACCGTTCCTTCAATATCAAGAACGTATTCATTACGGATTTTTTCAGCAGTTGCCAAAGCCTCTGCCGAGATGTCCGGATTGAAAACAACTTGTACGACTCCGCTTCTGTCACGAAGGTCGATAAAAATAACTCCACCTAGGTCACGACGCTTTTGTACCCATCCTTTTAATGTAACTTTTTCACCAATAGCTGCTTCTGTTACTTCACCATTGAAGTATGTTCTGCCATACATGGTATTTCCCCCTTAAGCCTGTAGCTTTTTGAATTGTTCTACGAATGTAGCAAGATCCATTTGAACCTGTTCGCCCGTTTCCATGAACTTTAGACTGATTTTATTGTTCGCCAATTCATCATCACCGAGTGTCGCCACGTATTTCGCTTCAAGACGATCGGCTGATTTAAATTGGGCTTTAACTTTACGATCCTGATAATCCTTTTCAACTATGAATCCTGCATTACGCAAATCATAAGCAAGTTTGACGTTATAATCCTTAGCCGCTTCACCAAGTGATACCAGGTAGCAGTCGATGCCTTGTTTTATCGGAAGCTCGACGTTTTCAGCTTTCAGCGCAGCAATGAGACGTTCGATGCTAAGTGCAAAGCCAATCCCTGGCGTTTCCGGACCACCAAGCTCTTCGGCAAGCCCGTTATAACGGCCACCACCGCAAAGAGTCGTAATGGCACCAAATCCTTCCGCATCACTCATGATTTCAAAAGCTGTATGATTGTAATAATCCAAGCCGCGAACAAGTGTTGGATCTTCAACAAATTCAATTTCCAAATTAGTTAAGTGCTGTTTCACTTTTTCGAAATAAATGCGGGATTCATCATTCAAGTAATCAATGATGGAAGGTGCCGTTTGCATCAATTCATGATCGTGGTCTTTTTTACAATCAAGTATGCGCAGTGGATTTTTCTCCAGACGTTGCTGGCAATCGCCGCAGAATTCACCGATACGTGGTTCGAAATGCTGGATTAAGGCATTTCGGTGTGCCGTCCGGCTTTCCTTATCCCCTAAGCTATTAATGACCAACTTCAGTTTCTTCAAACCAAGTGCTTTATAGAGATTCATGGCCAATGAAAGAACCTCTGCATCAATGCCAGGATCTTTACTGCCTAAAGCCTCGATCCCGAATTGGACGAACTGGCGGAAGCGACCAGCCTGTGGACGTTCATAACGGAACATAGGTCCAATATAATAAAGTTTGACCGGCTGATTCGCCCAACCAAACATTTTATTTTCAATGTAAGAACGGACGACAGAAGCTGTCCCTTCAGGACGAAGCGTCAGGTTTCTTTCGCCGCGATCCTGGAATGAATACATTTCTTTTTGCACAATGTCGGTAGTATCACCTACACCACGCAAAAATAATTCCGTATGTTCAAATATCGGCGTGCGGATTTCCTTATACTGATAACGTTGACAAATTTCTCGTGCAGTCTTTTCAATATACTGCCAAATTTCCGTTTGCTCAGGCAGTAAATCCTGTGTGCCTCTTGGAATCTGAATCGACATGAATTATTTCCTCCTTTAAAGCGAAACGCTATTTTAGCCAAACAAAAAACTCCCGCCCCTTGTAACAGTATCGTTACAAGGGACGAGAGTTGAATATCCCGTGGTGCCACCCTAGTTGAAACACAAATAAATATGTGCCTCCGCTTAAAAGCAGTTAACGCCTGCTTACGTCCATCTCCTACTAGTAAATCGTTCAGAGTGAAGCCTACGGAGGGTTCTTTCATTAAGTCATCATGTGGAATGCTTTCAGCCCTGGCATTTCCTCTCTTATTCATGTGTTTCTTAATTACTCTTCTCCATCATTGGTTATTGCAGTAATAGTTCTGATATTTTATAATCATACGGACGTTACCTTCAAATGTCAAGATTCCATAAGAAATTTGTCGAAACATTATTGATTGATATTCTTTTTCAAGTTTTTAATGGTACGGACGTTAACATCAAATTCGGATGCGATTTCAACGAGATTTGCACTGTGTTCCTTTTGAATGAAATCGCGTAGGTCGACGCCAATTAGTTGATTGCCTCCGTTTAAAGTCGTTTGGGCTTTTTCACTGAATTTCATTGAAATACCTCCATCGTTTGGTTAGTTTTAGTCTTTCCAAAAAAAATTGTTTTTTGCAAAATAAAGAGGAAATTTTTTTATTGAACGAGAATACATACATATAGACAGAAAAGGGAGAGAGACAACTTATGAAATGGAAATCTGGATTAACTGCCCTTATCCTGTTGCTGATGGTGACAGTATTTTTACCGGTACATCGCGTACTTGGAGAAAGTGAAGGAGAAATTATCGTGACGTCAGAGGTGGTCAACGTCCGTGAAGGTGCGGGACTGAGCTACCCCATTGTCAAAAGGCTAACAAAGGGAGACAAATATGTAATTGTTAGTGAAAAAGATGATTGGTATGAAATAAGAATTGGGACTGGTAAAACGGGCTGGGTTGCCAATTGGCTTGTGGACAAGAATACGGAGACGGATCAAATCGAGGAGAAACCTGGTCAAGGTACCATAACAGGTGATTCCGTCCGTGTCCGAATAGGACCGGGTACTACCTTTCAAACCGTCAATACTTTAACAAAGGGAATATCTGTTGACATTCTTGAAAAAAATGAAAATTGGGTTCAAATCAAGACGGATGGTATCGAAGGATGGGTTGCGGCCGCTTATATACAACTTCCTTCAGCTTCCGAGACAACAGTGAAGCAAGATACTATTGAAACATCTGGTGATTCGAAAATTGGACGCGTTACGGTCGACAGGCTTAATGTTCGTTCAGAACCATCTACAAGCAGTGCCTCATTAGGCAAGCTAAATAAAGATACCTCGGTAACCGTTTATCAAATTCATAATGAATGGGCCCAAATTGACTTTCAAGGAAAAAAGGGTTGGGTTTCCGAATCTTACATAGAACTAGGTAATGATCAAGATGATACAAAGAAAATCACGAAAGGCATTACGATGGCCAAAATAACAGCCACTGGTTTAAATGTTCGGCAAAAGGACTCTTTAAATAGCAAAGTCATCGGTTCGGTAAATAAGGACGAGACCTATCCAATCCTCCAACAAAAAGGACAAATGACACAGCTACAACTTTCCGATACAAAAAAAGGGTGGGTCGTAAGCTGGTACTTAGAAATTGAGAATGCGGGGCAAACCGCCAAGAAAAAGAACCAGCATATCAAAGGCAGTAAAGTTACAACCATACATGATGGCACGATATTGAGAAGTAAACCAAATACTAGCTCTGAAATCATCGGACAAGTAAATGCGGGCGAAACATTCTCCGTTCTTGGGATGGAAGGAGATTGGTACTCCATTAAAATTAAAAATGGGAAAACTGCCTATGTAGCCGGTTGGATTGTTAACATTGAAGGAGATGCCGAGCAAGTCAACCGGGCAGGTGTCGAGAAGTATCTTAAAGACAAAGTCATCGTCATTGATCCAGGTCATGGTGGCAGGGATAGTGGAACCATTGGTGTAGGAGGAACTCTTGAAAAAAACTTGACGATTCAAACGGCTGAGCTGCTTCGGGACAAGCTACAGGCAGCCGGGGCAAAAGTCATTCTCACAAGAAGTTCCAATACGTATGTAGCGCTCCCTTCACGTGTCAGCATCTCCCATATCCATAATGCCGATGCCTTCGTCAGCCTCCATTATGATAGCACCATCGACAAGATTACAAGTGGGATAACCACCTATTATTATCACGGCTATCAACAGGCTTTGGCCTCTTCCATTGCGAATTCGCTTGGTTCCACCATGCAGGTCCCTAATCGTGGTTACCGTTATGGGGATTATCATGTGATCCGTGAAAACAAGCGTGTTGCTACACTCATTGAGTTAGGCTATTTAAGTAATCCTGTCGACGAATTGACAATTACCACGAACGAATACCAAGAAACCGTCACGTCCGCCATCTACAATGGTTTGGCGAGATATTTCAAATGATAAAAAGCCGAGTTCCTAATGGAATCTCGGCTTTCCTGTATAAAAAAATAAATCCCTGCATATTAGCAGGGATTTATTTTTTACTTTCCAATAGTAGTGTAACTGGACCATCATTGGTGAGCTGGACATCCATCATGGCACCGAACTGGCCTGTTTCGGTATGCACGCCTCGTTTACGTAACTCTTCATTAAAACATTCATAGATTACGTTTGCCTCTTCAGGACGGGCAGCATCCATGAAATTTGGGCGACGGCCTTTTCGACAATCGCCGTATAAGGTGAATTGTGAAACGGAAAGGATGGAGCCACCAACATCAAGCAGTGAATGGTTCATTTTTTCATTTTCATCTTCAAAGATTCTAAGATGGACGATTTTCTCTGCCAGTTGGACGGCGTCATCCATGGTATCCCCATGGGTAACTCCGACTAACAGCACAAGTCCCCTATCGATTTGACCAATTGTCTTGTCTGCCACAACAACCTTGGCAGCTTTGGATCGTTGTAGAACAACACGCATAGTGATAAAAACTCCTTAGTTCATAATCCTTCTTACGGAATAGACATCCGGTATTTGTTTTATACGGTCGACGACCTTTTGTAAATGAGCAATGTTATGAATATAGATGGACATATTGATGGTCGCCACTTTATTGCGGTCTGACTTGCCCGAAACCGCTGATATATTTGTCTTCGTTTCATTGACCGCTTGTAGTACTTCGTTCAATAAACCACGACGATCATATCCACTGATTTCAATTTCAACAATGTATTCCTTACGATCATTTATGCTGCTTTCCCACTCAACAGGTACGAGTCGATGATCTGATTCGCCGCTTTCCAAGTTAGGACAGTCTTGTCTATGAACGGACACTCCACGTCCTTTTGTAATATAACCGACAATTTCATCTCCGGGAACCGGGTTACAACATCTTGATAAACGGATAAGCAGATTATCAATGCCAGGCACACGTACCCCAGAGTCACGTTTTTTCGATGAATTAGGGAAGGTTTTAAGATCGGATACTGCTTCTGTAATATCCGCTTCCTGCTCGATCATCTTCTGCTTGCGCCATTTTTCAGTAAGGCGATTGACGACTTGAAGGGCCGTAATCCCGTTGTAGCCGACTGCTGCATACATATCTTCTTCATTTAGGAAATTGAATTTATCCGACACGCGCTTGATATTTTCCGGAGTCAGGATTTCCTTCAATTCAAATTCCATATCCTTGATTTCTTTTTCAACAAGTTCTTTGCCTTTTTCAATGTTTTCTTCACGGCGTTGCTTTTTGAAAAATTGGCGGATTTTGTTTTTTGCCTGAGACGTTTGTGTCAGTTTAAGCCAATCTTGGCTAGGTCCATATGAGTGCTTGGATGTCAAAATTTCAATAATGTCGCCTGTTTTCAGCTTATAATCCAACGGCACCATTTTCCCGTTCACTTTGGCACCTATCGTTTTGTTACCGATTTCCGAATGGATACGGTAAGCAAAATCGATGGGATTAGATCCTGATGGAAGCTCGATTACGTCGCCTTTAGGTGTAAAAATGAACACCATATCGGAGAAAAGATCGATTTTCAGGGATTCCATGAATTCTTCGGCATTTGTAGCGTCATCTTGGAATTCTAGAATTTCCCGGAACCATGTCAATTTTTCCTCTAGGGATGGCTGTTCATCAACATCTTTTCCTTCTTTGTAAGCCCAGTGAGCAGCTACCCCGAACTCGGCAATGCGGTGCATTTCGGATGTACGGATCTGCACTTCAAGTGGATCGCCCTTAGGCCCGATTACCGTCGTATGCAAGGATTGATACATATTTGGCTTTGGCATCGCGATATAGTCCTTGAATCGGCCAGGCATCGGTTTCCAACATGTATGAATGATACCTAAGACCGCATAACAATCCTTGATGCTGTTCACCACAATTCGAACCGCTAACAGATCATAAATTTCGCTGAACTGCTTGTTTTGGAGAGCCATTTTACGATAGATACTGTAAATATGTTTCGGTCTGCCGGAAAGGTCGGCATTTATATGGACTTCCGTAACATTTTTACGCACTTCTTCAATGACTTCTTCTAAGTACTCTTCTCGTTCCGCACGCTTTTTCTTCATGAGATTGACGATGCGGTAATACTGTTGCGGATTCAAATACCGTAGAGCGGTATCTTCAAGCTCCCATTTAATCGTGCTAATTCCTAGACGGTGTGCGAGCGGTGCAAAGATTTCCAAAGTCTCGTTTGAGATCCTTCTTTGCTTTTCCTGCGGAAGATGTTTCAATGTCCGCATGTTGTGCAATCTATCGGCAAGCTTGATTAAAATGACCCGGATATCTTGGGCCATCGCAACGAACATTTTCCGATGATTCTCCGCTTGTTGTTCTTGCTGTGATTTATATTTGATTTTTCCTAATTTGGTTACGCCATCGACGAGCATGGCTACTTCAGGACTGAAATTTTCTTCAATATCCTTTAACGTTATCTCCGTGTCTTCAACAACATCATGTAAAAAACCTGCGGCAATAGTTGCAGGATCCATTTCCAGATCAACTAGTATACCAGCGACTTGAATTGGATGAATAATATACGGCTCTCCCGATTTACGAAATTGTTCTCGGTGAGCGTGCTCTGCATATTTAAAAGCTCTATGAATAAATTCAGCTTCTTCCGGCTGAAGATATAAGCTGGCCCGTTCTACAACCTGCTCGGCAGTCAATATTTGATCATTAGCCATTTAATCACCTTAACCCCACTTTAACTGCCACCGGATATTTTTCGTCCGGATTGAGTATGATTGGTAAGACTTTCCTTCTTTCAGCAAAAGCCTACATGATTTGCCAAAAAAAATAAATCCGTCTAAACGGATGCAAGTGCAAATAAACTTATTAGAAGAAAAACTCTTTATTATTACTATTATCGAAAAAAAATGCAAGGATGTAAAGGGTAAAACATGTATTTTCTTTAGAATGCTTCAATTTTTCATTGGAAATTCGACAAAATCAGTGAAAATCGTAAAAAAAGAGGGCACTCTGGTCAGAGTGCCCTTGTTTTTTAGAAAGTCATTAATGTTAAAACATCATAACCTTCTAATTTATCTTTACCATCTAGGTCTGTTAATTCAATAAGGAATGCAATACCTGCTACAATCCCACCAAGTTGTTCGACTAATTTAATCGTTGCTTCGATTGTACCGCCAGTAGCTAGCAAATCGTCGGTAATTAGGATGCGTTGGCCAGGTTTAATGGCATCTTTATGGATGGTCAATACATCCGTGCCATATTCCAAGCCGTATTCAACTTTGATTGTTTCCCGTGGAAGCTTTCCTTCTTTTCGCACTGGTGCAAATCCCACTTCCAATGAGTACGCGACTGGACAGCCGATAATAAATCCGCGCGCTTCCGGTCCCACAACTAAGTCGATCTTTTTATCGCGAGCATACTCGACGATCTGATCTGTTGCGTATTTATAAGCGGCACCATTATCCATTAATGTTGTAATATCTTTGAAAATTACACCCGGTTTTGGCCAGTCTTCCACAATCGTTACAAATTGCTTTAAATCCATTGCTTTGTTTCCTCCTCAAGGTCTATTGCCTCATGAATCAATATATGATTGAACCAATCGAATAATTGCTGATAGGAAGAATAAACTAGCTCTTGCTCGAGCTCAAATTGTTCTTTCTTTCTTCTAAATGAAACAGATTCACTGAAATCGCGTTTTTTCGGGTTGGTCGTGAGCATAATTAATCCATTGTCTATTGTAACAAAATCGAGCTCAAAAAACACCTTAGAAATAAAATCTACTGTATCTCTTGACCAGCCGCGATATTTTGCAAGGTCATCCCCGTACCTTTTTACATCAAGTGGACCCTTTTTGGCTAGAAACGCATAAAACCATTTAAAATGATCCCGTGTCGGGAGCGTACTCAAAAAATGATCCTGCACATGGGAAAAGTGGGCATAAATACGTGCTGGATTTTTGTTTTCAACCACCTGTTTCAAAAGGTTGCGGAATGGTGGCATGTCCATAAATACGACATGTCCATCATGGCAATCTAGTAGCAACGCATCTTCTTCATTCTCGATAAAGACAAGATCCGGATGTTGCTGTAAAAAAGGATAGGATTTAATCGTATCTTCAGAGAAAATAACGATTTTCCGATTATATGCCGGAATATCGGCGATCCATTTTTCAGCTTGTCCTTTACCTCGATAGTCGAAAAGTTGCCAATGGTCGACTTCTATATCTTGGACAAAGATTTGCGGCTTTTTGATATTATTCCATTCGTTAATGGAAAGTTCCCCAATGAGTGAAACTTTTGCATGTGGAGCAATCTCATCCATATAGTGGCCAAGACCAAACCCCACTCCATCAAGTTTATGGTTTTCACTATCTTCTAGCTGCACTTTTAAGTGATTGTGATTAGCGCCAATTTTCCGCACGCTTGCAAGCTGGACAGACTCTATCAAGATTTTGGGTTTTGGGTTCGTTACACCGAAGGGCGCAAGCAAACTCATTTCCTGAATCGTTTGGATGGAGGCTTCTGCTAAGGTCGTCGCTCCATCTAGATTGGTGACTGGTGTGAAATCCTCTTCGTTAAGCTGTTCGCCCGCAATCTGGTTCATACGGTCCCGCAACTCTTGAACATCATCGATTTTCAATGTCATCCCGGCAGCCATAGGGTGTCCACCGAAATGTGGCAATAGTTCACGACAAGTAGATAGACTTTCGAAAAGATCGAAACCGGCTATGCTCCGGGCCGATCCCTTGGCAAGTCCCTTTTCCTGATTGAAACTCAAAACAATGGTTGGACGGTAAAAGCGTTCTACCAGCTTAGAGGCTACAATACCGACTACCCCAGCATTCCAGCCTTCCCTTCCAATGATAAGTACACCATTGGACTCAGGCGGATAGTTTTCCTCCACTTCCCGAATGGCTTCTTCCGCCATGGACGCTACCATCGTTTGACGCTCTTTATTGATATCATTAATTTCAACAGCAAGCTCCGTTGCTTCTTCCAGATTATCCGACATCAGTAAATCGACAGCTGGATCGGCATCTCCAAGGCGACCAACAGCATTGATCCGAGGTGCCATCCCAAATCCAATTGATTCTTCGTTCAATGCTTCTTGCTGAATATTCGCCACTTTCATCAAAGCTAGTAATCCTGGACGTTTGGTCACCCGTAGCTGCTCGATTCCCTTTGCAGCAATCAGACGGTTCTCCCCTTGTAATGGGACCAAATCAGCAATGGTACCAATTGCTGCAATTTCCAGCAGGTCTTCGGGCATTTCACCAAGCAAGGCATGTGCCAGTTTAAAAGCAACGCCTACGCCTGCAAGATCTTTGAAAGGATAGTCGCTATCATCCAGCTTAGGATGAATGATGGCAAGAGCTTCAGGCAAGACAGGACCCGGTTCATGATGATCCGTCAAAATGTAATCCATGCCCAGTTCTTGCGCTAGCTTCGCTTCTTCCACTGCAGAGATTCCTGTATCGACGGTTATTAATACCTTGACCCCTTGATCCGCCGCTAGACGGAAAGCCATCGGGTTCGGTCCATATCCTTCTGTAAACCTGTTGGGAATGTAAAAATCGACATCAGCACCTAGTTTAGTCAATGTCGTCATCATGACCGTTGTGGACGTAACACCATCAGCATCATAGTCCCCGAAAATCCTGATTTTCTCTTTATTTTGAATCGCTTCTCTTATTCTATATACCGCTTTATCCATATCTTTCATTAAAAACGGATCATGGAAAGTTTGATTTTTTACAAATAGAAAGGAACGGGCACTTTCAATGGTATCCAGGCCTCTATTCACTAGTAATGTCGCAACCAAAGGTGTCACATGAAGCTCTTCGGCTAGTATGGCTACTTTATTTTCATCGACGGATTTTACGTTCCACCGAGTTTTTGGCTTTAACATGCATTCACCCCTTAACCTACTTATTATACAAAATCACAAGTTTGGTTTCAATTTTATATTATAGACTTTATTGTTCAGAAAAAAAAGAAGGCCGGCAATTATGCCAGCCTCCTCTCAGTTATTAAACTTGACCTTCCATACTCTGTTTCTTTTCTTTTGCTGTATTCAGTGGTCCCTTTTTCTTCAATTCTTTGATTTTTAAATCGAGCCAGAACTGAGAAGCAATCAGTAGGGACGAGTATACGCCACATAATAAACCGATAAATAATGCAATTGAGAAGTTTCGAATAGCATCACTTCCGAATATCGCTAACGCTACTACTGTAACAAGAACGGTCAAGACCGTATTGATCGATCTCGTCAACGTTTGTCTAATACTGATGTTGGCAATATTCTCAAGCTCTTCGACCGTTTTGACCTTACGGCTAAATCGAAGGTTCTCACGGATACGGTCAAAAGTAACAATTGTATCGTTAATAGAATAACCAACAATCGTCAGCACTGCCGCAATGAATGTGATATCCACTTCCAGGCGAAGCAAGCTGAATATCGTAATGATGAAGAATGCATCATGTATAAGAGCTACGATAGCCGGTAAAGCCATCCGCCATTCAAAGCGTATTGATACATAAAGGACAATACCGAGTGATGCGATCAGTAACGCGATCATGGCATTTTTGGCAAGTTCTTTTCCGACCGTTGGAGAGACGGTACTGACATTAGGTTCGGCACCATAATCTTTATTGAAGTGGTCCTTCAATTCGGCGATTTCCTGTTTATCAAGGACACCGACCGTACGAACGACAGCATTTTTATTATCTGTACCGGCAAGCCTGATATCCTTCGCGTCAATATCGAACTTGTCCATCTCACTCTTAATCTGTTCAGTTGTCAATGCCTCTTTTGAAGCAATTTCGATGCGGGTACCACTGGTAAAGTCTATGCCCAGATTCAATCTGAATACGAACAAGAAAATGATCCCGATGATTGTAACCCCGATTGAAATGCCATAAAAGGCTTTCCGATGTTTTACGAAGTCGATTTTATCAAAGCGAGTTGGCAATGACATTAAATCGATTTTCTCGGATAGATTGTGAATGTATTTTTCCTTCACGCCAAACCAAGATTTCCGTTTGTCCAGGAACCCACTTTTCACCCAAAGGCTCATGAAAAGACGTGTACCATATACGGCTGTGATAAAACTCATTAAGATGGAAATGATCAACGTTGTGGCAAACCCTTTAACCGAGCTTGTCCCATAGAAGAATAGTACGGCTGCGGCCAACAATGTTGTCAAGTTAGCATCCATAATTGTGCTAAGTGAGTTCTTCGTACCTTCTGCATAGGCTGCCTTCACAGATCGTCCAAGTTTCAACTCATCCCTGATTCGCTCATAGGTGATGATATTGGCATCGACTGCCATCCCTACACCGAGTACTAGAGCGGCTATACCAGGTAACGTAAGAACCGCATTCATCCAATCAAAGACTAATAGCGTTAAGAAAATGTAAATGCTCAATGTGACGATCGCAATGAAACCTGGGAAGCGATAATACACAAGCATGAAGATAAAAATAAGTGCAATTCCGATAATGCCGGCAAAAATGGTATCATTCAAAGCCCCTTCACCAAATTGGGCCCCAACGGAAGTGGAGTACACTTCTTTCAAGTCAACGGGTAGGGCACCTGCGTTCAATAATCCGGCAAGCTCTTTCGCCTCTTCTACCGTAAATTGACCCGTTATGAATACTTTATTAGTACTGAAGACTTCACTGACAGCTGGTGCGGAAATCATATTGTCCTGTGAATCTACTTTTTTAATGGAGTCTTTTCCTTCTTCAAAATCCAACCAGATAGCCAGTACATTCGTTGGGCTTTCCATTGAGGAAATTTTCTGAGTGATTTCTTTAAACTTGTTTGCATCTTTCAATGTGACTTCAACGACAGGCTTATTATCTTGGAACGTTTGCTTAGCGCCGCCTTCTTTCAGGTCAGCTCCTGTCATCATTTCTTTATCATTGTAATCACGGAAGGATAATTTCGCCTGGGTCGAAAGAATTTCCCTGGCATTATTTTGATCTTGAACACCCGCTAGCTGAACACGGATCCGATCTTTCCCTTCAATTTGGATGATAGGTTCGTTGACCCCGAGTACATTGACACGCCGATCGAGCGCACTCGCTGTACTGCTCAAAACATCCTGGGTAATTTTTTCCCCGTCAAGCGGTTTAACTTCATATAACACTTCAAAACCGCCTTGAAGGTCAAGACCAAGCTTGATATTCCCAAGGATTCCTTTTGAAGTCGTTCCCATCGCTGCGGCAATCAAAAGGACGATTAGAAAAAACGCAACGATTCTGCTTCTTTTTACCATTATGTAGTAGGCCCCTTTCTTTATTACGCCTGTTCTTGGAGTATAAATAACTGCTTATTTTTTCATGAATGAGCTAGTTTGCTTTTTAATTTTAAGAAAAAAGGCACAGTTCTTCATGCTTTTTTCCAAAAAAAAGCATAACCATATCTATTATGATTCATTTATAAACGGCTGTCAATTTAAGTATATAAATCTCTTTTATTCTTTCAAAAGCTCTTTTAACTCTTCTTCAGAAAGGGGGGCGAATAGATTCGGTGACTTGTAAGCCTGGACCATTTGAAATGACATGAACTGATTGCTGGAAAAAGTAACGATGTCCGCAACTAGTTCGTGAAGGTGCACGCCTTCCTGGGGGCGCTTCCACTTCATGTCCGTTAATGTACTCCATAGGTCCTCCTCGGTGACTGCCTCTAATCCAATCATTTCGAACTCTTCACATTTGCTTTTCAGGAATGGACGAACCTTTAAATAATAGCTCTGATACGGATGACTTTTTTTCTTCATCACTTTGCCTCCATTAAAATGATTCTCAATTGGATGCGTACATTCTTTAGAAGAGATTCAATCATTTGAGAGAACACAAACACTTTTGTCATGCTTTGTCCAAGTACAAGCATATAGATAATTGTATAGTATATCCGCTTTTTTGAGAAGGCAGGGAGGGAGTTCAATGTCTAAATTTTTAAAAGGGACACTGATTTTATTAATGGCAAGCCTGATCACAAAGGTTCTTGGATTCATCAACCGCATTGTCATTGCCCGTTTCATCGGCGAAGAAGGTGTTGGTTTATATATGATGGCACTGCCGACCTTATTCCTTGTTATCAACATTACTCAATTGGGCTTGCCGATTGCCATATCTAAATATGTAGCAGAAGCAAACGCCAGGGGTGATGAACGGAAAATCAAGAAGATCCTGGTTGTTTCTTTGTCTTGCACGTTTGGTTTATCGTTGATTTTCACCCCGGCCATGTTACTGTCAGCGCCATTCCTTTCTGAACACTTGTTCACGGACGAACGGACGATTTGGCCACTGATGGCAATTGCCCCTATCGTTCCCATCATCGCTATCTCATCTGTGCTGCGCGGATATTTCCAAGGCAAACAAAATATGAAACCATTTGCTTTCTCACAAGTGATTGAGCAAGTGGCTCGGATCACATTCATCGCAGTTCTGACAAAGGCCTTTTTACCGTACGGAATTGAATATGCTGCAGCCGGGGCGATGCTTGCCTCGATTATCGGCGAGCTCGTTTCGCTCGTGTACTTATTAACAAGCTTTAAATTCAAGAAGCATTTTAAATTTCGAAAAGGATTCTTCAAAAATGTGAAATCAGGAAAGAGCACGTTCGTTGAATTGATGGGAATCGCCCTCCCCTCGACAGGAAGCCGGATGATTGGATCGATTTCCTGGTTTTTGGAACCGATTGTCGTAGCTCAAAGTTTAGCCCTTGCCGGAGTGACCGCCGCTGCAGCAACTAGCCAATATGGGGAGCTGACAGGGTATGCCTTGCCGCTTCTTATGCTCCCTTCCTTTGTAACGGCTTCGTTGGCTACAGCCCTCGTACCTGCAGTGAGTGAAGCCCGGACAACAGGAAATTATCTGCTAGTGGAACACCGGCTTCAGCAAGCGTTGAAAATCACCTTCATAACGGGTTGTTTATCTGTCGTCACACTCTTCATCTTCGCGGAACCTATTTTACAAGTGATGTATGGTTCTTCTCATGCAGCTGTATTCATTAAATTTCTAGCGCCTTTTTTCATCCTTTTCTATTTTCAATATCCACTTCAGTCCATGCTTCAGGCACTTGACCTTGCAAAAGCCGCCATGTTTAATAGCTTGGCTGGAAACATCATTAAGATTGGCGTCATCTGGTTTCTGGCTTCAAAGGAAAACTTCGGTATCATGGGAGCGGCAATCGGGATAGCCGTCGGATCTATGCTCGTTACTTTCCTTCATTTTTCCACCGTTTTAAAAGTTGTTCCATTTACGCTCCATTTTCGGAGCTATATGCTGTCTTTAGTGATTGCTTTAGTTTCCGGATTTGGAGGCTATTATATCTACCAATTCCCACTTGCCTCTCAGCCTCTGGGATCGCGGTTATTGCTCTCCGTGATAGTCTTGTTCATACTCTTCGCCTTTTTCATGTTATTGACTGGCAGCATTAAAAAAGCGGATTTGATTCGCATCCCTTTCATCGGTGTTTTTTTGGCAAAGTTTGCATGGAAATAAAAAAAAACAAAGTTCAAGCTTTTGGTTTTTTCTTTGATTCTTTTTTATCAATATAGAATTGACCATTGATGTACCCACAAATCGAGACTTCATTAAGATTGAGGTCTCCATGTTTTTTCAACTGATGCAAAAGCCAGTATTTGTCTTTTCCTATGTATGCTAGATTTTTTTCCTGCATCTGTCCGTCGATGATAAGCGGGTATGGCGTCTCGATACCCTTTGACTTTTTACCTTGACTATTTCTAATGACGGAAAGCTTCCCTGAAGATTCAAGGATTGCAAATTGCACCTCATTCAAATCACTGATACCCTGTTCGCGAAGTTGCGTCAACAGATCATTGAAATTATACCGTTGGCTTCTCATTACTTTCTCATCTATTTTGCCTTGGTTGATGATGATTTGTGGTTGGCCATCCATGAGATAACGGAACCTTACACTCTTCAATGAAAAGAAGGCCAAGGCGATTTGTACCATTGCAAGGACAAACATCGGGTAGATTGTTCTTATAAATGGTTTATCATTTTCTTCCAGTACCAACACTGCTATATCACCTATCATGATTGATACCACTAAATCCAAGATACTAAGCTCCCCGACCTCTCGTTTTCCCATCAACCTGAAAAGGAACAAAATGAATAAATAAACAAATAGAGTTTTTAAACCACTGCTTAAATAATCTTCCATAGTAAGACACTTCCTTCACCATTATCATGGCTGGGAAGACGATTAATTACTCAATTTTTTTGTAAAATCCCCATAAGGTTCCCTAAAGCTGGTCTAAAGCGCATAAAAGTGGAATATGCTTGTACAAACACATCAACAGGCTAGTCGATCCAGCCTTTTAAAAAGGGGGAATAATCATCGAATCAAAAAAAATGAGTGTCGCCGTACTCTATGGCGTCGGCTCCATCTTTGCCATAGCTGTGATTGCAAGTTTTCTATTTTCCATCCTTCTTCGCTTCACATCATTGACGGAATCATCCCTGACATACGTAATCATGATTGTATCCTTTATCTCATTGTTCATTGGCGGTTTCATTTCAGGAGGAAAGGGTCAGAAACAGGGATTATTCTTAGGTGGTAGTACGGGATTACTGTATCTTTTAGTCGTGTTCCTTTTTCAATATTTGGGACATGATGCACTATTCACCTTGAAACAGTGGATTTATTATGGCTGCTTTGTCATTACTGCCATGATGGGAGGAGTACTGGGGGTAAATATGAGTTCAGAATCGCGGACAAATTAAAAACAAAAAAAACCGGGCACAAGGCTCGGTTTTTGTCTGTCTTATAACTGTACTTCTCTAGCTGGTGCGCTTTCCGTAATTTCACGGATTGCTGCACGGTCAAAAGTTAATTTTGAACCGTCTGCAGATTTAATAACGATTTTCAACTCATCGATTGCATCGATTGTGCCGTGCATTCCACCGATAGTAGCAACCTTATCGCCTTTTTTCAAGCTCTCTTGCATGTTTCGTGTAGTCTTGGCGCGTTTTTGTTGCGGACGGATAAGTAAGAAATAGAACAATACGAACATTAAGATTAACGGAAGTAATTGTGTTAAACCACCCATTTATATTCACTCCTTTCATTTTTTAAAAGTATTTATGGATTAGAAGTTTTTCGCATTAGGTTCATTGAAACCATATTGTTCGAAAAACTCTTCCCTAAAGTCTCCAAGGCGATCTTCTCGGATAGCTTGTCTGACCTGTTCCATCAAGTTTAACAGAAAATGAAGATTGTGGTAAGTCGTTAAACGAATACCATACGTTTCTTCGCATTTAATCAAGTGGCGAATATATGCCCTGCTATAATTCTTACAAACATGGCAATCGCAATTTTCATCAATAGGACCAAAATCACGTGCATACTTCGCGTTTTTCACAACTAAGCGGCCAGTACTTGTCATCAACGTACCATTGCGGGCAATTCGTGTTGGCAATACACAGTCAAACATATCAACGCCGCGGATTGCACCGTCAATCAATGAATCTGGTGACCCAACCCCCATTAGGTAACGAGGTTTGTTCGTTGGCAATAATGGACTAGTGAACTCCAGTACCCGGTTCATGATATCCTTAGGTTCACCAACTGATAATCCCCCAATAGCATAACCCGGGAAATCAAGGGAAACAAGGTCTTTTGCACTCTGTTTACGAAGATGTTCAAATTCCCCACCCTGAACGATACCAAACAAGCCTTGATCATTAGGACGTTCATGAGCATTTAAACAACGTTCTGCCCAGCGTGATGTCCGTTCAACCGACTTCTTCATATACTCTTCAGTAGCCGGGAATGGAGGACATTCATCGAATGCCATCATGATATCTGAACCTAGTGCATTTTGAATTTCCATAGCCTTTTCAGGAGATAAAAATAACTTATCGCCATTGATATGATTTCGAAAATGGACTCCCTCTTCCTCAATTTGACGGAACTTACTTAGAGAGAACACCTGAAAACCACCAGAATCGGTTAATATCGCACGATCCCAGTTCATGAACTTATGCAGTCCACCAGCTTCTTTAATGATTTCATGCCCCGGACGCAACCATAAATGATACGTATTGCTAAGTATGATGCCTGCACCCATTTGCTTCAATTCTTCAGGTGACATCGTTTTGACAGTAGCCATCGTTCCAACCGGCATGAATGCAGGTGTCTCGAAAGTACCGTGTGGTGTATGAACGCGGCCTAGCCGTGCCCCAGTCTGTTTACATGTTTTGATTAACTCATATCGTATTGCAGTCAACGCAATAACTCCCTTCAAGAGCCTATCACTCTTATATTACTTGATTAACATCGCATCTCCAAAACTAAAGAACCTGTATTTTTCTTCCACTGCCGTTTCGTAGGCATGGAGAACATTTTCCCTGCCTGCAAGTGCAGAAATCAGCATGATTAACGTTGATTTTGGCAGATGGAAATTCGTGATCATTGCGTCAGTCCCCTTGAACTCATATCCAGGATATATGAAAATGCTTGTCCAACCATTTTCCTCCTTGAAGACACCGTCATTACGGGAAGCAATCGTTTCTAGCGTTCTCGTCGAAGTGGTGCCGACCGTGATGATTTTACCACCACTTGCTCGCACTTCATTCAATAAACGCGCTGTGCCCTCGGTCATTTGGTAAAATTCCGAATGCATTTCATGATTGTCAATATCGTCCACACTCACAGGACGGAAGGTTCCCAGTCCGACGTGAAGGGTAATGAAAGCGATATGAACACCCATGTCTTTCAGCTTTTCAAGCAAATGTTCCGTAAAATGAAGTCCAGCCGTAGGCGCTGCTGCAGAACCGCGTTCACGTGCATAAACGGTTTGGTAGCGATCCTGGTCGTCAAGCTGTTCTTTAATGTAAGGAGGTAATGGCATCTCGCCAAGATCCTCCAGAATCTCATAAAAAATGCCTTCATATTGGAATTTCATAATCCGTCCACCATGTTCAAGTATACCTGTGCAGACAGCCTTTAGCTTACCATCTCCAAACACGACGGTCGATCCCACTTTTATTCTTTTTGCAGGCTTGACAAGGGTTTCCCAAACATCATCACTCTCTTGTTTTAACAAGAGAACTTCAATTTTCCCGCCTGTTTCCTCTTTACTACCATAAAGTCTTGCTGGGAGGACCTTCGTATCATTCAATACAAGGCAATCACCCGGTTTTACATAGTCCGTAATGGAGCTGAACACATCATGCTGAATTTCTCCTGTGTCCTTGTCCAATACCATCAATCTACTAGCTTCTCTGTTTTCCAAAGGAACTTGGGCAATCAATTCCTCTGGTAAATGAAAATCAAACTCTTCTAATTTCATCTGTTCCACTTCCTTACCTGTCTATCATGCAGTAGTTTATTTAAAACGGCTAATTAGATAAAAAATAGCTGACAGCACTATGCTGACAATGATTGAGGTCACGATAGGAAAATAAAAAGTCGTATTCCCCTTTTTAAAGAAGATATCTCCCGGCAGTCTGCCAAGCTGAATATACTTCATCGCAAATCCAATCACAAAAATAATTACACCTAAGGTCATGACGGTTTTAGGCACATTCATCTCTCAGGCATCTCCAACCCGAAATGCTCATAAACAAACGGGGTGGCGATCCGGCCTCGAGGGGTCCGTTGTAAGAAACCAACCTGCAGTAAATAGGGTTCATACACATCTTCAATCGTATGCGCTTCCTCCCCAATCGTAGCTGCAATCGTCTCTAATCCAACAGGACCTCCACGAAACTTCTCGATGATGCCTTTAAGTAATTTATGGTCAATATGATCAAGTCCTAAACGGTCGACCTGCATTAATTCCAATGCATACTCTGCCAGTTCCGTCGTTATCGTCCCATCGCCGCGGACCTGGGCAAAATCTCTTACACGACGTAAAAGTCGGTTAGCAATCCTAGGAGTTCCCCGAGACCTTCTCGCAATCTCACCAGCTGCCTGTTCATCCATTTCCGTATCCATGATTTGGGCGGTACGGAGGACGATGTCGGTCAGATGATGTTCCGTGTAATATTCCAGCCGGCTCAAGACGCCAAATCGGTCTCTTAGAGGCGCCGAAAGTGAACCAGCCCTTGTTGTAGCACCAACGAGTGTGAATGGTGGCAGGTCAATCCTTATCGAACGAGCCTCCGGTCCCTTTCCGACTACGATATCCAGACAGAAATCCTCCATGGCTGGATAAAGCACTTCTTCGACGACACGAGGTAAACGATGGATTTCATCAATGAATAACACATCGCCCGGTTCGAGTGCACTTAAGATAGCTGCCAAATCACCCGGCCGCTCAATGGCAGGTCCGGAAGTGGTGCGTATATTGACGCCCATTTCGTTAGCGATAATGACGGCAAGTGTCGTCTTACCAAGCCCCGGCGGTCCATATAAAAGTACATGATCAAGCGTTTCTTCGCGCATCCTTGCCGCTTCGATATATACGCTCAGATTCGCCTTCACTTTATCCTGTCCAATATATTGCTTTAAGTTTTGCGGTCGCAGACTTTGTTCAAAGGATAGTTCGTTCAAATCGGCTTCCTGATTGAAAACTCTCTCCTCCATTGCGCCACTCCTTATCTTAACATCATTTGCAAGGCTTTCTTAATGTATTGCTCGGTCGTCATTTCTTCCACTTGCAGTTTCTTAGCGACCTTCTGTATTTCTTTTTCCGAATAACCAAGAGCCTTCAAGGCCAATATAGCTTCTTCCAGTTCCTCGGAATAACCAGTTTGATTCATTGCCGATGGAACCCCTTCATTGAACAAGTTCGGGAAAGCATCCGGGATGATATTCTCTAGCTTGCCTTTTAAGTCAAGAATCATTTGGCGTGCCGTCTTCTTCCCTACTCCAGGGAATTTCACCAAGAACGTTTCATCCTCATTTTCAATAGCTTGCACAACCTGATCAACCTGACCAGATGCCAGTATAGCAAGTGCCCCTTTTGGCCCGATTCCCGTCACGTTCAATAACTTCGTGAACAACGCCTTTTCCTGACGCGTCTGAAATCCGTATAATGCAATCATATCTTCCCGTACATAATGATATAGAAAAACTTGAATCTCTTTCTTGAATTGGGCGGAAAAAATAAAAGGATTCGGAGTCAGTACTTGATATCCGATCCCGCCATTATCCACGACTATGTATTCAGGTCCAATATAATCGACCGTTCCTTTTATATAATCATACAAATTAATTCTCTCCCTGATTTTGCTGTACCTCTCATTTTATCATAAAAGAGGATGGATGTTCATTAAAAGTTATTTAGCAATTGGTGATGTTTACCCCCTTCTTCCTAGTTTGTTTGACATTATTTTTTCTAAATTTTCAAATTAATGTTTCTTGACTATATACCTTCCGCCCATCAAGACTCTTTCCATTCTTCTAGACAATCAAAAAGGACGAGTCTATTCCCCGTCCTAATTGATCGAATATGGTTCATATTCTTTAATGAGCTGTTTATATTGATCCTTATTGACGATTGGGATACCTTTTTGTAATTCTTCCTGCTTATATACTTCCAGCTTCCCCACATCCAATTGATAAAAGGTATGGATGATTTTGGCATGTTCCGGCCTCCCGATAAAAATGGATAGCGTCCCATCCTCTTTTATTCCAAGATAACCGTTGGCTTTGAGTAACGGTGATATATCATTTTCTATTTTATTCAATACAATGTGGTCTTCATTTTGATTGACCACATTCCATCCTTGATATTTCGACCAAAAATCTTCCATTGTCCATATTTTTTCCGTTAATTTCTCTTCGCTTAATTCCCCATCAAGATATAATCGCTGAAGAATGACCTTTTGTTCTATCAGCTCGTTTTCCTGTTGTTTTGCTTCTTCGGCAAACGCCGTCAAACAATATGGAATGACGAGCAAGGCGAAGAAAAACTGAATTTTAAGTTGTTTAATCACTAAGATCACCCCTCAAGGCGTTTACTTTTTACATAGTTTGACCTGAAAATAGATTATTAACCAGAAAAAAACTGACTCCATTTGAAGTCAGTCTCTTTACTCATTTAATATGATCTTCATGAATATCCAGGTTATCGAACATGTCGTTGGCATCCAGGACAATTAATTCTTTTGTTCCCCCGTCCCTAAGATTATTATCGAGGGTCATGGTCCGAAAATACACACCTTCATCGGTCGTAACATAAAGGGTCCTGCCTTCTGTAAAAGGCTTGACTTGATTCCACACCTCTTCTTTGACCGCTGATGCCTGATCATAATCATCTAGCAATAGAGCCACTAACATTTCATCTTTCATGACGATGGCTCGTGCATCAATCACATCGTCCACACGATTTGAAATGATATCCACATGATCGACTAAAGCACCTTCATATGAATTGTAATAGGATGATTTAGTCCGGATTGGTTTGCTTTCATGACCATGATAATTTCGATTCCGCGTACTGTATGCATCATCTTTGCCATACAGCTTCTCTTCCATATTATCCATATTGATTTGACGAACCAGTGTATTTTTTTCCGATTTGTGGTATCCGGTTTCATTCATGGGGTTCTGATTTTCGGCCGTATCATTATTGCCACATCCCACCAAACCTATAAAGAAAACCGTGCAAAGCGGCAGTGCCCATTTACTCTTTTGCACCAATAATCCCCCCCTTGCTAAATTGAGCCCATCCTCTCGCTCATATTTAGCATGGTTGTTTAGAAGGGGTTTCAGTCTGTTAGTTACGCCCATATTAGCTACGAATTACCTTTTGGAAATCATGTCCGCCAATTTTTCGTTCATCTCCATTCGCTTGGAAAACCCCTCTACCGTCATTTTCCAAACAGAATGAAATTGGGATGAACTTTTATTATTCCGATTCCACTCGCGAAATATATCTGTCGGGAAAGCCAAGGCATAAAGAAAAGTGCGGTCTTTCTGATATTTTTTTAACTGTGGAACATCCCATATCATGGTAGCCGGGTCATCAAGATGATGGGAAATTCGATTCGCATATTGTAAGTAATCTATGCAGCGAGGCGCTTTCGCCATTAAATCGAAATCAATTAATGCAAGGGTCCCATCTTCTCTACGCAAAAAATTATGGTGGGCACAGTCCCCGTGAATGATGACCATTTTTTCCTTATTCCATTTAGATTGGTTTTTTTCAAAACCCTCGAGGGACCATTCTCCCCACCGTACCCATTCATTGATAATCTCGTCTGAAACGTATTGGCGTGTATAGGAAATGTTCTTTTTAAACAACTCTAACCGTTCTTTCCACTTTTTAAATTGATTAAAAACAGGAGCTTTAATTGAAAGTTTTTCAGTAACATCGTGAAACTCTTCCAGCAATTGAATTCCCTGCAAACGGTCTTTGGAATTGGAAAACCGAAATTTTTTCTTACTTGGAGGGATATAGTCCATACTGCCGTACCATTTCCCTTTAAATTTGAAAGGCATTAATTTCTGATGAATTTGGTACGTTTGATCGAATCCTCTTTGACCTAATAGAGAAGTCAATTCCCTTTGTCGATCCCACTTTTCGAAACTGTCGAACCCTTTTAGAATGATGGGAGGGTTTTTCTTGAATGTAATTAAATAGACGTTGCTCTGAAGATAGTGGATGGTCTTTGGCTCGCGATTTAAATAAGAGAGGAGACGAGTGTGAAAAACACTGTCCCCTTGGTAGTTAGTAGTCATCACTTTCATCCGCATAAGTTGGCATTCCAAAAGTCTCAGGTGCTTGAACGCCCCCGAACTGACCTGGTTGACCACCCATTTGTCCTGGCATCATCGCTTCAGGATGACCTCCGAGCTGTCCTCGCATCATTCCTGGCTGTCCGCCAAATTGCCCTGGCATCATACCTGGTTGGCCTCCCATCATACCTCCCATTTGGTTACCCGGTTGATTGCCCATCATACCTCCCATCTGGTTGCCCATTTGGTTACCCATCATAGGTCCCATTTGGTTACCCGGCTGATTGCCCATCATGCCCCCCATTTGGTTGCCTGGTTGGTTGCCCATCATACCTCCCATTTGGTTACCTGGTTGGTTGCCCATCATACCTCCCATTTGGTTACCTGGTTGGTTGCCCATCATGCCCCCCATTTGGTTACCATGTTGATTGCCCATCATGCCCCCCATTTGGTTGCCATGTTGATTGCCCATCATATCTCCCATTTGGTTACCCGGCTGATTGCCCATCATACCTCCCATCTGGTTGCCCATTTGGTTACCCATCATGCCTCCCATTTGGTTGCCATGTTGATTGCCCATCATACCTCCCATTTGGTTGCCCGGTTGATTGCCCATCATACCTCCCATTTGGTTGCCCGGTTGATTGCCCATCATACCTCCCATTTGGTTACCCGGTTGGTTACCCATCATAGGTCCTGGTGGTTGCCCTACTTGAAAGTTAATTTCATCCATTGATTCAACTTCATACTGGGTTTGCTGTTGCTGACCCTCACCCATTAGGCTTTGGAAACTAGTTTCTGCGAAGGCTTCAGAATATTGCTGTTGAGGTCTGCCTTTATGAAATTGATGATAATCAGGATGATGGTGAGCTTGACTTTGTATTTCCGCACCAGCTGAATATTGACCTTTGACTCCCTTCTCCGGCCCATATGTTCCTAGTACTCCCTTGTTACAGCCACAATCCTCATCCGCTTGCACGATGGGCATGGTATACGTCTGTTGCGGATAAACTTGAAAATTTTGATTTTCTGATGATGAAGATGATGATTCCGATGATGATGATTCAGAAGATGACTCAATGTGTTTCATATAAGCTCCTGCAACTTGTTGTGGTGTTCCACCATACATATGGTGGGGAACGGGTGCTGAAGCTTGATATGGATAATATTGCTGTCCAGCCTGGTTAGTACCGGCTCCTTGGTTGTTACTTTGGTCCATCATATACATATCAGGAGACTCTCCCCATACGTCTGAACTCTCTTCCATCATTTGATATCCTTGCATGCCTTGCACATCTTGAAAAGTTGCCTGATAGTCATTTACACCTTGGACTCCCTGCATCGGCATATGTGACCAAGGTGGGGGCTCGATACAAAAACCGCTTCCTGGCATGATCGGTGTGATAGGAATGCAATCATCCATCGGTTCACATATTTCCTGAACAACCGGTTTCTTTTTCGATTTTTTCTTTACCGGTTTCTCCACTTTTTTCTCTACCACCGGTTCCACTTTTTTTGGTGGAGCTGGTGGAGTAGGTGGTTTCTGCACGCTCATGTTTGTCATATTGACCATATAATAATTATTGATATCTATTTCTGGAACCACTGGTGTAGGTACTTGAACCTCTTTCGGGACAACGATTTGTTTTTCTTTAATAATTGGCTGTTGATATTCTTTGATTATAGGTTGTTGATACTCTTTTATTACTGGCTGTTGAAATATCTGTTGTTCCTTTACTGGTGGTTGATACTTTTGCTGTTCTTTAATTACGGGTTGTGGCTTAATTTGCTGTTCTTTCATTTGCATCGGTTGAATCTGAGTTTCCTTTGATTGATAGTTCACTTGTGGCGAACCCATTTCTTTTTTTATCATTCCAGATGTCGTTCCAGGTATATTGATTTTCATGCCTGGCATCATCATATCCGGATTACTTAACTGAGAATTAGATTTTTTCAGTTGTTCATAACTGACGCCATATTTTTTTGCGAGCTTCCAAAGAGTATCGCCTTTTTGGACTATATGAATTTTCACGCTGCTAACCCCTCCTGTGCATATGTCCATATATACTATGATGTAGTGGGTAAATTGCTATTATTATTTATCATGAAAACTTATGCAGGAAGTGACCTATTTATGAATGGAGGTAAACTTTTTCAACAATACTTAGAAATAACTCACCTGTCTAAACGGTAAGAACTTCGGGTATAAGTTTTATAAAATATCCTAAAGGTGTTTACCTTACATAAAAACCAGCAATCTAGGAGGGTAATTCTCATGAAATGGAAAGGAAGACAAAAGAGTTCGAACGTTGAGGACAGAAGAGGTATGGGTGGTAAGAGCATCGCCGGGATTGGCGGCGGATTTGGCATCGTCGTCGTTTTGATTGTGATGTTCCTAGGTGGCAATCCGAGTGATCTTCTCAATAGCTTAGGTTCTAATGATACGAATAACAATGGTACATATGAGGAAACGGACCAAGAGAAAGAACTCGCACAATTTGTTTCCGTCGTCCTTGGGGATACAGAGCGGGTCTGGTCACAAGAGTTTCGTAAGCAAGGATTAGAATATAAAGAGCCTACTCTAGTTTTGTATACAGATAGCGTCGATTCAGCCTGCGGAACAGCAGGTTCGTCGGTAGGACCCTTTTATTGCCCTGGTGATATGAAGCTTTATATTGATTTAAGCTTTTATCAGGAGCTACAAGATGAATATCAGGCACCCGGTGATTTTGCGATGGCTTATGTCATTGCCCATGAAGTGGGTCATCATGTTCAAACCCTTTTAGGCACGTCTAAAAAGGAAATGCCGGATCGATCGAGAGTCAGTAAAAACGAATATAATAAATATTCCGTTCGACTAGAACTTCAAGCCGATTATTTAGCAGGAGTATGGGCCCATCATGCACAAGGGGAGAACCTGCTTGAAGAAGGTGATCTTGAAGAAGCCCTGAATGCAGCCAGTGGAGTAGGTGATGATACCATCCAAAAGAAAGCTCAAGGGTATGTTGTTCCAGATAGCTTCACTCATGGTACTTCCGAGCAGCGAAAGCGCTGGGTTAACAAAGGATTCCAATCTGGTGATATGAAAGGAGGCAATACGTTCAAAGCAAGTAACCTATGATTGTAGAAGATTGAGGGCGGACTTTTCCATGTGTCCCCCTTTTTTTGTTGCATTCACCCGCATTCAAGGAACACCATGGTTAAATCGACTTTCATTCGATTAGCCACATTATTTTATGGTAAACTAATTATACATAACGAGGTGAAGAGTCATGCAAAAAAAGAAATTATTAGGCGAAGAAAGACGAACGAAACTCTTACATATCCTGCAAACAAGTTCACAGCCTATTACCGGTAGCGAACTCTCCCAGATCACGAACGTCAGCCGTCAGGTCATCGTCGGTGACATTACCCTTCTAAAAGCAAGAAATGAGCCAATTATCGCTACAAGCCAAGGGTACATATACTTACAAACCGAGACTAGACCAAACCCGGAACGGACCGTTGCTTGCCAACACGATCCCTCTCGGGCCCAAGAAGAATTATTTCTCCTTGTGGACATCGGTATAACTGTTAAGGATGTTAAAGTGGAGCATCCCGTGTACGGTGACTTAACAGCCTCCATCATGGTCAGCAATCGGAAAGAAGTGGAATCATTCCTTTCAAAAGTCACTGAAACAAATGCCACTTTATTATCGGAACTGACGAGTGGCATTCATCTTCATACAATCAGTGCATCTTCAGAAGAAATACTAAACGAAGCAGAAGAAGCATTAAATAAAGCCGGAATATTAGTAAACTAAAAAAGGGCACTTCGAAGCAACGCTTCGGAAGTGTCCTTTTTTCTACGATTCGTTGTCATCTTCGCTCTCATCAGACTCATCAGACTGGTTACTTTTCAGTTGGGCAATCAAGGTGAGGATGGAACCTATCGCTTGAATCCAACTCCCTAACACTTGTATTGATTCCTCATCCAGTCCATCACTTCCCACCTGGCCTCCAAAACTCTCAAAACTCTCATTTTGATCAACACTATTCAAATCGATAATTGTAGCGAGTGCTTGTAACGAATTCCCTACCGCCTGCAATAGATTACCGACTATATTCAATGCCTGGTCCGGAGCATTCTCTGTAATATCAGCCGCAGAAACGCCTCCACCCACTGCTTGAATAAAGTTTCCATTTATAATTAATCTATCTTTCGTATCTTGTGAAAAATCACTAATCAAACCCATAACAACTGACGAATTTCCAACAGCCTGAACCGCACTTCCGATTTGTTCCAGCGTGAAAGCTTCCTCACCATCCGCAATTACAGCATTACCCGTTCCCTGGAGGACGTTTCCGACGACATCCAAGTTCGTTGAAGAATGTTCATCCGAAACAAAAGTTGGTGTATTTGCGATGGCGGATAAAACCGTCCCAATGGCCTGAACCCAAGATCCAAAAGTTTCTTTGAACTCATTACTCATCTTTACCGCACATCTCCCATCCCCCCTACTTTCATCTTTTCATTCTTTTGTGGTTAGATTTTGCATGAGGACATTGTAACGATAAATTTGGTTAACCTCTTGGGTATGTATATCCTACACGATTTGTCATTCACCCTATTATATGGGCTGGATGACTTTACGTTCTTTAAAATAATGTTTCATATGAATATACCCATTTTTCTCATTTTGATTTAACGAGTCAAATATGCCAACAAAAAAACCCTGGAATTTATCCAAGGAATTTTTCAATAATCTACATATTCAACACACGGTTTCCTTCTGCCTTTAAATCCTGTCCTTATCGATGTGCCACTCCATTTTGAACTGTAAAGCATGGATAACTCCCCATAATTGAAACCGTGCATCCAAGAGCCTCAAGTTCAGAAATAGCTCCTGGGATGAGTACTTCATCCAGTGCCATCTCTATATCGATAATGAAAAAATAATTTCCTAATCCTGTTTTCATCGGTCGTGATTCTATTTTGGAAAGGTTTAGTTTCCTCCAAGAGAAGGCGGAAAGAACTTGATGAAGTTGTCCTGAATGATCGGCTGGAAGCTGGATCATCAGTGTGGTTTTTCTGACTCCTTCTGTAGTCAGATGTCCACTGAAGTCGATTTCATCGTTAGAGACAACGATGAATTTAGTATGGTTATGTTCATAGTCATGGATATTCCGGTTAATAATCGTCAAGCCATATTCCTCCGCTGCCATTTCATTGGCGATGGCGGCAATCTTGGAATCCGGATTCTCCATCACCATTTTAGCGGCTGCAGCCGTCGAGGTAACATATTCAAACGGAATGCCACTAAGATCCTTATGTAAAAATTTACGGCATTGGGCGATAGCATGTGAGTGGGAATAGACCATGTCCGGTTTAAAGTCAGGGTAAGCCTGATTAGGGTGCACCATGTAATGCTGCTGGATGGGAATCGTGATTTCTCCTTTGATTGGAAGCGTCACTTCATGGACCAAGTAATCCATGGTTATGTTTACCGAACCTTCCAGTGCATTCTCGATGGGGACAAGCGCATGATTCACTTCCCCGCCATAGACAGCATCGAGGCTGTCCGGAATGGTATTCATGGGGATTTTACTATCATGGGGAAACAATCGAGAGACAGCTAAATCCGTGAACGTTGCTTTCGGTCCAAGAAATGCTATTTTTGATGTCATATTATCATCCTCTTTTCACGGAAAATCTACTGTTTATGTTATGCCATTTTCAGATTTATTACAATAGTTAATCTTCAGAGACCTGCATAAAAAAACAGCCTGTACAATTAAACTGTACAGGCTGTTTTTTACGCACCATTCCCAAGGATTTCGACTCTTTCAACAAACTCCATATTACGCAAGCTTGTTAAAAGGTCCTCAATATCCACCGTCATCCCACTCGTATTAAGTGAGAGAGTGACGTTGGCACGACCTTGCAAGGGAATCGTTTGATGAATCGTCATGATGTTGCAGCCAGATGAGGCGACCAGTCGTAAGAGCTCCGATAGGGTCCCGGAACGGTCTTCGAGGTAAAAGAACAAGGTAATCAGCTTCTCTTTGACAATCGTATGGAACGGAAAAACCGTATCCCTATATTTGTAAAAGGCACTTCTGCTCAGATCCACTTTTTGTACCGCTTCCCAGACAGATTCTGCTTTTCCCCGTTCAATCATTTCTTTAGCATCCAACGTTTTTTTCATTGCTTCAGGAAGGACATCCTCTCGAACGAGGAAAAATTTCTGATCGGCCTTATTCAAAGTCCGCACGCTCCTTTTGCCTACCACCATGGTCTTTTACTATTTATCAGTCAATAAATTCAAATTCATATTCAAGGATACGAACGATATCGCCGTGTTTCGCACCTTTTTGACGAAGTCCTTCATCGACTCCAAATGAACGAAGTTGTCTAGCAAAACGCTTGATGGATTCTTCACGAGTGAAGTCCGTCATTTTGAATAGACGTTCAATCTTGAACCCTTTAACTGCAAAACTTCCATCGGATTCGCGTTCAATTTCAAATTCATCTGATAGAGCTGTATGTTTATAAAGCACACGGTGAACCCCAGTATTTTCTTCTTCATGATCAAGCGGGAATTCAGGTGTTTCTTCAATTTTATCAGCAATTGCATAAAGAAGTTCACGAATTCCTTCACGTGTTACAGCGGAAACCGGGAAGACCGGGAAATCCTCTTCAAGCTTTTCTTTGAATGCCGCTAAATTATCGGCTGAATCAGGCATATCCATTTTACTGGCTACAATGATTTGCGGGCGTTCGGTCAAACGAAGATTGTACTCTTCAAGCTCTTTATTGATTGTCAGGTAATCTTCATACGGATCTCTGCCTTCAAGACCGGACATATCAATCACGTGAACGATGACTCTTGTTCTTTCAATATGGCGTAAGAATTGGTGTCCAAGTCCAACGCCTTCAGAAGCACCCTCAATTAGTCCTGGCAAATCAGCCATAACGAAACTGCGGTGATCTTCCGTTTCAACCATTCCAAGGTTCGGAACGATCGTCGTGAAATGATATTCTGCAATTTTAGGTCGAGCTGCCGAAACGACAGAAAGCAAAGTGGATTTACCAACACTCGGGAATCCTACTAGGCCTACATCTGCCAATAATTTCAGTTCCATGACAATATCGCGTTCTTGTCCTGGCTCACCATTTTCAGCAATTTCCGGAGCCGGATTGGCCGGTGTTGCAAATCGGGAATTCCCACGACCACCACGGCCACCTTTAGCGATAATGGCACGTTGTCCATGTTCAACTAAGTCAGCAATGACTTCCTTCGTTTTTTCATCAATGACAACCGTACCAGGTGGCACTTTAACGACCATATCCTTCGCAGCTGCACCATGCATGTTTTTGGACATGCCGTGTTCACCACGAGGGGCTTTGAAGTGACGTTGATAACGGAAATCCATTAATGTCCGCAAACCTTCTTCCACTTCAAATACGACGTTTGCACCATTGCCGCCGTCTCCGCCGGCAGGTCCGCCTTTTGGTATGAATTTTTCACGACGATAAGCAACGATTCCGTTACCACCATCTCCGCCTTTTATATAGACTTTCGTTTGATCGACAAACATGCTATCACTTCCTTGTTTTCTGCAAGTCATTTCTTGCTGTATACATCTTTAAAACTTAATATCCATCTTAAAGAATAATTCATCCTCATTACAAAGACGCATTTCAACTGATTGTTCCGCTGTTAAGGACTTCTGCAAAAATTCGACCACTGCGGATTGGTCAATGAATCGGCCCTGCAAATGGAAAGAACAACGCATATCGCTTATCTCTTTTTTACACATAGAGACAGCCAGTACATTTTCTCCAAAAGGATCCAGATTCTTTTCTAAAACTTTAAAGTAATCGTACGTCCAACGAGACATCAACTCGTCCAACTCCGTTGAGCCCGCAAAAACATCGATTATTTCAAATTCACTATGAAATGTTGAATTACTCCAGTTCGACGTCAACAGCAACTCGCTGAACTTTGGCAAATTCAAACTAGAGAGCCTTGCTTCATTTTGGGTCTCAATGATGATCTCATCAATAATGCCTTTGACTCGATCAATTCGATTCAACTCCAAATTCCCTTTTATAATTTGAATTCTATTCAACCAATCATGCCTTGTTTGACGAAGCGTTTCAATAGTCGTCCAATTTTTATCCATTATTAACACCTTCAATTATGATAAAGAAACATTTATGCTCTATCATGTTGAATACTTCCATTTGTACAGTATATCAAAAAACAAACAAACAGGAAATGAAGCTCGATTCACATGCCTTCATATGAAAGCCCCCGTCCAAAAAACACAGCCACACACCCTGAGTTCTTTGGACGATGGTAGAGCCGTTTGAACTTGCAAAGAGAATGGGCTTATTCATGCAACAATTGGAGATATAATAGTTGAATGGAACAGTCTATTTGGATTAACTCAATATGATAGTTAAAGTAGCTTTTTTATCCCATAAAGTATAAGAAAGCCCGCCAAACTGGCGAGCCTTTTGTGAATCAGAGGTTTTTTTCCATACTAACTGACTAAAATCTCCTGCAAACGCTGGTTATTTATCATACTTATAGTATAAATAAAGGGCCGGACCCCTTCCGCACTATATATAGCAAACCATTATTAATAATGACGCGATATATAGTGTCTCATAGAAGGAATCAGACCCTTTTGAGTCAGCCTCTGTTCAAAGATGCCAATTATGCTTCTTGTGCAACTGGATATACGCTTACTTTTTTACGGTCACGTCCGAAACGTTCGAATTTAACAACACCGTCTACTTTAGCGTATAGAGTATCGTCTCCACCACGGCCTACGTTCTCACCTGGATAGATTTTTGTTCCGCGTTGACGGTAAAGGATAGAACCACCAGAAACGAATTGACCATCTGCACGTTTAGCGCCTAAACGCTTAGAGATTGAGTCACGTCCATTCTTTGTAGAACCTACTCCTTTTTTCGAAGCGAAGAACTGAAGATCTAATCTTAACATTTGTTCCACCTCCTACTGGTTGAGGATAATTTTCATGTATTTACCATAATCACGTTCGATGGTCTGCAACGATATGAGCATAGCGTTCAAGAGCAGTTGCACCTTCTCTTCGGACTCCGGCGAAAGATTCCCCGGAATGACGCAGCGAAGATAGCCACCGTCTTTCCCCTGCTCAATCTCAGGTTCTATATCCGTTAAGGACATAATTGCATTGACGGTCCCAAAGGACACGGCCGATACGCCTGCGCAGACAATATCGGAACCTTTTTTAGCAAAATCAGCATGTCCGCTTAATGTGAACGAAGTGAATCGTTCTTGCGGAGCATCAAGAATAACTTTAATCATCTTGATATCAGCCCTTACGCGTTGATTGTGTCGATAACAACTTTAGTGTATGGTTGACGATGACCTTGTTTTCTACGATTGTTTTTCTTCGCTTTGTATTTGAAGACAGTGATTTTCTTTTGCTTACCTTGTTTCTCAACAGTACCTGTTACAGTAGCGCCTTCCACTAGTGGAGCACCGACTTTCACGTCTTCGCCACCTACGAATAAAACTTTGTCAAATGTAACAGTTTCGCCTGCTTCTGCGTTTAATTTTTCAATGTAAACCGCTTCGCCAGCTGCTACTTTAATTTGTTTTCCGCCAGTTTCGATAATTGCGTACATACTTGCACCTCCTTGAATGTCTCAGACTCGCCAATCACAGGCGTTTTGTCCAGAAGACAAAAAACTTATAACCTGTTGTTGAGCGGTTGTAGCACGGGTGCTACAAACATAACAGTAAAATCCTATCATGAAACCGGAATAGCTGTCAATATATTTGTTGGATTTCTTGTCCTTCACTTTGAAGACCGTTCGATTTCCTCACAACTACCGAAGCGCCTGATGGAATATGTATGTATCGGACCTGGGACATAAGAGATAAATAACTTTTTGGCTATCAACTCTTCCAAAGTCGGTCTGTACGATTCCTTTTCACCCAACAGTACTTCGGCCACTGATGGGCTAAGCTCCACCCAAACGGCCTCATCATCCGTTTTACGGTGTTCGAACAACTCACGCTCCAATCGGAAGGCCACAGTTTCGGCGCTCTCTATTTTCCCATTGCCGTTACAGACTGGGCAAGGAACCCGCATCGTTTCACTAAGCGCTGGAGATGTCCGTTTTCTTGTCACCTGCAAGATGCCCAATTCAGTAAAACCAACAACCTTGATGCGCATCTCATCTCTCGCCGCTTCCTTTTTGACAAGATTGATGATTTCAAGCTTATGTTCCGGTTTCTCCATATTAATAAAATCAATCAAAATGATTCCACTAATATTTCTAAGTCTCAGCTGACGGGCAACTTCTTTAGCTGCAGCCACATTTACCGCAAATAGCGTGGCCTCTTTTTCCACTTTGCCCGTAAACTTCCCTGAATTGACATCGATAACTGTGAATGCTTCCGTTTCTTCAAAAATCAAATAGCTACCATTATCGAGCCATACCACCTTTTTCAAGGCCTTTTCAACTTGGTTATCCAGATTCCGTTCAGAGAAAATATTCTTTGGACCCGTCTCATAGGAAAGATTCCAATCCATGCCGTTAGACTTTTTCAACTCTTGGTATGCCTCAAAATCATCAATAAAGAGCTGTCCTGAAGTTGTTGTGTTCATTTCAGTGATAACCATCTCCAGGAATGTATCTTTTTCATAGAGGAGGGCTGGTGCCTTTATAGAGCTAGCCTTCCTTTCCAAGTCTTTATACAGCTGCCTCATTGAATTCAGCTTGTCCAGAAATACCGGCTCGCTTTCATTCTCCATCGAGGTACGGACAATGAGCCCCTCATCCTCTTGCTTGTATGCTAATGCTTTTGCTCGCCAATGCTTTTGCAATCTCTCATTTTTAAATTTCTTCGAAACACCCACATAATCTATTCCATGTATGTAAACGAGGGCCTCCGTAGAAAACTCGATCAATCCCGTTAGCTTCGCCCCTTTTGTACCTGTTTCATCACGGCTCACCTGTACGAGCAACTTTTCACCCTGTCGAATATAATGATTGATAGGTGATTCCCCATCCCGCTTTGTCAGTTGGTACGCCGGAATTTCATCACGATGCAAAAAACCATTCTTTTCGGCACCATAATCAATAAAAACGGCATCCATCCCTGGTAAAACCTTAGTCACTTTGCCCAGATAAACATTGCCTACCGTACTGCGTTGATGAGGTGGCATGATTTCGATTTTACGTAAGACTTCATTCTCCAGGACTGCCACTCTTTTTTCGCGTGAAGATAGGTTCACGATCATTTTTTTCATCAAAAAAAATCCTCTCCTCAATTTGAAGAAAGGATATCATATTTAATAAGAATATAACAGGTCACCAATTTCCCCATGGGTCATTTTCTCGGAAAAATAAGCATGAAGAATTTCCGTTTCATCCAACGAGCCACTCTCCCTCCCATTTTTCATGATGATCACGGGGTGTTTACAGCCGCGTTGAAACATCTCCAACACTTTATAAATCGGTTCTTGCGAATCCACCATGATTGGCTTTAACTTTGCCAAATCATTCGTATTCCCATAATGACGTTGCAGGAGAAAGCGCATAAATGCAAAATATCGCTGTCGCCACTCCATGATTAGCGAGAGACTGATAAAAAAGATGATTAGCCAAATATTCAGGTTAAGCGGTTCGAGAAAAACCCATGTTAAAAACGCCACTACTGCGAAAGCCGCAGAAAAATACAACGTATATTTCTGTGCGTCAAGAAAGGTGCAGTATAGGGACACGCCAATGAAAAGAAGCCTCCCCCCGTCCAATGGCCAGATTGGCAGCAAATTAAAAAATAACAACATAAGATTCATATATATAAATGATTGATACAGGTCGGAAGAAATAAAAGAAAAGAAATGGAGCAGAAAAGCCGCTCCGATTAGCCATATATGTTGGAGCGGACCAGCAAGCACGACCGCAAGATCTTCCTTCAGGCTTTTATTCCCGTACTCCTCAGTCTCAACCGCCCCTCCAAAAGGGAGGAGCTGGATGGACTTAATTCGCCATTTAAAGTACTGTGCGCATGCAGCGTGTCCCATCTCATGGATAAAGACGATAAGTAAAAGCATCATCACTTCAATAAAATGAGCCGTAAGGATAGCAACCCCAATGACGAACCACAGCGTAGGATGAATCTTGATTTTTGACAGTAAGTTCACATACTCAGTCAAAGGAAATCACCTTTTTAGGATCGACGAATGCATCATTTTCTTTAATGGCAAGATAAAACCGCCCCTTTGAACCATCCTCACTTACGGTGACCTGTCCCACTTCTTTCCCTTTCTTCACCAAATCATAAAGCTTCACATCGATTGTTTCTAGCTGGCCATACCATGATTCACTTTTATTGGCATGCTGTATGACTACAGTCTTTCCAATCCCTTCTTTCTCACCAGCAAAGATGACTACCCCCTCATTAATGGATTCGACTTTAGACCCTAGGCTCGTCTCCATGATGATTCCCTCTCCATTCGACTCAAAGGATTGGGTTATTTCCCCCGACACAGGCATTGCATATCCCTCGCCGGAATCAACCGTTTCCGTATTCGATTCAGTCGGTAAAAAAGCGATGGGTTTGCCGAATGTATTTTCATACCAACTGGAAACCGAGGCGAATTGAAACTCTTGATTCATATTTTCCGTGACAAAGCTTCTGGCAGAATCCAATCGAACGGAAGGGTGCTTAAACATCACGGCAACCACCAGGAATAGGCAAACACTGACGAGGATTTTAAAAAAGAAATACTCTTTTTTAAAAAGCGGATGATCTTTGTCTGAATACCCGTCATAAGATTCGATTTCGTACGGGTTCTCCTTATCAATCTCCGTCCAAGTACTGTTAACCACCGGGCTACCATTCTTTCGTCTCTTGGCGATACGATTGCGGATATCTTTCCTGCGATCATCCATTTAAAAATCTACCCCCTGCTCATATCAAAGCGCTCATATTAAAGCGTATGACCAACCTGTCCAGACTATGACGAAGAATCCATTTTCTTTCTCGTTGCATTTTTAAAACAAATTTTTGTTGGAAAAATGAGCCGTTTTCAAAAGATTTGAAGGGCAATGTCTTTTAATAATAAATGAGGTGAAAAATGCAATTGATATTACCGTGCTTTATTTGTTATAATGAAGTTGTTTTAACATTATTGAGGGGGAACAATTTTAATATGTCAATCGAAATAGGCAGCAAAGTACAAGGTAAAGTAACAGGTATCACTAATTTTGGAGCATTCGTAGAATTACCAGGAGGCTCAACAGGTCTTGTGCATATCAGTGAGGTAGCGGACAGCTATGTAAAAGACGTTAATGACCATCTTAAAGTAGGCGACCAAATTGAGGTAAAAGTGATCAGCGAGAAAGACGGAAAAACTGCCTTGTCCATCAAAAAAGCTATAGATAGACCCGAAGGACAAACCTCTTCTTATACCAAACGCCCACCACGCCAAGGCGATAATCGTAATAAAGATTTTCGTTCTAAAGGCAATTTTCAACCTAAGGAAAACTTTGAAGATAAAATGGTCCGTTTTTTAAAGACTAGCGAAGAGAACTTATCTACGCTCAAACGTAGTACAGAATCAAAACGTGGCGGTAGAGGCGGAAGACGCGGATAACCTGTTGCATTTTTAATACTTCAGTACAATAGATAAGGTAAGCCTTTTAAGAAGGCTTACCTTTTTTATGTCCTTTTCCATAAAATAAAAAGCGGGGGCACAAAATGCCCTCGCTAAACTACTCTAACGCACACTAAAGAACTTTTTCAATTTGGACATGAAACCTTTTTGTTCGCCTCCAATTGGCGTCAACGGCACGGATTCACCCAGAATCCGGCGCGCAATGTTCCGATAGGCAATCGAGACCCTGTTGTCCGGATTGTAAGCTATCGGTTCCTTTCTATTAGCAGCCACAATAACCTGATCATCATCAGGTATTACCCCAATCAAATCAATTTTAAGGAAGTTGGTCACTCCGTCAATATCCATTTCTTCGTCTTCATGTAGAAGGTGTCCACGGATTCTGTTGATGATTAATTGAGGAGGCGCAATCTGTTCTTCTTTCTCAAGTAGACCGATGATACGGTCTGCATCGCGGACAGCCGGTCTTTCAGCAGTCGTAACGATAATCGCCCTGTCAGCACCTGCTATAGCATTTCTAAAGCCCTGCTCAATCCCTGCAGGACAATCGATAACGATATAGTCGTAGTCCGGTTTCATATCACTGATAAGTTTCCTCATCTGTTCTTCGTTCACTACTGATTTATCACTGTTTTGTGGAGCCGGTAGCAAATAGAGCAAATCTTCGAAATGTTTATCCTTAATCAGCGCTTGATGGATTTTACAACGTCCTTCAACAACATCGACCAAATCATAGATGATGCGATTTTCCAATCCCATAATCACATCTAAATTGCGAAGTCCAATATCCGTATCGATTAAGCAAACCTTTTTGCCTAGAAGAGCTAACGATGTTCCTAAATTGGCAGAGGTGGTTGTTTTACCTACACCACCCTTACCAGATGTTATAACTATTGCCTCTCCCACGATTAGAGACCCCCTTCTAATCTATTTAAATTAGGTCTATATTTCTTTAAAACTTGCAGTTTATCAATGATGATATTTTCTTCATCGTCCATGAAGGCACATTCCAAATCATGTCCAAATTTCGTATATTGGTCAGGAGATAGATTCACTTTCCCTGCAATTCGCAATTGTGCTGGTTTCATGACTGACGCTGCAATTATGGCTTTCTTGTTTCCCGTATAACCAGCGTGAGCGATCCCTCTTAGCTGTCCCATGACATATATATTTCCACCGGCTCGAACGGTTCCATCTGGGTTGACATCACCAATGAGTAGCAAATCGCCAGGAACTTCAAAAACCTGTCCCGATCTTATCACTTTGGTCAAGGTTGTCACTTGATTTTCATCTCTCCATTGTTTCGCGTCTTCCCTTGATATAACATTGGAAATCATCTCATCAACGATAAGTTTCTTTTTTTTATGAATTACTTCTTTGATTTTTTCCTTTTGGTCTGCATCTAGATAGCGGTTCCCGGTATGTACTTTAACGGAAATGGACGGGTCGTTCTCTTGAAACTGATAGTTTGCCGAAAGCTTCACTTCTAACTCTTTCAATAACTCGGAAAATGAGCAAGAATCATCGAGATGAAGCATAAACCCGTCCTTTGTCCCCTTAATCATAACATTTTGCTGAATTCTTTTATTCATGACGTTTGTTTCACCTCAATGAAATATAATTCGACATAGGAAAACAAATTCCCTTTTTCTACGTACATGTAAAAGAGAAAATACATTTTAGACCTACTTACCAGTCCAGTGAACGTTATTCCATTTCTTCCTGCAAATCAAACTTTTCAATAAGTCTCTTTAATGGGTAACAACTAATAATAATAAATATTAGGTTCAATATAATTGTTGGAACAAATCGCCGTTCCATAAATTCACCAAATGTCATATCCGCAAAAGTAAGAATGTGATTCATTTGATAAGACACACCCTCAACAAGTGCCGTAAAGACAAGTGCCATTAAACAGGTAATGAGAATATTGTTTTGAAGAATCTTCATACTTTTGGATATCAAATATGCTAGAAAAGGTAAAAGGAACATATAAATTCCCAAAATCTCCGTATATACGACATCATACGTCAGCCCCAAAATTGCTCCATACAACATCCCCATCCTTCTTGAACCGTACATGGTCAGGAAGAAGACGAAAACAATCATGAAGCGGGGAACGAGGATGTTATTACTACCAAACACATCCCCCGCGAATAGCTGTGCAAAGATACTTTCAAAAACCAAGAAAAGTAAGGCTACAAAAGAAAGGATGAAATGTTTCACTTAGCTTCATCCTCCCCTTCACTTTCTTCTACAGCTCCATCAACTTCACGTTTAACCACCATGACATTACTGATATCATAGAAATCCGTATAAGGTTCAATATAAGCGGTTTGGTTCAAGCCATATTGATCTACTTTAACATCGACAACTTTTCCGATAGGCAGGCCTTTAGGAAAGATTCCTCCCAAACCGGATGTGATGACACTTGAATTCTTCTTGATTTTTTTATCATAAGGAATTCGTTTCATCAATAAAAGATTCTTCTCATCATCGAACCCTTCAATCAAACCGTACGCTTTATCATTGCCCTGGACGATAGCTGAGACGCGGTTCGCTTTATCAATCGAACTTAAGAGCTGAACCGATGAAGTGAATTCAGTCGTGGCTTTCACCTTACCAACTAATCCATTGGCGGTGATGACAGCCATATTTTTTTCTACTCCGTTACGCTCACCTTTATTAATCGTAAGCATTTCATGCCAGCGGTCCGGATTACGCCCAATGACCGTTGCCTGAACTGGCGAGAATTTTCGCAAGTCATCTTCTTTTTCAAGATTGTCACGAAGATCTTCATTTTCTTCTTTCAAATCCTGAACCTGTGTTTTTAATAAGACGTATTCATCCAGACGAGCTTTTAACTTTTTATTTTCATCGTATGTATCTTGAAGTTCCTTTAAATCCCCTACAAAATCTGTAATACCCGATACAGGTTTATTAAACACATTTCCAACCCAGCCGGTTGTATCCTTCAGAAACTTTTCGGGCCAAGTTAACTCTTCTCTCTCTCTTAATGAAAAACCGATCAATGCCACGAGAACGATAATACTAACGAGCAAGAGTAAGAGCTTTTTATTGAAAAACTGTGGCATGATGATTTGCACCTCTATTTTCATTTACTCTATTAAAATTAAGTATGATTTCCACCGTCTTAACGCTACTAGTGCAAGACAGTTTTAAAAATAGAAAAGCCGGCTCAAAATTGCGATCTTTTGTTGAGCCGGCCCTTTTATAAGTACCGTTTAGCGAGAATCTCTTGATTTCGTCTTGAACAGGTGGATATGGTCCAATGCTTTTCCCGTTCCGATGGCTACGCAATCAAGTGGATTTTCAGCAATGATTACAGGCATTTGCGTTTCTTCACTGATTACTTTATCCAAGTTACGCAGTAAAGCGCCGCCTCCTGTTAAAACAATTCCTCTATCCATGATGTCAGCTGCAAGTTCTGGCGGAGTTTTTTCCAATGTGTTTTTCACAGAATCCACGATGGCTGAAACTGTATCACGCAATGCTTTAGAAATTTCCTCAGCAGTGATTTCAATCGTTTTCGGAAGACCCGTCAATAAGTCACGACCGCGGATTTCCATGTTTTCGATTCCTTCTGTATCACCTGCAGAACCGATTTCCATTTTAATTGCTTCCGCTGTACGTTCACCAATCATCAAGTTGTAGTTTTTACGGATGTAAACAATAATCGCGTCATCCATTTCATCACCAGCAATTCGGATTGACTGGCTTGTCACGATACCACCTAGAGAAATGATGGCCACTTCCGTAGTTCCACCGCCAATATCAACAACCATGCTGCCTGTAGGTTCCCAAACAGGAAGATCAGCTCCGATAGCAGCTGCAAAAGGTTCTTCAATCGGGTATGCATCACGGGCGCCAGCTTGTCTTGCTGCATCAATCACTGCACGCTGTTCAACAGCCGTAATTCCAGAAGGAACGCAAATCATGACATATGGCTTGTTGCCGAATACACCTTTTTTCTGAGCTTCTTTCATATAATATTTCATCATTGTTGCAGTAGTTTCATAATCAGCAATTACTCCATCTTTCATCGGGCGAAGAGCAACCACATTTCCCGGTGTACGACCGATCATGTTTTTCGCATCTTTACCGACTGCGACGATTTGCTTTGTATCTGTTTGCACGGCAACAACCGATGGTTCACGGACAGCAATGCCTTTCCCTTTTACATAAACCAGCGTATTCGCTGTTCCTAGATCAATTCCAATATCTCTTGCACCAATTCCAAACATTACGGTATCTCCCTTTCGTAAACAAAAATGCCTTTTTATAAGTTCACATTATAATTTGTCGTTTTTTGACAATAGGTTTTTGAAAAAAGTTCCCTCTTTTAAAAATCATAAACAACATTATATCGTATCGTCAAAAATTTGGATAGTGTCATAAATAACCTTTTTCCTTTAAACTCACATATTTATGCTCCCCGATGATGATATGATCCAATACTTCAATCCCCATTATTTTACCACATTCTACTAATCTTTTCGTTACTTCTATATCTTCTCTGCTGGGAGAAGGATCTCCGGAGGGATGGTTATGAAGACAAATGATAGAGGCTGCCGACCTGCGGAAGGCTTCTTTAAAAACTTCGCGTGGGTGCACAATCGAAGCATTGAGGCTGCCGATAAAGACAGTTCGCTTATGAAGGACTTGATTTTTCGTATTTAAATAGAGACAAACAAAGTGTTCCTGCGACAAAAAACGCATTTCTTCCATGCAATAATTGGCGCCGTCTTCCGGTGAACGAATGACATAGCGGTCCTGATCATTTAATTGATGAATTCGCCGACCAAGCTCCACCGATGCTAGAATTTGAATCGCCTTGGCTTCCCCAATTCCCTTGATTTCCGTCATTTCCTCTACGGAAGCTTCTTTTAAAAGCCGTAATCCCTCAAAAGCCTTAATAAGCCGATTAGAGAGCTGGAGCACGGATTCCTCTTTAGAACCAGTCCTTAACAAAAGCGCAAGCAACTCTTGATTCGAGAGGCTCTCTGGACCATCCTGCAAGAACCTTTCGCGCGGCCGCTCTTCTTTCGGATAATCCCTGATTAACATATTCTCACTCAAAGCATCCACCCTTCCTAAATAAAAGGGAGAGGATCAGTCCGGAATCTTACGTCAACTCAGATTCCATCGTCTTTAATTCTCTTGCTAGCCTTGAAATTGGAAGTCCGACTACCGAGAAATAGTCTCCATTGATTTGTTTGACAAGAAGTGAACCCAACCCCTGGATTCCATAGCTTCCCGCTTTATCAAACGGTTCCCCGCTATCGAGGTAACGTTCGATGTCCGATTCTGATAACTCCCAAAAAGTCACTTCCGTTTTTACTGCAAATATACGGCGGTGCTCTCCAAATAGAATGGCCACACCCGTATATACTTCGTGAGTCTTACCCGATAACATTTCGAGCATTCTTTTTCCATCGGCATGATTAGCTGGCTTACCAAGAATTTCTCCTTCAAGTACAACAACCGTATCGGAACCGATTACCCAACTATCCGGATATCTTGATGCAATGGCCTCTGCCTTCCTTACAGCTAGTTCTTGTACTGCGTCCTCTGCCTGCATGTTTTCCTCAATATCTTCATCAACATTGGAATTCATACTTTCGAAGGGGATTTGTAGGAATTGTAGGAGTTCTTTACGACGTGGTGATGAGGAAGCTAATATTAATGATTGCATGATAAAAATTCACCTTTCTTTACTAGGAGAGATACCCTTTCATCCTATCAAATTATTTAGAAATCTACAATTATTGTTTACCATGAATCGACAAAGATTCCCCCTATATTTCCCGGAAAATAAAAAAAGGCCTAAAGTAAGATGTTTTCCTCCTAAAGGGAAACTTTTTCTGTAAAACAGTTTCCCTTCATACCCCTTTTCTTAACTATCCATACTTTGAAACCCCTTAAGAAACTTTAATAATTCCCCTTGTGCTTTTAATAGCTGCTCCTCCTTTTTAGAGACCTCATAATCATTCACTAACTTAGCTGCAGCCGTTAAATGAGTATTCATTTGGGAAAGGTCTGATGATAGTTTCTCAGCCTTTAGCTTGTCCATATCTTTCTTCAATGTTTCCGGGTTCCATGTCGCTTCCTTCCCCCGAAGCTCCGTTGCCGAAAACTCTGATAAGGAAGAATAGATACCCTTCATGGTTTCGAGTGGTTTCTCTTCTTCTGTGCTTATTCCTGTCGCCTTAAGATCTATCTCCTTCCAAAAGACATCTACATCATAGCTTTTTAAAAACAAGGCAAGTTCTTTACTTGATATCAAGTTCTCTGCTGAACCTAAAAATAAATAATAGCTGTCCTCCAGTTTGAATACTTCAGCTGGAACCTGTTTTTCCATGATTCTACCTTGGATTTTTTTCGCTGCATCCTCGCTACTGAACATTCCACCTTGAACAAGAAAAGTCTTCAATTCCGCCCCTTTTTCCTTAGCTCCCCCGTCGTTCTTTTTCTCCACTGGTGGGGTTGCCGTCGTCGTGATAGCTGTTTCCACAGGAGCGTCCGCAGCCTTTTCCTTCGTAATCGTATTTACGGCAATCAAGCCTAGTACCGACCCAAATAAAATTGCACAAAAAACAGCAATCATGAAAGTCTTTACGGACCTATTATTCGGACGCTTGACTGAACTTGTCCCAAAGCCAATAAGCTTTGGCATTTTCTTCTTAGGTGGTGTTGGAACCAACACAATCTTGTTTTCGGGTGAATCCTCCGGCAGGATCCACTCGAAACTATCATCAGGCTGTTCCTCACCCGCTGCCTCGGGAATTTCTTCTACAACCTCCCGCTTATTTTCTCCATAGAATATTTTTTCTTCGCCATTTATCTTAATTTTTACCCCTTTACGTTTTTCAGACTTGTCCACTTTTCTTCCTCCCCTCCCATTCATTTTCCTCATCCTATCATAGGAGCAAAAAAAAATAACAAGACTTTTGTCGTCTTGTCATTAATAGGTTTCGTCATTTTTCTCTATTCATTTGTCCGTAACTAAATCAGGTGATAGATCTTCAAAAGGGACCGGTGCCTCATCTTCTCCTTCACCGCCACAAAGCTTACGTTCATCCCCGTACAGGCATAGTCCCACAACCTTGTTACCACTGGCAGTCACATAGGATTTATTATTTGAAGGATCCCAGTACTCTCGCGTATCGGGATCTACTATCTCATCGAGAAATCCAGCTTCCACCAGCTCTTGATAGCTGATTTCCGTCACACTATCTCCTCGCATGACCTTATCTTTCATATAAAAGTTTGCCGCGTCCCTAAAAGCGTAACTATTTGATACGAATGCATTCGTCCTTGAATCGTGAATCACATTGAGATAAATAGGTACCGCCACAGCAGCAAGTATTCCTAGTATGACGATTACCGCCAAGACTTCCATCAATGTCATGCCCTTATCATTAGCTACATTCCGACAGAGTTGTGTCCTCATCCTAATTACCAGTATCCGAATCCGCATCGTCTCTTTCATTTCTGCTGAATGGATTTTTCTTTTCACTAGGTTTCGGCGTAACGACAGTTGGCGTCTGTTCCTGTAAATCCGTTAATGAAGGATAATAATAGGCAGACACAGTCAGACCATACTCTAAAGGTTCTACACTTTGGTCACGGGTCCTGACTTCCTCAGCTCCCTCGAAGGTTAAGCTATCTATCGTAAAGATTCGATTTGTCGCTTGAATGGATTGGATAAATTCCAACATCTCATCATAAGAAGAAGATCTTACATTCATTGTTGCTGAAAGCTTCTTCAGACTATTGGGCAGTGTCCCCGGTGCCTCCAATACAGTATGATCCTGAGTTTCAGTCGTTGATTTTTTTGAATCCGTTGTATCTTTCCCTTCATCTTCAGAAGCTTGGTCATTAGTATCTGTACTTTCGGATGCCTCATCCGTAGCTGCAGGTTTTTCCTCTCCTGTTGCCTCAGGTAGTTCAGGCTCAACTGGCGTATCTCCATCCGTAAATGCCATATCGACAATAAAGCTATTGGACACGACTTCTGCTTTTTCCAGGTTTAATACAAACTGATCGGTTAAGGGTTGCACTGGCAGTCTTTTTTGCAGTTCTGTCGTTGATTCAAAATCAACACTCATTCCTGTACCAGCTTTCGTCTGGACCATCTCTAAGATCTGTTCTTCATTTTTCAATTCGGATGTCTTGGAGGATAGTTCTTTTTTTACCGGATCTAATAGATAAAAATATAGTAGAATAAAGACCAAGACAAAGACTAAAAGTGTGCCACCTAATAGGAGTAGTTGTTTTTTATTGAAAAACCTCATCATTCAGAAGCACCACCCTTTTCCCCTGCTTGTTCTTCATCGTCTTTTATAGCTTCTTTAACGGCTGGTTTGTCGAGAATAATGGTATACACAGCCAGATAACGCGGAAGAAAGTCCTCTGTCTCTTCTACAGTGTTTTCTATATCTTTTTCCATTTCTTCAGTGTTCACTGATACCAAATCAGCGGAAGCAATCAATTTAGACTTAGTCAATTCACTTAAATAATAAGCAGCTTGTCTTGAAGTATCGAATTGGACGGTTAATTGAATGGACCCATCCTCATTATAGGAAAAAGCATCGAAGAAACCTCGTTCTGGAAGCAGGAAAGTCAAGTGGTTTAACACAAATACCGTATCGATGGGAAACGTATCAGCCCAGTCAATGACACTATGTAATTCGGTAACGGAATTTCCAGACTTCTGTGTATTAAGCATATTTTGTTCTACCATTGCTGTTGCTTCCCTCACTTGCAATATCTGCTTATCCATACTTCTAATGCGGTCTGACTGCAAAGAATATTGCCAATAAAACAAAGCACCCACTGCTAAGGCTATCAAGAATAAGAGAATCAGATAAATGAAGAAACGTGGATTTCTTTTTTCTTTCTTGGGGAGTAAATTAATATCAACAAGCATGATTATTGCACCCCTTTAATGGCCAATCCAACGGAAGAGTGATAACGACGCAATAAAGGAGCATCATCCATTACCATTTCCATGCTCTCATTTAAGATAGTGATAGGAAGGTCCAAATGGTTTGATAGTTTTTCGCAAATCTCTTCTAGATATGGATGATCTCCGGTCACTAGGATGGTGGAGACCGAGTCACGACCACTATTCAAATTGTATTTATAAAAAGTCAGCAATCGATCAATCTCTACATACGTATCCTCGAGCGTTTGAAAATAAGCATGTCTATCACCTTGATAAGCTAATGTTTCCAATCCACTTGATGAATGATCGACTTCCCAATCAGAAACCTCATCAGGAAGCAAGACATGTCGCATGAACACAGGCTTATCTTCAACGAAAATGGTGGCCGTCACCGAAAGCATATCTATTTCTAGTAACATAAGCTGTTCATCAGAATCCAATTCTCTAGTTATATCCCATAATCGATAGATGGCAAGTGAAGAAATATCGGCAGCCAAGGGTTCTAATTTGGTGCTTTCAAGCAAATCGCTGTATTGTGAAACCTGCTCTTCGGAAGCCGCGAACAAAAGAATCTCCTTACTCTCCGAATTCTCCTTAAGATTTACCGTATCGAAAATCGGGTCTTCAAACGGTAAATGAATGCTTGTTCCCAGCTCTAAATATAGATAGCCCTCAATTTCATCGTCTTTGACCTCTTCTGGAATCATCATTTTACGAATCACCACAAATGGATCTGGCACTAAAAAACGCACTTGTTTTTTCGCAAGGCCCCATTCTTCCACACATTGCCCGACAATCATCTGCAGCGTTTCATAATCAAGGATTTTCCCTTCTTTAATGATTCCAGGAGGCAGATAACGTTCACCATAAGCTTGTACGATAGGTGGATCCATTTGCTTTAGCTCTACATACCGGATTACATAATCTTTGAAGATTAAATTCACTATTCGGTTTTTTCCGCTAAAAAAAGAGAAAGCCATAGATAGATACCCCTTACTTTAAGTCATCTTAAAAATTGCAAATACCACTGTAAAATAGATTCGCCCCAAAAATAGGCGGTTAATGTACCGAATACAATATACGGCCCAAACGGGATGGCCGTTTTCTTCTTGATCATCCCCGTCAGAATCCCAATGATACCAAGAAACGCTCCATAGAATGTCGCAAATAGAAAGGATAACAGCACCAGTTTCAACCCTAATACAAAGCCTAGTACACCAAAAAGCTTGATATCGCCACCACCCATACCACCTCTACTGACAACGGCAATAAAAAGCAGAAGGCCAAACCCGACGGCCGCGCCTATAACGGAATCCCACCATGGAGAGAGTGGGAAAAACACTCGTAAAAATAAAAAAACCACTGCAAAAAAAAGCAGTATCTTATCAGGTATAAGCATATAAGCCATGTCAGACACGAAAATGATCATCAATAAAGAAATCAATGCCCAGGCTATCCACAATTCACTTGTCCATCCCAAGAATAAAGGAGCGGCAGCGAACAAAATGCCTGTCAGCAATTCAACAACCGGATAAAGCGGGGAAATCCGGGCTCCACAGCCACGGCATTTCCCGCCTTGTATTACATAAGAAACAACCGGTATTAACTCGAACGGCGACAAGGTCCGTCCACAAGAGGGACAAGCCGAACGCCGATTCGTAAATGACTTGTTTGTCGGTACACTTAAACCGACGACGTTATAGAATGAACCTAGTGTTAGGCCTAGGCTCAAAATTAAGAGATAGGTAGTCATGTTTATAAGCTAATATCATCACGTTTTAAAGTACTTGGATCTTTATCATCAATATACTTTTTAGCCGCTTCACCTTTTCCATTATCCATTAAAGTTACTGTATAAGTGAATTTATTTTTATTTTCCCCAGTCCCCTTAGTAATGCTTACTATACTACCCGTCTTGCTGTATCCTTCACCACTTGGATTTTTCACGTTTTCTAAATAACCAATTTTTTCTAATTCCGCTAAGGTGAATTCTCCTGTACTAGCATCTTCCCCTGCAGCAACCGCCGTCCTAGCCGCGCTAACCATCTGCTGTCCATTAGCAATATGAGCATCTTTTTTCGAGTTATTTATTAAGCTACCAATACTAGGAATAGCAATCGCTGCGATAATCCCAAGAATAACCACAACCGCCAATAACTCGATCAGGGTAAGACCGCGTTCGTTTTTCAAATGTTTTTTGATAAAATTCATAAATTAATCCTCCTCTTTTTAATTACCATTTCGTTACTTTACTGCTACTTTTCTATTAGATTACTATATATTTCTATAAAAATACAGCATTTAGGGGTAAATAATCCTTACATTTTTTACATATTATCCACTTGGTTAAAGATTTCAAACATCGGTACCATTATCGAGATAACAATCGTTCCGACAATTCCGGCCAAGAGGACAATCATGAGTGGTTCGATTAAGGATTTTAAGCGATCTGTACTCGCTTCCACTTCCTTCTCGTAAAAGTCGGCGACTTTCCCAAGCATCGCATCCAAGGCCCCGGTTTTCTCGCCAATCAATATCATCTGAGTGATCAATGGCGGGAACGCCCAGTGTTTTTTCATTGGGTCGGTGATTGAACCGCCCCGCTCAAGAGAATCATGTGATTCATGAATGACGCGACCGATCACTTCGTTTTCAACCACCTGCTCGACGATTTTCATCGCCTGCAGGATAGGCACCGAGCTGCTAAAAAGGGAGCTCAGCGTCCTTGTCATTCTTGCCAAGACCGCTTTTTGCATCATCTTTCCGAATAGGGGCATTCGTAGCATGGTAATATCATAATAATATTTCGTCTTTGGGTTTTTCTTCACAGACATAATCCCAAAGGCCACCAAGAGTACGAATAAAACGATCAGGTACCAAGCCTTCTGCATGAACCCACTTGCCCCTAAGACAAACTGTGTAATTGCTGGCAGTTCGCCGCCAAAATCACTGAACATATCAGCAAATGTTGGCACGACGGACGTTAATAAAAAGATGACAACAAAAAAGGCTACAAAAGCGACGACAACTGGATAGGCCATGGCTGAAGTGATTTTTTGCCTTGTCGCCTGTTGCTTTTCAAAATGATCAGCTAACCTGTCCAACGTGCTATCCAGATTACCCCCGGCTTCTCCTGCCTTGACCATATTGATATACATGGTCGAAAAGATTTTATTATGCTTGGCACTTGCTTCGGAAAGTGCCTTCCCTTCCTGTAAATCCTGTTCAATGCTTTCAAGTGCTTTACTTAATGGCTTGCTCTCGGTCTGCTGAGATAAAATGCTTGTTGCATCGACAACCGTGACACCTGATTGTAAAAGCGTCGAAAATTGGCGGATAAAGATAACGAAATGTTGGAGTTTTACCGGGTTTCCGATTGATAGGTCCCTCGTAAACAGTGTTTCTGGTACCATCGTCATATCAATGACCCGAATGCCTTCTAGCTTTAGCTTTTCCATTGCCTCACGTTTCGTATCGGCGGTGACGACTCCGGCTTTTTTTCCTGATTTATTTCGACCTGAATATTTGAATCTGGCCATTTATTCCACCTTGTCCTGTAAAAAGGCATGAGCGCTTTCTTTGGAGATAACGCCTTCTGCTAATAATTCCTTAACGCTGCTCTCAAGCGTATGCATGCCTTGTGCCCGGGATGTTTGCATTACATTGACGATTTGATGGATTTTCTCATTTCTGATTAAGTTCGCAACAGCAGCATTATTGACTAGAACTTCGGTTGCCGCTTTTCGGCCCTTTTTATCGACGGTGGGAATTAAACGTTGCGATATGATGGAAACAAGGACATTAGCGAGCTGAATTCGTACCTGAGGCTGCTGTGCCGGTTCAAAGACATCAATAATCCTGTCAATCGTTGTCGGAGCACTGGATGTATGTAATGTCCCAAAGACCAAATGGCCAGTTTCCGCTGCTGTAATCGCCGTCTGGATGGTTTCTAAATCCCGCATCTCCCCTACTAGAATCGTATCGGGATCCTGCCTTAGGGCCGCTCTCAGCCCATTTGCGAAGTTATTCGTGTCAAAACCTACTTCGCGTTGGTCAATGATACAATTCTGATGTTTATGCAAATATTCGATGGGATCTTCCAACGTTATGATATGCTTACGCATCGTCTGATTCATATATTGAATCATCGATGCGAGTGTCGTTGATTTTCCGCTTCCTGTCGGGCCCGTCAAAAGCACTAGACCTTGAGGCTTTTCGACGATTTTCTTTAGGATGAACGGTAATTGCAGTTCATCTAAGGACGGAATTCTTGTCGGCACGATTCGAATGGCCAATGCCACGCAGGATCGCTGCATATACGTATTGATACGGAACCTTGAAATCCCTGGAATTCCGTACGAAAAATCCAATTCACCACGTTCTTTAAATTGCGCCCACATCTCTTCAGGAATAATCGCTTTAGCCATTCCTTCTGTTTCTGCCGGAAGCAATAACTCTTTTCCATACTTTTTCAATTCGCCATTCATCCTCATGACTGGCGGTACGCCCACCGTGATATGGATGTCAGAAGCCTTTAATTCAAAGCCAGCCATGAGTAAATTATCTATTTTAGCTTTCAAACAAACACCTCTATTCCAGAACTGCTACTCGTAGAATTTCTTCGGTAGTGGTCAGCCCTTGTTTAACTTTCAATAAGCCGTCATCCATCAAGAAAATCGTTTTATATTTTACTGCCACTTCTCGGAGCTTATTAAGCGGCTCACCATTCATGATCAACTTGCGCATTTCATCATTGATCACCAGTATTTCTTGAAGGGCAATCCTTCCCTTATAACCGGTCATATTACAAGAAGTACACCCTCGACCTCGGTTAATGCTCTCGATTTTCATACCACGTTTGGCGAAGATCTCTATCTCCCGCTTACTCGGTTCCTGCTTTTCAACACAATCCCGGCACACTTTCCTTACCAAACGCTGGGCCATGATTCCACTTAAAGAAGAAGCGACCAAAAACGGTTCAACACCCATATCTATCAATCTAGTAATCGTTCCTAAAGAATCATTCGTATGAATTGTACTCAGTACAAGATGGCCCGTTAAGGATGCCCGGATGGCCACTTCTACCGTGTCTTTATCACGAATTTCCCCAACCATGATGACATTTGGATCTTGTCGCAAAATCGATCGGAGACCGGTCGCAAATGTCATCCCGACATTCGGGTTGACTTGAATCTGATTGACGCCTTCAAGCTGAAACTCGACAGGATCTTCAATCGTTATGATGTTAACTTCCTCGGTATTAAGCTGATTTAAAGCCGCATACAGGGTCGACGATTTTCCTGAACCGGTAGGACCTGTAATCAGGACGATTCCGTTTGGTTGGGCAATCATCGATTCAAAACGTTGTAGATTTAATTTATTGAATCCAAGTTGTTTTAAATCATTCAACTTATTACCCAAATCAAGGATTCGTAAGACCATTTTTTCACCAAATATGGTGGGCAGTGTCGACACCCGAAGATCCACGGGATGATGGCCGAGATTCACTTTAATTCGGCCATCTTGTGGAACTCTATGTTCGGTAATGTCCAATTTCGCCATGATCTTGATCCTGGCAATTAAAACATTTTGCATATTCTTGGGTAATACCTTTTCCAATCGTAATACACCATCCACTCGATAACGGACGACCAATTTCTTCTCCTGTGGATCGATATGAATATCACTTGCCTTATGCATCACAGCATTTGACAACAATTGATTGACGAGTCGCACAACCGGTGAATTCTGATCAACGGTTGCTTCTTCATCATTAACGTCGCGATTAAGGGCAACCATCAATTCTTCTAGGCCCTCTTCATTGGTATAATGTTTGGCGATTGCACGCAATATATCATCTTTTGTGGCGATGGCTGGTTCTATTTGAAACCCGGTTGATAGACGTAAATCATCGATGGCGTAAAAGTCCATCGGATCAGCCATGGCTACGTAAAGCTTTTCGCCTTCTTTTTTCAAAGGAATCATTAAGTTCCGCTTAGCCATATCTTCCGAAATCAAACTGAATATGTTTGAATCGAATGGATACCGATATAAGCTTACATGGGGGATGCCCAACTGAAACTCCAACACTTCAATCAATTGTTGCTCCGTAATATATCCTTTTTGTAGCAATACATCCCCAAGCTTTTGAACCTGACTTTTTTCTTTCAAGGCAATTTGAAGCTGGTCTTCTGTAATCAAGCCAGCTTCCACCAATAAGTCTCCAAGCCGTTTTCGGGTTTGAGCCATATTTATCCCTGCTTTATCTTATTTTTGGGGAACGTTAGGATCCTCCTCATATCTGGGGTATCCACCCGCTTCCTGGTTACTATCACCCTTATCTTCATTACTTTCTTGTTCATCTTTTTGGCTATCTTGATTGTTTTCGCTACTATTACCATTACTACTCTCATCACCAGGCAATTTCTTATCCTCATTACCTTGCTCTTGCTCCGTATCTTCATCAATGGTCTCGTCGTCTTTTCCTGAGTTATCGGAATCGGTATCAGATTCATCTTCATTATCGGAATCGGTAGGAGGTGAGATGATTTCTTTGAGCTTCAAGCCAAATACTTCAATACGATGAATGGGTGCATAAAAATCTTCTGATAAGGTCTCTGTTTCCAAAAGATCTCCCGATGAAGACTCTATACGACGAAGAACCTTGACCGTTATGCCTTCTTTTCCTTCTTGTTTCACCTGCATGGCAGCAGGAGCCAACTCATCACTATATTGTTTAATCGTCTTCGGTGTGTACCGCTTTTCATCGGTCGTCTTTACCTCGTAGGAATTCAGGAAAGATTGACCCTTTAATGTCGCCTTTAATTTCTTGCCTTCTACCTGAAGCTCAATACGGTAGGAACCATCATTCGTATTGGCAAAAATCAAGTCATGACCAATTTCAGAATCAACGTGTGCTTCAAAGCCTAATTCGGCATAACCCGGAAGTTGATTGCTGATATTCCGTTCAATAATTGTAAAGTTAGTCGGCAGAATCACTCCATAAATAACTGTGGCTAAGCGGCTTAATGTATCTGAGTTATACTTCTTCCCATCAAGCTCCGACATTTTTTGCAACAGAGAAAATTGAGTTTCCGCGTCAACTTTTATCGGCTGAATTAATGGAATCAAATCCTTAAAAGCGGCAGCTGCATTCCCAAGGTTAACCGTAGCTTCAGCAACTACCTCGTCCTCACCCGTATCTCCATCAATATAGTTTTCCAGTGCAAGGGTTTTAGACCCTTCCGTTAAGAACTCGGCACTTACCGCCAGGTCCTTGGCAAGCTTATCTATGTCCAATGATGCAGACGCAAGGGCTAAGGACATATCATATAAGTCTTCTTGTAAAGACTCGGTGTTTACCGAAACAACAGCTCTATTCTTCTTATTTGAGAGCAAGGAAGCAATTGTCTTATCCATTTGAAAGGTGAATATCCCATTATCGACAGTCATTTTACTTTCCTTATAGGTGATATCCAAGACCGTATTACGTGTCCAATGGTCAACTGCCTCGGTGAGTACTGTACTTACTTCCCGCTTGCTTTGACCTGAAATATCCAGACTACCAATCATTGTATTGTCTCCAAATTGTCCTTGGTCCTTGAAAATCTGATTATAGGCTGATGCCCCAAAATGCGAAAAACTAAATATATATGCAGTTGATAAAATAAAGACCAGAAAAATTTTCAGCAGTTGTGGATTCTTCACATATAGGCAACTCCTTTTTATGCTTCAACATTCATGGATAGCCCGACCAATACACTTGGGCTAGCAGATTGTGCCTTAACAATATCCTCTTTAGAAAGAACATGACCTTCCGAGAAAAGGATATTACCATTCAGATCTCTTACATGATTCAGCAATCGCTTTCCTTGAAGCAATTCAATTTGCTTGTTTCTTAACTCTGTCTCCCCATTAGGCGCTTCTTCTCCTGCAGCTACTTCCGCCTCCGTAACATGCTCTCCCAGTAGCTGTTCCGCCTGTTCTAGGAAACGAGATGAAGCATCTTCCGTAACAATCAAAATATCCTTGCCATACGTCAAAACCGTTTCAGAAGGAAGAATTACCTCATGATCCCCCACTTTAACCTGCATTCCGATGACTTGACCATTTTCTTCATCTGTAAAATATTCACGAACGCTTCCTAACAGTTCCCCTTTACGGGTCATCACTTTGGCATCGGTAATCTTAATTTTTTTATTGACGAGCTGGTTCGCGATTGGTATTTCATTTAAATCGATGACGGAATTTTCGGTTTCGATGGTTAAAGCGTATTCCCCAATGCCTATCACCTTTTTAAATGGTATGGCCCTTACACTTACCTGCCAATCTTCATGTTCGATTGTTATAAAATCCAGTGAACCTTTTTCAGGATTGATCACTAATGATTTCACCTTTCCAATTTCCATACCTTCTGTAATGCTGATAATTGGCAGACCTAAAATTTCTGTGCTTTTTTTCATAACGTCACCATACCTATCTTCTGATTTTTCTTCTTAACAAAAACGGCGTTCCATGAATTCTAACTCTTGAAGCAGGATTGGATGCGCACTGAGCTTTTCCTTCAACTGCGCGATCAATTCACGAAGCTTTTCCGTTTTCTTTGCTGTCATATAACTCTGAATTAAAAATGATGCAAATATATAATATTGTTGATCTGGTATATTCGGATGTAAATGGCTCATAACAAGTTGTTCAAACTCTGTCTCATTCATCTGATGCTGTGCAATTTGGATATGAGATACCATCGTTTGAAACATCTGTTGTTGCAATTCGCTGCCATGTTCAGTGGCAGTCGTCATTTCTTCTGGTATAGTCTGTATCTGTTCCACATCACTAGAGCTACTCTCCGGATATATTTCCTTAGATTGCTCAATAATTGCAGAGGATTCTTCTAATAAATGTTCCGGCTCATCTATGGCTGCACCATTTTCTAAAGGCTCTGGTAAATGAGTAGAGCTCTTTTCAGGAAGTTGTTCAGGTATTTCAAGAAGGCTATCTTTTTCTATAGAACCTTCTAACTGGATGTTATCTGGATATTGTTCTTCCATAATAATCTCAAGACTATCTTCCCTACCTGTTTCATCGGACAAATCTTCAGGAATTACAGGTTCTTCGGTTTCTTGGAAACTATCAATAGTGTCTTTTTCTAATTCCGTTATATTCACTTCCCAGTCATGCTCTTCAGGAAATACTTCTAGTTCTTCTATCTCTAAAGGAGTAATTCTCTCTTCCACACCTTCTAGATGAACAGAGTTATCCGTTTCCTCCAGTGAGCCTAGCTGACTATTGGGTTGTGTTTCCACTTCTTCAATCTCAAGTTCCAAATTATCAGCTTCTAGTAGCTTTTCAATTTCACTTAAATCACTTTTTACCGGCACTTCGATATCTGGAGGACTTACAATTTCGTCCATCATCGGTTCCACAAAATCTTCTTCTAGTAACTCTTCTATTTCACTTATTCCGCTTTTTACCGGTATTTCATATTCTGAAAGAATTTCCGCTTCATCCATCATTGGCTTCACAAAATCTTCTTCCATTTCACTTATCTCGCTTTTTACCGGTATTTCAATCTCTGGGAGACTTTCCATTTTGTCCATCATCGGTTCCGCAAAATCTTCTTCTAGTAATTCTTCCATTTCACTTATCCCGCTTTTTACCGGTATTTCAATCTCTGGAAGGGTTTCCGTTTCGTCCATTACTGTTTCTACAAAATAATCTTCTTCTAGTAATTCTTCCATTTCACTTATCTCGCTTTTTACCGGTGTTTCGGTTTCTGGAAGACTTTCAGATTCGTCTAAAGTTCTGGTTCGGATCTCCATTTCTGCGTCGATAATGATTATTTCATTATCAACCGAATTTTTTGGTTCCTCCATTTCCATCGTGTTTTCCTCAGAAGCCGCAATATGGTGCTCACTTGTCTCATACACTATTGTTTCCCCATTCGATTCTTCCATTTTGGTTAAAGAAACTCGTCTACTCTTGGATTCACTCAGAGTGGGTTTCTCTCCAAATGCTTCATAAAAGTCCGCTTCCGTTTGGGTTGAGAGCATTAGTGGCTCGATTTTCTTATCAATAAGAAATAAAGCCAAAAATAACAACAAGGCTAAAAATAATATTGCCTGCCAAAGAGGAAAGATATTCGCGAATACTAGACCAGCAAGTGCCACTGCGACAGCACCCCCAATTATGACGAGCTTCCCCTTAAAGGTCAGGGACAACGGCAGAACATAAACAATTGGAATCAATAAGATAAGAGATATTCCAGCAAATACGATTGTCTCCAACAAACCACTCCTCTACTATATTATTATATATTTTCCGTTTTTCGAAAATAGCTCCTTAATTTAGGTAATAAATCCTAAAAATATTGTATAATACTTATAGATATTTTGAAAGAAGGGAAAAGTATGGAAGGAAATATTTTTTTAAAAAAACAAAGAGGATTTACACTTGTTGAAGTACTTGCTTCTATTGCTATTTTAGGGGTTATTACTATAACGGCAATGGCCTTCTTTACACAATCCTATGATTATACAAAACGAAACCAAAGTAAGACAGTTGGAATAAATGTAGCTAGAAATGTCATCAATTACTTTGATCAGCTTGAATTCAATGAACTTTATAAACAATATGAGATTGCGTCATTAGAGTCAGAAGAAGGTATCAAGATAACTCTAGCAGACTGTAATACTCGTCCATCCCTTCATAAAACAAGCTGTTCTGAAATTTTGCAACCAACCATAAATAATTACAAATATGATACAGAAATCATTCTAAAAAAATATAATCCGAATGAAGCAGTCTCGGATACCGGCTATGATCTCAATAAGAACTTGATTGGAATCGAGGTGAAGGTTGTTTGGGAAGACAAAGAAACAAGAGTGGAAGGCCTTTTAAAAAAATAAAAGAATCGCTCTCAAATGAAAAAGGCTTAAGCCTGATAGAAATACTACTGGCCGTCACCATTACCACCTTCATCTCCGGTATCATTTACTCATTATTCATCACAGGATTGAGCCTCTATCAAAAAATCCAAATGGAAGGCCAACTGAGAGATGATGCAGATTACATCGCCACCATGATTATGAATGAACTGACTACGAATCAGCCTAAATTCGTTACCCCCCTCAATGAAGATGGAAAAAATGGTATCAGGCTTAACGTAGAAGAAGAAAAAACAGTAGATGGATACATCATTGAAGATAGCAAAGGAACAGAACCAGTGGATGTTTACTTTAAAGATAACCAATTCATCATCGATAATAAGGGCGACCTGACCACACTCGATCTTTCCTCTTCTACTTTTATCGACTTAAATACTGGTACACCTACGGAAAAGAAAACGGGAATTAAACTCGATACGGATAGTGACGACTGCACGATAGACCCCACTGGGACCTTATGTACGCACAGTACAATTCACATCACGATGATTATCGAAAATAATATTCATAACAAAGGATTCTTTGTTTCAACCGAACCACTTGTATTGGAGAGCTCGTTTGGATTTTAAGGAGTGAATTTCATGAACTGGAAGAATGAAAAAGGATACACCCTTTTATCTGTGCTGCTTTCTTTCCTAATCCTGACCACGCTAGGGATGGTCCTTCTTGCTGCGAGTATTAATGGAGCAAAGAGAACGGAAATTAGGGAAACTGAAATCGTGGACGACGTTGCTGATATAAGCGCCGTGAAAGAGGGTGTTTCCATTATCGAAGAACATGTTAATAGAATGGAGACTTCCCTACTGTCAGATAATAAAACCGCATACAATCAAGATTTAGAGGTATTCATAAATACTGAAAATGAAAAAGATATTTACACAATCGAAAATATAACGAATGATTATCCAACAATAGATAACCAACATGATAATACAAGAGTCTTCGAGGTAAGCAGTGGCAAGTACCATCAAAAGGTGTATATCACAGCGATGCCAAGCTTTCTAAAATATGCTCTTGGTGCAGGCAAGGATCTGACCCTTAATGGGTCTCCCTATATTGATGGGAATATTTACGCAAAAGAAAAGTTCAATATCAGCAATCAGGCTTTATATGTATATAAATCCTCTGACCTTTCAAAAGAAACAGCGTTGCCTGCTGTTCAAGATTATAGCGAACTTCATGCCCATCGAACGGAAATGAAAATTTGCAAATCGGCTCCTTCCTGTTACGGTGGTACCGGACATGAAAAAGATGAAACAAGATGGCAAAGCTTAAATGTTTCAAAGCTAAAAGAAGCTTTTCACACTGGAAATATTCTCTTTGACGATGTAGACGATACTTTCAATGAGATAGATATAAAAGAGACCTTTATCGATAAACTATCATCTAGCAGTATAGGTATATCCGGTTTGAATAAAGAGATGTCGATTGCATCTCTGAATCAATCCATTAATCAGAAAGATTATCCTAGAAATGAAAAAGTTAGATTCGATAATTTATCGCAATACGGTACATCATCACCGATTATTCACTCAGGAGCTGCCTATATAGACAGCTTCGATATTGAGCTTGGGGATAGGCAATGGCTAGTCGTTTCTGGTGATGCAACGATAGAAAACTCATTCGATAAAACCATGAATGTTAAAGGTAATCTATTAATTACGGGTAACTTAACGATTAAAGGAAAAGTAAGTTTTGATTCCGTCATCTATGTGCTCGGTTCCACAACATTAAATAATGCGGATATTCCATGCTATCAGGGTAATTGCGGAAATGAACCAGACGATCCCTCCTTTATTTTAATGACACAAGGCAAGCTCAGTATCGCACGAGTCAATAAATTCCAAAACGATACCAATACGATCAATGGCTATTTTTATACAGAAAGTAAATCAGCCTGTGAATATAATGCTGTAGGATGTAAACCTGAGGAAAACGGTAATATAGGTTTTCAGACTTCTTCTGAGGTTTATGCTGTGGGATCACTGTTGAATATTAATGGCGGAGTCTTTTCGAAGAGTTATCTAACTGTTAATAGTTATCGTGGAGACGTAGAAGATGGTGAGGAAACTGGCGATTTACGTTTCCCTGCTGTAAAGGAAGATGATAAGTCAAGATTAAACATCAAGAATAGCAGAAGACTCTTCCTAAATAAGACACATGCTCTTCCGAAAGTGGAAGGATTAGATGTCATCCCTGATAAACTGAATAAGGATAAATAAAAACGGGGAGCTCTAAGGGCTCCCCGTTTTTATTTCAATAGTTTCACAACCCCTATATGGTACCAGTCTTTAGCATAGTCATAGGCGGTCTTGCCTTCATTGCTTTTCAATGTTTTATCCGCTTTCGCATCCAGTAGTAACTGGACTTGTTTTTTCTCGCCGAATTCACTGGCATACATAAGTGCTGTCTTACCATCTTTATTTTTGTCATCAATTGGAATCGTATCCACACGAGTAAACAGCTTCACTATTTCCGTTCTACCACTAATCACCGCTATAGTTAATAGGGTATTCTCTTCCTTATCCTTCATCTTTGTTAATTCTTTATCACTTTCTATCAATGCTTTACTGGCCTCGATATTCCCTTCCTGAACGGCAAGCATGAGCGGCGTTTCACCTGCTTTATTTTTGCTCTCGGGGTTGGCCCCATGCTTTATGAAAAGTCGTGCTAGTTCACCATCCCCTTTTAAGGACACGATATGAAGGGCCGTATTTCCTTGTTCATTCTTTTCTTTTAGTTTGGCTTCAGCTTTTTTCAAAGCCATTTTGAACATTTCATTTTTGGCTTTCTGCTTTTCTTCCTCTTGCATCTGCTGGTAATAATCTAGTGAATAAGCAAGCTGGATGAACAGAGGGCTATCCGCTTTCGGACTTATCTCTGCTCCTTTCTCTAATAGAGTCCTAGATAAAGAATAAAGTTGCATGTGTAAGGCATATTCCAAGGGAGTTTCCCCCTCTTCAGATTCTTTATTAATGAATGCCTTTGAATTATTATTTTTCAACAGTTTTTCCGCTTTTTCCTCTTCTCCTGCATTGATATAGGATAGCAACGATTCAAACTGTTCTTCATTCTCTGCTTTGGCTGCTTGGTATTGATACACTCCACCAGCCACAATTAACATAAATAAAACCACTGAACTGATGAGTAAGAGTCTTTTTTTCATGAGATGTCCTTTCCCGTTTCATATAAACGAAAACCGGGTTGCCCCGGCTTTATGAACGATCAGTATTTATCTTGATTGTCGTTTGAACCTTCTTCTTGTTTTGGTGTAATGGTAACTTTGAGGTTAGCGGGATACTTCTTCCCATTATCATCCGTAACTGTAACATTAATTTCAGTTTTCCCTACCCTCACTCCTTGAATGACTCCACCAGATATGGCTATATACTCATTCTTTAGAGGAGAGAATTCCGTCTTAACCACGTTTGTTGCATCTGCAGGACTGTAGTGAACGACAATGGGTTGAGAAGTACCTTTTTGAAGCGTGATTGCTGGCATACTAATACCTTCAAGAGGTTGGCCTACTTGGACCTTAATTGTTTCCTTAATCTCAGGATTTGATTTAGAAATAACTTCTATGTTTGCAGTCCCGGTACTGACTCCTTTTATTTTCCCATTTTTCAACACTTCTACAATACTCTCATTAAGTGATTTCCACTCTACTGTTTGATTTGTTGCTGTACTAGGTGAAATTATAACTTTGAAATCTTCATACTCCTCGAATTTCTTAAGAGGAACCAAGGATGGTTGCACCTGAATGCCTGTTACCGGCACCTCTCTAACCGTAATAACCGAAGTGTGTATTACCGGCTCGCCATTAGAATTAATTCCCGTCACAGTCATAGTGGTTTCACCTGTTTTTAATCCTGTAATTTTGAATTTTTCTTTATCAACGCTAGCTATGCTAGCATCGTCTACTTCAATTACTAAGCTCGATTTACCTTTTTCTTCAGGTTCAACATCATCAATCGGCAATGGCAAAGTCTCACCCACATCTAATGAAAGATCTGCCAAAGTAAATGAGTCTACAGGAATTCTTACAGTCACAGGAACTTTCTTTTCAAAAACATGTCCGAAATAGTCCGTTACTATCACTTTTAAAAATGTATCGCCTTCTTTTAAAACTTTAGCTGTTCCAAGAGAGGAATTTAGATCCAATATCTGTCCTCGGCTATCCTCACTCCATGAAATACTCTTGATTCCAGAATCTACAGGAAACATTTTCAGATCAACCATGAAGTTTTTTTCTGTACCTTTACTTAATACATATGCATCAGGGAAGGTAATTCCTGTTAATGCTATATCAGCATTGAATGATAGTGTGTTAAAAGTTAAGTCCTTTTGGATATTTGATAAATCCTGATAATTCAAGATAGAATTAGCCAAAGTATATTGTTTTTTCACAGTAGGCGTAACTTGAATTTTGAATGTAATGGGACTAGCAACGAATTCATTGCCCTTTTTATGATAGACAATATTACTTAATGTCTTTTCTAAGGAAATCCCTGTTGCTGCTGACCCATTTTTTTCACCGTCACTCGTTACTTCCAATTTTGGTGGGAAATTTTCTATTAATTTTATAGAATCTACAGTCACTGATTCCCCGGAAATAGCCTGAGCTTCACTGCCAGTTATATTTTTCGGAGTCACGGTATATTCGATTTCTACAGGTTTGCCGACTTCCACTAAATTATTTGATTTCAAAACTCTGTTTACTTCGAGATTGGCATTTATTTTTTGTACGTTTACTTTCACTTCTTTTTCACTAACTGCACCGGATTCATCTGTTGCTTGGACCTTTATAGTTACCACTCCACTATCATGAAGATTATGTGGGATTGATTTAGTGATTGTCGATCCGTTAGTCACATCTGTTTCAGCTGATACTTCTTTACCATCCATAAATACTTTAGTAGAAACTTTCTTGTCTTTTAAATCATAGTCTTGAAGTGTATAAGATAATTCGATGTTCTGATTAGTAGGAATCACTTGATTAACCGTAGGAGTATGAATCGTAATCTCTGGAGCATGATTCGATCCTAGAAAAGCTCGGTACATCGTGTTGACGAATAATTTCTGCTCTTCTGCTGGGAAGTCATCACTGCCTCCCCTATGACCTGTTCCCGAATAGGTGATATTCCCTTTAGAGTACGTATAATAATGATTCCAGCTATCGTTCTCATCACGACTGCTACCAATGATGTTGTACCATGGGATGATATCGTCATCTTCTAAATCTAGCGTGTAATATTGATTATGCGTCAATGCTACAGCGATATTATCATTCAGTGCATAGGGATATGTTGTAATTAATCCTTCATTGATTTTTTTCGTAGATCTTGATGTACTAGGTGCTCCATACCCTAGGTTGGTTTGCGGACTGATTTGTCCTGTATCGTCCATGAAATTCTTTACCCAATTATTATTATTTTCAAAAATAGTATCGTGGGTAAACATGATGCTTTGCTTCGATGCAATAAATCTCTCCAGTGAAGCGACTGCATTCGTATTTATACTTGCCGATCTATTATAAGAATCGGCAAATCCAAAGATGACCATGTCGTATTTTCCGTTAATGACCTCATGTGAATATTTCGGCTCTTTAGTTTTTGAATTATTAAAATTTGTCATGCTCGTTGCATCAATCGAGATATTATATTCGTCACTGTTCAAATACGATTGATTCATATTATTAGGTCTACTATCTTTTTTCAACGAACTATTTTCATTCGTATAGACCTGAAGGACTTTCACTTCCACCTTTTTATCAACAAACTGTATCATTCCTTTTTCATAGCTCTTCAGATTATTACCGGTATCTACAAGTTCCACTTTCCAATATCTCACTCCTGAATAGCCCTTTGGCAATTTGAAAGAAAAATTTGTGGACTTGGATAAGACATTTTGTTCTACTACTATTTCATCCGTTGTATATTTATCATCAAAGTTAGAATCTATATATAGCTTGGCTTTTAAATTTTTCGAATTTATATTAGAAGGGACCTCTACATTTACTGTGAAATCCAAGTTTTCATTATAGGTGAATTTCTTAGTTTTACTAGGAAATTTAGAAAGTGTAAAACGTGGTGCTTGTTTATAAGCACCAGTAAAAAATCCCTCGACTTCTTTCATGAATTTATTTACATTCCCACTATCATATACAATCACATTTACAGGCGATGTCGATAAGTATCGTTGGAAATTACTATTCAATTTTGTAGCCTTAGGAATACCTTTTGATGAAAGAATCACCGGCTGTCCTTTATTAATGAAATCCGTTATAATCTCTTTCGCTTTTAAGTTAGTAATATCATTCATTACACCTGTTGTATCGTGTTTACCCCCACTAACTGATTTTGAATTATATTCTCCATCCATAATCGCAATTACATCATATTTGCCATCCAGCTCTTCCCGCTGTGCGACAAACTTCTTCATTGTCATTACAGTGTAATCATAGTTCGTTTGACCAAACATGCTCTTTAATTGAGAACCACCCGAAGTTACGATCTCAAGGATTCTCAATTTAGGACCAGGAGATTGAACGGCTGCTTCTAAGGACTTCGGTGGGAGAAGAAACGAAAAAATTAACACTAATGATACGACGAATCCCACGGACTTTTTCATAATTTACACATCACTCTCTTTTTAAATTTGATCATACTTTCTGCTACATGAAGCAAGCTTGATACTAGTAATCTAGTCTATAAGTTCTCTCTCTATTGATTGCATACGTTATTATTAGTTATATAGTCTTATTACTTAAGCATATTTTATCAAAAATTGTGCAGGAATGGTCAATAAATACATTAATTTTTAATATATGTAAATTTTACCTTATTAAAAAGACAAGACTCCGAAGAATCTTGCCTTTTTATCCTTCATATACGGCAACCTTGTTTCTGCCTGCTTGTTTTGCACCTGTATACATCGCGCGGTCCGCGTGCCTAATTATCGATTGAGCATCTTCGGCATCAATGGGTGCAGTTGCGACTCCAATGCTAGCTGTAATGGAAATCGACTCTTTCCGCCTACTTTCATTTAAGTCAGAATGTACGGTGAAGGGTTTGTTCGCTATCGAAAGTCTGATGAATTCAGCAAATTGGTAGATCTCTTCTTTCCCGACATTCGGTAAGAGGATAACGAATTCTTCGCCGCCGTATCTAGCCGTTGTACCTGAATCACCAACGATACCGTCCAGCCGCTCTGCCAATTCACAAAGGATTTCATTGCCGCTTTGGTGACCGTATGTATCGTTAACCGACTTGAAATGGTCAATATCCAGAAGGAGTAGCGACAATTGGTTAAGCGATTGATTCTGCAATCGTTCAAATTCTTTATGTAACACACATTCAAAATATCGAAAGTTATATAAATGAGTTAAAGCACATCGTTCACTGCTGTATTTAGTTTCCTGATAATGACGTGCATTTTCAAGAGCCACCCATAGATAAGAGGAAAGAATGTCCATGATTTTCGTTTGATGCGAACCATATGCTCGTTTCTTGGAAGAGGTAACGATGATTTCTCCAACTAATACGGAATTTCTAAAAATCGGAATCGCCATGATACTTTCCACATCTTCCGGGAAATTACCATAATTTGCCAGGTGTTTCCATTCCTTTTTAGAATGGAAGACCTTGGTCTTTTTCAATTGAAAAAGAGTAGCATATATTCCTTCTTTTATGGATACGGGTTTAATCCGTTTTTCTATTTGAACCCCATTTTCTGCATAACGTAAGATCTGGGCGTTTTCTTTTTCATCGAATATCTCAAAGACCAGCGTATACTTAGAAGGAATGATGGCAGAACTACCGTCAATAAATAAATCAAGTACCTCATTCGCCTGTAACCTTCTCGTCAACTGATGACCGAATTCACTCACCTTTTTCAAATGCCTGTTTATTTCCTTAGTGAAGTAGAATTGCTTCATGATAAAAGCTAAGCTAACCAACGCTGCTCCTACAAGCAAAATGGCCAGACTACCCATTTCTATATATAATACGAACAAAATAATGCCGATTGGCATGATCATGAGACTTGTGAATCCATCCCAGATAGCATCCTTCGTTTTCATTTCTAATTTTTTTCTATATATAACCCAATGCGCTACCATGAACACTACCTGATTGAATAGAAAATAAGAACACTGATAAACGAGAATCAACAGAATATCGATAGCATCAATGCCGGATGAGAAATCATGATCTCCTCCTAAACCATAATAGACCAGTCCACTCATAAGGCAAAAGATAAAAGATGCAATGGAATTCAATGGAAAACGATACCAGTCCTCTTTTGCAAGTCGAAGCCTGACTATAATGGATATAAAGGCTACCTGTGTGACAACGATTTCAGTAGCTAGTCCGAACACAAGAAATACGGCGAGCGAAACGCCTTGCACGACCGTGATTGGAATATTATTAGTCATTATTGGCATAAAGGCCAACACACTAATAAGCACGAGAAAAGCTGCAATGTCCCCTGTATGCCCACTTTGAATAGGTGGAAATACATGAAAAGTCCCAACTAAACTAGCAGGCATGACAAGAAACCATATCACATAGATAGCCATTCGTTTCTTTCTAGAAATATTCATATATCTTCCCCATCCCCATGAGTATCTTGGTATTATCATACCAGTTTTTACTACTTAAGCACTATACCCAAATTAAAAAACTTCAAAACACATAGTCTGAAAGTCTTTGTTTTTTCATAAAAAATAAAACCCTTTCGTCTTGGAAGACAAAAGGGAAAAGATAAGTGAAACTAGGGGCTGCTGTAATAGCCACTCTTAATTATAGTGATGGTCAATTGCCATTGGATATAAATTTTCGTACAAGTGAAAGAAAATAAAGGGAACCCGTGATGACCAAAACTTCTCGTGCCTTCGTTTTTTCTTCCCCGACTGTTATCGCTTTCTGCCAATCCTTCTCTAAACTCCTTTTTTCTTTTGAGCATTGTTCATATAGGACTTCCGCTTTCGCTGCCCTTTCATGTTTGAATTCAGTAACGATTATTTCATTTGCTTCCTTTTCGAGCAGAGATAGCATCTTGGCATAATCTTTATCGCGAAAAGAACTGAATATAAAATTGTAGGCGTACTCCGGATAACGTGTCTTTAATGTATCAAGCAGAACCTCGATGCCGGCCGGGTTATGCGCGCCATCGATGATAATCAACGGCGCTTCAGAAATCTTCTCGAAGCGGCCATTCCATTGTGCCTCCCTTATTCCCTTCCGTATGCTTTTTTCATGGATGGTTTTTCTGACTAATGTAACCGCTGCGATAGCTAGCGCGGCATTATCGATTTGATGAGCGCCAAGCATCTGCATCTCTATATTATCAATGGAGGTATCGTCGAACGAAAAGGAGAAGCTTTGCCCTAGCTTGTTTTGCTTGATAGCCTGTACATGGATGTCTTTTCCTATTTGATAATAAGGAACGCCAACTGAAACCGCCTTTTCTTTAATTACGCTTGCTGGCTCATCTGACGTAACACCACTGATGATAGGTGCTCCATTTTTAATGATACCCGCTTTCTCGAAAGCGATTTCCGCTAGCGTATTGCCCAGGATATTCGTATGCTCCAATGAGATGGAGGTGATGATGGAAAGAAGTGGCTGGATGACATTGGTCGTATCAAGTCTTCCTCCGAGCCCCGTTTCTAGTAAAACCAACTCGACCTCTTTTTTGCTGAAATAAGAGAATGCCATGGCTGTCAGAATCTCAAATTGAGTGGGTCCATTTCCTTCGCTATCCATCTCTTTTATAATCGGCCACAGTTCCTGGAATTCAGCGACAAAGTCCTGATCGCTAATTTCCTCTCGATCTATCTTCAGCTGTTCATTCAGTCGAATTAAGTATGGTGAAGTGAAAGAAGCAACCCGTACCCCTTCAGCCAATAGGATTTCCTTTATGAAATGTAACGTCGACCCTTTGCCGTTGGAGCCTGCAATATGTATATACCTAAGCCCTTGATGGGGGTTTCCTAATTTAGCTAATAAAGTTTCCATTCGGGACAAACCAAAGTTCATACCCAATTGGACCTGTCGATTCTCAAAAAATTGGTTGATTTCATTCATGTCCGTTACCATGTTTCAAGTAGCCTCCTCTTTCTTTATACCGCTCTTATGCGTTAAAATTATTTTATCAATATATTAACGTTTTACCTAGATGAAAGGTAGTGAATCACATGAAATCTTCTTCAATTCACTGTTGGATTGTCGTCAACGGCTATCTGCAGCATGAAAAGTTTTCTAGCTTGGCTTTATTCATACAAGAATCCGCAGTAAGAAAAGGGATATCAGCCGATCTTATCCGTAATTCCGATTTGATTCCCGTTATTGAAAATGGTACACCCTATCTAAAAGGAACATTTGAAAAACTGCCTGACTTTGTCCTGTTCATGGATAAAGATATTCATTTGGCCCGTCATCTCGAATTACTCGGCCTCCCTGTATATAACAGCAGCACGGCAATCGAGGTGTGCGATAGTAAGGCAAAGACGCATCAAGCCCTAGCGAATCATGGAATCCCAATGCCAAAAACCTTGTTTCCCCCTTTTACTTATGAAGGAATTGAAAGAAAGAATCTCGATGCGTTCAAGAAAATTGGCAACGAACTTGGGTACCCTCTCGTAGTAAAAGAAGCATATGGCTCATTTGGGGAACAGGTGTATTTAATCCACTCAGAGCATGAATTTTTGGAAATGGTCAACAAGCTTGGGCACAGGCCATTTATCATGCAGGAATTCATTGAGCATAGTAAAGGCCGCGATATCCGCGTGAACGTCGTCGGTAATCAAGTCATCGCTTCCATGCATCGTAAGTCCGAGCATGACTTCCGTGCAAACATGACGGCTGGTGGAAAAGCATCACCGTATACCCCTAGTAAAGAAGAAAGTGATCTTGCCATCCGATGCGCCGCTATTTTGGGCGTCGATTTTGCCGGCGTTGATTTATTGTTCGGGGCAGATGGACCACTATTATGTGAAGTGAACTCGAACTCGCATTTACTCAATATTTACGAATGTACGGGCATCAACATCGCTGACAGCATGTTTGATTATGTAATGGATGACATTCGAAAAAGAAAGGAATCCTGATGGTTAAACGAACAGGCTGGCTGATTTATAACCGTGAAGATGCCGCAAAAAACAGTGGATACATAGATTGGATGCTTGATGAAGCAAAAAAAATCAACCTTGATTTGCATTTATACTATCGCGAAGACATACAAATCGGCCATCGATCGAATCAACTGTATGTCGAACATAAGCAGCAACCAATAGGATTGCCGGATTTTGCAATAGTCCGGACCATTGATCCATTCTTGACAAAACAATTGGAAAAGCTACACATTGCTTGCTTTAACTCTTCTATTATCTCAGAGCTTGCGAATGACAAAGCAAAAACGCATCAGTATTTGACTTCCATCGGCATTCCAATGGCCGATACCGTTTATTGCCATGGTCAACCACGTTCGGAAGATATGGAATATCCTTTTATCGCAAAAGACATTCATGGACGTGGAGGTAAACAAGTGTTCTTAATCGAACAAGACAAAGATTTACATGAACTGCCTGATGGCAAATGGATTGTTCAAAAACCCGCAGTATTCGGAAAGGATATCCGTGTCTTTGTCATTGGTACGAGAATCATAGCAGCTGTCCTTAGAGAGTCATCCACCACCTTCAAGGCCAATTATACCTTAGGCGGTTCGGCTTCTTTATATGAGCTGTCAGCTTCTGAAAAGACCCTTGTAGAACGCGTAATTGCTGCCTTTGACTTTGGCATGGTAGGTATAGATTTCATTTTTGCCGAAGATGGCAGCTTCATGCTCAACGAAATAGAGGATGTAGTGGGTAGCCGGACTTTAAGTGCGCTCAGCGATTTGAATATTGTAAAAGAGTACCTATTGTTTATTAAAGAAAAACTCTCCATTCATTAACATAAAAAAGGATGAATCAGCTTCTTACGAGCCGGTTCATCCTTATTTGATTTTTTAAAGCTGTTTCAATTCGTTGATTCTATGAATGACAGAATCACGTTTTTCACTATAGTCTTTTTCTTTGGCACGTTCTTCTTCAATGACGCTTGCTGGCGCTTTTTTGACGAAGCCCTCATTGCCTAATTTTTTCTGTACACGTTCTACTTCTTTATTAAGCTTATCGAGTTCCTTTTCAAGACGTTTCACTTCTTCGTCGATATTGATCAGGCCTGTCAATGGAAGGATCAGTTCAACACCCGTTACAACTGCTGTCATGGCTTGTGCTGGTTCTTCGACCTCGATGCCGATTGTCAATTGTTCAGGATTACAGAAGCGCTCGATATAGCTGCTGTTTTTCTCTAATGTTTCTAAAATTGATTCATCTTTTGCTTTTAGAATCAAGTTGATTTTCTTGCTTAATGGTGTGTTCACCTCAGAACGGATATTACGAACGGAACGGATGATCTCAACTAGCAGCTTCATTTCCTCGGCTGCATCTGTATCCGTTAACGCTTCGTTCACTACAGGCCATGCAGCAACCGTAATTGATTCGCCTTGGTGCGGCAGGTTTTGCCAAATTTCTTCCGTGATGAACGGCATGAATGGGTGAAGCAATCTCATCGTATTATCTAACACGTATGCCAGAATCGAACGAGTCGTTTTCTTCGCCGCTTCGTCTTCGCCATATAGCGGAAGTTTAGCCATTTCAATATACCAGTCACAGAAATCATCCCAAATGAAGTTATACAGCACGCGGCCCACTTCACCGAATTCATAACGATCTGCAAGTCTTGTCACGTTTGAAATCGTTTCATTCAATCGAGTCAGAATCCACTTGTCAGCAACAGATTTCTCACCGCTTAGATCGATTTCATCATACGTCATGCCATTCATGTTCATTAGGGCAAAGCGGGAGGCGTTCCAAATTTTATTGGAGAAGTTCCAAACCGCTTCGACTTTTTCCGTGCTATAACGAAGATCTTGCCCTGGTGAGCTTCCTGTAGATAGGAAGTACCGTAGGGAATCGGCACCGTATTGGTCGATGACATCCATTGGATCGACACCATTACCAAGAGATTTACTCATCTTGCGTCCCTGTTCGTCACGTACAAGTCCATGAATCAGAACGTCTTCGAATGGGCGCTCTCCCGTAAACTCAAGCGCTTGGAAAATCATCCGGGATACCCAGAAGAAAATGATATCATAGCCTGTAACTAGAGCTCCGGTTGGATAGTAGCGTTTGAAATCAATGCTTTCCTTGTCCGGCCAGCCCATAGTCGAGAATGGCCATAGTGCGGAGCTGAACCAAGTATCCAGAACGTCTGTATCTTGTTCCCAGTTCTCTGCATCAGCAGGCGCTTCCTGTCCAACGTACACTTCGCCTGTTTCTTTATGGTACCAAGCCGGGATACGGTGGCCCCACCACAGCTGACGGGAAATACACCAATCACGGATATTTTCCATCCAGTGCAGATATGTTTTCTCGAAACGATCCGGAACGAAGTTGACTTTTTCATCTTCGGATTTCTTTTGAAGGTCAACCGCTGCATCTGCAAGAGGTTGCATTTTAACGAACCATTGAGTAGAAAGATATGGTTCAACAACTGCCCCGCTACGCTCTGAATGGCCTACAGAGTGAAGGTGATCTTCAATTTTGAAGAGTACTCCGGCTTCTTGTAAGTCTTTGACGATTTGCTTACGGCATTCGAAACGGTCCATTCCTTCATATTTACCAGCCTTCTCATTCATCGAACCATCTTCATGCATGACAAGGATGCGTTCTAGATTATGTCTGTTTCCGATTTCAAAGTCATTAGGGTCATGAGCCGGTGTGATTTTAACTGCACCTGAACCGAAGTCCATATCCACATAATCATCGCCGACGATTGGAATTTCGCGACCTGTGATTGGCAGACGAACCATTTTCCCGATTAAATGCTTGTACCGGTCATCTTTAGGATGTACCGCAACTGCCGTATCACCAAGCATCGTTTCAGGACGGGTTGTCGCAATTTCAATTTCTCCCGATCCGTCCACTAGTGGATATTTCATATGGTAAAACGCACCTTGAACATCTTTATAAATCACTTCAATATCAGAAATCGCCGTTTTCGTGGATGGATCCCAGTTAATGATATATTCGCCTCGGTAAATCAACCCTTTTTTATAAAGGGTAACGAATACTTCATTTACCGCTTTAGAAAGGCCAGCATCAAGCGTGAAGCGTTCACGGGTATAGTCCAGGCCGAGACCAAGTTTTGCCCATTGCTCACGGATATGACTTGCATACTCCTCTTTCCATTTCCAAGTTTCTTCCACGAATTTCTCACGACCCAGGTCATAGCGGCTAACACCTTCAGCACGAAGCTTTTGTTCCACTTTCGCCTGTGTTGCAATACCGGCGTGGTCCATACCAGGAAGCCATAGCACATCATACCCTTGCATACGCTTCATACGCGTCAAGATATCTTGAAGTGTTGTATCCCAAGCATGGCCAAGATGAAGCTTACCCGTTACGTTCGGCGGAGGGATAACGATTGTGTAGGGTTCTTTTTTATCGTCACCTGTTGTTTCAAAAAACTTTCCATCAAGCCACCATTTATAGCGGCCTTTCTCTATCGCTTGCGGATCATATTTAGTCGGCATTGAAATTTGGTTTTCTTCCATGTTGTTTTCCTCCTTTTGGGCATAAAAAAAACTTCCATCATCATAAAAGGACGAAGGAAGTTGTTCGCGGTGCCACCTTTTTTCCGAAAAAGAAGATTCTTTCCCGGCTCTCAAATGGAATAACGGCTCTTCACCGGCCTTCGCTACTTACTGGTTCACGAAGACTGCTCGCGGACGACTTCTGATGCTGCCTACTTAGAAACCTCGCACCAATGGTTTCCTCTCTGAAAAGGGCATTTCATCTTACTATTTCCGGTCTTTACATTCATTTATATTCATATGTAAATTCATTAATCGCATATAGTATATAGTACAAAAAAAAGGGGGCTCCAGTCAATCATCTTTTCGTTTACTTTTGTAAGTATGACCCCAGTTGATGAGGGAGGCTCATAATGGGAGCATGATTTCTTCTATTATATCAGCAGCGTATCATGAATGTTCCGTATTTCTCACATGTTCTAAAGCCCTCCCATACAATAAAAGAAGTCCTACAAAGGAAGGTGCAATCTTGAGAAGAAAATATTCACCTTATACCTTGCCACCTTGGATGAAAAGGTTCCGCGGTGTTTGTCAGCAGTTCATTGTCCCCTTTATCGTATTTCAGGGAATTCGCACGTTAATTTTTCCAACGTTCTTCGATATGCTTCTGTTGGTCGCTTTTATTTTCTTAGCCATGTCTTTATATTTAGAATGGATATAATTATTCCCCTACAGCAAAAAAATATACATGAATGGATGAATATCCAATCATGTATATTTAGCTTGGGGGAGATTGTTCCTCTTTGGCCGCCTCTGCTGCCTCCTTTTTCTGCTTTTCAACCTCTTCTACTTTCATCACCATATATTCAACATTCTTCAGGAGCCAGAATTGCCTTTGCAACTTCGTGACATTATCTAGTTCCGTCCTTAGGCCTTTACCCTCGGAGTAATTCTTCACGACCTCCAATGCTGTCCCCGGAAAGGCGAGATAACTTTGCATCAATAACATTTCTTCTTCTTTCAAAGGAAAAAAGCGAAGATAATTATAAAGCCAATCCACGCAATCATCACATTGGACTGGATAGGTCCTGGCTGTTTTGACCAGAAAAGGAAGTAAATCAAAATGGGGTGGCGCAGTATTCGAATTTTCAAAATTAATGAAGTAGCCATATCCCCGTTCATCATATACAAAATGCTTTAATGAAACCTTTCCATGGGTAAGGACAGTCCGCACTTTTTCACTTTCCTTGGTTTTCTCGAACCACGTTTCGAATTTTTTGATCGAGTAATTCAATGCCTGGGTTATGTCCGTAAAAAAGGTACAGACGGACATCTCAAATGGAGACATATACCACTTCTTTTCACAGGTAATGATATACTCTTCCATGAATTCCTTCTGAGTATTCCATTCACTCAGCGTTCTTTCATAATGGGCTTCCCGTTCATCTGTATCCACTTCTGTCTCTTTCACAGAAAGGGTATGCATCCTTGCAAGCTCCCTGAACATCTGTTTATGCTTTTCATCCCGTTCGCCATTTTCCTCATTATTCAACCAAGGCATCAGGTAATATAGGCGGCCATTATGAAGAACGGCGTAGCGTTGATCCATCGTTTGGTAGATAGGAACGATCCGATTGTATCCCCGGTGGTACAGCGTTTGGATGTTTCGGATAAAATCCATGCCGTTATGAGGGGTAATTGATTTCAAGGCAAAGGTACCGCGGTCGCTATACACTTTTTTCACCCGTCCGAAATCCTCAATATATTGAACGTAGAGTGCATACTCCTTTAGTACAAATTCCGAATCCTTATCCATACTAGTATTATTCAGCTGCTGATTCTCGTTTTCCCTCACGAGACTCACTCACTTTCTCTAAACCAACCCTTTTGTGTATGCAAAATAAAACAGGAGCAGAGCCATTTGCTCTGCTTTCTGCTGGCCATTTAGTTTTTATAGGCAATAGCCTTCGGGATGTAGATGACTTGCCCTTCGTTGACATTCTGGTTCGATTCTAGTTCATTGCTAAGAAGTAAGGATTGGACCGTGACACCATAACGCTGGGCCAAGTCATCCAACGTTTCGCCCTGCTGAACGATACAAACCTTCATCCTGACCAGTTCTTCTTCCTGCTTTCTCCCGAAAAGATCCATGATGGAATGTTGCTTATCGGCATTATCCTGCTTTTCCTTATCAGCTTGTTCTGCATTTTGTTTTTTTCTGCCTTTATAGTTTTTCAATTCCTTAACCTGTTGTGCTGATTTTTCCCTTCGTTTGAATAAATCGCTTAAAGATGAATGGGATTCCGAATCATTTTCAAGACTTGGAGATTCATTTTCTTCTATATGGTCATCATCTTGCCTGTTGACGATGACTTCCTGTTCTTGATGAGGAGATCCCGGAATTTTAACAACCGGAACACTTTCCACATCCGTCAGATATACGGACCCTTCCTTTTCTTCTTCTATTTCAGCCACTTTTCTTTTTACTTCCGTTTCAATGTGCTTTCCTTTTTTACCTTCTATCTCCGCCACTCGTCTTTTTACCTGCTCTTCTACGCTCTCCTTGTTCTCTGGCTGTAACTCTGGCACTCGTCTATTTACTACTTCGACATTTGCTTCTTTTTCGGCCTCTATCTCATTCACTCGTCCTTTTACCTGTTCTTTGACATTTCCTTCTTTATTGGCCTCTATCTCATCAATTCGCCTTTTTACCTGTTTCTCAACATTTCCTGTTTTTCCTGTCTCAAACCTTGACACCGGGCTTTTTTTCTTAGAATCATTAGCCTCATTTTTCTCTTCCTCAATTTCTATAACCCTTCTTTTCACCTGGGTCTCAATATCGTCCTGCCTGTTAACATCAGTTTCCCACTGCATCTCTTCTGGAAATGGTGAGACAGGGATATCAAAAACGGGCGCATTATGTTGATTGCTTAGATAAACGGGTTCTTCCTCGTCATCCTCTTTTGCTTCCGCCACTCGTTTTGCTTCCGCGGAAAATGGAGTATATAATCCCTCTTCCTCATCATTTCGAAATACATGTTGAAAATCTGGTACAGGTGGTTCAGCAGCCGCATATGGAATGTATGATTCATTTTCTTCATCTGATTCTTCAAGAAACTCTGTCTCCTCAGTCTCTTGCTCCATGTCCGTGCGTTCTTCTACGTAGGAATCATTGTAGATACCGGTTATCAACAAATCCGCCTGCAATTTGAGGCAGTTACGTTCCGGCAAGACATAATCAAAACTTTGAATCGCAATATCGATTTCCTCCAACGAGGAGATTCGATTATTCGGTATCGTTATATCAACCGGAAAACGGTGCGTGAATTCATTGAGCCCATTTGGATGCCTCTCAACCTTTTGAACGGCTTTAGGCATAAAGCTTTGGGGATATTCCTCAGGTTCACCGTTTTGCGAATCTTTGTATTCACCACTTAAATCTAAGGAACCTCGGATAAACACATATTGATCGCTTTCTTGGATCGTCACATTTGGGTCAAGGGATATCGAATAAAGTTCAGCCACTTCCTGTCCTTTATGAAACCAAACGGATTCTTCCAAAGAAAATCGCAAATACGATTCATTTTCTTGCGACAAGACAACTCCTCCTTTCAGCTTCAGGAAAACAGTACCTATACCAATAACAATCTATGAAGAAAGCCCATTGATTATTCCATTTATCAATGAGAAGGAAGTTCAAAGCCTTCTACTATCAAACAAATAAAAAAGGCTTCCTCATAGTCGAGGAAACCCTTTAGATTATTTTTTTAATTTAGCAAAAGCCGTTTCAGCGGCAGCAATGGTTTTTTCTATATCTTCATCGCTATGCGCAGTGGAAAGGAATAAGCCTTCATATTGGGATGGTGGAAGATAGATTCCCTGGTTCGCCATTTCCCTGTAGTACGAAGCGAAAAATTCCAGATCGGAAGTTTTGGCAGTATCGTAGTTCACTACATCTTCATTTGTGAAGAAAAGCCCGATCATTGAACCGGCGCGGTTGAATGTAATGGGAACACCATAGCGTGCTGCTGCTTCGCCAATTCCTTTTTCGAGCATATCCCCTTTACGGGTAAACTCATCATACGATTCAGGAGTCAATTGACTTAATGTTTCAAGCCCTGCTGTCATAGCAAGCGGATTTCCAGATAATGTTCCTGCTTGATAAATGTTGCCGCTCGGAGCTATTTGCTCCATGATGGAACGTTTACCGCCAAAAGCACCGACTGGCAAACCACCACCGATTACTTTGCCTAGGCACGTTAAGTCAGGATTAACACCAAAGTAACCCTGAGCACAGTTATAACCCACCCGGAAGCCAGTCATGACTTCATCAAAGATCAATAATGCCCCGTATTGAGTGGTCAAGTCACGCAGTCCTTCTAGGAAACCAGGTTGTGGTGCCACGACACCCATATTCCCAGCAACAGGTTCTACGATGATACATGCAATATCTTCACCAAACTGTTCAAACGCATATTGAGTGGCCGCAAGATCATTATAAGGTACTGTAATGGTATTCTTTGCAATCCCCTCTGGAACACCTGGGCTATCTGGCAAGCCAAGCGTAGCTACACCAGATCCGGCTTTAATCAGCAAGGAATCGCCATGGCCATGGTAGGACCCTTCAAACTTCAAGATTTTATCACGGCCTGTATAGCCACGTGCTAACCTTAGCGCACTCATCGTGGCTTCCGTTCCGGAAGACACCATCCTAATCATTTCGATGGAAGGGACACGTTCAATGACCAGCTTAGCTAGTTCATTTTCGATTTCTGTAGAAGTACCGAAGCTTGTCCCGGATTCCGCTACCTTTTTCAAAGCCTCAACAACACGGTCATTCGTGTGGCCAAGAATTAGTGGGCCCCATGAAAGAACGTAGTCAATATATTCGTTGCCATCAATATCATACAGTTTTGAACCTTTTCCACGTTCCATGAAAATAGGATCCATATCCACTGATTTGAAGGCACGGACAGGGCTATTCACGCCGCCTGGCATCAAGTTTTTTGCTTCGGCAAACGCTTTTTTCGAGTTTTCGTATGACCGCATGCTTCAGTCCCCATTTCTAAACTATATTATTTATTCATCAATTATTATCTTCATCAATCCAGCGTGCTATCTCTTTTGAGAAATAGGTAATGATCAAGTCAGAACCTGCACGTTTAAAGCCCGTCATCATCTCCATGACGATTGCTTTCTCATCAATCCAGCCATTTTGGGCTGCAGCTTTCACCATTGAATACTCTCCACTAACATTATAAGCCACGATTGGCAGTGTATAAGTATTTTTCATATCCCGGATGATATCCATATAGGAAAGAGCCGGTTTCACGATTAGGAAGTCGGCACCTTCGTTCACATCTGATTCTGCTTCACGGAAAGCTTCTAGACGATTTGCCGGGTCCATTTGGTATGTTTTACGATCACCGAACTGAGGAGCTCCATTCGCTGCATCACGGAAAGGTCCATAAAAAGCGGAAGAATATTTCACGGCATATGACATGATTGGGATATCTTCATAACCCGCTTCATCCAGGCCTGTACGGATGGCCGCAACAAATCCATCCATCATGTTTGAAGGTGCAATGATATCAGCCCCTGCTTCAGCTTGGCTGATAGCCGTTTTAGCTAGAAGGTCCAGCGAAGCGTCATTAAGGATTTTGTCACCTTCAACCACTCCACAGTGACCATGGCTTGTATATTCACATAGGCATGTATCGGCAATGACCAAGACTTCAGGGTATTGCTTTTTGATGAGTCGGGTTGCCTGTTGGACAAGTCCGTTATGATGGAAGGCACCAGTGCCTTCTTCATCCTTATCATGTTCAAATGGAACACCGAATAAAATGACGGATTTAATACCGAGACTCACGACCTCGTCCATCTCTGCAGCTAGGTTATCCAATGACAACTGATATATGCCCGGCATAGAGTTGATTTCGGTTTTTACGTTTTCTCCGTCAATGACGAAAATTGGGTAAATCAAATCCTCTTTATGTAAGTGTGTTTCACGAACCAAAGCTCTCATGCCAGCACTTGCACGCAGGCGGCGGTGACGATCGAATGGGATATCTTTCATTTTATGGTTCCTCCTTTAATTTTCTTTACCAATATATCTTATAACTTCCTCTACCATCGCTTCTGTTGTGTATACATCTGGACAAACAGAAACATGTAATCCATGTTTCATTGCCGTCTTCGCACAAATTGGTCCGATACAGGCAATGATAAGATCCTCTATGTATGTATTCAATTCATATTGTTCAATAATTTGAATGAAGTGATTTACCGTCGATGAACTTGTAAAGGTAATGATATCAAGTTCCCTACTCAGGATCAGTTGAACCAGTTCTCTTGCGCTCTTTTCGGGAAGTATGGTGTGATAGATAACGATTTCATCACACAACGCACCTTTTTCATTGATGGCCTCAGCTATGACTGTACGTGCGAGATTCCCTTTCGCTAGAAGGACACGACCGCCAGGTTCAAGCAGCTTAACGAACTCTGTAACAAAGCGTTCCGCAACATATTCAGACGGGATAAAGTCGGCTTCATATCCATACCTATTCAAGGCTTCTTCCGTCTTTGACCCGATGACCGCTATTTTGGGTAGAACATCAAGTTGCGTACCCAAAAGTTCAAACAAAAAGTCCACACCGTTTTTGCTTGTTAAGACGATCCAGTCATAGCTGTTCAATTGATTTAACCGCTCTTTCACCTCTCCCAAATGATCTGGAAGGGTAAAATCAAGCAACGGCACCAATAGAGGTGTACCCCCATTTTTTTCTATTAAAGTTTGTAAGCCCTCAGTCTGGCCTTTTCCTCTGGTGATTAAAATCCGATAATCTTTAAGAGGCAAAAAAGGCGTCATTACTGATCGAGCTCCTCTTTGACACGATCGATTAACTGTTTACCACCGAATTCACTGATTAGTTTAGCAGCTTTAAGACCAACAGCTTCAGGATTAGGGCCCTCGGCCATCTCTTTATAAATCACTTTTCCATCCGGGGAAGCAACTAAAGCCGTTAAGGAAACATCTCCATCCTCTTTTACAACCGCTAATCCAGCAATGGGAACCTGGCATCCACCTTCCATTTTATCTAAAAAGGCGCGTTCAGCTTCAACTGTCTTTTTCGTTTTCTCACATGTGAATTTTGCAAGTTCAGAAAGTAAATCATGATCATCTGCACGGCACTCAATGGAAAGAGCTCCTTGACCGACAGCCGGTAAACAAATATCTTCATCTAAAAACTCCGTTACGACGTCTTGTTTCCAACCCATTCTCGAAAGACCTGCTGCAGCTAGAATGATGGCGTCATACTCTTCATTTTTCAACTTATCCAAACGTGTATCGATATTTCCGCGGATCCATTTGATTTCAAGATCCGGTCTTCTCGATAGAATTTGAGCACTGCGGCGCAAACTGCTTGTTCCAACAATGGAGCCAGGTTTCAGTTCAGACAGTGTTTCATGGTTCTTGGAAATCAAAGCATCACGATGATCTTCTCTAGGCGGAATGCAACCGATGGTCAAACCCTCCGGAAGAACAGCTGGCATATCCTTCATACTATGTACTGCCATATCAATCTCTCCACTCAGCATGGCCTGTTCGATTTCTTTAACAAACAGTCCCTTACCACCTACTTTGGAAAGCGTCACATCTAAAATTTGGTCACCCTTCGTGACAATTTCCTTTACTTCGAACTCGTAGGGTAGACCCAGGTCTTTAAGTTGCTTAATAACCCAATTGGTTTGTGTTATCGCTAATTTACTACGTCTAGAACCGACAATGATTTTTCTCATAGTTTCCTCCTATGTATTCCAAACATGGAATGATGAAAGACTTCCAAAAAGGAAAAAGTTAATTAATACAATCATGAAAAAACCGATATTCAAGAAGGCTAGGGTTCTGCCATAGATTTGTTTACGGATTTTCAAGTATAAATAAACACTGTATCCTATCAATATAACAAATGAGCCGATAATTTTCATGTCCAACCAAGATACACCCGGCAATTTTAAATTTGCCCACTGTATGCCTAGTATCAAAGAAACTCCTAATAAAGGAACCGCAATTACAGCCAGAATATAAGACAAATATTCAAGCTTTGTCAAATCTCCAAGTCGAAGTAACCGTTTCCCCCATTTCTTCCGCTTCAATAAGTCATATTGAATCAAGTAGAGTAGGGAAAACACAAAGGAAAGTGTAAAAGCGCTATAAGATAGCAAAGCAAAGGTGATATGGATCAACAATAGCTCAGAAACCAACTTTTGAGCAAGGACTTCGGATTCTATCTGTACTGGGGCAAATGTGTGAATAGCCATCACCATAAAACCAAGTAGATTAGTAAAGAAGACGATAAAATCCACACGCAACAAGCGATTAATGATCAATGAGAATGAAACGAGGAGCCAGGCATAAAAGTATAAACCTTCGAAAACCGTCATGATTGGAAATCTACCCGTTTTCATTACATAAAGAAATAAAAAAATTGTTTGCAACACCCAAACAATAGAAAGCAACCAGAAGGCTACTTTATTAGCCTTCTGGTTATTATTTAGAAAATCAAAAAAATATAAAAGCATACTGACCGCATATAACAGTACAGTACCTTCATGTAATCTTGTCATTAGTAATTCCATATCTACCTCATTAATGGACAGGAACTGGGTTTAGCAGGGAAGACTTTGCTTGTTGTTCTGTTTCATTGTCCTCTACCATTTTTTCTTCAACCAATTCCTCTAAATGAAAGATTTTCACAAAATTATTCAATTGCTCTTTTGCATTTGGTTGCTCTGCAAGTTCTTTAGCATATAAAATCGGATCTTTTAGCATTTGATTAATGATGCTTTTCGTATGCTTGTTCAAGACCTTCTTATCACGATCACTTAGGTGAGGGAGCTTTCTTTCTATACTCTCCATCGTTTCCTTTTGAATCGACAACGACCTTTCACGTAATGACGAAATGACCGGAACGACACCTAACAGGTTAATCCATTGATTGAAATCTACTATCTCCGATTCAATCATTAGATCAATTTTTTCAGCAGCTTTTTTGCGTTCTTCGAGATTTGCTTGCACGATACCTTCAAGATCATCGATATCGTATAGGAATACATTTTCCATCTCCGCCAATGCCGGATCCAAGTCACGTGGAACAGCGATATCCACCATGAAGATAGGGCGACCTTTACGCAATTTGTTCACGAATGTCATCATTTCCTTCGTGACGAGAAGATCTTTTGAACCAGTGGAAGTGATTAAGATATCAGCTTCCACTAAAGCACATTGCAGTTCCTGAAGCTGTTTGGCTTTTCCGTCAAATCGTTCAGCTAGATCAACAGCCTTTTGATAGGTACGATTAATGACTGTAATGCTATCCGCACCATTGCTGTGAAGATTTTGAATGGCCAATTCACCCATTTTACCTGCACCAAGGATCAAGACATTCTTGCCACTTAAGCCACCAAAAATTTTCTTCGCCAGTTCGACTGCCGCATAACTTACAGAAACTGCATTCGTGTTGATTTCCGTTTCTGAATGAGCTTTTTTGGCAAGTGTAAGTGCTTGTTTAAACAGATGGTTAAAAACCGTACCTATTGTATCTTCCTTCTGTCCTAACATGTAACTTGAACGAACTTGTCCCAAAATCTGCGTTTCTCCCAGAATCATGGAGTTCAGGCCACACGTAACAGAGAATAAATGCTCAACAGCCCCGTCCCCTTCATAGAAAAACAGATATTTAGAGAATTCCTCTTTATCGAGGTTAAACCATTCTGAAAGAAATTCCTTAATATAATATCTGCTAGTATGAAGTTGATCACCTACCGCATAGATTTCCGTTCTATTACAAGTGGAGATAATGACATTCTCCAATATGCTTTTTTTATTTTTAAGAGCTTTCATTGCCTCGGCAAGTTCGGCTTCATTAAACGACAATTTTTCCCGAATTTCTACAGGGGCAGTTTTGTAATTGATACCAACCGCTAGAATATGCACCTTTTGTTTTGCACCCCCAAAATTTTTCATGTAAATTCATTATAACATGTACAAAAACTGATACAAAAAAATATATGAACAGTTTATGAACGTATGCTACCATAATAAGAAAGCTAGAACCCATGATTCAATGACAGGGTAGTAGCTGTATTATATATAAAATACATATTTCGACATTGTGTACAAAAGAACCATAACAAAAATACCAAAAAACTTCAAGTAATCGAATTGTTAGGAGGATGAAATGAAAAAGCAACGGATTTTTCCCGGAATCATTTTAATAGGTTTCGGACTTTATTTTTTTCTTGAACATTCACAAATTGAAATTTTCCCAGGTTTCTTTAGCTGGCCTACATTATTATGTATCGTTGGTATTGCCTTTTTAACTCAGGCCTACAGTGGGAATGAATACGAATCAATTCTTCCAGGTGTCATCCTGCTCGGGTTCGGTGCCCATTTCCACATTGCCAATAATCTGGAATTGTGGCCAGATAGCCTTGGTATCTTTATTTTAATCATTTCTCTTGGATTTATTCTAAGGACCCGTAAAACGAATACGGGAATGATGCATGGGATGATTCTATTCGTCATTGCGATCCTCACTTTATTTTATGATAAAATCACATCATCCTTCGACATTCTCGAAACAAGCACTTATAATATAGAAAAATTTTGGCCATTTGTCATAATTGCAATTGGTGTTTATATCTTACTTCGAAAAAAATAAAAGGCCTCCAATTGGAGACCTTTTCATGAAAAGAGAAGGACATTCCACTAACTGGAATGTCTTATTTCTCGTTACATATACTTTTTCAGAACGCCCCAGACTTGTTCTTTTCCTTCGCCTGTTTCACCAGAGAAAAGAAGCAATTCATCTTCTTTTTCCAGATTTAGCGTTTGACGTGTAATTTTTAAATGTTTTTGCCATTTGCCTTTTGGGATTTTATCTGCTTTCGTCGCTATCACGATTCTTGGCAAATCATAATGCTTCAGGAATTCATACATGGCGATATCATCCTTAGTCGGAGGATGACGTAAATCAACGACCAATATCGCTGCACGAAGCTGTTCACGGGATGTGAAATATGTTTCGATCATTCTCCCCCACGCGTCTCGTTCGCTTTTAGAAACCTTCGCATATCCATAACCAGGTACATCCACAAAATGCATGGCCTCATTTATGATATAGAAATTTAGCGTTTGCGTCTTTCCTGGTTTAGAGGAGGTACGCGCTAAATTTTTCCGATTGATTAGTTTGTTGATGAAACTGGATTTTCCAACATTTGAACGGCCCGCTAAGGCAAATTCCGGAATCGGTGTATTAGGATATTGTTCAGGCTTCACGGCGCTGATGACAATATCTGAACTTGTCACTTTCATTCGTTCACACCTACCAATGCATGCTCAAGGACTTCATCAACATGTGAAACTGGAACAAATATTAATTCTTTACGGACACTTTCCGGGATATCATCAATATCCTTTTCGTTATCTTGCGGGATGATGATTTTCGTAAGCCCTGCCCGATGAGCCGCTAAGGATTTTTCCTTAAGGCCGCCGATTGGGAGAACCCGTCCACGTAATGTAATTTCGCCTGTCATGCCTACCTCTTTTCTGATCGGCCTATTAGTAAGAGCCGATATCAACGCTGTTGCAATCGTGATGCCTGCAGATGGACCATCCTTAGGAACGGCTCCTTCTGGAACATGAATATGAATATCATACTTTTCATGGAAGTTCGTATCAATTTGGAGTTTCTCGGTTTTCGAACGTACATAACTGAAAGCAGCCTGAGCAGATTCTTTCATGACATCCCCGAGTTTCCCTGTCAAAATGAGCTTGCCTTTACCTGGTGATAAAGATACCTCGATCTGCAATGTATCCCCACCGACCGAGGTGTAAGCCAATCCATTAGCAACACCGATTTGGTTTTCGGCTTCAGCCTGTCCATAATGGAACATCGTTTTTCCTAAAAACTCCTCGACATTCTTATCAGAAATCACGACTCGTTTTTTCTCTCCGGAAACAATGATCTTTGCCGTCTTCCTGCAGATACTGGCAAGCTGCCGTTCCAAACTACGAACACCGGCTTCCCGTGTATAGTAACGGATGATCTTAGTAAGGGCTTCTTCACGAATTTGCAGTTGTGTCTTCAATAGACCATGGTTTTCCAACTGTCTCTGCAGTAAGTGATCCTTGGCAATATGAAGCTTCTCTAACTCAGTATACCCTGCAATCGATATGATTTCCATACGATCACGAAGCGGTCCTGGAATTGTAGAAAGATTATTTGCTGTTGCGACGAACATGACCTTGGAAAGATTATACGTTTCTTCAATATAATGATCGCTGAAATTATGGTTTTGTTCAGGGTCAAGGACCTCAAGCATTGCGGCCGATGGATCTCCCCTAAAGTCATTGGACATCTTATCCACTTCATCCAATAAAAATACCGGATTTATGGTACCAGCCTTTTTCATCCCTTGAATGATTCTACCAGGCATTGCGCCTACGTAAGTGCGGCGGTGTCCCCTGATTTCCGATTCATCACGCACGCCTCCTAAGGAGATGCGGACAAACTTTCGGTTCAATGATGAAGCAATTGACTTGGCCAAGCTTGTTTTTCCGACTCCTGGAGGGCCTACTAAACATAGAATCGGTCCTTTCAACGAATTAGTCAACTGCTGGACCGCCAAGTATTCAAGCACCCGTTCTTTTACTTTTTCCAACCCATAATGGTCACGGTTAAGTATTTTTTCCGCTTTGTGAATATTAAGGTCATCTTTCGTGGCATTTGACCATGGAAGCGATATCAACCATTCGATATAATTGCGGATGACGGAGCTTTCAGCTGAGCTGGATGGAACTTTTTCATACCTATCCAATTCTTTTAAAGCCGTTTCTTTAATATGCGCGGGCATATCGGCTTCATCTATTTTCTCAGTAAGGACAGCAATTTCACCTGTTTTACCTTCTTTATCTCCTAATTCCTTTTGAATGGCTTTCATTTGTTCCCGGAGATAGTATTCTTTTTGGGTCCGCTCCATGGAACGTTTGACACGCTGACCGATTTTTTTCTCAAGGAAGAGGACTTCCTTTTCGTTATTGATGATTTCAATCACACGGCTTAAGCGCTCTTTCATATCGATGGTCTCAAGTACTTCTTGCTTCTCCTTCAGCTTTAATGGCAAATGTGAAGCAATAATATCAGCCAGTCTACCCGGCTCTTCAATATCAGAAGTGGAAGAGAACGTTTCACCAGTTATTTTCTTGGACATCTTTATGTATTGTTCAAAATAATCCAGCAAAGTGCGCATTAGCGCTTGATGTTCAGCATCTTTTTCATCACTGTCTTCATATATTTTAACCTTCGCACCATAATGTGTCTCATAATCGTAAAATTCACTAACCTCTGCCCGGTTCAAACCTTCCACTAAAACGCGGATGGTACCATTTGGAAGTTTCAGCATCTGTTTTACTTTTGTTAATGTTCCCATGGTGAATAAATCCTCTTCACCAGGTTCATCTAACGAAACATCTTTCTGTGTCGTCAAAAATATAAGATGGTCTTCCACCATTGCTTTCTCAAGGGCTTGTACCGATTTATCTCGGCCTACATCTAAATGAAGTACCATTGTTGGATATACAAGCAGTCCTCTTAGCGGCAGGAGGGGAACGATGATTTCTTGATCAGTCATTTCCTGACACCTCCAAATTTAGTATCGTCGTTGTAAACTATTTACCCAAGTTATCAACCTTTTAACAATTCTATCCTATTTATATAGAAGTGTCTATTTGTTTCCCTTGACGGGTACATTTGCTTTTATTATCTCCAATTTGGGCAGAAAAAGCACGCGGGAACTCATCGTTATTTTTCTGCCGAATCCATAAAATGCCCCGGTCTTTTTCAAACCGGGGTATTACTCTTATACACTTTCTTTCTTGGACGGTTCCAAGGAAGCTAATATTTGTTCTGACATCAACTCTTTATTAAGCGCCTTATCCAATACTTCTTTCACATTTGTAACAGGGATAATATCTATCCCTTTTATCTCTTGCAGAAGTGGTTGCATATTTTCCGCCGGGATAATAACGGTCTTCGCCCCAGCCAATTTCGCTGCCTTAATCTTTGGAATGACGCCTCCGATCGGTTTAACTCCGCCATGAATGCTAATCTCTCCAGTCATCGCTACCATATGGTCCACAGGGATTTTATAGATGGCCGAATAAATGCCCGTTGCCATCGCTATACCCGCTGACGGACCATCCACAGGGCTACCTCCCGGGAAGTTAACATGAATATCAAATTGATCCGCCGGTACGCCCATTGAACGCAAGACGGTGATAACATTTTCTATCGATCCCTTGGCCATGCTTTTGCGACGAATGGATTTCCCATTTCCACCACCAATGCTCTCTTCCTCGACAATTCCTGTGATATTGATTGACCCTTTATCATTAGAAGCCGCCATCACGGTCACTTCTATTTCCAGCAATGCACCACTATTAGGACCATATACTGCTAGACCATTGACAAGACCGATTTTTGAGCTAGATTCTATTTTCCGGTCCATTCTCTGCGTTAATTGGCTGCTATGAGCCATCCAATCAATATCTTCTTCCCTAATGAAACTACGATTTTCATTGATGGAGATACCAGCCAATGTTTGAATCATATTGACGGCTTCCCTGCCATTTCGGGCGTAATCCGATATCGACTCAAGCCCTTTTTCACTGATAGTAATACCTACTTTATCTGAAGCATTTTTAGCCACGGATACGATTTCCTCACGATCAAGTTCACGGAAAAACACTTCAATGCATCTCGACCGAATGGCCGGTGCAATTTCATTTGGGGTTCTGGTGGTAGCACCGATCAAACGAAAATCAGCAGGAAGGCCATTTTTAAAAATATCATGGATATGGGTAGGTATATTTTGATTTTCTTCCTGATAATAAGCACTTTCGAGAAAAACTTTTCGATCCTCCAACACTTTTAACAACTTGTTCATCTGAATGGGATGGAGTTCCCCAATCTCATCTATAAATAGCACGCCACCATGAGCATTACTGACGGCCCCTTGTTTAGGTTGAGGGATACCTGCTTGCCCCATGGCTCCTGCCCCTTGATAAATCGGGTCATGAACAGAGCCTATTAATGGATCGGCAATTCCCCGTTCATCGAATCTAGCGGTCGTAGCGTCCAGCTCGATAAAGACCGCCGACTTTTTAAAAGGAGACTTCCCATTTTTCTTGGCTTCTTCCAAAACGATCCTTGCTGCTGCCGTTTTTCCTACTCCAGGAGGACCATAAATAATTACATGCTGAGGATTCGGACCGCACAAAGCAGCTTTTAAAGATTTGATGCCATCTTCCTGCCCGACGATGTCTTTAAAGGTAATTGGCCTCACCTTTTCAGCCAATGGCTCCGTTAATGAGATGGACCTCATCCTTTGTAGCTGATCCATTTCCTTTCGTGAATCACGATTAATAGAAACTTTTTGCGTCCGTTGACCTTTTAATAAATTCAAAAAATATAAACCAATCACAATCCCAAAAAACAGCTGAATAAATAATGCTATCCCTGTCCAATTCATCATTTTCCCTCCTGCTACTGCCTAGTCATTTCTGATAGTATCTCCTAGTAGAGGGCGAAATAATCCAATAAATTAGGGATGTAAATTTTGGTGTTTATTCATTAAATCGCATGGGCTCACTTTGATGAAAAAGCACAAAAAAACTGCCAGACGAACTGGCAGTTTTTGTGACTATTACATTAAGCAGAAGTTTTCTTTTCTTGTCCTTGGATGGTAGTACCATCTTTAAGTACAAGTTTCGGTGTTTCATTTTTCGCGATTGTGTTACCTGTGATAACACATTTAGCAACATCATCACGTGATGGAAGATCGAACATCACTTCAAGGATAATTCCTTCGATGATGGAACGAAGTCCACGTGCACCTGTTTTTCGTTCAATCGCTTTTTTAGCGATTTCACTTAGTGCTTCCTGTTCGAATTCCAATTCTACGTCATCCAGCTCAAGTAATTTTTGATACTGCTTCACAAGAGCATTTTTCGGTTTTGTCAGAATCTCAATCAAAGCTGCTTCGTCCAATTGCTCCAATGTAGCAATTACCGGAAGACGGCCGATGAATTCCGGAATTAAACCGAAACGAAGTAAATCTTCAGGAAGAACCTTAGAAAGCAATTCTTTTTCTGCGATATCATCTTTTTTAACATCAGAACCAAAGCCAATAACTTTCTGACCTAAACGGCGTTTGATGATTGGTTCGATGCCGTCAAAAGCACCACCACAGATGAATAAGATATTCGTTGTATCGATTTGAATGAATTCTTGATGAGGATGCTTACGCCCACCTTGTGGCGGTACGCTAGCCACCGTGCCTTCAAGAATTTTCAGCAAGGCTTGCTGTACGCCTTCACCGGAAACATCACGTGTAATAGATGGATTCTCGGATTTACGGGCCACTTTATCGATTTCATCGATATAGATGATTCCTTTTTCCGCTTTTTCCACATCGTAATCTGCTGCTTGGATTAATTTAAGAAGGATGTTTTCTACATCTTCCCCAACATATCCAGCTTCTGTTAATGAAGTTGCATCAGCAATAGCAAAAGGAACGTTTAATAGACGCGCTAACGTTTGAGCAAGAAGCGTTTTCCCGCTTCCTGTCGGCCCTATAAGAGCGATGTTACTTTTAGAAAGCTCGACGTCATCAACTTTGCTATTGGAATTAATACGCTTATAATGATTATAAACAGCAACAGCTAGAGATTTTTTAGCCTGTTCTTGTCCAATCACATATTCGTCTAGAATCCCACGGATTTCCTTAGGTTTAGGTACGTCTCTGAATTCTACTTCTTCATCCGTACCCAGCTCTTCTTCAACAATCTCAGTACAAAGCTCGATACACTCGTCACAAATATATACACCTGGACCAGCTACCAGTTTACGGACCTGTTCTTGAGTTTTTCCACAAAAAGAACATTTTAATTGTCCTTTTTCATCATTAAATTTAAACATGTACGTTCACCCCTTTAAATACTCTTCCTTCCAACTCTAGCGATGTATATGGCATCTGTTCCAAACTGGAGCAGATCCATAACTACTTAAGCGTTCCAAAATTCCTAGTATGTTTTGCATTCTATCATGTTCTTGGATATTTTGTAACAAAAACGCTCACTAGCAAGTTGTCCAATAAGTACAGAATCTCATTTCATATGTATGTTTCCATTTATCAGTATATCCAAACACTTCTGTTTTTAAAAATAGGTTTTTCTGTATAAATATGTATATGCCGTGTTAGAACTAATCTACACTGAAATGAAAAAAAAATCAATCAGAAACTATCTGATAGTTAAAATTACCAACAAATTCTTAATATGTATAAAACAAGGCACGATTACTCGCGCCTTGTTTTTTGAAGAAAATATTTACAAACCGTTACTTAAGAATAAATTATTTTGCTTCAACTGTTTTACTGTTTTCCACCAAGAAGTCAATTGCTTTCTTAATTTTAAGATCGCCTTTGATGTTTTCTAAGTTTCCAAGAGCTTGTTTGATCGCTTCAACTTCCATGTTGTACATTGTAGCCATTTGAGCAAGTTCAGCTTCAACGTCTTCGTCTGTTGCTTCGATTTTTTCAACTTCTGCGATTGCTTCAAGAGTCAAGCTTGTACGAACTTGTCCTTCAGCTTCTTCTTTCATTTGTGCTTTTAAAGCTTCTTCGTCTTGACCTGAGAATTGGTAGTAAAGTTCTAAGTTTAGGCCTTGAGATTGAATGCGTTGAGAGAATTCATTCATCATGCGGTCTACTTCATTAGAAATCATAGCTTCAGGAATGTCCATTTCTGCACCTTCAACAGCTTTACCAATTACAGTGTTTTGTACGAAGTTTTCTTCTTCATGTTTTTTGTCATGCTCTAATTTATGTTTAGTTTTTTCTTTAAGTTCAGCTAACGTTTCAACTTCTTCGTCAACGTCTTTCGCGAACTCATCATCCAACTCAGGAAGTTGTTTTGTTTTGATTTCATGAATTTTCACTTTGAATACAGCTGGTTTACCTGCAAGTTCAGCAGCATGGTATTCTTCAGGGAAAGTAACTTCGATATCTTTCTCAGCACCTGTTTCAAGACCAACAAGTTGTTCTTCGAATCCAGGAATGAATGAGTTAGAACCGATTTCTAAAGAATGGTTTTCTGAAGCTCCACCTTCGAATGCTTCGCCATCAACGAATCCTTCAAAGTCAAGAACGACTGTGTCGCCTTCTGCAGCTTGTCCTTCTTCTTTAACGACAAGTTCAGCTTGACGTTCTTGCATTGCTTTCAATTCATTATCAACGTCTTCTTCTGTTACTTCAGTATTGAATTTTTCTACTTCAACACCTTTGTAATCTCCTAATTTAACTTCAGGTTTAACAGTTACAATTGCAGTGAAGATTAGGTTTTCGCCTTTTTCCATTTTTTCGATGTCGATTTCTGGACGATCTACAGGCTGAATTCCAGCTTCTTCGACAGCATTTGCATACGCATCAGGAAGAATGAAATCAAGAGCATCTTGATATAATGATTCTACGCCGAATTTCTTTTCGAACATTTGACGTGGCATTTTACCTTTACGGAAGCCAGGTACGTTTACTTGTTTTACTACTTTTTTGAATGCTGCGTCTAAACCTTCGTTTACTTTTACAGCATCTACTTCGATTGTTAATACGCCTTGATTACCTTCTTGTTTTTCCCATTTTACAGACATGTGTTTCCCTCCAAAAAGATCTATATACTTCAATAATAAGCATTGGATGAATATGCTTTGCAAGTTTTAACAAGTCATCCTTCAAATATACCCAAGAAAAATATTGGGAATTCGTCAAAATTAGACGATTATACATTACAACCACTACATTATAACACAGGTTTAAACTGTTACAACAGCAATAGGTTAAATAATGGGGTAAGAAATTTCTTCGATTTCTTTTATTGTGGCTAGAATATTCGTAACCGCTTCCCCACCAACGGAATAATTATCCGCTATTTTCTGAACCATATCTTCCCCTGTCATATACTGTTCGGCTAACGCATGATAGGCAGCCGCCCATACTGGTATCTTTTGTTGTTCTGGTTCAAATGGATATAACAGAAATGAATGCCGTTCAATTAAACTGTGCACCATTTTAAATAAACTCGGGTTTTTCTGACTGATTTCTTCTTCAATCAGGGCATTTATCGTTTTATAAAAACTCGTTTCCTTCCATTCTTCCAACTTACTCGGAATGACGATCTGGGATTCACCGAATTTTTGAACGATCACTTTTTCGTTATATTCCTGATCAATAAGGATGTTAAGAAGCATCGTTTTGAAAAATGGTTGTCCTTCACTTTGAAGATACTGCTCGATTTGAGGGATAAATGGTCGAATGTTTAGATTCGTTAGTTTTGATATCACAAGCAACATGTCTTGATCCGTTTTCCCACCGAACAACTCTTCCTGCTGCAGTTCTTCTTCAAGAAGCTGTTTACCCCTGTCGGATTCCTCTTTTTTCTCTTCGAGTGCCCTTTTGCTGAAATGGAGCATCTTTTCAAAATGCTCTTCTTGGTCGAACGGTATTTGATTTTCATCAAACAAAAGTTCAATCGTCGTAATCATATCCTCATGTTCATTTAATTGTAGAAGGACCATTAAATAGATGTTAATCAATTGAAAATAGTCCCCGATTCCCTTATTAAGCATCTCTTGACACAATTCTTTGGCCTCTTCATAATGTTCAAGCTCTACAAGCGATACAACTAAACCCATACAGACTTCATCATTCTCCGGCTCAAATTCCCGTGCTTGAGTGAAGAGGAGAGCTGCCTCTTTAAAATTCCTGTTCCCAAGCTCATCCAACCCTTTAATGATTAGCCTCTCCCCTAGGTTTGGAAAGGCAATGACCTTGGAATCATCCTGGTTCTTTCCATTATTATGATCCATCCTAGTTTTCACCTCGCCGTTCACTTTTGAAAGACAGTTTAGCATGTAATAGAACGAAATTCAAAAATCAATGACCCCTCCGTGATGGTCTATAGTTGATTATTTATCCACAAAAAAAACGAGCTTCCTATTTTATGTCAATAAGGAAGCTCGAAACCTATTTTCTTTAAACGCTAGAAAGTGCATCTTTTTGTTTTTCATAAGCAGTTATTTTCTCATCATACTGAAGGGTGATTGAGATTTCATCCCAGCCTTTAACCAACATTTCTTTCCAATATGGATGAATTTCAAAGCTCGCCTCAAAGCCTTGGCCATCTACCACGGTTTGATTAGGAAGATCGATTGTCAATTCATAGTCAGGGGCAGAGACCCTCTCCATAAGGTACTGGACTTGCTCCTGGCTTAAGGCAATGGGGACCATCCCATTTTTCATACAATTGCTTTTAAAAATGTCGGCATAAGAAGGGGCGATGACAATATCAAAACCATAATCTTTTAACGACCACGGTGCATGTTCCCGTGAGGAACCACAGCCAAAATTTTCTCCTGCAATTAAAATGGACGTATCACGATTTTGAGGCTGATTCAATTCAAAATCAGGGCGTTCATATCCTTCTTCATCAAAGCGCCAGTTATAGAACAAGAATTCACCAAAGCCGCTACGTTCAATGCGTTTTAAAAATTGTTTTGGAATGATTTGATCGGTATCCACATTTTTGCGATTTAGTGCCGCCGCTCTTCCTTTATATATCGTAATGGGTTCCATTTCCATTCTGCACCTCCAACTGTTTTGTTTAATTAATGGACTTGTTCTATTTTTTGTAAATTTCTTATATCGACAAACTTCCCATATATAGCTGCAGCTGCCGCCATGGCCGGGCTTACTAGATGGGTCCTTGCTCCTGCTCCTTGGCGCCCTTCAAAATTCCGGTTACTAGTGGAAGCACAATGTTCACCAGAAGGTACAGCATCAGGATTCATGCTCAAGCACATGCTACAACCTGATTCCCTCCACTCAAAACCCGAAGACTTGAAAATTTCATCCAGGCCCTCTTCTTCCGCCTGTCTCTTTACACTTTGTGAACCTGGTACTACCATTGCCCGAACACCCTTTTTAACCGTTCTGCCTTCCACCATCTCAGCTGCCTGGCGTAAGTCCTCAATCCGGGAATTCGTACACGAACCAATAAATACATGTTGAACAGGAATATCCGTAATTGCCATTCCTTCCTGAAGCCCCATATATTCAAGCGCACGGACGAGCTCTTTCGAATCATTGATATTACTCGAAGAAGTTGGTACACTTTCGTCTACTCCACTAGCCATACCTGGATTTGTTCCCCAGCTGACCATCGGTGAAATCAAGCTGCCATCAAGGATGATTTCACGATCATACACCGCATCCGTGTCACTAGCGAGTGACTTCCAATCCCGGACACAACGTTCGAACTCTTCCCCTTTCGACACATATTTACGCCCTTTTAAATAGGAGAAAGTGGTTTCATCCGGGGCCACTAACCCTGCCCTTGCTCCCCCTTCAATCGACATATTGCATACTGTCATTCTTTCTTCCATCGACATTTCTTCAAAGACTTCCCCACAGTATTCAATGATATGGCCTGTTCCAAAGTCGACACCGAATTTAGATATGACATATAAAATGACATCTTTCGCCATGACACCATGACCAAGTTTCCCATTAACTTCAAGCTTTAACGTTTTCGGTTTTGTTTGCCAAAGCGATTGTGTCGCCAAAACATGCTCCACTTCACTTGTACCTATTCCAAAGGCAATCGATCCGAATGCCCCATGCGTAGAAGTATGGCTATCTCCGCAAACAATCGTCATACCAGGTTGTGTAAGACCTAATTCCGGGCCGATAACGTGCACGATCCCTTGTTCTGGGCTGTCTAAATCAGCAAGTCGGATGCCGAATTCTTTACAGTTCTTATCGAGTGCTTCCAACTGTTTTCTTGCGATATCATCTTGAATGAAGTAGCGATTTACAGTCGGTACATTGTGGTCCATTGTTGCAAAGGTTCGATCCGGTCTTCTCACTTTGCGCCCTTTCAACCTTAAACCTTCAAATGCCTGAGGGGATGTTACTTCATGAATATATTGAAGATCTATATACAATAAATCCGGTTTATTTTCCTCTTCATTTATAATATGGCGATCCCATATTTTTTCAATTATTGATTTACCCACATCTATCCACCTCAATCAAATTTATAGTTTTTTAAAAAACACGGCCTAAGTTTAGGCCGTGAAAGAAGGTTAAGCATAAGCTCCCATGATGTTGGAGATGGCTTCCTGGTCTAATAGCGTCGCTTTTATCTGGGCAATCATTTCTGTCGTTGTGGTAATTGGAGATTGACCGTTAGCAATATCACCTGTCCTCAATCCATAATCGAGAATCGTTTCCACCGCTTGTTCGACCGCATCTGCTTCATTTTCCAACCCAAAAGATAAGCGTAGCAACGATGCAGCGGATAAAATCATCCCAATTGGATTTGCTAAGTTTTTACCAGCAATATCAGGAGCAGATCCATGTATCGGTTCGTATAAATTAGGTCCTTCCGTTGAAATAGAGGCGGAAGGCAACATGCCAAGTGAACCAGTTAATACGGACGCTTCATCGCTCAAAATGTCGCCAAACATATTTTCCGTCACGATAATATCAAATTGCTTCGGGTTCTTTATAAGTTGCATGGCGGCATTATCAACAAGCATGTGTTCAAGTTCCACTTCCGGATAGTCTTTTGCGATTTCATCAGCCGTCTCCCGCCACATCCTACTAGATTCAAGGACATTGGCTTTGTCGACCGATGTCACTTTTTTCTTGCGGTCGGAGGCCAATTTAAACGCAAGTTCAATGATGCGCTTCATTTCATCTTTCTGATAAAAGAGAGTATCGACAACCGCGTCCTTCCCTTCACGTTCCACGCGTTCGCTTGGTTTCCCAAAATAAAGGCCACCCGTTAGTTCGCGTACAATAACGAAATCCACATCTTCAATGAATTCCTTTTTAAGGGGTGAAGATTCCGACAAACTGGAATAGTAGCTGATTGGCCGGATGTTAGCATAGAGATTCAGTTCTTTGCGGATTTTCAATAACCCACGTTCAGGTCTCAGGTGTGCAGGCTGATTATCCCACTGCGGCCCACCGACAGCACCTAATAATACCGCATCGCTATTCTTACAGATCTCTATCGTTTCGTCCGGCAGTGGCAACCCAGTATTATCGATTGCCCCACCGCCAATTTCTCCATATTGAAATTCAAAATCGTGTCCGTACCTTTGGGCAACGGCCTCAAGAATTTCTACAGCGCCTCTAGTAACTTCTTTCCCTATGCCATCTCCTTGAAGCACCGTAATATTCCTTTTCATCGAAATCTCCCCTTCCTATTGCAAAACTGCTTTTTCTTCTAATTCCTTCATGATGACAACACGGTTCACTGCGTTTAAATAGGCTTTTGCCGAAGCTTCCAATACGTCCTGGTCAAGTCCGCGCCCACTCGTCTCCACACCGTTGTAATTAATTTTCACGAAAACTTGCGCTAAAGCATCCATCCCAGCTCCCACAGATTGTATCCTGTAGTCCTGTAAGTTGACTTCACTACCCAAACATCTTTCCAACGTGTTATATAGGGCTTCAACACTACCTGCACCTGTAGCTGCTTCTTGAATTTCTTCATTATTGCCTTTTTTCAACGTAACCGTGGCCGTTGCAACTTGGTGCGTACCATGAGATATCTGGAAAGAAATCAGATCATAAAAACTGATATCAGTCGCTTTTTGCTCAAGAACTAGGGCTACGATATCTTCGTCCGTCATTGTTTTCTTGTTATCCGCCAATTCTTTGAATTGAACGAATAAAGAATTCATTTCTTCATCTGTTACGGAGAAATTCAATTCTTGTAATCTCTCTTTGAAAGCATGTCGGCCAGAATGCTTACCTAGCACAAGTGAATTAGATGAAACACCGACTAGTTCCGGTGAAATAATTTCATACGTCGTTTTTTCTTTTAACATGCCATCTTGATGAATCCCGGATTCATGGGCATAGGCATTGGCTCCGATAATGGCTTTATTCGCAGGAACCTGCATTCCCGTTAAACGGCTAACTAGATCACTAGCCCTTTTGATTTCATTTAAGACGAGACCCGTTTCCGCTTGATAGAAATCTTTTCGGATGTAAAGGGCCATCGCCACTTCTTCAAGGGCCACATTGCCGGCACGTTCGCCTATTCCATTTATCGTCCCCTCGACTTGCGTTGCCCCACCTTCAATGGCAGCCAATGAGTTAGCCGTTGCCATTCCAAGATCATCATGGCAGTGAGCTGAGAGGCTTACTTTATCGATGGAAGGAACATTTTCACGTAGGTAACGGAAGATGTTTCCATATTCAATCGGTGCTGCATAACCCACTGTATCCGGTATATTGATAACCTTCGCACCCGCCTGAATGACCGCTTCGACTATTTCAGCCAGATAGTCAAGTTCAGTTCGACTGGCATCCTCAGCAGACCATTGTACGACTGGGAAACGCTCTGCCCCGTACTTGACCATGGCAACTGATTTCTCAATCACTTGTTCTTTTGACATTTTCAGCTTATATTGACGGTGAATCGGAGACGTGGCGATAAATGTATGCAGCCTTGGTTCTGCCCCAACTCTTAATGAGTCCCACGCAGCGTCAATATCCCCCTTTACAGCGCGCGCCAGCCCTGTAACAGAGCTGTTTCTTATTTTGCGCGCGATTTCCTGTACGGAGTTGAAGTCTCCTTTGGACGCTGCCGGAAAACCGGCCTCGATAATATCCACACCCAACCTTTCGAGCTGGTAAGCAATTTCAAGCTTTTCGGTGAAATTTAAGTTCACACCCGCCGATTGCTCCCCATCACGAAGTGAGGTTTCGAAAATATTAATTTTTCGCAACGGCTACCACTTCTTTCTCTGTTTGTTGTGGTTTTACGAATGGCATCATTTTTCTTAATTCGCGACCAACCACTTCGATCTGGTGTTGGTTCTCGCGATTGTTAATAGCATTGAAGACTGGACGGTTTGCTTGGTTTTCCAAGATCCACCCTTTGGCGAATTCACCTTCTTGGATGTCCTTTAAGATAGCTTTCATTGCTTCTTTTGTCGTTTCCGTTACAACGCGTGGACCAGAAACGAAATCTCCCCATTGAGCGGTATCAGAGATTGAATAACGCATGTTCTCCATGCCACCTTCATACATAAGGTCGATGATCAATTTCAGTTCATGTAAACACTCGAAGTATGCAACTTCCGGTTGGTAACCAGCTTCCGTCAAAGTCTCAAAACCAGCTTTCACAAGCGAAGTTAATCCACCGCAAAGCACGGCCTGTTCTCCAAAAAGATCCGTTTCTGTTTCTTCTTGGAACGTTGTTTCCAATCCACCCGCTCTTAGTGCTCCGATTCCTCTAGCATAAGCAAGTGCCAATTCCCTCGCTTCTCCCGTAACATCTTGATAGATCGCGAATAATGCCGGTACCCCTGCACCTTGTTCATATGTACGGCGAACAAGATGTCCTGGACCTTTTGGAGCAACTAATAACACATCTACGTCTGCTGGTGGAACGATTTGATTAAAGTGAACGTTGAATCCATGCGCGAACATTAATGCTTGACCTGCTTGCAATACGGGTTTGATTTCTTCTTGATATACTTTCGGTTGAGTTTCGTCTGGTAAAAGGTTCATGATTACATCTGCTTGCTCCGCTGCTTCTCTTACTGTATATACATTGAATCCGTCCTCTACTGCTTTATCGAACGATTTCCCTTTTCTAATTCCAACGATTACATCAACACCGCTGTCACGTAAGTTTTGAGCATGTGCATGTCCTTGTGATCCGTATCCGATTACCGCTACCTTTTTATTATTGAAAAAGTTCTCGTTTGCTTCTGCGTTATAATATACTTTTGCCATAATTTACATCTCCCTTTTCTTATCCATATAGTTTGGTTTTGTTTTTAAACGATTGTTGCGCTTTTTGCATATGACATCTGCATTCCACGTGGGAAAGCTGCTGTCCCTGTTCTTGCCAATTCCTTGATACCATAAGGTTTAATGAGTTCGATAAAGGCTTCGATTTTATCTGATTCCCCCGTAATTTGAACCGTAAGGCTATCTTTACTTACATCTATTACAGATGCCCGAAAAGGCTCAATTACCGAATAAATTTCTGGTCGGGTCTGACTTGTCACCAATATCTTGACGAGTGCCAGTTCCCTAGCCACAATTGCTTGATTGGTAATATCAATTACTTTAAGAACTTCAATCTGTTTGTTTAATTGTTTTGTGATTTGTTCAATGACCGTTTCGTCATCAACATCGACCACGAAGGTCATCCTTGAAATGCCTTCCTGTTCAGATTTACCGACAGTCATACTCTCAATGTTATAATTTCTTTTCGTGAATAGGTTCGTAATCCGATTAAGGACGCCTGGCCTGTTGTTCACCGTAAGGCTTAGAATTCCCCTCATTGCTTAGACTCCTTCCATTTCATCCAGGCCTTTTCCTGATGCAACCATCGGAAAGACATTTTCCTTTTGCTTGACACGGAAATCGATCAATGCCGGTCCCTCCGTCGCAAGCGCTTGATCGAGATAAGCACTGGCTTCTTCCTCCGTGGTCGCTTTAAACCCTGGAATTCCATATGCTTCAGCCAATTTCACGAAATCAGGTTGAGATTGGAAGACACTATGGGAAAAGCGATTATCATGGAAGAGTTCCTGCCATTGCCTTACCATTCCTAACGCACCGTTATTGATGATGATGATTTTAATCGGCAAGTTCATTTCAGCAATAACCGAAAGTTCTTGAAGACACATCTGGAAACCGCCATCCCCCGATATCGAAAGAACGGTCGCTTTCGGGTTTGCCATTTGCGCTCCGATAGAGGACGGTAAGCCAAATCCCATCGTACCCAGCCCACCGGAAGTGACCCATGAATTTGGTCGGTTAAAGGGATAATATTGAGCCGCCCACATTTGATGCTGTCCAACATCCGTCGTAACAATGGCTTCCCCCTTCGTTTTTTCATGAAGCATTTGAATGACACGTTGGGGTTTCAGAATCCCTTCTTCTTGGGTATAACGTAAGGGGAATTCTTCATTCCATTCTTTCAGCTGATTAGTCCACTCCGTAATATCAGGTTTTTTCCCACTTTGTACTATTAATTCCGTTAAAGCTTCTTTTGCACTGCCGACAACGGGAATTTGGGTCGGTACGTTCTTTCCGATTTCCGCGGGATCAATATCGATATGGGCAACTGTTGCATGCTGTGCAAATTTGGCTAAATTCCCGGTCAAACGATCATCGAATCTTGCACCCACATTTATTAAAAGATCACATTTCGATAACGCCATGTTAGCTGTGAAACTGCCATGCATTCCACCCATTCCAATAAATTGCGGATGATCGGCTGGAAAACCACCAAGACCAAGCAAAGTGTGAACAACCGGTATGCCCTGTTGTTCGGCATATTCCTTCAATAAATGGGATGCTTTTGCATGCAGGACACCTGCACCAGCAAGTATAACCGGTCTTTTTGCACCACTTACGGCTTCAACAAGTTTTCTAATCTGCAAGTAATTCGGCTTTGTTGTCGGCTGATAGCCCGGCAGGTCCATCTCGGGCTCTTCTTCCATTGTTTTTCCTTCCAAAATCGCCATATCCTTAGGAATATCTATTAACACGGGACCCGGTCGTCCGCTTGAAGCGATATAAAACGCTTCTTTAATGATACGTGGGAGGTCTTCCGGCTTTCTCACTTGATAGTTATGTTTTGTAATGGGAGTCGTGATTCCAAGTACATCTGCCTCCTGGAAGGCATCCGTTCCAATTACGCTAGTAGCTACCTGACCCGAAATAACAACAAGTGGTAGAGAATCAATCATTGCATCCGCTAAGCCAGTAACAATGTTTGTGGCTCCTGGTCCGGATGTGACAATGACCACTCCAGGTTTGCCGGTAATCCTGGCGTACCCTTCAGCTGCGTGAATCGCACCCTGCTCATGTCTTGTCAAAATATGAAAAAGCTCTGAGCTATAAAGCTTGTCATAAATCGGCAATACAGAACCACCAGGATAACCAAAGATGACTTCAACATTTTCCTGTTTCAATGCTTCCATCAAAAACTCGGCACCACTATAATGTGTCTTTCCACCTTTTCGATCAGCCACTACTGCTTTTTGTGTCATTCGTAAAGACCTCCTCCGCTTTCTCACTCAATAAAATTCTAAATATTCGGATTTTTTTGCATACAAAAAAGCCTTTTCACCCCAAATGTACTTGCATTTAGCAAGTTAAAGGGGTGAAAAGACTTTATCTGTCGCTCCACGGTACCACCCTTTTTCGCATGAAACTCCACGCGCACTTTGAACGGTTTACACCATTCTCTGTTTTGGTAACGGGTACTGGTACGCACCCGTTCAGCTCTACTAGTATAACTTTCAAGCTGAAACTCCAAGGTGAGTTCATCTTTTGGGACAATACCGGTTCTCAGCAATCCGGCTCTCTGTGAATGTCTTGCAAAAAGACTACTTATCCTTTTCAATGTTTTTGCATTATTCTATTTTTTTGATCCGCTTATGTTTGATGTGTTGTATTTGAGATTATCTTACTCGCATTTTGGGCTATAGTCAACAGCTATTTAGCAAATTATTTGACAATTCTAAATTATCAACTTTTTTGTATACGCTTTCATCCCTTCTATTATCCTATTTACATCAAAAAAATAAAATGTGATTTTATCGTTAAAAAACATGAAATTCCCTAATCCTTTATTCTTACAAGACATATAAAGATCATGAAAGTTAGTTAAATAATTTATTCCAAGTATTCTTACCTACCACACCATCTGCCTGTAAGCCATTTTTTTTCTGAAAGGCAATCACTGCTTTTTCAGTTTTAGCCCCATATAACCCATCAATATCTTTAGTAGGCATTCCAAGCTTCTGTTGAATCTTCTTTATATTATTCCCATTCATTAGTGGACTTTTCACTTTATAGATGGTTCCTGGAAAAGGTGTATCTTTAGGGGTCTTTTTAACTTTGGACACTAAATTAGGTCTCTTCCCATTTTGAAGGTCCTTTATAGTTAAACCACCAGTCATTTGAAGATGCGGGTAATCAAGGAACGATGAGAAATCTCCTCCCCACGCAAATCCCAATGATTTCGCAATTGCTGCCACCCGTTTCCATTTATTATTGACCGTCCATATAGCCCTACGACCGTCATCGCTGACAATGACATAATCCAAAGCCAAACCATAGTTGTGTAAAGATTCACCAGCTCTAGCGTTAGTCACAATTGGTTTCGATTTGTCCGTCCGTCCTTGAGCAAATAATTTATTTTGCTCTGCAAAACTTCGATATCCTGATGTAATTAGAACGTAAATTTTTTCATCATACGCTAATTTAATCACTTCAAGGATTGATTCTTTAACAACCGAGTTCATACCGCTTCCCATATTTTTAGTTGCCCGGTCTAATAGGGTCTTCAATTTAATAGTCATACTATCGCCTCCCCTATATACAATGCAAACAAGCCTGTTATGGGAAAGGCAGTATCCCTAAAATCATGAAATTAAGAGGAATTTGTCGTTAAACATGATTAATCGGAAAGAAAAAGGGCTGGATACTTAGGCTGAGAATGGGGGTCCATCCTCTTCCTTGCATCCAGCCCTTTACTTATTTGGCTAAAACATCTTCGTAATCTGCATTTTTTTCAAATTGTTTTTGGACGAATGTACATTCAGGAACAATCTTCAAATTTTCCTCACGTGCCAGTTCAATCACCTTTTCAACCAATGCATTTCCAACCTTCTGCCCTCGCAGCTTCTCGGAAACAACTGTATGATTCACCGTAATTTCTTTATCACCTGATTTAAAGTACGTAATCTCAGCGAGCTTCTCACCTAAATCCTCGACGAAAAATGCCCCTTCACCTTTTTGGATATCTACCATCTTGATGACCTCCTTTTGTCCCTTATATGATATAACACAATCTGACTACGAAACAAATAATTGATAGAGCCTTCAATGAAGGACTCTAAAGACGACATCCCAAGGTGGGTAAGGACCTGCATTGTAAACACAACCATCATAAATTCCACTAACTATAGTTCCTCTTCGCATAATCACCCATCGAATTCATGCCGTATATTATGCTAGGTATATTATTCAAATAAAAAAGCTCATAAAAAAATGCCCTAATTAATAGGACAGATTGTTATAATTTAATAAAGAGAAAATATAAAATGATCATCAATAATAAAATAACCATAAACACCGCAATCAGAATTACTTGGGTAGCAGAAGGCTTGAAGGTCTCCTCGTTAATTTGTCGTTTCTTCTGTAGATAACTTATCGTTGCCAATACGGTGATCACCAGACCCAGAAAACAGGTAAACATTCCAAGTACGATACTAATCAAATCAATTCGTGCATCTCGATAAACACCTACCGTAAAGTGCAGACTCGTTGTTAGAAAACCCACTCCTACAATGGCGATCACGGTTCGAATCCACGCCAAAAAAGTCCGTTCATTGGCCAAATGCTGCTGTGCATACTTCAATTGATTCTTTTCCACTCTTCATCACCTGATTTTTTTATATTCCCTAAAAAAGGCTGATATTCAGGGGACTCCAATTCACTTCTACATAGAGCCACCTTAATCTATCAACCCACCTGTCATTACCCTTTTCTCTTAAGAAGGGAAAAGGCCCTAAACATGGAACCAACGAACATAAGCCCGGATCCACCTAGTAATAAATAAATACAAACAACCTTATTGATAACATTCAAGGGATAAAGCAGAGCACCCAGTGCGAGTAAAACCCCAATTCCCGTTATAAACCATCCAAACCGCTTCATGTGCAACTCCTAAAATTGATTATTTATCAAGCTCTCAGCCTCTATTTTACTATATCCAAAAGATATATGGGCTAAAATCTTAATAAAGTCGAAGCACTCACCCATTCAGGGAAATAAAATAAAGGAGCCTATCCTGATCACAAAAGCTGTAGTATGTATGTTACTTTTCCTTTTTTACTTATACTCTTCATTTTTTTCGCATTTCAATCCGAAATTACCATTTGCAGATGTGATTAATCATGGATTAACATCCCGATTCTTAAACCTCAATACTGACACCCTCATGACGAATCCAGCATACCTTCATTAATATTCTCCTATAATTTCTTTTTTAGTAAGAAATCTAAATTGAGTTTATTTCCCCATGAAAAAAACCTGCCTTCCATGTATAATTATCATATCTCAATAATAAGCTATATATATTCGTATCAAGCTTTAGAGGAGGATATATCAATGAAATCAGAGCATGGAAAGGTTGTTTCTATCCATAACCCTGAAATACATAAAGAATTATATAACATCTCAGCAAAATTCAATATATCAATGCTTCAGTTACGTGATACCATTGATTCAATATTGGAGCATCCGTCCAACAAGAACCCACTTCCAATTGATCAAGATATTACTCGAACACCGCTTGAAGAATTAAACACAGCAATAATTAAGAACCGTGAAATCATAAATAAAAATCTACAAAGCTTAAACAAAGATTGATTCAAAAGCAGAAAAAAAGCATCCAACTCTTTGGATGCTTTTTTCCTCTTCCTAAATGAACCTTTAAGGTTCATTAATTAGGAACAAATTTAAGGATTCCTTCCAGATAAACCCCTTGGTTTTGCGATTTACACTCTCTTAGTTTAATTCTTCCTTCTTGCTCTAGCTCCTTGGCCAGTTGAACAACTTTAGTTCCATCTTGGGCTATCTCTACTGAAAAGAAATTCCCTCGCGTGGAAGTTTGAATGAATTTAAATAAGCTATCTTTATTCATCTAAACATCTCCCTTATTCCTATACAGTTCGACATAAAAGATAATCCACCTTCTCTAAAATGGAAATATAAACAAGTTAGTAAAGAAGCTACATAGCAATAGATCTATGGGCGTACACCGTTATCTCCATCATTAGAAATATCATTCATTCGATATCCACTATTTTAATTGTATTATCCTTTCGGAATCAGTATGAAAGATAACTGATCAGGAGTAAGGCGAATTATAAACATATAATAAAAAACACAAGCAATACTCGGAAAAGAAAAAACAGCCAAACCCTCTAAAAGGATTTGGCTGTTTTGGTAGTGTCCCAGGAGAGATTCGAACTCCCGACCGACGCCTTAGAAGGGCGTTGCTCTATCCAGCTGAGCTACTGAGACATTTCACGGAAATATTTATGTATGCATCTTAATCTTTCAATAAGACATTTTTTATTATAGTAAAGATCCAAATGAAAGTCAACTATTTTTAAGTTTTTAATATAATTTTCTTTTGGCTTTATAGAGGTTTTACCCATTCGCAAAAATTCCCAAGTAGAATATAAGTGATAACTTCAGGTATTCAATTCATTTCCCCTTAAAAAACTTGCCAAATAAAAGAGTAAGGTTCATAACAAAAAAAACAGCCAAATCCTCTAAAAGGTTTTGGCTGTTTTGGTAGTGTCCCAGGAGAGATTCGAACTCCCGACCGACGCCTTAGAAGGGCGTTGCTCTATCCAGCTGAGCTACTGAGACATTTTATGATATAAGTTGCGGTAACACTTATGTATTAACGTTACTTAACTGTTCCCTAAGGACAATTCTTATTATATTAGGATATTAAAAGAAAGTCAATGGTTTTCATAATTTTTTCTTCATTTTATAAGACAGGAAGCAAGGAGCGCTTCCTGTTCATTATACCATATGTTAGTCGATTTTATAAGTTTTATTTAGTTCCTCGACTGTATTTCCTTCAAGGTCGTAATAGGAAAGTTCAAGTTGACTTTCTTCAATATTCAAAACTGCATACGTTTTTTCTTTTCTTCCCCGAGGCTGGCGAATGCTTCCGGGGTTAATGAATAGCCTGCCGTCAATCAGTTCAGAACCTGCTGCGTGGGAATGACCGAAGCAAATTATATCAGCTCCCGCTTCTTCACTTTTATAAGACAAGTTCATTAATGTCATCTTAATGTTGTATAGATGCCCATGCGTTATGAAGAAGCGTTTGCCAGCGATGTCTTGGATGAGATCATTAGGCAAGCCACCATCATCACAATTTCCCCGTACCGCCAAAAACCCCTCAAGAAGTGTGTCTTTGCTATCAAGTTCTGAATCTCCGCAATGAATCATCGCAGTAACTTCTTGCCTATGACGCTCAGCAATCATGCTTAACTCATGAGTAAGGCCATGGCTATCACTCATTATCAGCACTTTCATAGTCACATTCCTTCTTCCTGTCTAAGGAATTCTTCCAGTTTTTCATCCAATGCTTTCAATGCATTTGCACGGTGGCTGATATTATTTTTTTCTTCTTTTGTCAGTTCTGCATTTGTTTTCCCCTGCTCTTCTACAAAAAAGATTGGGTCATAGCCAAAACCATTTGTTCCTGAAGGTTGTTCAGTGATTAATCCTTCCATCGTTCCCGAAACGGTAATCGTTTCTTGATTTGGAGAAGCCAATGCCAATGCGCAGTAGAACCTAGCCGTTCTTTCCGCTTCTGGCACTCCCTCTAGTTCCCTTAATACTTTTTCCGTGTTTGCCGCATCAATCTTATCTTCTCCCGCATAACGAGCAGAATAAACGCCAGGACGGCCATCTAACGCATCCACAATCAACCCTGAGTCGTCTGCGATGACAAAATGACCTAACTTATGAGCAATCGCTTCTGCTTTAAGAATTGCATTTTCTTCAAACGTCGTTCCAGTTTCCTCAATATCCGGTGCATCCGGTAGGTCAAGAAGCGTCTTGACTTCATATCCTTTTGCAGCGAACATGTTTTTAAACTCATTTGCTTTTCCCTGATTCTTTGTCGCAATGATTACTGTTTTCATTTTCTCATCTCACCTTTTACGTTTTATCGTCAATGGCTTCTAACACCTCTGCACATTAACCGGGTGCAAGGCCCTTTTTCATTCATCTAGGTATCCCGGATTCTCTGCTACATGTCATGATGACATTCATAACAACGACGGAGTTAGAGGATTCTTTATAAATTAAGTTTATCACAACTCCAGCTTCTTCAATAATCATGGCACTTAGGGCCGAGAATTTTTATAAAAAGTTGTAGAGAATAAAAAGAAGAGGCAGCCATATGCTACCTCCAATCACGCTATCTATAGCGAATAATACCGCACTCTAAAAACTGCCTGTGTTCACTTTTTCAGGACGGATTACCGGTTCCGATAATGGTTTTCCTTCTTCATTTAGAAGATCGGCACTTCCCTTAACCTGAACCTCCACGCTTTCAATCCCTTTTTGCTCCGTTAAAGATAGAACCAAAGAATCAAGTACATCCTTGGAGACCTTTTTCTCTTTGAAACTTCCCAATATATTTTCATTGAAGTTTAGAACAACCTTTCCATCTGCAACCTTAGGATCATCAAGTAATGCAACATCACTCATGAAGCTCGTTTGCAAGTTGGATCCCGCTGGCCCCTTCGTCAATTCCTTAATGGCCGCTTTCACGTTATCCGATTCCTTTTGACTGACCCTTCGTGTGACAGGTACATAATAGGAATATTTCTCGTCCCCGCCAATGTAATAGACCGTCAATGCTTTTGAGTTTGAAATATCGATTACATCACTCGCATCAATATTGATACCTGAAGCTCGAGAGATATTATCGTCTATCGGTGTGCCATTTACCGGCATTTCCGATATATCTTCCCCATTAATCCTTAACTGGATTTTATCAACTGAGTCAAATTGGGTCAGAGTCCAGGTGATGGCTTGCAGAATTTTTAATTCATCCTCTTTTTGATAGTTTTTAAACTCGGGTGAAAAATCAGCTACAGCTACTCCTTCTTTTATATTTACGCTTATTGAAGTATCTGCAGGAATCACTGCCCTGAACCCATTTGGTAGCTTATCCGTGACTGGTCCGTTATCCACTAAATAATCCAGTGCCTGTTTAGCGACTGCTTCAGACTTAGGAAGTTCTAAAGTCTGTGGAACTACATAGCCACTTTTATCAATTAAATAAAGTTCGGTCTTTACTGTTTGTTCAGTTGCCGCATCTTCTCCATCCGCTACAGGCTGCTGCTTCTCCTTCGGTTCTTCCAACGAAGCTTCATCCTCCACTAAAGAAACATCCTTAGGGGGATCGATTTCCGTTTTTTCGCCAGCGCCGAACAACCCGCAGCCAGAAAGGAAAAGGGAAGAAGCTAGGATTGTCACAGCTGCTGTTACTTTTGATTTATTGGACATAAAATCACTCCTAGGACAGTTTGTACTCCTATTTATACGAGCCCTAAGCGAAAATAGACCAATTATTTTCCCTCATCTTTAGTAACTTGACCAACTCCATACATTCATTCGTTTTAAAAAAACAAAAAAGACCTCCGTATGGAAGTCTTAAAGATGGTCGATTTTAATGGTCTCTATCGTATCGATTTCTATGCCGAGCCAACTCGATGCGATTGCACCAAATATATCTTTAGAACCCGTTGTATAAAAACGATGAACAGGGATCCTTTTGCTTCTATTGCTTAGTCGGTAGTAATCCAAAATGACACTTGCTTCACGTGCCGTCTCTTCCCCGGAGGAAATGACTTGTACCTTGTCTCCCATGAATTTTGAAATCACGGGTCCTAAATGAGGATAATGGGTACAGCCGAGAATGAGCGTATCAATATTTATTTTCTTTAATGGCTTCAACGTTTGCGCCACGACCCTCTCGACGATATCCCCTTGAAACTCCCCGCTTTCCACAATCGGGACGAATTTCGGACAGGCTAAACTATCTACTTCCACACCAGAGTTTATGGAAACGAGTGCATCGTCATAGGCTTTGCTCTTCACCGTTCCCTCTGTGCCAATTACGCCGATATGTAGGGAATTCGAAACCTTTAGTGCAGCCCTTGCCCCAGGGAGGATGACCCCGAGGACAGGAATCGGAAGAATTGCCCTAATTTCATCCAGCACCGCTGCAGTTGCTGTATTACAGGCTATGATTAGCATTTTGATATCCTGTTTCATTAGGAACCGGGTCATCTGCCATGTGAAGTTTTTAACATCTTTTTTCGACCTTGGACCATAGGGGCATCTAGCCGTATCGCCTAGGTATATTATATTTTCATTCGGTAACTGACGCATAACTTCTTTAGCCACAGTCAGGCCACCGACTCCAGAATCAATAATTCCTATTGGTTGTTTCAACAATCTCGCCTCATTTTTCTTTCATTTCTTGATGAAATTCTAAGCTGAAGGAAATCTAATCCTAAGCTTCTCACCTAACTTCATGAAACTTATCATACTACCATTTTGGGAGAAAGTGAAATAAATTTCAAGACAGAAGTTCTATGACATCAAGATATTCCTCTCATAAAAATATGCAGCATCCAAGGAAGTCGAAACATCGAGATGTTTCATCATTCCTTATATGCTGCAAATGAACGGGAGAGTATAGATATATAAGGCTTACGTATTAATAAAGCAACACATTAAAGCTTAAGTTCTCCCATACGAAGGAGCTCTATAACTGCCTGTGAACGTCCTTTGACTCCAAGCTTCTGCATCGCATTTGAAATGTGATTTCGAACTGTTTTTTCGCTAATAAACAATTCACCTGCGATATCTTTTGTTGTTTTGTCTTGTACTAGTAACTCAAATACTTCTTTTTCTCTTTTGGTGAGTAGTGGCTTATGAGTGAATTCGTTCTCCTTCAAGTAATGTTACCCTCCTTGCCTTCACCAGCATAAAACCCGGAGTGGGTGTCTATTTAGTCAAGATATAGTATGTCGGCTATGGCAAGGGAGTGACTCTTTTACTTGTCTAATTGAAATTTTACTTTTAAAGGCGATTGACACTTGTTTGTGACATCCATTTTTTCATATCTTCAGCCAAAGGAACAGGCTTCCCGGTAGCCTTCGATACTTGGACGATCGTTCCCCTACCCGTGAAGCAAGCCTTGCCATCTTCTTTTGTTCCCAGATAATGAATATCTATTGAAGAATTGCCAATGTGGGCAGCTTTTACGTGAATCGTCAATTGATCGTTAAAAAATACTTGCTGGATATAATCACATTGTAAATCGGCTACAACCGGAATCAAATCACTTTCTGCTGACAACCAGTCCATCATGAAGCCCATACTATTAAAATACTCAATCCTCGCCTCTTCAAAGTAAGTGAATGGCACTGTATTATTTAGATGACCAAACATGTCTGTTTCAGAAAAACGGACTTTAATGTCATGTTTAAAAGAAAACTCACTGCTCCACTCTTTTATATTATCGATATATGGTATTCTACTCAATTTGAGAATCCCCCTTTAAAATGAATGGCTATTCATTCATCTTATAAGAAAAAAAAGGGAATGGGAAGATATTTTTAATTATTTTTCTAATCTATCTCTCCATTTAACCAGAATATGATCATGAACAAAAAGGAAGGGAACACGTCTTCCTTTTTGTTCACTCTATTATTTTTTCTTTTTCATTTCCTTAATGGGGATACTGAATTCCTCAAGACGATTTTTGGCCCACTTGTCTTCTGCATACAAAAATTCCCCTGCTTCGTTTTTCACCAGTATATCAATGAGCTTTCCATTCCATTTTATCAATTTCCCGGTATTATCAAACGTAACATCTAAATCCCCAAGAAACCTTCCATACCTGCCTGCTTGTACTATCAGAGTCGGTTCCTTCTTTCGATTATAGACGTCAGGTACTTTCAACTTAGTATGAGAATGGCTACCGACGATAACATCTATCCCTTTAACTGTCCTTGCTAACTTTTTATCATAGCCGTAACCAAGGTGTGAAAGGACAATGATTTTATTGACCCCTTTAGCATCAAGTGCTTTTACTGTTTTCTCAGCTTTCTCAAAAGCACCTTCGAATACGATTTCCTTATTAGGTTTGGATAAAAGGGTTGTCCTTTCCGTCGTCAGACCAACAACCCCCACCCTCTGGCCTTTGATTTTTTTGACTACTGCCGGATAAATGTTACCTTTCCTACCCGATGTATCAATTTCTGTATGAGCCAATTCCTTTAAATCCTCATCTTTAGAAAAATTGATATTAGCAGTCACAATGGGAAAAGCAGCAGCTTTTATAAAGTCTCTCAATATGGTCGATGACTTATCGAATTCATGATTACCCAGTGTCATAGCATCATACCCGATTTTATTCATAAAGTGGATATCTGCTTGGCCAAGATATTGATCAAAGAAGGGAGAGCCTGTAAATACGTCGCCCGAATCGAGTAACAGGACATTTTCTTTTGCGTCCCTTATTTTATTGATTGCTGTAAAACGACGTGGGATGCTTTTCAGATGAGCATGGGTATCATTCGTGTATAAAATTGTTAAATCAAGTTCTTGACTTACCGATTTAGCTGAAGCATTTACTATACTACCAACTCTTGAATTCTTAATGAATTCCACCAATGAGGCCGTATCTTTTGTACTACTTATAAGTGGGAAAGCATTCACAAGCATGAAACCACAGATAATTAAAATAAAAGAGATTTTTTGAACAGAGCCGTTTTTCATATTCTGACCCCTCCTATAAGGGTAGAATCTCCTTGAAGACGAAAAAAATACTGTTTAGTATGTTACCGAAATACATATTTTTTTTGAGTGAATTTCATTGTAGTAAAGAATTAATGGGGATAATTCTGGGCTTTTAATCTGTTCGATATTTATAAAAGGAAAGATCCCATATCCTAGGGATATGGGATCTTTCCTTTAGTTATTAAACTTCGTCGCTTCCGAAGAAGTTACGGAATTGTTGAATGGCAGTATCACGGTTTAATGCTGCAATCGATGTAGTCAACGGAATACCTTTAGGGCAAGACTGCACACAGTTTTGTGAGTTCCCGCAGTTAGCAAGACCGCCATCTGACATGATTGTGTTTAAACGTTCTGCTTTGTTCATTGCACCAGTTGGATGTGCATTGAATAAACGAACTTGTGATAATGGTTGTGGTCCCATGAAGTTAGAATGGTCATTAACGTTCGGACAAGCTTCCAAACATACGCCACAAGTCATACATTTTGATAATTCATATGCCCATTGACGTTTCTTTTCTGGCATACGTGGTCCTGGTCCAAGATTATACGTACCATCAATTGGGATCCAAGCTTTTACCTTTTTCAATGAATCAAACATACGGCTACGGTCGACTTGAAGGTCACGTATAACCGGGAAAGTACGCATCGGCGCAAGGCGTACAGGTTGTTCTAATTGGTCAATAAGAGCAGTACAAGACTGTCTTGGCTTACCATTGATGACCATTGAACAGGCACCACAAACTTCTTCAAGACAGTTCATGTCCCAAGCGATAGCAGTAGTTTGTTTACCTTGTACAGTTACCGGATTACGACGAATTTCCATTAAAGCAGAAATGACGTTCATATTTGGACGGTATGCTAATTCAAATTCCTCATCATAAGGAGCTGAATCAGGTGTATCTTGACGAGTAATAATAAAACGGACTGTTTTAGTCTCAGATTTAGTTTCAACCATTTTTATGCTCCCCCTCTTTAATGTGTAGTCGTGTAATCACGTTTACGCGGTGCAATTAGTGATACATCAATATCTTCATAATGGAATGCAGGTGCTTGATCTGGTCCTTGGAATGTAGCCATTGTTGTTTTCATGAACTTCTCATCATTACGTTCCGGGAAGTCAGGTTTGTAATGTGCTCCACGACTTTCATCACGGTTTAAGGCACCAATTGTAATTACACGTGCCAATTGCATCATGTTTTGAAGTTGTCTAGTAAAGGCAGCTCCTTGGTTGCTCCATTTAGCCGTGTCGTTGATGTTGATTTTTTTGTAACGCTCCATCAACTCAAGAATTTTATTATCTGTCTCTTTAAGCTTGTCATTGTAACGAACAACAGTAACGTTGTTAGTCATCCATTCACCAAGTTCTTTGTGAAGGACATACGCGTTTTCATTACCATTAAGAGACATGATTGAATTCCATTTCTCTTGCTCTTGTTTTTTATACCCTTCGAACAATGAAGAAGGAAGAGAATCTGAAGTTTTATCAAGCCCTTGAATGTATTTAACAGCATTCGGACCAGCAACTGAACCACCATAGATGGCTGAAAGAAGTGAGTTCGCACCTAAACGGTTCCCACCATGTTGAGAGTAATCACACTCACCAGCAGCGAATAAACCTTTGATGTTTGTCATTTGGTCATAATCCACCCAAAGTCCGCCCATAGAATAGTGAACGGCAGGGAAGATTTTCATTGGTACTTTATGAGGATCTTCACCAACGAATTTCTCATAGATTTCAATGATTCCACCAAGCTTAACATCCAGTTCATGTGAATCTTTATGTGAAAGGTCAAGGTAAACCATGTTTTCTCCGTTAATACCTAGTTTCATATTTACACACACGTCAAAGATTTCACGTGTTGCAATATCACGAGGCACTAGATTACCATAAGCCGGGTATTTCTCTTCAAGGAAGTACCATGGTTTTCCGTCTTTATATGTCCAGATACGTCCACCTTCACCACGAGCAGATTCACTCATCAAGCGAAGTTTATCATCACCAGGGATTGCTGTCGGGTGAATTTGAATGAACTCACCATTCGCATAATGTGCACCTTGTTGATAGACGATAGATGCAGCTGAACCTGTATTGATCATAGAGTTAGTGGATTTACCGAAAATGATTCCAGGGCCACCGCTAGCCATGATGACTGCGTCGCCAGGGAATGATTGGATTTCCATTGAAGTCAAGTTTTGAGCTACAATACCACGTGCTGTTTGATCATCATCAATAACAGCTCCAAGGAATTCCCAACCTTCATATTTCGTTACAAGACCTTCTACTTCATAGCGACGAACTTGCTCGTCCAATGCATAAAGCAATTGCTGACCAGTTGTTGCACCAGCAAAAGCTGTACGGTGAAATTGTGTTCCACCAAAGCGACGGAAATCAAGTAGACCTTCCGGCGTACGGCTAAACATAACACCCATACGGTCAAACATATGAATAATGGATGGTGCTGCATCGCACATTGCTTTAACTGGAGGTTGATTTGCTAAGAAATCCCCACCATATACTGTATCATCAAAGTGAAGCCATGGAGAATCGCCTTCACCTTTTGTATTAACTGCCCCGTTGATTCCGCCTTGTGCACAAACAGAGTGAGATCGTTTTACTGGAACTAATGAGAATAAATCAACATGTTGTCCTAACTCTGCTGCTTTGATCGTAGCCATTAAACCAGCTAGACCTCCACCGACGATAATAATTTTACCTTTACCCAATTGTGTCACTCCCTTATTCCATTAGAAAAGCTTTGTTTTTTCTAGTACGTATAAATTAATTTCTTCTGCTACTTATACGAAAGCGAAAACTGCGCTAATTCCTATATAAGAAAGAAGAACGAAAATGATTAAAGTAACATAAGTCATAACCCTTTGCGACTTAGGTGAAACGGTTAGTCCCCAACTTACTGCAAACGACCATAACCCATTAGCAAAGTGGAAAATTGCCGAAACAATACCAACGATATAAAAACCGATCATAAATGGATTAGAGAAAACCTCTGCCATCATATCAAAATCTACTGTTTCCCCAAAAGCTCTTTGAATCCTAGTTTGCCAAATATGCCAAACAAGGAAAATCAATGTTAGGATGCCTGTTAAACGTTGTAGCATGAACATCCAGTTACGGAAGTAACTGAATTTCCCTAAATTGTTTTTTGCTGTAAAGGCAATATAAATTCCATAAACTGCATGGAAAATTAATGGTAGATAGATTACTACCCATTCTACCAAAATCAACACTGGAGTATATTCAATTAAATGAACTGCTCCGTTGAATGTCTCTGCTCCCTTTGTTGCCATAAAGTTAACTGACAAGTGGAAAATTAGGAATAGACCGATTGGTATTACCCCTAGAAGTGAATGAAGCCTACGATTCCCAAACTCACGATTCTTTGCCACTAAGTGCCCCCCCTTAATTTGTGAAAAATCATGCAAAGATCTATCTATTATCTCCGCGTGAAAATAAGTATAGAGTCTAATAGTCCCCCTCTATACTTTCTTACAATTATGTGACAAGTCCATTTTACTCCTGACTTCAATGGGCGTCAAGAAAACGGATACAAGATTTCTCTTTTTTAAAATAAATATTTTCAGAAGATTAGTATGAAATTAAATAGTTTTTAATACTAATTATGTGAAATTACTAACTAATCTATTAATATTTTAGTATAATTTAACATTTATTTACATTTATTCTTTGAATATTTAAAAAAACAGTATAATTCGCAAATGGAAAACGTTTATAATAGATTTACAGAAAGAGGCGATAATACATGAAAAAAAATATTGCTGCAGCTATAGAAGAAGAAATTCAAACGGAAGAATTCCAGGTTCCGGCTTTCGGCTACGAACTGATCAGAGAATTTTTATTGAACGATATTCTCGGGAATGACTCTTATCAAATCCTATATTGGGCAGGTAAACAACTAGCAAGAAAATTCCCGTTGAATGGCGACCAGGAGGTAGCTGCGTTTTTCCATAATGCAGGTTGGGGCCATCTTGAAATCATAAAGCTTTCCAAGACCGAGATGGAACTATCCTTATCTGGAGATATGATCAGCCGTCGTTTAGATTTATATCCTGACGCTCACTTCCAATTGGAAGCAGGCTTCCTTGCCGAACAATTTTCCCTACAAAAAAAGTTCCTCAGTGAAGCTACGGAAGAAATCAAACGTCGTGCCAAAAAAGTTGACTTCACCATCCGTTGGGATCCAAAAGATTCTATTTAAGCATGAACCCCTTCAAAAAAAAGGATGCCTAGGTTAGGCCGACTTGTTTTGAAGGGGCTTTTTTCTGTAATGATTCCACGTATTTCTTCCACCTCAAAGCGCTGCACCCTTAACTCCACTAACACGAAACAGCATATATCCTACACAAGAAAGAAATTGATGATGTAGACTACAATATAATAAGAAGAAACTAATCCTTTTTCTAAAATAGATAGTTGTAGACTTCAAAAAAATAAGTCCAATAATCTAAGCCCCATTCATTTAGGACTTAAAATATTGGACTTCCTTTTTCATGACCGAAAATCATTTACTACATTACCTTGGAATTGATGAAATTCGCGTTCAGAACACAAAACGAAGTGGCCTGGCTTTACCTCACGCATTTTCACTTCTTCATCTGCCTTATAAGCATGTGTAGCGGGGTTATAGGCTTTCCTTTGCCTTGTACGCTCCATTTCTGGATCCGGAAGCGGAATTGCAGATAACAGGGATTGTGTGTACGGATGTATCGGGTTGTTATAGAGCTCTTCACTAGGTGCAAGCTCCACTAACTTACCGAAGTACATAACGCCGATTCTATCACTGATGTATTTGACCATCGATAGATCGTGGGCAATGAACAAGTATGTTAGATTTTTTTCTTTTTGAAGTTTTTTCAATAGATTTACGACCTGTGCCTGAATGGATACATCCAACGCGGAAATCGGTTCATCTGCGATAATGAATTCCGGTTCAACAGCCAGGGCTCGCGCAATCCCGATACGTTGACGCTGTCCTCCAGAGAATTCATGTGGATACCGATTTGCATGTTCACGATTTAATCCAACCGTTTCAAGTAAATGATAGACCCGTTCTAAACGCTCTTTTTTTGTATTGGATAAACCATGGTTATCGATTCCCTCTGCGATTATATCGACAACCTTCATTTTAGGATTTAGCGAAGCATATGGGTCTTGAAAGATCATTTGCATTTTTCTGTTCATATCTTTCAGTTCTTTCTTGGATTTCTTTCCATGGACACTTTCCCCTTTGAAAAGGACCTCACCATCTGTTGCGTCATACAAGCGGATGATTGTCCGACCGGTTGTCGATTTGCCGCAACCCGATTCCCCAACAAATCCAAGCGTTTCCCCTTGATAAATATCAAAAGAAATATCATCGATTGCTTTTACCATATTAGGCTTGCCATTATTGAAGTATTGTTTTAAATGTTTGACTTCCACTAATTTTTCACGTTGTTCCATTATTTAGCTACCCCCTGAACGAATTGCTTCATGCGTTTTTGAACAGCTAGAGGTGGTGTCACCTCAGGCGCATCCGGATGTAAAAGCCAAGTTGCTGCATAATGCGTATCGGATATTTTGTAAACAGGTGGCTGTTGTTCTAAATCAATTTGCATTGCATACTCATTCCTTGGAGCAAAGGCATCACCTTTTGGTGGATTCAACAGATTGGGTGGTGTGCCAGGAATCGTATACAACTCTTGTTCCCCGGTATCGTCTAGGCTTGGCATCGAACTGATGAGTCCCCATGTGTATGGATGCTGCGGATTATAAAAAATTTCATCCGCCGTACCTATTTCAACGATTTTCCCTGCATACATCACCGCTACTCGATCCGCTATGTTCGCAACTACACCCAAATCATGAGTGATAAAGATAATTGATGTCTCTATTTTCTTTTGTAAATCCTTCATCAATTCAAGGATTTGAGCTTGAATGGTCACATCCAAAGCAGTCGTAGGCTCATCCGCAATCAAGACTTTTGGGTTACATGCTAAAGCGATGGCGATGACGACACGTTGTCTCATTCCCCCAGAAAATTGGTGAGGATATTGTTCGAAGCGTTGCTCTGGATTTGGAATACCCACAAGCTTCAATAATTCAATCGCACGTTCCTTTGCAGCCGATTTACTGACATGTTGATGCTTTAAAATGGGCTCCATGATTTGCTTGCCCACTTTGATTGTAGGATTTAACGATGTCATCGGATCTTGGAAAATCATCGAGATGTCTTTTCCTCGGACCTTTTGCATGTCTTTATTAGACAGCTTGGCCAAGTCTTTTCCTTCAAAAAGAATTTCACCACTTTTGATTTCTGAATTGTTTGGTGGCAGCAGTCTCATGATAGATTTGGATGTCACCGACTTACCAGATCCAGATTCTCCTACAATCGCCAGGGTTTCCCCCTTTTTCAATTCAAAGTTCACACCACGGATCGCCTGGACTTCACCAGAAAAGGTATGAAACGATACATGTAAATCTTTTACTTCCAATAGGTTTTTCATTTCATTTCCTCCCCTATTAATCTCGCATTTTTGGATCTAATGCATCACGAAGTCCATCGGCAATCATATTAAAGCAAACCATGATAAGGCTGATGAAAAATGCTGGGAATAACATCAGATGTGGATATAGTCTAAGCGTTTTGAAACCATCGTTGATTAGCGTCCCAAGTGATGCTAGTGGGGATTGCAGACCCAATCCAATGAAACTTAAGAAAGCTTCGAAGAAAATCGCACTTGGTATGGTAAACATCGTATTGATGATAATGACGCTTGCTAAGTTTGGTAGCAAATGTTTTAAAATGATTTTTAAATTTGAGCTTCCTAGTGTCCTGGAAGCCAAGACAAATTCTTGTTCTTTTAACTTCATGACCTGAGCTCGGACGACACGGGACATACTAGTCCAGCTTGTAATGGCCAAAGCGATGGTAATGGACAAGATACCTGGTTCGAAAACAAGGATCATTAAGATGACCACTACGAGGTTAGGTACGCCTGAAACGACTTCAACAATACGTTGCATGACATTATCAAGTTTCCCGCCAAAATAACCAGAAATAGCTCCATACGCCACACCGATGACCATATCGAGTAAAGCAGCTAAAAAGGCAATATATAAAGATATTTGGATTCCTTTGGCCACTCGGGTAAGGACATCCCGACCAAGTCCATCCGTTCCAAACCAATAATGCTCTTCAATCTTTTTCTGTTCGTAAACATCCACTACAGTACCATTTGCTAATGTCTTTGTACCATCAAATGGAAGCCAGCTTACGTTTTCCAAGACAGGAATCTTAGATGGAAGATTTGTACGTTGTAAATTTTGTTCATCCAATCCATGTCCACTAAAAAGAGGTGCTACCCAAGCAAAAATAAAAACTAAAGCAATCAATACCATACTTACAAGGGCTGCTTTATTTTTACGAATTCGCATCCAGGAATCCTGCCAGAAACTGATACTCGGCTTATTGATTGCTTCACTTATCGTGGCGTCCATAATGGCCGGTGCAAATTGACTTTTAGACATTCTCATTTCTTTGTTTGCCATTATTTTTTCCCTCCCGCTAACCTAATACGTGGATCGATTATACCGTAGAGAATGTCGACCAATAAAACGATAACGATAAATAAGAATGAAAAGAGTAATGTCGTACCCATGATTACCGAGTAATCATTCACCGTTATTGATTTAACGAATTGTTCCCCAATCCCTGGTATTCCGAATATTTGTTCAATGACAAGCGAACCAGTCATGAGTGATACCGTTAGTGGCCCTAGTACAGTTATGACCGGTATCAAGGCATTTCGCAAGCCATGTTTGAAAGCCACTTCAAAATTACTCGCCCCTTTTGCCTTGGCAAGGGTGATATAATCCGAACCGAGGACATCAATCATTTCAGTCCTCATGAAACGGGCAGATGTGGCTATCGGGAACATCGCTAATGCAATCGTTGGCATAATGCTGTACTCCCAACCTTTCCAGAACATAACCGGTAACCAACCCAATTTCACTCCGATGTAATATTGCAGCAAGCCGGCGAATACGAAGCTTGGTATCGATTTACCCAAGACCGCAATGAGTGTTGTTCCATAATCAGCCCATGTATTTTGTTTGAGGGCCCCAATTACACCCAAGAAAATCCCAAAAACCGTTCCAAAAAACATTGCTTGGAATCCTAATACCAAGGAAGGCTGGATCCGTTCTCCTAGCAATTGTGTGACGGGTGTATTGTTGAATTGAAACGAAACCCCCAGATCACCCTTGATTAGGTTCAACATGTATTTCCCGTATTGAACGGGTACAGGCTCGTTTAATCCATACTTGTCCTCCATGATTTGAAATTGAGCTTCCGACAACTTACTTGCATTTGCAAAAGGAGAACCCGGGATCATCTTCATTAGAAAGAACGTCAAGCTTGCTATGATAAATAAAGTAATTAACATATATATGATCCGTTGCGTTAGATATCTGGCCATCGTACACCTCACAAAATATAAAATTCTCTCTTTTTCGACAATAGTTTTATAGTGAAAAGAGAGTATATACTAGTGATATACTCTCTTTTCTAGCTTTAAAATTTGCTTATTCTACTACTGTTACACCTTTGTAGTAATAATGTGGTCCTAAATCACTCTTAACAATTCCTTTGACTTTAGGATTCACAAGGATGTTTTCTACTCGTTGATAAATTGGCGCAATTCCGAAATCTTCCGTCAAGAAGAGCTTTTCAGCATCTTGCATAGCCTTCGCATATGCAGCCGGATCGTCCGTCAATTCTGTTGTAGCTTTATTGATCAGTTCATCGTATTTAGGGTTTGAATAATTCATTTCGTTATTTGTTCCACCTGTTAACCAAAGATCAGTAAACGAAATGGCATCTTTATAATCTGGTCCCCAACCTGATACAACCAAATCAAAATCACCTTTTTTCGTACGATCTAATCTAATTGAGAATGGAACGCTTTCGACTTTGATTGTTAAACCCGGAAGGTTTTTCTCTAATTGGTTTTTCATATATTCAGCGATTTTTTTGGCAGAATCAGTTTCATCACCCATATAGCTGAAAGTAAGTTCTTTAACGCCCAATTCTTTTAAGCCTTTTTCCCAAGCCGCTTTTGCTTCTTTTGCGTTAAATGTAATTAGATCTCCATTTTCTTCGCGGAAGTCTTTTCCATCATAGCTTACGAAATCTTTTGGTACAAAGTAATTTGCAGCAACTGAACCATCACCTAGGACGCTTGATGCAAGGTCATCTTTATTGAAAGCTTTTGCAAGTGCTTCACGGATGTTGACATTCGCAAGCGCCTTATTTTTCTCATTCATCTTCATCCAGAAGACTGTTGGTGCCAAATTAGTTTGTAAACGCTCGTCCCCTTCATATTGTGGGACAAGATCAGATGTTAGTAAGTCCGTGATGTCTGCTTCTCCAGCTTCAAATGCATTTACTTGTGCATTGTTGTCTTTTGAAACATTGACCGTGATTTTTTCTAACTTAACAGAATCCGCATCGCGGTAATTCGTGTTCTTTTGTAGTTCCCACTCTGTCGCAGTTGGACCTTTCCAAGAAGTCATGACAAAGGGACCGTTGTACAATAGCGTGTCTGCACTTGTAGCATATTTGTCGCCTTGTTCTTTAACGAACTTTTCATTTTGCGGGAAGAATGTTGCAAAAGATAAGTATTCTTTCCAGTAAGCAAGTGGTTTTTCAAACGTAATTGCTAGTGTTTTGTCGTCAACCGCTTGCACACCAAGGCTGTCTAAATCATATGATTTTTTCTTAGCAGCCGCGTTTGTGATTTCTGATGCACCTGCAATTTTTCCATTCATCATGTAAGGACCATATTCAGAAGCCACTTCTGGGTCCATTGCACGTTTAAAGGCAAAAACAAAATCGTTTGCTGTAACGGGATCACCGTTCGACCATTTTGAATCTATCAATTTAAACGTATACGTTTTACCATCTTTACTTACTTCCGGTTCTCCATCAACAAGAGCAGGTACTGTCTCTCCATCTTTATCAATGGTATATAAACCTTCGTTCACGTTATTTAAATAGTTAAATCCTACTGTATCCGTTGTTTTCACTGAATCCATGACCGGGATTTCTGATTTACTCATAATACTAATTTCTTGTTTATCAGCCAATTTTTTTCCAGTTGACTTTTTCTCAGAATTATCTGAATTACCGCCGCATGCTGCTAGCATGACGCTTAGAACCAGCATTAGACCGGCTAAGATTGCCAATTTTGAATTTTTCATTTTGCATTGACCCCTCTTTCTATATTTTAAAAACATATTTTAATTATACTGATTTTTTCGATTTTGTATATAACTTAGAATAATAAATTATTTTAAAAAAATTCATATACTATAAAAATAGTGAATATTCTAGGTTTTTATTACTTTAAGTAGTTAAAGTGTAATTATTTATAATATTTTAATTTTTCAGAATACTATTAAGTTATTGAACATCTCTCTTCAAACTATTTCAAAAAATCTTTTTGTTTATTCATGTTTTTGATATACTTACAAAAAGAAGAACTAGAGGTAAACTTAATGAAAAAAATACTTATAGGTACGTTTTCTGGGATCGCATTATCCATCGTGCTATCCTTCATGTTCCACCAGGGTTTAACTCTTTTGAATTTCATTAATATGACTTTTTACATAGGTGGAGGGTTGATTCTTTTATCACTAGTCACTTTTGTCGTTCAACGTGGATTTTTTGATGTGGTTTTTTATAGTTTCCGTAGGTTATTCCAAATACAAAACCAGCATTTAGGAGAGGAAAAAGAAGACATCCCCAAACTTTCCGATGTTGTATCCCTACCGTCTTCCTTCTCCCTGCTCATCGGTCTTATTATGATGGCCATCATGTTGATTTCTCTTGGTGTCTATTATTTTCTATAACCCTTCTCTTTCGTTATACCTATCGGCACCTAAAAAGGGCTACCTTTTTAGGTGCCCTTTTGCATTTTATAAGCCATTCCCTCCAAGATCAATCAGGCAAGCACTTTGGCATGTTGGCCAAGCTTAAATGCCTCATGAAGGGCCTCGACCGCTTTTACCATTTCCTTTTCATTTACGACGGTCGAAACTTTGATTTCAGAAGTGCTGACCATTTTCACTTGGATGCCTGTATTGGCCATTACTTCAAACATCTCTGCCGCTACTCCGGGATTAGTAACCATTCCTGAACCGACAATGGATACTTTGGCCAACTCGCCTTCCGTTTCTACACAATCAAATTTCAGATGACTTTTATTGTTTTCAAGAACACGCAAAGCTGCTTTTGTGTCTTCACTCTTAATAGAGAAAGAAAGATTGGTTGTATCCTCTGCTGTCATGCTTTGGATAATGATATCTACATTTATGTGGTTTTTCGCAAGTGTCGTGAAAATGGTTGATAACACGCTAAGTGAATGAGGCAAACCATTTACTGTAACTCTTGTAATACTATCCTCAAAGGCAATGCCACGTACAATTAAATTTTCTTCCATAGTTGCTTCCTCCTCAATGATGGTGCCAGATTCTTTTTCTAAGCTTGAACGGACTTCAAGCGGGATTTGATAGTTTTTCGCATATTCAACAGCTCTCGGATGCAGGACCCCTGCTCCCAGATGGGCAAGCTCAAGCATTTCATCATAGGAAATGGAATGTAACTTCCTAGCGTTTTGTATGTAGCGTGGATCTGTTGTGAAAACACCTGTAACATCGGTATAAATATCACATCGTTTTGCGTTAAGGGCTGCAGCTATTGCCACCGCAGTAGTGTCAGAACCGCCCCGACCCAATGTCGTGATTTCCCCTTGTTCATCCATTCCCTGAAATCCAGCGACAATGACAATTTTATTCTTTTTTAGCTGAGCTTGAATTCTAGAAGCATCGATGTCTAATATCCGGGCATTTCCGTGAACCGATTCTGTCTGCATCCCCGCCTGCCATCCAGTGAAAGAGATTGCTTCATGTCCCTTTTGTATCAATGCCATCGTTAACAGGGAAATCGTAACCTGTTCTCCAGTCGTCAATAGCATATCCATTTCCCTCTTACTTGGAGAGCTACAAATGTCTTTCGCCATTGAAACCAATTCATCCGTCGTTTTACCCATAGCTGAAACAACGACAACGACATCATTCCCTTTTTCTGCTTCCTCGATTACACGGTTTGCAACATTCTTAATTTTCTCGACGCTTCCGACAGAAGTTCCGCCAAATTTTTGTACGATCAGTGCCATTCATATGCATCCTCTCTATCTTTTTTAGGCAATAAAAAAAGCAATGAGAAATATCTCATTGCTGTGGTTACATATCCGCGCAGTAATCACAGTGAGATAGCTCTCCAGGGTATCAACCCTGACAATCTGCCACCTATTAAATGGTCAGACCAGAAAAACAAGGTATGAGTCTTGTCTTCCTTCGGCGTTATTCCCTTTCAAAACCCTTCATCGAAGCTCATACTTCTCTAGGTTTTTACTAATGAATTCCGCACCTCTATCAGCACTCTAAATTGTCATGTTAAAAATTCCTTTATATCATATCATAGGAAAAAGTCGCTAGCAAGGTTATTCTTGTAATTTTCTAAAGATTCCTTCTGCTACATTTTTGGGCATTCCAGCCTCCGTGATTTGCTCGATTGAGGCTTCTTTCATTTTTTTCAATGACCCGAAATGCCTGAGGAGTTGCTTTCTTCTCTTTTCACCCACTCCTGGAATATCGTCAAGCAGCGAGTGAATGGCATTTTTCCCCCGAAGCTGGCGATGGAAGGTTATCGCGAATCGATGCACTTCATCTTGAATTCTTTGTAGCAGGTAAAACTCCTGACTTCGCGAATCAAGTGGAACCAGTTCGAGAGGGTTGCCAATCATCAATTGGGAGGTTCGGTGCTTTTCATCCTTTATGAGACCGGAAAGTGGTATATCCAGACCAAGCTCATTTTCCAAGATATCCCGGACAGCTTCCACATGTCCCTTCCCTCCATCAATAATGATTAAATCTGGAAGGGGTAAACCTTCTTTCAAAACGCGTGAATATCTTCTGCGGACGACTTCACGCATCGATTCGTAGTCATCAGGTCCTTTCACCGTTTTAATTTTGTACTTGCGATACTCCCGTTTTTCTGGTTTTCCATCAATAAAGACGACCAATGCAGATACCGGATCGCTTCCTTGAATATTGGAATTATCAAAAGCCTCGATTCGATGCGGAGTGAAGATGCCTAATTTATCACCTAGATTTTCCACCGCTTTAATGGTTCTTTCTTCATCCCGTTCAATTAATGAAAACTTCTCTTGAAGTGCAATAGAGGCGTTTTTATTAGCAAGTTGAAGCATTTCTTTTTTAGGGCCCCGTTTCGGATGTAGTGTTTTTACACCCAGCAACCCCTCTGCCAATTCCGCATCTACAGACTCTGGCAATAATATTTCTTTCGGTTTAAAGTGATTGGTCTTTTCATAAAATTGTCCCAGAAACGTAAGAAGCTCCTGTTCCGGTTCATCATAGACTGGAAACAGAGAAACATCCCTTTCAATCAGCTTTCCTTGACGCACAAAAAATACTTGGACGCACATCCATCCTTTATCATAAGAAAAACCAAATACATCCCGGTCAATGAAATCGGTCGTCATCATTTTCTGTTTTTCCATCGTGATTTCGATGTGAGCGATTTTGTCCCGATATTCCTTTGCTCGTTCAAAATCGAGCATTTCAGAAGCTTCAAGCATTTTTTCCGTCAGTTCCCTTTTAATCTCGGTATGCCCGCCATTTAAAAATCGGTTAATATCATCGACGATTTGCTTATATTCCTGATCCTCTACATCATACACACAAGGGGCCAAACACTGGCCAAGGTGGTAATAAAGGCAGACACGGTCTGGGAGTGTGTTACATTTTCTCAAAGGATAAATGCGGTCGAGAAGTTTTTTCGTTTCATTGGCTGCAAAAGCATTGGGATATGGACCAAAATATTTCCCTTTGTCTTTTTTGACCTTTCTGGTAATGATTAAACGCGGATGTTTTTCTGCTGTCAACTTGATGAATGGGTAGGTCTTGTCATCCTTCAGCATGACATTATATTTTGGATCATGTTTTTTGATTAAATTCAATTCTAAAATGAGCGCCTCAATATTAGACGAGGTAACAATATACTCGAAATCCTCAATTTCATTTACGAGCCTGAATGTTTTCCCATCATGTGAACCCGTAAAATAAGAGCGGACGCGATTTTTCAATACTTTCGCCTTGCCTACATATATGATTGTTCCCTGACGATCCTTCATTAAGTAACAACCAGGCTGATCAGGGAGAAGGGCAAGTTTATTCTTTATCCGTTGATTCATGCGTTCAGCCTCCTGTTCTCCCATTTTACAATTAATTATATATCAAGATACAAAAAAAAGCTTCAAGTCCATAGACTTGAAGCTCTTTCTCCATTCGAATTAAGCGTGTTTAGCAAGAAGATCAGCAAGAGCTTCCTTCGGTTGGAATCCAACCACTTTATCCACAACTTCACCGTCTTTAAGAACGATTAAAGTAGGGATACTCATAACGCCGAATTTGCCAGCTGTTTCTTGGTTTTCGTCAACGTCTACTTTCACGATTTTCGCTTTGTCGCCCATTTCTTCATCCAACTCGTGAAGAACAGGAGCGATCATTTTGCACGGTCCGCACCATGGAGCCCAAAAGTCTACAAGAACGACACCTTCGTTAGTATCTGCTGAGAATGTTTGATCAGTTGCATTTACGATAGCCATATATTATTTCCTCCTAAAATGTACTCAAATAACTATAGTTAGTATAACATTGGAACAGGAAATGATGCTATTATTTTGCTTCAATGGTAGCATGTCCATAATTAGAGAAAAAATACTGATATCTAACTAACAGAACAGTACAAAAAGAAAGGCATTTGCCAGTTACCTGACAAACACCTATCTTATATATTTCTGGATACAATACTTAAGCGTTTACTTTTAACTTCTTGAATTCTTCCGTCAGCATTGGAATAACTTCAAATAAGTCGCCTACAATACCATAATCAGCTACGTTGAAAATGTTTGCTTCTGGATCTTTATTGATTGCTACGATGATTTTAGAGTTGGACATACCAGCTAAATGCTGGATAGCTCCAGAGATTCCGCAGGCAATATAAAGGTCAGGTGTAACGACTTTACCCGTTTGTCCAATTTGCAAAGAGTAATCGCAATAATCAGCGTCACACGCACCACGAGATGCACCGACTGCTCCGCCAAGAACTTGTGCAAGTTCTTTTAACGGTTCGAATCCATCTTCACTTTTCACACCACGTCCACCAGCAATGACTACTTTCGCTTCTGAAAGGTCGACCCCTTCACTTGCCTTTCTTACTACATCTTTAATGATTGTGCGTAAGTCTTTAATATCCACGCTTAATGTAGACACATCTCCAGAACGGGACTCATCCTTCGAAAGAGGCTCAATGTTATTCGGACGTATAGTCGCAAATACAATGCCGTCTGTAACGATTTTCTTTTCAAAGGCTTTTCCAGAGTATATCGGGCGAGTGAAGACGATATTTCCGCCTTCTTCCTCAATGGAAGTTACATCGGAAATCAAACCTGATTCCAGCTTACCAGCTAATTTGGGAGCCAAGTCTTTCCCTAACGCCGTATGACCGAAGAAAATGCCTTCTGGTTTTTCTTGCTCGATAATAGCCAGTAAACTTTGAGCATAACCATCTGATGTATATTGTTTTAATTGATCATGTTCAACCACTACAACACGGTCTGCACCATACTGAATCAATTCACTTCCTAAAGATTGAACACTGTCACCTACTAAAACACCTACGATTTCTCCACCATCTGCAGCAAGTTTCGCCGCTCCGATAGCTTCGAACGATACATTTCTTAGAGAACCATCGCGCACTTCGCCCAATACAAGAAACTTTCTAGCCATTTTTAAAAACCTCCTGTGCTCTATTTTATCTTTTTGTTGTGTATTGTTTATTTTCAATTAAGGGTATTCTATTAGATTACTTTTGCTTCACTGCGTAATAATTGAACAAGTTCGCTAACTTGGTTCGGGATTTCGCCAGTTAAAACTTTACCAGCTTCCTTTTTGGCCGGAAGGAAGATTTCAATTGTTTTTGTTTTTGCCTCGACATCGTCCTCTTCCAAATCCAAATCATCCAATTCCAACTCTTCAAGCGGTTTTTTCTTTGCTTTCATGATCCCTGGTAAAGACGGATAACGAGGTTCATTCAGCCCTTGTTGCGCCGTCACTAGCAACGGAAGCGTAGCTTCGATTGTTTCGGAATCTCCTTCCACATCACGGATAACGCTTACATTTCCATTAGCGATGTTAAGTTTTGTAATAGTTGTGATGTAAGGAATATCCAATATTTCAGCCACACGTGGACCTACTTGCCCTGATCCGCCATCAATGGCTACGTTTCCTGCAATGATTAGGTCAGCTTCTTTATCTTTTAAGTATTCTCCGATAATTTTGGCAGTCGTAAATTGATCGCCATTTTCTATGTCGTCTTCAATATTTATCAAAACGGCTTTGTCAGCACCCATAGCAAGCGCTGTGCGTAATTGTTTTTCTGAATCTTCAGATCCGACGGAAATAACCGTAACTTCTCCACCTTGGGCGTCACGTACTTGGATTGCTTCTTCTACGGCATACTCATCGTATGGATTGATGATGAACTCTGCTCCATCCTCATTGATTTTTCCGTTAGAAAGCGTAATTTTTTCTTCTGTATCAAATGTTCTTTTCAGTAGCACATAAATGTTCACGATAATACCTCCCGAATAATTTGAGTTTTGAAGATTATGAATTTTAGGCATACTATTTAGTTATTCTCTAGGACTCTTCAAAATCCTGCTTGTTATTTAAATATTAGTAATATATTTACTTATACTTAAATGTCACTTAAGATTCACTGCCCTTTAAATACCGCTTCCCTTTTTTCAATAAAGGCTGAAATGCCTTCCTTTGCATCAGCGGAGTCAAAAACGTGACCGAATAAAACAGTTTCTCTTTCTACACCTTTATAGAAGGAATCATTCTTCGTATAATTCAATAGTTCAATAGCCGCCTTCAAGGCAAGTGGACTTTTCTTGGCAATTTTAGAAGCCAAATCCTTCGCTTTTGGAAGTAATTCTTCATCCGTGTAAGCATGGTTTGCCAACCCCCACTCCACCGCTTGTGTACCTGTTATCGGCTCACTGGTAAATAGCATTTCTGCGGCTTTTGCCATACCGACATATCTTGGTAGACGTTGCGATCCAGCATATCCAGGAACTAGCCCTAGTTGCAATTCCGGCAACCCTAATTTTGCGCGTTCAGTTACTAACCGAATGTGACAGGCCATAGCTAGTTCTAGCCCTCCGCCAAGGGCTGCTCCATGAATCGCTGCAACAACCGGCTTAGGAAAAGATTCGATTCTTTCAAATACGGATTGACCATTTTGGGCCAGTTTCTCAAAAGCTTTACCGTTTTCCACACTAGTAAATTCTTTGATATCTGCTCCTGCAGAGAAGAATCTACCTTCACCATGAAGCAGTACCACACGAACATCCTCATTGCTTTCGATTTGATCGAAGGCCTGCGCTAATTCACCAATGATTGCTGATGAAAGTGCATTTGCAGGTGCATGATTAATCGTTATAAAAGCAACATGATTTTCAACTGCGAGCTTAAGATATTCCATATCGACCTCTCCCATCATAATCAAACTTTTTTGAAAATTCCTTATGTACCATTTTCTGAAGAAAAAGCCGAAAAGCTAAATGGCTAGAGGATGGTTCTGGCCATCCTCCCGTCAGCACTAACCTTTCGTTCCACAACCACCAAGCAAAAGACGGTGAACCTCAGTTGCGAGATCTGAGAGTGAATATTTTTGTTCATTCATCACCCAAGTTGTCACTGTTTCATCAATGGTTCCAAAAATCATTTGCCTTGCGAGTAAATTATTTAGATCAGGCAGAAATTCACCATTCTCTTTCCCATCGGTAATGATTTGATCAATTAAATTTAAATATCCTCTCAATACTTCATTAATCCTAAGTCGTAATTCTTTATTCGACTGTCTTAATTCCAATTGAGTGACAATTGCTAAGTTCACGTCTTCTGAAAGGATTTGAAAATGTTTTTGAATTAATAGGAAGAGTTTTTCGGAAACTGAAGTCTTACCTTTTAATTCTTCTTCAATTTGTTCTACAAAGTAGCCCATTTTTTCATGAAATAACGATATTAAAATATCCTCTTTATTTTTAAAATACAGATAAATGGTGCCATCTGCCACACCTGCTTGCTTGGCGATTTTGGATACTTGTGCTTGATAATAACCATTTTGGGCAATGACTATTACGGCTGCGTCAATAATTTGATTATACTTTGGTCTGTTGCGTTTCACTGGATGTCCCCTTTCAGAAAATGAATGAACCATCATTCATATTTCTATCATAAAATGATGACTCTCTACTGTCAAGAAGAAAGTCTCTTAGACTGTAACATCCTTCTATATTTTACCTCTCATACCATCAGGTTGTCCAGTTGATCTGTATACGGAGCCCAATTGAAACTAGCTCCGTAAGAATTTTACGCCTGTTTTTTTTCAGTCGGGACTTTTTTCTTTTCTTCATCAATAAGGACTCTACGTAAAATCTTACCAATTACTGTTTTAGGAAGCTCATCTCTAAATTCATAAAGACGCGGTACCTTATAGGATGCTAAGCTCTTTCTCACAAACTGATTCAATTCCTCTTCCGTTACGCTTACACCTTTCTTCAATACAACATAAGCCTTGACCGTTTCACCACGATATGGATCAGGGATTCCTGCCACTACCACTTCCTGGACCGCCTCATGTTCGTAAAGTACCTCTTCCACTTCACGTGGATAAATGTTAAATCCTCCGGCAATGATTGTATCCTTTTTACGTTCGACCACATAAAAGAAACCTCTTTCATCCATATATCCTAAGTCACCCGTAAGAAGCCAGCCGTTTTTAAATGTATTTTCTGTATCCTCCGGACGGTTCCAATACCCTTTCATCACTTGTGGGCCTTTAATCGCTATTTCACCAATTTCATGAGGCGGAAGTTCCTCTCCCGTCTCCAAGGATAGAATGACCGAGTCTGTATCCGGCCAAGGCAAACCAATGCTTCCTTTAACTCGTGGTTGATCCCAAATGAAGTTGGCATGAGTAACTGGTGATGTCTCCGAGAGACCAAAACCTTCAACTAGCTTTCCGCCAGTCACTGTCTCAAATTGCTCCTGAATTTCTAATGGCAGTGGTGCCGATCCGCTTAGGCAAGCTTCGATTGATGAAAGGTCATACTTGGAAACATCAGGATGATTCAAAAGACCGATATACATCGTCGGTGCTCCTGGAAACAGTGTCGGTCTCTGCTTTTGAATGGTTTTCAAGGTGGATTCAACATCAAATTTCGGCATGATAATCATGGTGTTCCCTTCCATAACGGAAAGAACCAGAACAGTCGTCATTCCGTACACATGGAAAAATGGTAGAATGGCCAGAACCCGCTCTTCACCACGTTTACATCTATACAGCCAAGCATTGCACATTGCCGTATTGGCAATTAAGTTCTTATGGGTGAGCATGACGCCTTTAGGGGTACCGGTTGTTCCCCCAGTATATTGCAATAGGGCCAGGTCGTTGTCCACATCAATCGGCTCAGCAACTTCTCCAGATATTTTTTGCTTCATGATTTCAGTGAATAAATGGTGATTCCCCGCATGCTCCACCTTGACCACAATGCCATATTCCTTCTTTTGAATGAAAGGATAGATAAGATTTTTCGGGAAGGGCAAGTAGTCTTTGATAGCGGTTACAATAATATGTTCAATTTCTGTACCTTGGGAAGCAACTGTGACGCGCGGAAATAATATGTCCATCGCCAAGATTATTTTGGCTCCTGAGTCCTTCAATTGTTGGTGCAGTTCACGTTCCGTATAAGTAGGGTTCGTTTGGACGACTACACCACCTGCCATCAATATTCCAAAGAAACTAATGACACCCTGTGGACAGTTGGGAAGCATTACGGCAACGCGTTCTCCCTTTTTAAGGCCGATACTCTTTAAATAGGATGCAAATTTAGTCGAAGATTCATATACTTCTTTGAACGTTAATTCCTTCCCTTGGAAGTGAATGGACACCTTATCTGGAAATTCATCTGCGGCTTCCTTCAATAATGAATATAGCGGTTTGTCATCATAAGATAAAGCAGTCGGTATTTGTTCCGGATATATGGCTTGCCATGGCTTATTGCTCATTTGCCCCCTCCTTCTGAATATTCTCAATACTCTTACTCATTATAATACAGTCGGTATTTTCTTACAATTATTGTATTTGAAAAAGATAAGCATAAAGGAGGATGAACAGGTCTAAAGGTGTGAAAGTACTTGTCCATTTAAATTCGGGGCCATTAACGAAAACTAAAATTTATGTGTTTATAAGAAGGTTGTTACATGACTTGAATACTTCTGCCACGATGAGCCTGGATTCTTTTATTTTATGAAGAAGTCACGAGCACACTACATGACAAAATTATTGAATGAATTGATTCTCTTTTTTCTTCCTAAAAGTGATTGCTGCTGATATTGCGATGGTGTGACCCCTTCGTATTTCTTGAATACCCTTGCAAAGTAATTTGGGTCGGAGAATCCACATTTCTCACTTACTTCCATTACATTTTCCCTGCTAAACAAACATTTTTTTGCTTTTTCAATGCGATGGACAGTAATGTATTGTGTGATTGTGTAGCCAGTTTCTTGTTTAAAAAGCCTGCTAAGATATTGTCCACTGAGAAAGACCAACTTAGATAGAGTTTCTAATTTAATATCCAAATGAAAATTTTTTTCAATATACTCCAGAATCGTTAAAATGTCGTCATGATTACAGACTGTCTCTAATGAGCTTGAAACCGAGCGTTTTACCACAGGTATATATTTTAATAAGGCTTTTTTTATATCATTCGGGTGAGCAGGTTTTAATAAATAATGATTTGTTCCTGATTCAATAATTTCCTGAGTGAAGTTCCCTTCATCATACGCCGTAAGAAAAATGATTTGGCAATCCGGAACATCCTTTTTTATCATATCCGCTGCAACTAAGCCATCCATAATAGGCATTTTAACATCCATAAGAATAACATCCATTTGATTTTGTTTAGCAAGTTCCCAAGCTTCCGCCCCATTTGTGGCCTCGAATAATTGGCTAATGCACATATTTTCTTTTTTAATTATCCTTATAAGGACTTCTCGTTCCAATGGTTCATCATCTACAATCATTACTTTCAAGATAAACACCTCCGGAATCTGGAATGACGATTCGAACCAGTGTGCCCTTTCCTGGCTTACTTTCGATGGCTGTCATACCAAACTCTTCTCCGAAACAAAACTGAAGTCGTCTCTTTACATTATTTATCCCAATTCCCGTTGTATGGCCATTCTTTCCTTCACTTGCATGTGAAAAAATAGAAGCTAATTTCACTTTCGTCATTCCAACACCCGTATCCGAGACTTCAATTACTACATTTCCTTTATCTAAAAATATGTGAGTTTTTATCATAACAGGACTATTATTTGGTTCAAATCCATGAATGATAGCGTTTTCAATAATAGGCTGAATCGAAAGGATAGGTATGTGTAATGTCTCAATATCTACTTCAACTATTTCTTCATATTGAATTAAGCTACGAAAACGAGATTGTTGAATAGCAATGTAATCTTTCACGTAATCTAGCTCTTCCTTTAGCGTTACAGGCTTGTCAATATTTCGTAGACTATACCTCATGATTCTAGCCAAGGAATATGTAACGTTTTGTGTTTGTTCCGCATTCTCTAAATAAGCTAGTCGGGAAATGGTATTTAACGTGTTAAATAAAAAATGAGGATTAATTTGTGATTGCAGGATTTTCACCTGTGCTTCCTCTAGTAATTCTTCCAGTGATGCACGGGCATCCATCTCCTCCATCAACCTCTGATTCATAGTATTTAATTCTTCCTGTGCAAGAAAATCAACTGCTAATTTTTTGATATAATTCGCTATCAGTTCCAGCATTTCCATTACTGCTTCAATCCGCTTGCGACTGGTGATTTCAATTTCATTCAAATAAAGTTGAAGTAGTTCTTGATCAATTGGTAGATGTTCTATTTCATTGCCAATCTGTTCAATACGCTTATCATCTCTATCCTCTACCAACAGTTGACCACATAGAACCGATCCAAGATATTCACCTTTAAGAATAATAGGTGCAGCTACATCAACTAGACCCGAATGGCAATAGTGCATAAAAGGCTGTTCTTTTTCAGCTGCAATTAGCCCCACTTTCCGATCAGACAATACACAGCATCTCAATCCTTCTTCGGTGGAACGTATGTGGTTACAAAAGCTTGTGAAATTAGTTGGTATGGTAACAGGTATTCCTTGCTGATCCGTAATTATTACTCCAAAACCGGTAGCGTCTGAAAAGCGTTTCTGGATATCCTGAAGCATCTCTACATCCACAATATTACGTAAAGTCAACATAGTCACCCTATACCTCCACAATCATTTTCTATTTATTCAGAAAACTATTCATTCTATAACCCTTATTATAACTAATTAATTCTCATTAAAAAGGATAATGTCCTAGAGTTCCAGAAATAGTTTTGGTAAATGTGTGAAGGATACATTTACCGTTAGTCTTGGTATAAACGTCTTTAAGCAAAAACAACACTACCGTCTTTTATATAAATGGATAAGATCAAAACTAGAGGCGATGTAATGGATGTTCACTGATAGTTTGTTAAATAAGGTCCATTTCGGGGGATTAAGAAGATATTCAAATACCAGATGAACATTTAGTTTTATACGATTAACCATCAGTGAAGATAAAGAATCTTCACTGATGGAATTTGTTTTGTTCAAAGAGAAACCCAATCGATTTCATCACTCAGTGCATTCACTGCACTCTGAGCTACCAATATATCTTCTTCAACGGAACCACCACTTACACCAACTGCCCCAATGATACGGCTGTTATTATACAATGGGATACCACCGCCAAATACAACGACCCGTCCATTATTAGTCGTATTGATTCCATAAAGCTCTTCTCCATTTGAAGTAACTTTTGCTAAACTTTCCGTCGTCATTTTCATGGCCACTGAGGTCCACGCTTTGTTTTGTGCAAGTTCTATACTTACCAATAAAGCGTCATCCATTCGGTGAGAAGCAATAAAGTTCCCACCTTCATCCACAATGCATATAACCATGGGAACATTCATTTCGTTTGCTTTCTTTTCAGCACTTTCAATGAGCTGCTTAGCTATCTTTAAATTGATTTGACTCATAACAATCATCCTTTCCTCTAAAAAGATAATGGTAACCCTTTAACTAAACGAGCTGCATTTTTTCCTGATTTCCGGCCATTTTGAAGGATGTCTTGTATATAAGGCTCTTCCGTCTTTAATTTTTCGTGATGAACACATAAATGTCCAAGTTCGATGCCAATTCCAACATTTAAAGGGGACATACCTGCTGCTATATTACCTAGTTCAGTAAAGTTGCTCTCTTTATTGCATTTCTTCAATAAAAATGAAACCCCTTCTTCTTCTAGACCTGCACATACTTCTCTAATCTGATTCGAATCGAGGGCACTGTGATATAAAATAGTGATGTATACTTCACGTTTATTCATTTCACAGCCTCTTGCCCCACAGAAGCCAATACCAATCCAGTGGCCACTGCATTTCTTGGACCCTCGGTCCCTCTAATATTGGCGAATCCCGCCACAATGCCATACTTCCCTAATTCTTCTGTTAACATTTGCGGAATTTCAAAATCCAAGGCCGACCCTCCTACCATAACGATAAAGGATAAGTGTTTTAAATTACCTGTTGGGACTACCCGCTTAAGGGCTCGGAGTGCATTGGTAACAAATACCCTTCGTTTTGCACTTCTACGTATTTCTCTAATTTTATCCATAGTTGCTTTAGTTGCTAAAGGGATAAGGTCTTCTCCTTCTCGAACCACCACTTTTCCGAAGGTATAGGGAGGAAAGGGATTCTCTGAAAATAGCATCGTTCCATCTTCTAATTGCATATGGAATAAGCTGAGTACTTTTCCTAGAGGGTTTTTTTTGATTTTTTCAGCCAGTTCCTTGTCACCTAAAGCAAGTTCAGAATTTATGAGCATGGTGACCATGGCTCCTGCTCCGGCTAGGTGACAGGAGTTGATTTTTCCACTTTCATACATCATCGCTGCATCAGTAGACCCACCTCCCATATCTAGAATCACAATTGGTTTTCTCGTTCCTGGAGTTGTTAAGGCGCCACAAATGGCCATTTCCGCTTCAACCCCACCAATTTCTACCTCGACACCAAGGTCTTTTTCCAATAAAGAAGCCACTTTTTGGACAGGGACCTTATCCGTTTTCACCATGGAGGCTAAAGCTACACCGCTTTCCATGGAAAGCTCACCCGCCATTGCCCCTGTTATCGAGTTTGGAATGACTGCGTCCACAGCAAGGAAATCCGAGATTGTAATTTCATTTGGTGATTGTCCGGTCAGTTGAGATAAATCATGCCTTAGGCCATTAAACATTCCACCAACGTTGGTGCCTGTTTCCCCATATACGTCTACCAATGATTCAACTCTTCCATATGTGTTCATTATCGCCTCAGCACCGTCGTTAATGGAAACTTCTAGTTTTAGACTATTCGATCCTTTTAAAAAAATCCTTCCCGCTTCTATTTTGCGTTCGACCACTTCCCCCTTTGGCGTTCGAATTACCACGGCTGATCGGTTACCAACTAATGCTTTGGCAATTAACGCAATTTGTATCGTTTCGTCAGGATCCAAATGAAAAATAGTGGAAAGACCATAGGGATTGCTTAAAGTCCTGATTACATGACCTGGTAAAGCCACTTCAACTGCAGCTAATTTCCCAAGTGGGATTTTTTCAATCAATGCGACTTCATCCACAATCGGAATTTTTTTATTTAGACGATTGTGGATTAAAACCCCATCGTCTTTTTGTACAACCGCACCAGTAATTAAAATTCCTTCATTTGTAGCCTGATTCAAACGGTTTGCAACCCATTCATAATCGAAATGTTCAGGAATCACTGCAATATAACCTTGATCCAGTTGTTTCACATTCCTTATTTGGTCAATTAACACCGTTATTCCCACACCTAATCCTGCTCCACCCGGCGTATCGGGATTATGTCCGACCATGGAGGATTCTGTGATAATGGTTTCGCTAATAAGATCCATAGCCAAATCACCTATAACTGGTACTGCATCATTCAATCGGATAAGATTAATATCTTTCAACCCTATATCTGCTTTTTTAGCCGCTTCCTTCAATGCAGTTCGAATACCTTCAACGTTGTCAGAAGTCCCTTTAATACCAGTAGTTTTTACCAAACACTGTGAAAGGAACTTTATATCATTGCCATTCACACTTGCAATTGCCACTTCCGTTGATGAATTGCCGATATCTACACCAGCTAAAATCTTTTTCATAACTCTTTAATCCTCATCTTTCTTTAATCTTCCTCGTCTTTCATACACATCTGCAGCCTCACGAATTAAATTTGCATTTTCTAATGCTCCATACTCTTCTTCCAATTCATCAGCAATTTCTAAGAGTTGTTCTTTAGTCGAACGATTAGGACGCATCGCATTATAAATTTGTAAGATACGGGCATCGGATATATTAATCATTTCAGCTGCTCGACGAAAGTTTTTGGCGAGTTGTGGTCTTCCTAGCGTTTCACTAATATCAGCGTGCATTTCAAGCGTATCAGGACTGATACGTAAATCCGCTTCTGTCACTTTTCCTTTTAAAGCGGCATCGAGAGTCAAGTCATTGTAAGGTTTTTCTGTACGACTGAATAATAAATCAGGTCTTTTATTCCCGAGTGGATAATCTGTTTTTGTTAGCTTCACCTTATGGTTCTTTATCATTTTTTCCATGTTTACCCTCCTAGTCTTTTATTGAGAAATCTACATTTATTTCAACTGGCTTTTTATCAGGTATACGGGCTTGGCACTCCTTCAGATAGAGAAGAGCTGCTGCCGCTTGGTATTTTGGTCGTGTCATTTCATCATTTAAAACTGGTACAGGATTCGGGCTTTCCCCTATCGCATACATCGCTGCGTTTCGTCCAATCGCTCTGTACATCTCTAAAGAAATTAATGGGGATTGTGGAAATAGTTCAAGATTGGTGAGTGGGTCTAAATCTCTTTGATGAATCACTGCCGTTCCCCTCGATTGCAAGCCGATGCTAATACCTGAACCACTTAATTGGGCTCCTCCATGTGCCATGAAAGCCAAATCGGCAGTACCCAAGCTACGAATCACACGAGGAACAGCTCCTTGTTCCTCAATCCCTGATAGGATTTCCCGTAGGACAGAAGCATGCGCGACTTTCACAATTGTTTTATTCATTTCTTTCCCAAAGGCTGGACCGATAGCAACGATGACTTCTTTGGGATTCGTTCCTTTTGAGGCAAATCCAGTTTCCGTTAATTGCATCTCAATTGATAAAGCTGTCGACATATTCATTCCCCCTTAATCAAAATCTTGCGGACTAATGGCTTGACGAATGTCTTTAATTTCCGCCCATCTTTCTGGACTGAGTCGGTAGCCTGTTCCGGGTCCCATGTAATCGTTTTCATTATTCACCGCACTTATAACCTCATTGTCTTTATTAATAATGGCAGAGGTATGCAAATAATCACCAGCTACCCTATGTTTCAACATATTGAAGATTCGTTCAGCCGTTTGTCGATAACCACGCTTAGCCAGAATAAGAGCCACATCAAAACCAGAAATTCCGTCTCGTAAGATTCGCTCTGCAGCCTTTAGATCTTCGACAACGTTTCGTTGGGGCATATCTTCACTGCTGTTAGCATAAGTCGCTGCTTCTATTTCTTCATCTGTAATCACAGGGAAGCCTAGCTCTTCAAAAATAACCTGTAGGGTTTTAGCAGCTTCATAACGTATTTTGATGAGGTCTTCTTCATCCACCGGTTTTAATCCACCGTCTACCATCATATCTCGTTGAATAATTAAGTAATCATCCAAATCGCTTGAATCCATATTAGAACCTGCAAACATATCCTCGTTATTTGGTACTGCCGAGTATCCAGCAAAAATAAAATCTGTTCCAGGAAGCATTTGACATAACATTTTAGCACTACGTCGAATTTCCGAATGAGAAAAGGTTTGGTCATTTCCCGAAGCAACTTCCATATCAAACAATGTAGTGGCTAGATTTTCTGCTAAAACTGCTCGGATTCCGCTCGGTACCGAGGCCGGTATCCCAATACAACTGATTGACCCATTTTGCAACCCTTGAACGCCTGCCCCTTTTGCCATCATGACACAGCGAATCTCTAAATAAAGCATGGATTTCCCTTCTGCTCCCGCCATCTGCACCTCAGAACCCGTCCCAGATGTAAAGCGCATTTTAGCACCGCGTGAAGCATAGGCAGAAGCTAAAAATGCTTTCGACCAAGGCGTGTCATCTCCATCCATAAATACAGATTCCGTACCATAAATCGAGACAGTTTCCGCATAGGAAGTCATTCCAAGCATAGCTAAGCGAAGCTCGGTTGCTTCTTCTAAGGAGTCCTGTGTTAAGATTCCATTCCTTGCAGTCTGGGAACCTACGAGTAATGCTAATGCATTAAAGGGAGCATAACGGGCAACGCCAACCGTTGTTTCTTGTTCATCGAATCCGTAAAGCCCCGCTTCTGCAGCATCCGCTGCCATTAATACAGGATTATCGCGCACGTTCGTCACATGACATTGGTTAGACGGCGTTTTCCTTGCCCTCATTTTTTGTAAAGCCATCATCATTTCGACAACATTCATATGATTGAGTACTTCTAGAACTTTTGCCGGGGTGAGACCTTTTGATAGTTTAACTATCTCTGAACGGGAAACATTTATATCTACGAGTTTCTTAGCAATCTCCAAAGAATCCAGGGCCATGACTTGTTCGGTTAAGCTTGAATCAATTGTATAATCTGCTATAAACTGATCAATCATATCGAAGTTTTCTCTTCTTTTCCCATCCAACTCTATTATGTGGCCATCTTTTACTGTAATTGATGGCTTAGGATCATTAGGACTGGACATGGCAACAAAACCCATTTCGGGCCATTCTTTTACGAATCCATCTTTATTTACCGGTCTTTCTTCTAAAATCTCAAATCGTTTTGAGCGTTGCATAAGCGGTACCTTCTTTCTATGATTTTTTATTTGCTTCCACAAACGAAAGATTCTAAAGAAGTAGTCCATCCTTTTTGCTAAAATTACAGCTTCCACTAAGCATGTTTTAAGGCATCTGCCAAATCTTAATGACTTTTTTACAAAATCAAATTTATATTTCTTTGATTTATTATAATATTCTGATTAATCTATGTATCTAGACACATTTAACTTTCACTAGCATTTTTTGTGCTTTTGATTATTTAATTAATGAATGTTCTAAGTTGTCCTTAATCTGGACAACTAAAAAAAGGAGTATCTCTACTCCTCAAATCCTTTTGATTTAATTTTCAACCCTAAACCAATATCTATAGAGTTCTTTAAACCCTAGTCTTGTATAAAGGTTCAGTGCAGGTTCATTCGTGAGCACCACTTGGAGATAGGCGTTTTTCGCTCCATTCCTCTTTCCCCAATATAAGAGATTTCTCACGAGTTTCGTTCCATGTCCACGGTTTCGGACTTCCTCATCCGTGGCGATATTAAATAGACCTATGAATTCATCCTCTAGAACACCGAGGCCGCAGGCTAGTGTCGAGTCCTTTTCATCCACCAAAAAAATAAAACAGGTAGTCGGAATGATGTTGCTCAACACGTTCCTGAAAATGGAATGGTCACGCTCATGTATGTTATTTAACCTACAAAAATCTTGAAAGCGCGCTTCCGGCATCTCATTGTATATCAGCACATGGGTTTCACTCGGTGCTTCTATATCTTCTAATGATAATACTTGCACACCGGTTAGACTCGCCACACTATAATCCATCGTTTCAAGAATGTGATCCAATTCGCTTGGACTAGTTAGCGGGGTTATTTTATAAGCCACCTGGATGTTCCGTTCGGTAAATGCTGTTGTACTTCTTTCTATTTTTCCATTCACATCTTCATCATAAGAAGGATAGAGAGGATTTACGGAGTTTGCCCTTTTGGTATAACCATTGGCATAACGCAGAATCCACCCATCATCCATCTGCGTTTGCAGTGCCGGCAAAGCGTTCATTGATAGCTCTTCGATTTTCCTTGTCAGTTTTGCCTGATTCATAGTTCTTCCTCCATGTTCGAACAAATTACTCCGATAAATAATAATAATAGGCTAATAGAGCCCAAATAAAGAAGCGACACAGAGGTCGCTTCTTTTCAGGTCAAGAATACCATATAAATGATTCCAAGCAGAAAAAAAATTCCGCAAAAAACAATTAAAACCTTTGCAAGCTTCTCCACTGTTTTCTCCCTCTCATCCAGGACATTAAGATATACCGGCACCAATAACAAAGGATAATGCGATTGAGATGATCATCGCAAGAAATCCCACTGCCCGATTATCTTTTTGTATCTCTTCATCTATTTTAAATCCAGGAGTCATAAATTCAAAAATAAAATAACCGATGAGTAACAGGATAAAACCGTATACACCCCAGCCAATCATGGTAAGCAGCGAATCCTGATGGAGAATGGACTGTTGAAACACATAGGCAATCCCAAAAATTTTGCCACCGGTGGCCATCGCGACAGATAGATTTCCCTGCTTGATTTCCTCCCAGTTTTTGTACTTTGTGACAAGTTCAAAAATGGCTAAAAAAACAATTATGCATAATATAACGACACTATATCGGGCAGCTATATACACATATTCATTTCCCCATATGTTCTCCATGAGTCAACTCCCTAACGGTATGGGACCATCCCGGCTGGGCAGCATGCCGGAATGACCGCTTTTCCTTTATTTAAATTCAACGACGGTAACACCTGTGCCGCCTTCTCCGGCTTCTCCGAAACGAATTTTTTTGACTGATCTGTGATTCTTCAAATATTCCTGAACCCCAGACCGAAGCGCACCGGTCCCCTTACCATGTATGATGGACACACGCGAATATCCAGCCAGCAGAGCATCATCGACATATTTTTCGACTCTCGACAATGCACTTTCATAACGCTCCCCACGAAGGTCTAGCTCCAGACTAACATGGTAGTCTCTTCCTTTTATCGTGGTTAATGGCTTCGTTTCTTTTACTTTTGTCGTCTTAATGAATTCAAGATCGGATTCCTTCACTTTCATTTTCATGATCCCGATTTGTACCTGCCATTCATTATTCGACACTTTCTCAATCAAATTACCTTTTTGACCAAAGCTTACCACCTTAACCTCATCGCCTGGATTCAATGTTTTTTCCAGAGGCTTAGCTACTTTTTTCGTTGATTTCTTCACTTTTGGTGTCGCTTCTTCAAGCCGTTTTTTCGCATCGATCAATTCATGCTCTTTTACATCGGCGTGCTTCTCAAGTCGAAGTTTGCGCAACTCACCAATAATCGCTTCTGCTTCTTCTTTTGCCTTTTCAACGATGGCCGCAGCTTCTTTAGCTGCTTTATCACTCAATGCATCTCGTTCTTCATTATATTGATTCATTTGTTTTTGTAGGTCTTTGTGCAAAATGTCAGCCTGTTTTAGAAGCTCAGCAGCTTCCAATTCCTCTTCTTCTGCCTTCTTGCGGCTGTCTTCAAGAGATGCTATCATATTTTCCACTTTATTTGTATCCTCGCCAATGTGGCTGCGGGCATTGTTAATCACGCTATCTTCCAAGCCAAGTCGCTTGGAAATTTCAAACGCATTACTCCGACCTGGAACACCGATTAGTAGCTTGTATGTCGGGCTCAAGGTCTCGACGTTGAATTCAACGCTTGCATTAATGACTCCTTCACGATCATAACCATAAGCCTTCAACTCAGGATAGTGAGTCGTAGCAATCACACGTGCTCCACGCTTGAATACTTCATCCAATATGGAAATCGCAAGTGCAGCTCCTTCTTGGGGGTCAGTTCCCGCTCCAAGTTCATCGAATAATACAAGACTTTCCTGATCGACTTTCTTTAATATATCGACAATATTGACCATATGAGACGAGAACGTACTCAAGCTTTGCTCAATCGACTGCTCATCCCCTATATCCGCATAGATGGAAGAAAAAACGGCTGTTTCGGAACCATCCAGAGCCGGAATTTGCAGTCCGGCCTGGGCCATTAACGTACAAATGCCTATGGTCTTGAGCGTGACCGTCTTACCCCCTGTATTCGGGCCAGTGATGACAATCGTCGTAAAGTCTTCTCCAAGGAAGATATCATTGGCTACCACAACGTCGCTTGGAATGAGCGGATGTTTCGCTTTAAATAATTTCACTCGACCTTCATCATTTAAAAGTGGTTTCGATCCTTTTATTGCTTTAGCATATTTCGCCTTTGCAACAAGGAAATCCACATGCGCTAACACCTTGACGTTATGGAATAGCTCGGGTGTGAACTCGCCTACCTTTTCCGATATCTCGACCAAGATACGTTCGATTTCCTGCGTTTCCTTCACACGTGTTTCCTGAAGGACATTATTCAATTGCACAATCACCTGTGGTTCAATGAAAAGGGTTTGCCCGGATGAAGATTGGTCATGGATGATCCCACCATATACACTCCGGTATTCCTGTTTCACTGGGATGACAAAGCGGTCATTACGAATCGTAATGATGGCATCTGACAACATTTTCGTCGCATTTGAAGAACGAATCATGCTTTCAAGTTTTTCTCGAACCCGGCTTTCATTCGTGCGAATCTGATTTCTAAGCGTTCGCAACTTATCGCTTGCTGAATCCATCACTTCCCCATGCTCGCTGATGGCATAGGTAATTTCCTGTTGTAATTCAATCAAGGGATGGAGGGAATCAATATATTCTGCCAATAGTGGAACTTCAATCTCCTGTTCAGCAATTTCCTCGAAAAATCGAGTCAGGATCCGTCCGGCACGAATGGTGCTGGCCGTTTCCATTAATTCCATCGGGGATAACATGCCACCTATTTGTGCCCGCTTAGCCTGAAGGCGAATATCGAAAATTCCTCCCAATGGCAAATTGCCCTTTAACCGGACAATTTTAGCCGCATCATCCGTTTCATCCTGCCATTTTGATACTTCCTTGAAGTCGGTCGAAGGCATTAATTGCTGTGCCTTCTCCTTTCCTATCGCAGATGAAGCATGAGAAACTAACTGTTCTCTAATTTTATGAAATTCCAATGTCTTTAAAGCTTTATTATGCATGGAGTTAAAGCTCCTCCTCCTAAGTGAGTAAATAGTTAGTCATTCCTCTTTAAAAACGTCAACAATCCATCCGTATCCATCGCATTAAGAACAGATGATTTTTTTATCCAGCCTTTTTTGGCAGAAGAAACACCTACCGGCATATGTTCTAGCATATCAATACTATGGGCATCTGTATTAATGACAACCGTAACGCCCGCTTCCTGTGCTTTACGTAAGTTTGGCGGAGCCAAATCCAGTCGATTCGGGTTTGCATTCAATTCCAGTGCCGTATTCGTATCACGTGCAAGTTCGATAAGCATATCCATATCGACATCATAGCCAGTCCGTCTGCCAATGATTCTCCCTGTCGGATGAGCAATGATATCGACATGAGGATTATTCAAAGCCGTTTTCAGCCTTTCCATGATCGTTTCACGCGGTTGTGAAAAACTCGAATGGATGGATGCAATCACCAAGTCCATCTCTGCCAGTAACTCATCATCATAGTCGAGGGTTCCATCAGGAAGAATATCCATTTCAATTCCTGATAACACAGTGAAATCCTCATATTTTTCATTAAGGTCATGAATGATTTGTTTCTGTTCACGTAAACGCTCCACAGTTAAACCATTCGCCACTTTCAAATACTGTGAATGGTCGGTGATGGCCATATATTTATAGCCTTTGGCCCGGCAAGCTTCAATCATTTCTTCAATGGAATAAGCGCCATCGCTCCAAGTGGTATGCATATGCAGGTCACCCTGAATATCCTCAACATTTATAAGTGGTTCACTTTCATTATAATGTTCCACTTCCGTTCCATCTTCGCGTAATTCAGGCGGGATGAAAGGAAGCCCAAAATGGTTGTAAAATTGCTCTTCCGTTTCAAATGTCAAGATTTCACCCGTCTCAGCCACTTCTACACCATATTCACTAATCTTTTCTCCCCGGTCTTTAGCCAACTGGCGCATCCGGACATTATGATCCTTCGAACCGGTGAAATGATGAAGAGTCGTAATGAACTCCTTATCTTGAACGATTCGGAAATCGACGGAAATATCATACTCATAATCAAGAACGACCGACACCTTTGTATCGCCCGCGGCAATGACTTGCTTAATGCCAGGCAATGAAAGAAGTTGGTCCTTGACTTCATCGGGATGATCCGTGGAAATGATGAAGTCAAGGTCTTTTATCGTTTCCCTCATCCTTCTCATGCTCCCGGCTCGTGATGAGCGCGTGATATGCTCCATATTCGCAATAGCCATTTCGATATCGTCAGCAATCGGTCTCATGAAGGCGAGTGGAAGCCTGTCAGGTCTTGATCCCGCTTCAGCAATGGCAGACAAAATCTTTTCTTCCGTCTTTTTACCGAAGCCGGTCAATGCCGCGACACGCCCTTCCACGCATGCCAGTTTGAGGTCATTCACATCATTGATATGTAATTCCTTATGTAGCTTGGCGATTTTTTTACCACCTAAACCTTGAAGCTGCAAAAGTGGGATCAAACCCTTTGGCACCTGCTCCTGAAGCTCCTCCAGAACAGTCGACTTCCCTTCATTGATATATTCTTCAATGACGGACGCCGTTCCTTTCCCGATGCCATTCAACGCCGTAAAATCCTCAATGGCCGTCAGGCTCCGGTCATCCGTTTCTAAAGCACCTGCAGCCTTACGGAAAGCGGATACCTTAAAAGGATTTTCTCCTTTCAGTTCCATGTATATGGCAATCTTTTCTAATAATTTAATAATATCTTTTTTATTGACTGTCATTTTTTTCACCACCAAAATTAGTAGGGAACTCCCTTATATACTGTCTTAAAGATACCTTTCTTAAGGCCAAAGTACAAGCAGCGCGATTATTACTTATACGAATCAACTATTATGAAGTTTCATGCTAATCCATAGAAAAGGGCCCTACCCTTACAAAGTATAATGATCTACAACTTTGTAAGAGGTAATGGACCCTAATTTAATGTGGTTATGATTGTTTTACTTATTAAACCAAAGGTCTTTCACCTGTTCAGACAGGAATGGTGTATGTTTCACAATCGTTTCTGCCATAAAGGAGTTGGTTAGTGGTTCCTGAATGGAATCCATTGGCAGCAAGGCGCCTATGTATAATATAATAAACATGATAAGATAGACTTCGGCAAAGCCCAATATCGCTCCTCCCCAACGATTCAGCTGTTTTAGAATCGGCAGGTAGGTGATGAAATTGAGCATGGACCCAATCATGTGCCAGAGGATCTTAGTGGCAAAGAACACAATGGCAAAGGCAATGGCATTATAATAAGCCGTCTCAAGGCCAACGGATTCGAAAAACATATTAAGTGTCGAAGAATCTCCTATTGCAGGAAATGGAATCCACATTTTCAAGTTGGGCGCAATATCGCCATAGAAGATATAAGCGATTATGAAAGCCACAATGAAACCTGTCATATGAACCAGTTGTAAAATAAAGCCACGCTTCAAACCGATTAGTAAACCGATTAAAAGAATGGCCAGAATTGCTAAATCAAGCATCTACTCAGTCCTTCTCTCTCTTTAATTCCAGTTGGAGCTGGTCTAGTTCGTCCTTTAGTTTAATATATTCGTGAATTGTATTCACCGCGGTCAATACCGCAAGCTTACTCGTATCCAAATATGGGTTTTTCATACCGATTTCTCTCATTTTCTCGTCAACCATTGAAGCAACAAGGCGCATATGGCTTGCGCTTTCAGTACCGACGATAGTATATGGTTGTCCGTATATGTCAACTGTCGTTTTATTTCGTTTATCGTCTGACAAAATGATGCCTCCAATCTAAAACAATCCTATTTCTATCATATCATGAAGTTTTTCGTCATGAAAGAGAGTACATTGTCATTTCTCGTATAAAAATTGCAATAATTTGTCAGTTTCTAATATCTTTAGTATGAATGTTCCCTTAATAATTTAAATTGAGTGAGGAGTCCATTAAATATGTCCCATGTTGTATTACTTACAAGCCCTGTCCAAATACAGGCAATGAAAGTTCACTATGTAAATGCACTAGTCTCCAAGCTTCCACCTGGAAGCATATTTTCTGCCAAGCCTCCGCTTTGTACGGTAACGGCCTATAAATCGGGCAAGGTCCTTTTTCAAGGAAAAAATGCAGAAATAGAAGCTGCAAAATGGCAGAAGGATGCAGCCGTTCCTAAGGAAAAGCCAGCCTCAGCTACTTCTACAGTAAAGGTCCATGGCTATTTACCACCTGCTAACATCGCCACCATGTCGGTTATTGGTTCTGATGAAGTCGGGACTGGCGATTATTTTGGTCCAATTACCGTTGTTGCTGCCTATGCCAAAAAGGAACAGTTATTATTATTGAAAGAACTCGGCGTTCAAGATTCAAAAAACCTGAAAGACCCGCAAATCATTGAAATCGCTAAACAAATTAAGGATGTCGTCCCATTTAGCCTGCTGACGTGTGATAATCCAAAATATAATATGCTTCAGGCAAAAGGGATGTCTCAAGGGAAGATTAAAGCACTCCTTCATAATCAAGCCATCAAGCATCTGATTCAAAAGATCCAACCAGAACAAGCGGAAGCCGTCCTGATCGATCAATTCGCCCAGCCAAATGTATTTTTCAATTATTTAATAGGCCAGGAGCAATTCCAGGCAAATGCTACCTATCTGAGCACGAAAGCGGAAGGCATTCACCTCTCCGTCGCCGCTGCTTCAATTCTTGCTCGTTACGCATTTGTAAAACGCTTTGATCTGTTAAGCGAAAAAGCGGGCTTCAGAATTCCTAAAGGAGCAGGCTTTGCGGTTGATGAAGCAGCAGCTCGCTTAATCCATGAAAAAGGGATCGACGCCTTGAATGACTTTACGAAAACACATTTTGCCAATACGGAAAAAGCGAAGAGAATCTATCAGAAGAAATACGGAAAATGAGGAAAGCAATCGTACTAATGCTCTTTGTTTGATACGGTTTTGATACGGAAAGAGGATTATTTTCATAGGTGATTGAATGTTTTTGCAAAATCTTGACCACCATAAGAAAGTACATATTTCTTTAGGAGGCGGTATTATGCAATTATCAGCGAGAAATCAATTAACTGGGAAAATTACGGATGTAAAAACGGGACCCATATCTACAGAAATAACAATGAATATTAACGGTGTAGACATCGTATCCAGTATTACTACTGCATCTGCAGAATCCTTGAACCTGAAAGTGGATGATGAGGCAACAGCAGTCATCAAAGCCAGTTCCATCATGATTGCAAAATAATGGAGAACAAATGAAACAGAGTTCTTACCTTTCTTCAACCTAGAAAGTTTTCCCTCCATTCTTTTCTTAGTCAATACAAATAAGGTTTAGGACAATAAATTCCAAACCCATAAAAAAGGTAGCCTCCTGATATATCAGGGGGCTACCTTTTTTTGTTACATGTTATCCTCGTAATTCTGCTCCGGCTTTTTCTTTAACCGCTACAAGCACTTTCTCATGGGCTTTCGTGATATCTTCGTCCGTTAATGTGCGTTCTGGATCAAAGTATTTCAATGAGTAAGCAAGGGACTTCTTGCCTTCTTCCATTTTCTCACCTTCATATAAGTCGAAAATGCTAACTTCTTTCAACAGCTTGCCACCGGCTTCTACAATGATGCTTTGAATGTCGCCTGCTTTCGTTGCTTGATCGACTACCAGCGCGATATCACGTGTGGTCGATGGATAGCGCGGGATGGTTTGATACGCAATTGGCGCCACTTCCGCTTCAGCCAAGGCCTTAAAGGAAAGTTCAAAAATGTAGGTTTCTTTAATATCCAAGTCTTTCTGAACGGTAGGATGCACTTGACCGATGAAGCCTATCACTTCACCAGCTAAAAGTACTTCCGCCGTACGTCCTGGGTGCATATCTTTGATTTCCGCTTGACGGTAACTAATTTGATCTGTTACCCCTAGAGTATCGAATAATGCTTCAATCACGCCTTTAGCCACATAGAAATCCACGGATTTCTTTTCACCTTGCCAAGGTTGTGATTCCCACAGTCCAGTGATGGCTCCAGCTACATGCTCTTGCTCTTCAGGAAGCTCTTGATCGTCTTTTTTGAAGAAGACAGACCCAATTTCATATAATGCAAGTGAGTCAAGCTGACGAGCATTATTATATTTCACGACTTCTAACAATTGTGGAACGATGCTTAAACGCAACTGGCTCCGTTCTTCGCTCATCGGCATTGCCAAACGAATGGAATCAAGGGCATTCAAAGCAAATTGAGCCGCTTTTTCCTCGCTTGTCAACGAATACGTTACCGCTTGATAAAGTCCAGCTCCTTCAAGAGTACGACGGACTTTACGACGTTTCATTTGGTAATCAGTCAATTGACCCGGAATCGCTGCCCCAATTGGCAATGTTGCTGGAATGTTGTCATATCCATATAGACGTGCAGCTTCTTCCACCAAATCCGCTTCGATGGTAATATCTCCACGGCGTGTTGGAACGGTGATGGTGAACGTTTCATTGTCCAGAGCCACTCCGAATTGAAGACGTTTGAAGATGGATTCCACCTCGGAAACAGACATATCTGTGCCAAGAAGGGTATTGATTTTTTCAAGGGTAATGCTTATGACAGCCGGTTCCATCGCCAATTCATCGACCCCTGCCGACCCTTGTAAAATCGTTCCGCCTGCATATTGTGCAATCAGTTGAGCTGCACGCTCTCCTGCTTCACGGACGCGAGCTGGATCAACCCCTTTTTCAAAACGTGCACTTGCTTCACTGCGTAATCCGTGGTCTTTCGAAGCTTTACGTACCACTGTTCCAGCAAAATATGCGCTTTCGATAATGACAGTCGTTGTATCATTCTTCACTTCTGAATTTTCTCCGCCCATCACTCCTGCAATCGCAACTGGCTCAGTGCCGTTTGTGATGACTAAATGATCTGGAGACAAGGTGCGTTCCGTCTCATCCAATGTCACGATTTTTTCCGCTTCATTCGCTCTACGGATGACAATTTCCTTTGAACCCAAACGGTCATAATCGAAGGCATGAAGTGGTTGACCATATTCAAGTAAAATGTAATTCGTGATATCGACCACGTTGTTATGCGGACGAATGCCTGCTGACATAAGGCGGGTCTGCATCCAAAGCGGAGAAGGACCAACTTTTACATCCTTGATGATTTTAGCGATGTATAGTGGATTATCTTCTTTTGCTTCCACTTTGATGTTGATATAATCAGCAGCTTTTTCGGTTGCTTCCACTTTTTCGATGACTGGCCATTTCACGTCACGACCAAGGATAGCTCCGACTTCGTAAGCCACACCAAGCATGCTTAATGCGTCTGAACGATTTGGTGTCAAGCCAAGTTCGAGTATTTCGTCACTTAAGCCAAGCTCTTCTAGTGCATCTTTTCCGACTTCCACATCGTTAGGGAATACGAAAATGCCTGTTGCATAATCTTTGGAAACGATCTTGGATTCGAAGCCCAATTCTTGAAGCGAGCAAATCATTCCGTGTGATTCTTCTCCACGAAGTTTAGCTTTCTTGATTTTAAAGTTCCCTGGTAACACAGCCCCAACAGTTGCCACTGCAACCTTTTGGCCTTTATCGACGTTCGGCGCACCACAGACGATTTGTACCGGGTTCTCCGCCCCGATATCAACTAAGCATTTATTCAATTTATCGGCATTCGGATGCTGTTCGCGTTCTAGCACATGTCCGATAACAATCCCTTTAAGCCCTTCACTCTTCTTTTCTACCCCTTCAACCTCAATACCGCTTTTCGTGATTTTATCCGCAAGCTCTGTTGCATTGATGCCGGAAAGGTCTACATAATCCTGCAACCATTTATAAGACACAAACATGGTAGGTCCTCCTTTTTAAAATTTAATTTATGCTTCGTGATGATGGAATTGTTTTAAGAAACGAACATCGTTTGTATAGAAGTGACGGATATCATCCACACCGTATTTAAGCATCGCAATCCGTTCTACACCGATTCCAAAAGCGAATCCGGAGTATTTCTTTGAATCGAATCCGGCCATTTCAAGTACATTTGGATGAACGATTCCTCCACCGAGCACTTCGATCCATCCTGTTTGTTTACATACACTACATCCTTTACCGCCACAGATCTTACATGAGATATCCACCTCTACGGATGGCTCCGTGAACGGGAAGAAACTTGGACGAAGACGGATTTCCCGGTCTTGGCCGAATACCTTCTTGGCAAATACATCAAGCGTCCCTTTCAGGTCGCTCATGCTGATGTTTTCATCGATGACCAAGCCTTCAATTTGCTGGAATTGATGCGAGTGCGTTGCGTCATCATTATCGCGACGATACACTTTACCCGGACAAATGATCTTAACCGGACCTTGGCCTTTATGTTTTTCCATCGTTCTTGCCTGTACTGGAGAAGTATGGGTACGCATTAAAATCTCGTCTGTAATGTAGAAGGAATCCTGCATATCACGTGCTGGATGGCTCTTTGGCAAGTTCAATGCCTCAAAGTTGTAATAGTCCGTTTCTACTTCAGGACCTTCAGCCACGGTGTATCCCATACCGATGAATAAGTCTTCAATTTCCTCGACGACCCGTGTTAACGGATGAAGATTTCCTTTTTTGACCGTACGTCCTGGCAATGTGACATCAATTGTTTCTGTGGCAAGCTTTTTATTAACCGCCGCTATTTCAAGAGCTGCTTGTTTTTCCTCGATTTTCGAAGCGATTGCTCCACGGACTTCATTAGCTAGCGCCCCGATTTTCGGACGTTCTTCGGCTGAGAGTTTCCCCATTCCGCGCAATACCTCTGTAATCGGTCCTTTTTTCCCTAAATATGCAACACGGACTTCATTCAGTTCTTTTAGTTCGGAAGCTGTGGCTACTTTTTGCAACGCTTCTTCCTGCAGTTCTAGTAAACGTTCCTGCATCATGTCTTCCTCCTTTATTTTTCCTATTGTAAAAATGAACACAAAAAAACCCCACTCCCAGAAAGGGACGAGGTTTATGTATCGCGGTACCACCCTTATTAGTGCTATCAGCTAAAGCCTTAAGCACTCACTCATAAAAAATAACGGCTCTTCACCGGAACATTTTTCGGACAGTATGTCTTCCCAATGCCAACTCGAAAGGTGAATTCCCTTAAGCATTGCCATAAAAATGCTTTCAGTCACGGCATTTTTTCCCTGGTTATGGATGTCTTAAGTTACTACTCTTTGTCATTGTTGTTTTCATTATAAAATTCTGTTTCATTATATTATAAATTACCGGCCGTTTCAAATCGATTTTCTTAAATAATACATTAAAATACCTGCAGCGATTCCGACATTCAGTGATTCACTTTTCCCGTATATAGGAATATAAAGATTTTTCGTCGTCTTCGCCAATAATTCCTTGGAAACTCCCTGGCCTTCATTACCGACGAGCAGTGCAAATCGAGAAGATTTTTCCACCTCTTCAAAGGGCGAACCCCCTTCTAGTGCCGTACCGTAAACCGGTATGCCTTTTTGCTTCAGTTCATCCATGATTTCGGAAAGATTCCCTTTAACCACTGGCATATGAAACAGGCTTCCCTGCGTGGAACGGACCACTTTCGGGTTATATAGGTCAGCACACCCTTCTCCTAGAATGACAGCATCGATTCCAGCTGCATCAGCTGTCCGGATCATCGTGCCGATATTGCCTGGGTCTTGTACCGCATCAATCAACAGTAGTTTGTCCGGATTAATGGAAGCCATGCTAATCGTTTTCTGTTCACAAACAGCGGCTATTCCTTGTGGGCTTTCCGTATCGCAAATTGCTTTCATGATATCTGTTTTGACATAGATGACATCCGTACCTTCTAGCGAAAAATGGGCCGGCATCTCTGTTTCTTCATTCATGATGACTTCCATGACGATTTCTGCCTTCAATGCCTCTTCCACAAGATGAAAACCTTCCACTAAATACTTACCGGTTTTATCCCGTTCTTTTTTTGTTAATAATTTCTTCCACTGCTTCACTTGAGGGTTTTTTACAGACTCAATATATTTCAAGGTAAACGCTCCTTTAATTTTTCACATTAATTATCCTATTATAACGTAATTAGCATACATATTGCATGCCTGTTTGTGAAATGCTATTCCTGTGAGTCATTATGTGTTAGAGGAGGAAATTTTGTGAATTTAAATTTACGCAATGCCATTATTCAGAATGTATCTGGGAATACGCAAGAACAACTAGAAGACACGATAGTCGACGCAATTCAAAATGGCGAGGAGAAAATGCTGCCAGGTCTAGGTGTATTATTCGAAGTCATCTGGGAAAACTCAACCGAAGAGGAAAAGCAGGAAATGATAACGGCACTCGAATCTGGTTTAAAAAAATAACAGCCATTAACGGCTGTTATTTTTTTTGGCTTATAGATGATCTGTGTTAATGCGGTTTTTGATATATTTATCAGTTAAATCAGGATTATCATCGCTATCTTGAGGCACTTTTCCTTCAGGAGGCAACGTGGTACGATTTAGTGAATCACCTGCATTCAATGCCTTTTTGGTGTCTGCGGAGAATGGATCGATGTGAGGATCACTTGCTATCGTTCCCTCATAATCCTTAGGGATAGGTTTTTTATACTGCTCCGAAGAATTAGATCTGATTTCTTTGTTCTGGTCCCGTTTTGTGCCTACCTCTTGATCACCAAATATATTGGCAGAATTCCCATGAAGCTCTTCGTTCTTGCCCGGCTGTGTATCTACTTCACTTGCTTGATAGGCATTTGCCGTCGTTTCCGGAAAAAGATTCGGGTCCGGATTATTCACGATACCGGTTTTAAGTGGGTTGTTTTCTTGGACGCTAATATGTTCCTCAGTATCTATAGGCGTCTCGTCATCAAGAAGAATCAGGAACTTTCCAGCTTCGACTTCATTTATATAAGCGGTGGCTTCACTATCGGTAAGACCAAGATTTCCTAAACGATTCCTGATATCGCTTGAGCCTTCATTCAAGAAGAAATGCTTCACTTTTTCAATAAAGGAGTCATCATCCTCGTTCGTGATAATATCCACGTCCGCGTTTTGACCCTTACTCACAAAAGCCACATCTTCTTTCCTATTCGTGATGACGGTAATTTTTTCACTGTCCCAGCCTTTTAAATGGAGCGACTGAATCTCTTTGTTTACTTCCGAACTAGAATCATAAACACCATGCAATGTTTTTGCCATGAACTATTCCTCCTTTTGTAACAGTACTATTTAATCTTGTTATACCCTAACCACCTAAAATTAAACAATATGGACTCTTTCAAATCGGTCAACAACCCCATCCCACAAAACAAAAAAGAACCTGCAGTATCAGAAAACTGCAGGTCCATTCTCTTGTTTTAATGAATACTCTTATCGAATTTTTGATTGTTCATCAAGAGTGTCCGTACTTTTCTTCTCTACAAATGGCGCTTCGTCGGCGTCGGTATTAGGATAATCTTTATCCATCACTGTATACGTTTTATCGAAGGCATAATTTTTATTTGTTGCACCACCACTTTTTTTACGTGCAGTAGGACTATCATGATTATCACGTAAAGTTTCACGGTCATTCTCATCAAATGTTGTGACAACATCATTCTTGTCAAATGCTGTTACACTATCATTTTTTTCACGTACAATGGAAGAGTCACTGCTATCGAGTTGAATATCTTCTTTTTTGAGCGTATCTTGCACTTGTTCTGTTTCTTCTACCACTTGTTTGTTGATTACAATTTCATCCGTGACAACTGGTTTCTTTGTCACTTCTAATTTTTCCTCAACTACTGGAATTCGTACAGTTTCACCATCTTTAATAGTTTCTGTTTCTAGTCCACTTTCTTTTCCTGTAACAGGGCGACGTTCGATTGTTACTTCTTCGCGTTCGACTGGTACGTTAATTGATTTAGGCTGTTCCTTCACTTCTTTATCAATGACCACTTCTCCAGCCTGAACTCTTTCTTTATCAATATTCAGCTGTTCTTCACGCAGTCTGATTGTTTTTTCATCTTCTGTCGTTCCACGACCATGTCCATTTAGGACGGTAGTGTCTGTGTCATTCAAACGACCGTTTTGGACGGTTTCGTTGAAAAGAGGATTTTTCGAGTTAGTATCCACTGTTTCGCCTGTTCTAAGAGAACTATCTTCTGTTCCCGCTTTGAATGAATCTCTTGGTGAAGTTAGATGACCTGCATTTTCTTCAACTAAAACCAACATTTTTCCACGTTCCACATCATACACGTATTCAGCCGCTTCACTATTGGAAAGTCCTGCGTCCGCTAGTCTAGTAGAAAGATTCGCACTCTCATCTGGCATGAAGAACCGTGCCACCTTGTCCATGAAAGTATCTTCAGTTGTTACATTCGTTATGGTATGAACATCCGTTTCCCTTTGTCCATTTGTAAAGTCTAATGTTTCTTCCTTGTCTGCTACAACTGTTATATCTTCTCCTTCAAAGCCTTTCGCTTTAAGTGCATTGATTGCTTGAATCACTTCTGCATTGGATTCGTATACTCCATAAACTGTTTTATTCATATTAAATTCCTCCTTGTGTTAGATTATTCTGTTTGGTAGTTGCTATATTTAGAATGTACCCGCTTGGTTGTTAACTAAACGAAGGTGCATATTACATTTTTGTTATAACATTACATTATGTTCTCAAAAACGAATGGACCCCTTTACTAATCCCATCGTAACAAGGTATTCCCGATTTATATTAATGTAATGTTTAAACTCGTCTTTCGATTCTACTAGATTGCCGAGTCCCCCTTTCTTTCACTTTCTCCTATTAATATTAAGCGCCACACTTCAAAAACTAGATTTAAAAATAGAAAAACCCATCCGACTGGGCGATGAACACCGAATCGGATGGGCTGTTTCTTTATTAGGGAATCATCCAAGCAAGGAAGCCATTTTGCAAGAAGGTTATGATACAAACGAGAAGTAATAAGAATAAGCTATGCTTGAGCGTAAATCTCAGTAACTCTGACTCCCTTCCAGCTAAGCCGACTGCTGCACAGGCGATGGCAATTGACTGAGGGGAAATCATCTTGCCGGTTACACCACCGGACGAATTCGCCGCAAGCGCCAGAACGGGCTCCATTCCAATCTTTATAGCGGTAACTTTTTGCAGACCACCAAATAATAGATTCGCAGACGTATCTGATCCTGTTATGAACACACCTAACCAGCCGAGAACTGGAGCGAAAAACGGGAAAAAGTCTCCTGTTTTTGCCAGTGTCATTCCCAAAGTCGTCGACATCCCAGAAGAATTCGTCACGTAAGCGAAAGCAACAACGGATGAAATCATTAAGATAGGCTTTGCTAATTCTTTCATCGCTTCAACAAAGGTAGCCAAGAAATCTTTTGAGGACATATGTACAATGAACTTTGTCACAATCGCAGCCAATAAAATAGCCGTTCCTGCTGCTCCTAGCAGTTCAATTTTATAAAAAGCGGCAATGGGTAGGCCCCCACTTCCTATAATCTCATTATGAAGACCGGGCACTTCAATTTGGAAGGTTACTATTTTACCAATCTCATTGATTCCCTTCAAAAATGCATTAGTTCCTTCATAATGACCGGATAGTGCCGGTTTTATTGGATTCATTCCCCAAATGGTAATGAAAAGCGTTAACAATAGGAATGGAGACCATGCATGGAATACCTGCCATTTCGTATACTTTTTTTCTGTCTCCCTAGGAGAAGCAGATTCTTCAACAGCAGCTGCTGTTTCTTCAGACTTAAATCGAAAGATCGTTTTGGGCTTCCAAAATTTCAAAAAGATAGCCAAAGCGAACAACGATACTAAAGCCGAAAGAATATCCGGTAGTTCCGGTCCAATAAAATTAGAACTTACGTATTGCGTTATTGCAAAAGATAGGCCGGAAACCACGATAGCGGGTAACACCTCAATCGTCCTTTTCCATCCCGACATAATCAAGATAAGGTACAGCGGGATGAAAGCCGAAAGGAAAGGTAACTGGCGGCCGACCATTTTTGAGATTTCCATGGCAGCAATTCCCGTAGGCCCCTCCATGGCAATAATCGGGATCCCTACAGCGCCGAAAGCGACCGGTGCCGTATTGGCGATTAAACAAATCCCTGCTGCATATAGCGGATTAAATCCTAGCCCCACTAAAAGAGCCGCAGAAATGGCAACTGGCGCTCCAAATCCAGCAGCCCCTTCTAAAAAGGCGCCGAATGAAAAGGCCACCAATAAAGCTTGAAGCCGACGATCTTCTGTAAGGGAAAGAACCGAAGATCGGATAATATTAAATTGTCCACTTTTTACGGTCATCTTGTACAAAAATACGGATGTAATAATGATCCATCCAATAGGCAACAGTCCATAAACGGCACCTTGTGAAGCAGACATCACGACTTTTCCTACAGGCATTCCATAAGCAAAAATGGCAACTGCAAAGGCAACAAGCAATGTCGTCAAACCAGCCATGTATCCTTTCATCCGCTTGATGGTCAGAGCCCAGAAAAAGTATAAAATAGGAATAAGAGCTACCAGAGATGATAGTACCAGGTTATCAATAATCGGTGTAAAATTTTGCGTCCATGCCATTTGTTTCGACTCCATTCACCATATTTTTTTAACTTTCAGTTATTTATGTGCAGTGAAAACCCTTTCAAAATCATATTTTCGTAGTCATCAGATGACTTGATGATTATTAATATAAGGTAAATGATTGGAAATGGAAAATCAAGGCTTTTTTTATTTTCTATCATTTTACTTATCTACAGATGAGGAGTCAGAATGTGTTATATAATAAATATAACTAGAGAAATGCAAAGAAAATTGAGGTGTATGTTACTTGGCCTACAAAAAAATAAAGCCAAAGAAAATTTATGAAGAAGTAAGTGATGAAATTTATGAAATGATTCGTTCCGGTTCTTTAAAACCGGGTGATAAATTAGATTCCATTCAACAGCTCGCGGAGAATTTCCAAGTCGGGCGCCCTGCTGTTCGTGAAGCATTAAGTGCACTTAGCTCTATGGGGCTCATCGAAATCAAGCAAGGCGAAGGAACATTCGTTAAAACATTCGATCCTAGCATCATGAACTACCCCTTAACTACGGCTCTGTTGATGGATAAGGAGAACATTAAGCATTTGCTCGAAGTCCGAAAGATCCTTGAATCTGGTACCGCTGAAGTGGCCGCAAAAAAGCGGACAAACGATGACCTGGTTGAAATTAAGGCGAAGCTTTCGGATATGCAAAAGGTAGCCGACGATGAAGAATTGAGTGATAAAGCAGATATAGCCTTCCATGTTGCCATTGCGAATGCTTCTAAAAACGAGTTACTTATTACATTGATGAGTCAAGTGTCTGTCATGATGACGGAAAAGATGCGTGACATTCGACGACTGGCTCTCTATTCAGAAGAAATGTCACTTAAACGACTTTATCAGCAACATAGCCAGATTTATGAAGCAATCGCCAATAGGGATGAAGCTGGAGCCCGTCATGCGATGCTTTTACATTTACAAAATGTCGAAGAATCATTTGATAAGTTCATTCTACAAACCATTGAGGGAATATAAGATTAGGACTTTTTTAAAAAATAAACTATACAAAATATAAAGAATTTGATATATTATTCTGAAAACGGTTCCAATATTTTAGGGAAAATGGCATGTTCTTCAATCCATTTCCTTTTTCTGTTTTAGTCATCAGATGACCTGTTAACCTGTTCGAAAAAGGAGGAAAATATTTTGAAAGTGACTCTATTTGCCACATGTTTAGTGGATTTATTTCAATCCAATGTTGGAAAAGCAACGGTGGAACTGCTTGAAAGGCTAGGTTGCGAGATTGACTTTCCAGAATCACAGATTTGCTGTGGACAACCGGCCTATAACAGTGGGTATACGAAAGCTTCTAAAGAAGCGATGAAAAAAATGATTCAAACATTCGAGGATGCTCAATATATCGTCACCCCTTCCGGTTCTTGTGCTGCCATGTTCAAAGAATACCCTGTCCTTTTTAAAGGGGATCCTATTTGGGAAAAGAAAGCCTCTACATTAGCAAATAAAACGTATGAGTTGACTCAATTCATCGTAGATGTATTAAAAGTAACGGATGTGGGTGCCAAACTTGAAGGGAAAGCGACCTATCACACTTCCTGCCATATGACTCGGTTGCTCAAGGTAAAAGAAGCTCCGGCCATTCTATTGAGCCATGTGAAGGGACTCGAAATGACACCGCTTCCGGATGCCCAGAATTGTTGTGGATTTGGCGGAACCTTTTCTGTCAAGATGGGCGATATTTCCGGACAAATGGTGGAAGAAAAGGCCTGTAACGTGGAAGATACCGGTGCGGACTTTCTTATCGGTGGAGACGCTGGATGCTTAATGAATATCGGAGGCCGTATCCAACGTAAGGGGCAGCCCATCAAGGTTTTACATATTGCTGAAGTATTAAATAGTATTTAAAAGAAACCAAGGAGGCAAAACGATGTCTATGAAAACCAGTTCCGCCAAGTTTAAAGACCGAGTGGATGAAGGAATACAAAACGACTTTATGCGGTTGGCCGTATCGAGTGCCCAAGAACGTTTACATGGACGCCGGCTAACCGCCGTTGATGAATTAGGAAACTGGGAGGAATGGCGCTCACTCGGTGAAGAAATTCGCCAGCATGTTCTCAGTAACCTTGATTTCTATTTGCATCAACTTGCCGAAAACGTATCCAAAAGGGGCGGTCATGTCTTTTTTGCGGAAACGGCCGAAGAAGCCAGTGGATATGTTAAGGACGTCATCGAAAAAAAGAATGCCAAGAAAGTCGTGAAGTCCAAGTCCATGGTCACGGAAGAAATCAATTTGAACTCCACTCTTGAATCAGCTGGAGTTGATGTCATCGAAACGGACCTTGGCGAATATATCCTGCAACTTGATGACAATGACCCTCCTTCACATATCGTGGCGCCCGCTCTTCATAAAAATAAAGAACAAATTAGAGATGTCTTTAAAGAAAAGCTTGCCTATTTGAAAACTGAAAAGCCGGAAGAGCTGACGGACCATGTACGCGGAATTCTGCGGAAAGAGTTCTTGAGTGCCGATATTGGAATCACCGGCTGTAACTTTGCCATTGCAGAAACCGGATCCATCGGTTTGGTGACGAATGAAGGTAACGCGGATTTAGTAACAGCACTTCCAAAAACTCAAATTACCGTAATGGGGATGGAGCGGCTCGTCCCGACATTCGATGAGTTTGAAATTCTCGTCAGTTTATTGACCAGGAGTGCAGTCGGCCAGAGATTGACCAGCTACATTACCGCCCTTACCGGACCGAGAGATGAAGGCGACATTGATGGCCCCGAGGAATTTCACCTTGTTATCGTGGATAATGGACGTTCCAAGATTTTAGGGACTGAATTCCAATCGGTACTTCAATGCATTCGCTGTGCCGCATGTATTAATGTCTGTCCGGTCTATCGACAGGTTGGCGGCCATTCCTATGGTTCGATTTATCCCGGTCCAATTGGAGCGGTGCTATCACCACTTCTTGGAGGGTATGAAGATTATAAGGAATTGCCTTATGCCTCAACACTTTGTGCAGCCTGTACTGATGCCTGCCCAGTAAAGATTCCGCTTCATGATCTGTTGAGGAAACATCGTGAAGTCATTGTTGAAAAAGAAAAGATGGCTCCATTTTCTGAAAAAATGGCCATGAAGGCATTCGGAATTGGTGCTGCTTCTCCAATGCTATATAAATTAGGATCGAAAATGGCTCCTTCAGCCATGTCTCCCTTCAAGACGGGGGATATTATTTCAAAAGGACCAGGGCCGCTTAAATCTTGGACGGAAAGCCGTGAATTCCCCGCTCCAAATAAAGAAAGTTTCCGTGATTGGTTCAAGAACCGTGACAAAGGAGGGCAATCATCATGACAGGAACCATCCAAAACGAGGATACTTTTTTAGCGAAAATAGCCAAGAATTTAGGTAGGGAACCCATTACAGAAGGGATATCCCGTCCCGTCTGGAAACATGCTCCACAGATGGAAGTCCTAAAAAATGCGACGCAAGATGAACTTGTCGAGGAATTACGAGAACAGAGCACACGGGTTCATACCAAGGTTCACCTTACCGATTCAAGTCAAGTTGCACATGTTTTGCAACAGGTCATTGAAGAACTTGGACATGGACCTGTCATCATACCGAAAGATCAAAGATTCCTAGATTATCAACTAATGGACGTGTTGAACGGTAACGGCGTCCATGTGTGGGATCATCAGATTGGAAGAGAAAATATTGAACGGGCTGAACGGGCCAACATCGGCATTACTTTCAGTGAGATTACGCTCGCTGAATCTGCCACAGTTGTTCTATATAGCGACAAGGACCACGGCCGTTCCATTAGCTTCTTACCTGCCTGCCATGTTTCCATCATTCCAAAGAGTAGCATCGTCCCGCGGATGACCCAGGCAGCTAAGGCTCTAAGGTCCAAAGTTGAGCAAGGAGAACTCGTTCCTTCTTGCATTAATTTCATTACAGGGCCTAGCAACTCCGCTGACATCGAAATGGATCTAGTTGTAGGTGTGCATGGCCCGATTAAAGCCGTCTATATTATCGTTGACGATAAATAAAAATCATAATAAATGGAGAGCTCCTTTAATTAGGAAGCTCTCCATTTTTCTTTGGTTATTCGTAGATGATCCGGTCCACCGCTTCTCGGTCGAGGCGCTTGATCACTTCAACTATAAGTTTGACGGCATTTTCATAATCATCACGGTGTAGCATAGCAGCATGGGAATGTATATAGCGCGTTGCAATCGTAATGGCTAATGCAGGCACTCCATTTGCTGTTAAGTGAATGGAGCCGGCATCCGTCCCACCACCTGGGATCGATTCATATTGATATGGAATATTCATTTCGTCAGCCGTGTTGGTAACGAAATTACGTAATCCCTTATGAGCCACCATCGATGCATCATAAATGACGATTTGCGGGCCATTTCCCATTTTACTCATCGCCTCTTTATCGCTCACACCAGGCGTATCCCCCGCAATGCCTACATCAACGGCAAAGCCGATATCAGGTTGTATTTTGAAAGTAGATGTTTTAGATCCTCTCAGGCCGACTTCTTCTTGTACTGCTCCGATTCCATACACTACGTTCGGATGTTCGCTATCCTTCAATTGTTTCAGTACATCAATCGCGATGGCGCAACCGATTCGGTTGTCCCATGCTTTCGCAAGCAGCATCTTATCATTATTCATGACCGTGAATTCGAAATAAGGCACCACCATGTCGCCCGGCTTAATACCCCATCCTTGTGCTTCTTCCTTACTGGTCGCTCCGATATCAATGAACATATCTTTAATCTCTACCGGCTTTTTCCTCGCTTCCGGTGTTAAGATGTGCGGCGGTTTTGACCCGATGATACCTGTCACGTCACCTTTGCCCGTCACGATTGTCACACGCTGTGCGAGCATGACCTGTGACCACCATCCTCCAACCGGCTGAAAACGTAAAAATCCTTTATCGTCGATTTGGGTAATCATGAAACCGACCTCATCCATATGTCCCGTCACGACAATCTTCGGCCCATTTTCCTCACCTGTTTTCTTAGCAATCAAACTTCCCAATCCATCGGTAGATATTTCATCCGCATATGGAGTTATGTATTCAGTCATGATCTTTCTTACTTCACTTTCATTTCCTGCAATCCCTTTTGCATCCGTTAAATCTTTTAACATCTTTAGCGTTTCATCTAATTGAACCATTCCCATTCCCATTCCCCCTTCTTGCACTCTAACCTTCATTATATAAAATATGGTTTAAATTAACAATCAATAGTCATTTTTCTGACGTTCGTAATTCACTTCATTCTTGCTGACATACGCCGTCTCTACATCCATCGCAGAAAATCCAAGCATTTCTCCTAAACGCAGGTATTCAGTAAATACCGCTTGAAATGCGGGCCCATCCAACTGTAAACGAAATTCATTAATGCATCCGTATATCAGTATAAATTGTGTGGTCATATCGCCATCTACCTGAAGAGTAGCCGATTCAACTATGGGCACAAATCCTTTTTCAATTCCAAGTGACAGGATAAAATGAATACCATCCACATATTCGGCTAAAATCGTTTCTTTATCCGAAGGGCCTTTAAGACTCCAGAACTTAAAACATCTTGTTTCATTGGCTAGCTCGCCAAGCTCTACAAGAAGAGCAAGAATCTTCCTCTCTACCAGATCTTCTCTATGTAATTCATGCTTCTTTTCGATATGTCTATCCAATCCCGCCTGCATGTCCATCAATTTTTCTATGTTCATATTCATCACTACTTTCTTCATTCATTCCTAAATTATATCAAATAAATGAAACTTATTAAAAACCCATACGTAAAAGAAAGAAATCACTCTGTTAGAGGAGGAAACACCATGGTATTAATACTACGGCTCTTTCTTTTGGCTCTTATCATCTTTTTAATATACACGACGATCAAATATTTATTAAATCCACAACGAAAACTAGAACTTGCTCATGAACAGAAAAAGTACTTTCTGCTTGACGATACTTCAAATATCCGAAAAAATTTCTTATTGACCTATAACGGGGTCATGTTCGAAGGAGAGAAGTATTTAGGTACAACGGAGCGCTCCTTCGAGGTTATTTCCATTTTTATCTGGCCGAAGAAAACTTCCGCTTTGAAAGGTTTAAAACGTGAAGACTTTTTAAAGATTGAAAGATCCCTAAAAAAACAATATCCAGACGCCATCATTGACTGGAAAAGCCCTGTTAAGGAGTTTTTAAACGATTAAAAAGTTTAAGGCCTTGAGTGATGTTCACTCAAGGCCTTCATTTATCATGAGATTGAAAAAATTCTTTCCAGGGCACGACCGTCTGCTTTTCCCTCAATAAATACAGCAATAAGGTTAAGGATAATAGGATAATAATGATTAATGTCGGGCTGAAATCGGCAATATAATGCCCGAAAACCGTATAGACGAAGGCCACAGGGATATTGGTCAAAAAGGTTAAATAAAAATAATTTTTTAATCCTTTATTGGATTCCAAAAGGCAGAGGGACAATAAATAGTAGTGGATGAATGGAATAAGCCGTAATACCGCTATTTGGCGACTGTTAAGTTTTCGATTCCCAAATAACTTATTTTTAAGGCGAAACAGCTTCTCCTGCATTTTGGGGAATTTTCCGATCACGAAATAAAAAATCATATTGGCAAGCGTCAGACCGATGAGTGAATAGATTGTTCCAAAGGCCGCACCAAATAAAATGCCACCTGAAATGCAAACGACGATGACAGGGATGAATAAAAATTGCCGTAACAAATGGAAAGTGATAAAAATCAATGGTGCAAACACACTGCCGGATTGAACGTAGCTCATTAAAAATGTCAGTTTATCATCCATGTTCTACCTCCAGCTTATTCTTGCTGCTTCTACAAGCATATACGCAATTTCATTAACATATGACTAACGAATGGTTATCGTGATTACTAGCAAGATCTGAATGGCCATTAATGCAGGTAGCCCCCATTTGAAAGTGAAATGCTTCGTTTTATGGCGAAAATGGCGCATCCCTATAAACGCTCCCGTTCCTCCGCCAATGATGGCCCACGTCCAAAGGGTCTTTTCGCTGATCCGATATTCCCCCTTACGTGCTCTCTTCTTATCGATTCCCATAAGGGAAAAACTGATGATGCTAGCGATGATGATATAGGCAGGAACGATCCATATTGCTTCCATCACTATCCCTCCTTATATATAAAAAGCCGCCCTCTTAAAAAGAGAGCGACTTATATCAGTCAGACTTATTTGTCTAATTGTTGTTTAGCAGCAGTTGCTAATTGAGCAAAAGCTTGTTCGTCAGCTACAGCAAGATCAGCAAGCATTTTACGGTTCACTTCGATACCAGCTAGCTTTAAGCCATGCATTAAACGGCTATAAGATAGTCCGTTGATGCGAGCAGCCGCGTTGATACGAGTGATCCAAAGTTTGCGGAAATCACGTTTTTTCTGACGACGGTCACGGAAAGCATAGTTTCCTGACTTCATTACTTGTTGGTTAGCTACTTTGAAAAGAATATGTTTCGAGCCATAGTAACCTTTAGCTAATTTTATAACCTTTTTACGACGTTTGCGAGTAACAGTACCGCCTTTTACACGTGGCATGTTATTTCCCTCCTATTTAACTCGATAAATCGAACTTATTTAATGTTATCTAACATATGACGAATACGTTTGAAGTCACCTTTGCTTACAAGGCTAGCTTTGCGAAGCTTACGCTTTTGCTTAGTAGATTTGTTAGCAAATAAATGGCTTGTGTAAGCGTTAGAACGCTTAAGTTTGCCGGATCCAGTTTTTTTGAAACGTTTAGCTGAACCGCGGTGAGTTTTCATTTTAGGCATAAGGTATTCCTCCTCATTACAAAATACTTAACAATTACTTTTCGACTTTTGGTGCTAAAATAATAAACATGCTGCGTCCATCCATTTTTGGATGTTGCTCGATTGTAGCCACTTCTTTACATGCTTCAGCAAAACGAACCAATACGCGTTGACCGATTTCCTTATGCGTGATTGCACGTCCTTTGAATCGGATAGAAGCTTTTACTTTATCGCCTTTTTCAAGGAATTTAATTCCGTTGCGAAGTTTCGTATTGAAATCATGTTCTTCAATCGTCGGGCTCAAGCGAACCTCTTTCAGACTGATGACTTTTTGATTTTTACGAGCTTCCTTGTCTTTCTTTTGCTGCTCGAAGCGGTGTTTTCCGTAGTCCATAATCCGGGCTACCGGAGGCTTTGCATTTGCAGCAACTAAAACTAGATCAAGATTTACACGAGCAGCTATTTCCATTGCCTCGAATTTCGTTTTAATTCCAAGTTGTTCTCCGTTTTGGTCAATAAGACGAACTTCACGGGCTCGGATGCCCTCGTTTACCATCGCGTCTTTACTAATAGTTAGCCACCTCCAAAGATATTGGCGAATACGAACGTTTGAATCAATTAGGTCACGCTCACAACTCGCTTACAGGATATAATAAAATAAAAAAAGTGTGGATGCATGCAGCACCCACACTGATAGACTAATTTAGAAAGATCCAAATAATCAAATCATGACCTGTTAACTGCATTGCTTGCGTCAACCAGGTGAGAAGCGGGTGCCTCTTCTTTCTTCAAACCGTATTCAATTCACTTTAGAAATATATCATAAACACTGATGATTGTCAAATGCTTAATTCGTTTTAATTCGTTCGTTTTTCACAACAGAGTTAATATTATCAAACATTACGAGATTTGACAATACATTTTTTAAAAGTATTTTCAATAAATAATTTTCACACGCTAACGCTCTTTAAAAATAACTGTGGTGTTACCTCGTCCACTATATGGTCCGTAATGAATATACCTAATGTGAATTGCAAGTCAGGATTGTTCCTTTGCCTTCTTCTTTTTCTCGATTGCATCCCATGAAAATAGTGCTATCCAGAACAGCAGGACTGGAAAAATCGCATATTGTCGGTAATCATCGAACATCAATAAAATGATGACTAACAAAAATGCTGGACCAAACAAAAAGGAAAATTTCTTCTTCATGGTGTCACTCCTTATTCTTATGTGTCAGACTGTTTATGTTTATCATGCCTTAATTAAAAGGGAGACACAACTATATGTGCCTCCCTTTTTTGTTAACGACTCACTTCTGCTTTAATCATAGAAACGAAATTTTCGAAAGATACCGTTTCTGACTTTTGTTCGCCATATTTACGGACGTTCACACTGCCTTCGTTGACTTCATTATCACCAACGACAAGCATGTAAGGGATTTTCTGCATTTGTGCTTCACGGATTTTGTACCCGATTTTCTCATCACGCGTGTCCAAATTAACACGAATGCCTGCCGCCTTCAGTTTATCTTGGATTTCTTTTGCATATTCAAGATGCACTTCAGGTGAGACAGGAATCACTTGTGCTTGGATTGGCGCCAACCAAGTAGGGAATGCCCCTTTGTATTCTTCAATCAAGTAAGCGACAAAACGTTCCATTGTGGAAACGACACCACGGTGGATAACGACCGGACGATGATGTTTGCCATCTTCACCGACATAATTTAGATCGAAACGTTCAGGAAGCAAGAAATCAAGCTGAACAGTCGATAACGTTTCATCTTTCCCTAAAGCAGTACGCACTTGAACGTCCAGTTTTGGACCATAAAATGCCGCTTCGTCTTCCGCTTCAAAGTAATCCAGGCCAAGCTCGTCCATCGCACCTTTTAACATGCTTTGCGCTTTTTCCCACATCGCATCATCGTCGAAGTATTTTTCAGTATTATTGGGATCACGGTAAGATAAACGGAACGAGTAATCCTTGATATCGAAATCCTTATATACTTCTAAAATCAGGTTCACTACACGTTTTAATTCGTCTTTGATTTGATCCGGACGTACGAAAATATGAGCATCATTCAATGTCATTCCACGCACACGTTGCAAACCAGACAATGCACCTGACATTTCGTAGCGGTGCATCATACCAAGTTCAGCAATCCTGATTGGAAGTTCACGGTAACTGTGAATGCTGTTTTTATATACCATCATATGGTGCGGGCAATTCATCGGACGAAGAACAAGCTGTTCATTATCCATGTCCATCGCTGGGAACATGCCATCTTGATAGTGATCCCAATGTCCGGACGTTTTATAAAGATCCACACTACCCATTATAGGTGTGTACACATGGTCATAGCCTAGGCGTTCTTCCTTGTCTACAATATAACGTTCAATTGTACGGCGGATTGTTGCACCTTTTGGCAACCACATAGGTAACCCTTGACCGACTTTTTGTGAAGTCATGAATAGGTCCAATTCTTTACCGATTTTGCGGTGATCACGCTCTTTTGCCTCTTCTAAGAAACGTAGGTGGTCAGCCAGTTCTTCTTTTTTGAAGAAAGCCGTACCATAAATACGTTGCAACATTTTGTTCTTGCTATCGCCTCTCCAATAAGCCCCTGCAATGCTTAACAGCTTGAATTCTTTAATCTTTCCAGTGGAAGGTACATGAATTCCCCGGCAAAGGTCAAAAAACTCGCCTTGTTCGTAAATGGTTACTTGCTGTTCAGCTGGAATCGCATCGATCAGTTCCAGTTTATATTCGTCGCCAATCTCTTTAAAACGGGAAATGGCTTCATCACGGGTTACTTCAATACGTGAGATTTCCAGGTTTTCATTGACGATTTTCTTCATTTCTTTTTCAATCGCTGAAAGGTCATCAGGAGTCAACGATTCCTCAAGATCGATATCGTAATAAAATCCGCCTTCGATGACTGGACCGACACCAAATTTTGCATTTTTATAAAGACGTTTGATGGCTTGTGCCATTAAATGGGCAGTACTGTGGCGAAGAACCTCAAGCGCTTCCGCAGCATCTTGGGTAACAATCTCAATGGTACCGTCTTCTTCGATTGGCCGTTTCAAATCATATAGTTCACCATTGAATTTACCTGCAATGGATTTTTTTCTTAGTCCTGGGCTGATAGATGCTGCGATGTCTTCAGTTGTTGTGCCTTTAGCAAACTCCTTCACCGCTCCATCAGGAAAAGATATTTTCAGTTGTTCTGACATTGTAGCTTCACTCCTTCTTTTAATTGCCATCCGTTTCAAGTCTCAGGGGGATACCCCAGCAATTGCGTGGAAAAAACACAAAAAAGCCCGCCCCTGTATAAAACAGGGACGAGCTTAGTAATGTAAAATTAACCCGCGGTTCCACCCTCGTTCCACTCTGCTTTTCACGGCAAAATGACACTTGTAACTTAATAACGGCAGCTTCCCGTCAGTTCATAATCGCAAAATAGTTGCTTTCCGAACCGAAGTTTAAAGGTGGTAAGTGTTCTATGCAAATAGGAAGCTTACAGCCTAATGACTTCCCTCTCTGAAAATTGGCGATTAGAATACCCATGTCCTCATCATAACTTTTGTTTTTAATAGTATGTAGGAAATTATAATTCGTTATGCATTGAAAATCAAGGTTAAATTTAGGTTTTCCCCAAAATTCCCAAGACGATTATTCAGTGGCCTGCTTAAAGGCTGAAAGCGGCAGGACCGTCGCCCGTTCCTCGAAGATTCGTGTCATCGTTTGTATCAGACCCTCTTCCTTGTTATCCGTATAGATATATAAGCTAGTGGGTGCGATGGACAGCAGAGGTGCCCAGATCACGGTGTCTAGAAAGAATGAACTATCGGCTAGCAATTTCCTGTCAATCATGCTAGTGAGTTTTCGGCGATCGAGACGACCAAGCTCATGATCATAGAATTGAAATCCATCATGATAGACAAGGTGAAGCCTTGATAATTTTGATTTCTGTTCATGTAGGCGATCCCGGAGCATCGCAATGAAATTCTGATAATCCTGTTCGAGCTTGTATTCATCAATGGCAAGACCCGCATACTTTTCCAGCGCATGTCGAAAGGACCTTAACCGAAAGGTAGTAAAAGCATCAAATGAAAATGATACTTTTCCTGCTACTATACTCTTGAGACCATCTTGGATCGATTGCTTTTCCTTACAAAATAAAACACCCCCACCTTCGGACTTTTCCCCTTCGATTATGGATAAAGCAATTTCCAATATCGCATCGATTTCTTCTTGTTCCTTGTAAAAAAATTTACTGACGATAATTTGTTTTAGAACAGGTAGCGTTTTTTCTTCGAGCAAAAAGGAATGAAATACTTCACTAAGCAGCGTTAGCCATTTCTCATCTTCTAACCCGGTCATATCAACCAACAGCCCTTGTTGTGGGAGAAATTCTATATATGGTTCAAATTCTGCCCCGAAAGGATGGACAGAAACGAATTTCAATAGTCTTAAAGCTTCCGAATCATTTTGGAACGATATTTGCACTACGACATCCCCCCTTCCCCCTTGCTTTACTTTTTTCATGTATATGGGAATAAAGGCTTTTTTAGAAGTAGGATGGTGTCAATGAACCAAAAAAAGCGGCCTCTTTTTAGAGACCGCCTTTCTTTATCTTCTGCGATTCACGCCATCAAGCCTGACTGGCTCCGCCAAATATTGAATTCTTTCTAAAACCCTTGCCGCTTTCACTTCTTCCTTCTCACCGCGCTGGGAATAGGTCAAGTGGTTCTCAAGACCCTTCATATCGAAGTTGGATGTAAAGAACGTCGGTAAGTTTTCAAGCATTCTAAATTGAAGGATTGGACCTATGACTTCATCCCGTCCCCAACTCGTCATCGATTCTGCACCAATATCATCAAGCATGAGGATGGGTGCCGTTTTGACCATCTCGATCTTCTCATTGACGGTATTATCACCAATTGAACCCTTTAACTCCCGCAAATAATCAGGCACATAGACAATCATCGAGGAAATTTGCCTTTGCGCAAGTTCATTGGCAATCGCCCCCAATAAATACGTTTTACCAACGCCAAATTTCCCGTAAATATACAAACCTTTTTGCCGTTTTCCTGGCTCATATTCCATGATGAACGATATCGCTTTGCCTAATACGCCAAGCCGTTTATTTTCATCGTCTGTATGAGAAAAATCATCAATGGTCGCCTTCAGAATGTCCTTAGGAACATAAAGACTACGGATGAGTTTTTCCCGTTTCCGCTTTTCATCTTCCGCCAATTTTCTTGGACAGACCTCATAATTCAGATTAAGAGCCTTCCCTTGAACAACCAGCTTTGGATAATACCCATTCATCATATTGATGCATCCATCCAAGCTTGGACATTTATCACACTTGTTGCTTTGAGAAATAAATTCATAAAGCTTCCCTAAATTCTTGTCTATCATTTCGTCTGTGACTGTTGAGCTATTGGCGTTCAAAAACAGACGCACTTGTTCATTTTCGAAAATTTCCTGCTTCAACTGTTCATAGCGCTGCTGAAAGTCACCCGTATTGGCCAGCTTACTAAGCGATCTATTAATCTTTTCCATCGTTCATTTCACCTCCAGCTTTCCACTGCTTCCATTTCTCTTGCAGCTCACGTTTTTGTTCATTCAGTTCAGGTTGCTCAGCTTTCTGTTCTTGTTTATCCTCTTTCTGCTCAAGCCAGTCCGGAATCACTTCTTCTCTTATTGATTTTTTCCGGCCACCTTTTGCAACATTTTTACTTCCTTGTGCCCACTCTTGATATTTCCGGTGTTCATTTTTAGCTAGTTCCATCGCTTCCATGACAGTAGAGACCTTCAGGCGTGCCCAATGACCAGCCAGTTTTTCCACATAGCCCTTCGTGAATTTCATGTCTGTTTTAAGCATAACGTATTCAATTAAAACATTCACCACTCCAGGATTCAGCTTTTGATTGATCATCACACCCTCAACCACTTTTAAATCTCCGCCTGTCGGCTCAGCTCCTCCGGATAGCTGCATGAGTCGATCTCGTGGTGAAGTAGTCTCCAAATGCCGTATCAGCTCTTGCTCTTGAGTTTTAGGTTCCTCTTTTTGCGTGCGTTCCCTTACTGGCTGTACACGGTTAACCAAAGAAGGCATATCGGCCTGCCGTTCAATTTGATACCAGTCCCTTGCCGCTTTTCGGAGTAACTCTTCATCAATTTCATCGTCCAATGTTACTGCATCCATCACTAGTTTTTGCATCTCAAGTGGATTGATTCCATATAAAAAGGCAAGTTTGGCCACCGTATTTTTTATTTTGGGTGTAAAAGCTTTTTTGGGCACGATTGAGTTCTTCATGCCTGCAAACATAAGGCCAAAATCAAACAGGCCGTCGAACCCTGATGGCTCAACTCCGTCAGATTGATCAACGAATCGCTGGTCAGGTACTGGATCCCATTCGTTTTTCGCTTCATCCGTCACGTACAATGAATCTAGATGGTCCGACGCAAACACCTCTGCGAATGATTTCGTCACATGTTCAAATTCATCTGTTGCGATAGTGTCCACACAAAAGAATCTTTTTAGCCGATTGAACTGGACCTTTCCGATTTTTTTATATAAATATATATTCAGCATCCCATCCGTGAAAAACTGCTGGGGTGTTAAAGGGGGATTTAGTTCATAAATAAATTCCTTCGTATCCCCTTTGGATTTCTTATACACATTCAGCAATCCAATACCTTCGAGTAATAGCCTTGCTTCGTAAATATCGCTTAAATTAAGGCCGATCGTATTCATTAATTGATAATGTGAGGAAGCCTCCGACCAAAGCCGATTCTCCTCCATCTCACTCCATAACGTCATGTATAGGCTAATACAGATCGGTCCTATAAGTGGCTGGTACAGTCGTGTGAGTATTTTCCGATCATAATCATGAAGCAGCCCCGCAGAGGAAACCAAATATGAATCCGCGGGGAGCAGTTCCTGCCAATGCATGGACATCTTCCTTCAAACCTTTCAAAAGATATAGTTAAAAAAGAGCCAAAGTAAATCTTCAGCTCTACTTTCTTTCTTTATTTATCAAATCTTTCAATTCATCGATGAAAACATTTATATCTTTAAATTGTCTGTAAACGGAAGCAAATCTCACATAAGCAACTTCATCCACTTCAGCCAGTTGATCCATCACCATTTCACCGACACTATCACTTTTCACTTCCGATATACCTTGATTGCGCAGTTCCTTTTCAACATAACTTGTGATTTGCTCTAGTTCCTTTAACGGAACTGGACGTTTTTCACAAGCCCTGATAAGTCCGCGCAGGATTTTGTCACGGCTGAACTCTTCCCGTGCTCCACCCTTTTTCACGACGATCAGCGGTGTTTCCTCGACCTTTTCAAATGTCGTGAATCGAAAACTGCATGCCTCGCATTCGCGGCGCCGTCGAATTGATTTACTTTCGTCGACAGGCCTGGAATCGAGCACCCTAGTTCCATTGTATTGACATGATGGACATTTCATCATTACCAGCTCCGTATTTTAAGTGATATTCCTTCAAACTTCCCTAAGGAATACTATTTAATCTTAATCTTATATAAAAGGGGCAACCAGTACAAGTAAAAAGTGAAACTTCCAGCAGCAGGTAATTTTCAAATCCCCCGTAATGTCCGCTAGTTGAGCTTGATATAAGTGAAGGAAACCATTCAATTGCATCAAAAAAGAGATGCATTTATGGCATCTCTGTTAATTCGTATATTATAGTACACTCATTTTAGTTTTTTTCATTTGTACGGGACCTAGACCACGTGGAAGTTCAATGTTTTCGCGCGTTTGTGCATTCAAAGCCTCTGCAATATAATCAGCAGCGATATTTGGATCTAAGTTGCCACATGTATAGACATCAATGCTGGCATATCCATGTTCTGGAAAGCTATGAATGGTAAGATGTGATTCAGAAATGATGACAACCCCACTCACTCCTTGTGGAGCAAACTTATGGAACGCCACTTCTCGAACTTCAGCACCCGATTTCAGTGCAGCATCGACGAAGATTCTTTCAATTAAATCAATATTATTCAGTTTTTCAAAGTCACAACCCCAAAGTTCAGAAATGACATGTCTACCCATAGTTTCCATTGTGTAAGCTGATTCCATATTATGTTTCCCCCTTAACCGTGATTAAAAATTCAGAATCCTTAATAACTACCACGGGGGAAAGTTAGTCCAAAGAGGTCCTAACCCTTTAAGTAGCCATTATGTAAACATTCTTATATAAGAAGTTCACGATTCATAGTATATAATGTATGGTTTTCTTTTGCAACTACATTTAGCATTTTTGGTAAATTAATCATTAATTGTTAAAAGTAATTACTATTTCATTCAGACTTTTATCCTTACCTAGACAACAGAACTGTTTCATGACTAGACTAATCATCCCATAATAAACAGCCCGTTAAGGATGTAACGGGCCCTGAATCATTTTCTAATTCGCTGACATCTGAACTTCGGAAACCTTACTCAACTCAGAAGCCACTAATTTGACAAGATCGACTACACGGTTAGAATATCCCCACTCATTATCATACCAAGCAAGGATTTTCACTTTTCTTTCACCAATCATCATGGTCGATAAGCCATCGATGATTGCAGAGTGAGGATTGGTTTTAAAATCACTTGAAACAAGCGGTTCTGTTGTATATTCCATAATTCCGTTAAGCTCATTTTCTGAAGCGTCAATGAAAGCTTGATTCACTTCATCAATCGTAACATCACAATTTAAATCCACAACAAGATCGACTAATGATACGTTAGGCGTCGGTACACGTATGGCCATACCATGAAGCTTGCCTTTCAGTTGAGGCAACACCAACGAAAGAGCTTTAGCTGCACCTGTAGTCGTAGGAATGATACTTTCAGCAGCAGCGCGAGCACGTCTTAGATCTTTATGTGGGTTATCAATGTTATTTTGATCATTCGTATAAGAATGAATGGTCGTCATTAGGCCGTTGTCTATACCAAATTTCTGTTCGAGCACTTTCGCAACCGGTCCAAGGCAATTAGTCGTGCAAGATGCGTTCGAAATAACAAAGTGCTTGTCGATTTCTAACGCTTCCTGATTAACGCCCATCACAATGGTAACGTCTTCATTTTTACCCGGCGCGGAAAGTATGACCCTTTTTGCTCCTGCTTCTAGATGCATCGCTGCTTTAGATCGGTCATTGAATTTGCCCGTAGCTTCTATTACAATATCTATATCCATCTCTTTCCAAGGCAATAACTTTGGATCGCGATTATTAATCAGTTGTACACGTCGCCCATTCACGACAAGGGAATCATCTTCAGCAACAATCATACCATCAAATTTCCCATGTACTGTATCATACTTCAATAAATGGGCTAACGTTTCAGCAGGATAGCTTGCATTAATGGCAATGATGTCCAGACTCTCATCCAAAATTGCCTTACGGAAAACCATTCTTCCAATTCTTCCAAATCCGTTAATTGCTATTCTTGAATTCATTTATCGGACCCTCCTGAATATATTAATGTTATACTTATTACCCTTCATATGTAATTAGTATAACATATTTAATCCTAAATGTGTTAATAAAAAAGCGGATTTGTTCTTTTTTAGTAAAAAAAAGGAAGAACCCTTTGCGGGTTCTTCCTTTTTCCGAATTCTTTATAAGACATTCCATTTCTTAAGTACGTCATCAACCTGCTTTTTCGTTTCTTCCCTATTCCCATTATTATCGACAATGGCATCCGCTAGTGCTTTTTTATCTTTCAAAGGCATTTGCGAATGAATCCTTGCTAATGCCTCGGATTTAGTTAACATGTTCCGATTCATTAACCTCTCCAGTTGAACCGATTCATCTACATAGACCAAGAGGGTTTTTTCCACCATGGACGTCAGCTTGCTTTCGAACAAGAGCGGAATGTCCATAAATACGGTTTTCAATCCTGTTGCAAGGGCCTTATCCGTTTCCTGACGCATCCAATTCCTCACAGCCGGATGTACGATGCTATTTAAAAGCAGTCTTTTTTCTTGATCATGAAATATAATGGAACCTAATTTAGCCCGGTCAATACTTTCATCAGGTAATAAAAGACCTTCACCGAAAGCCTTGACCACTTGTAGATAGGCACTTTCACCAGGTTCCACGACAGCACGAGAAGCCACATCTGCGTCCACTATCGTGAATCCCAATTCCCTTAGATATTGGCTGACACTACTTTTCCCACTGGCAATGCCTCCAGTGATTCCAATGATTTGTCCCATAAGCTCCCCCTTTATCTCGTCTCTTTATAATTTGAATAAGCCAATTAGAATCAGTAATAAGCCCGGAAGAAAGGTCAAATGCTGCACAAGTTTATTATTAGAAAGTAATTTTCCGCATTGAAGTCCACTCCCTATAAAGATGAAGCTCATCACGGCTATGCAGAGCGCAAGAATGATAGGGGAGATTCCCATCATGGCCGCTCCCACACCCGCACCGAATGCATCGAGTGACAAGGCAAATCCAAGCACAAGTGCCTCGATTCCAGTAATTGTTCCTGATTTATCAAAATCGGCATTCAATGGTTTTTGTAGGATATTGATAGCCACGCCAAGTGATTTAATTTCGAAGTTAAAGATGATTTTTTCATGATATCGCTCGTCATTCGTTTCTTTCTCAGGCTTGAAATATTGGTACACCATCCAGGAACCCAAAAGAACAAGGATAATGCCCCCTGTTTTTTCAGCGGCCCCGACAGAGATTAGCTGACTGATGAATTCACCGATGACCATCGCCATCCCCAAACTCATCGCCGAACAGACTGATATCACTGCAATTGATTTCAAGGGTATTTTGATCTTTCGCATACCAAATGTCAAACCTACACCAAAACCGTCAATACTCACTGCAAAAGCAAGGAAAATGATTTGTAGCCACATCGGAATGATTGCTCCTTCCCATCTTATTGCTACCCTAGTATATGGAAGGAGCCCATCCGATGTGTTTTTATATATGACTACTTATTCTGCTGACAGGACGGACATATATGTGTACCTCGTCCGGCCACGACTAACTTCTCTAGAGGGGTATTACAAACCTTACAGTTCTCCCCTTTGCGTCCGTATACATTTAGTTCCAATTGAAACATACCGATTTGACCTTGTGAGTTGACATACGAACGGATTGTGCTTCCGCCTTTTTCCACCGCTTCGCTCAAGGTAGCGACGATTTCGGCATGCAGCCTTATAATTTCTTCCAAGGTAAGGGAAGAGGCCTTACGCTCCGGATGGATGCCGGATCGGAACAATGATTCGTCCACATAAATATTACCGATTCCAACCACAACGGTTTGATCGAGAAGAACAGGCTTGATCTTCCTACTTGTTTTAGCAAGTTTCGCACTCAGTCCCTCTACAGTGAACTCGTCTGATAAGGGTTCAGGACCTAAATGCAAAAGAGGCATTTGATCCATTTCTTCTCCTTTGCGAAATAAATGCATCGTCCCGAATTTGCGGACATCCCGATACCTAAGTTCACTGCCGTCCGTGAAAGTGAAAATGACATGAGTGTGCTTGTCATATGGTTCTTCTTTTGGATGCACTCCATATTTCCCTTCCATCCTTAAATGAGAGACCATGGCATAATCATCTAAGGTAAAAATGAGAAACTTGCCCCTACGACCAATATCTTGAATCGTCTGGCCCCTTAATGCATCTTGAAATTGCTCAACCGGTTCAGGTGCCTTAATGATTTTCGGCCATAAGACGGAAACCTCCACGATTTCCTTTCCCAAAACAAGCTGCTCTAATGTTCTTCTGACGGTTTCCACTTCAGGAAGTTCTGGCATTCATTATCACCTATCTTTATTTATTTGGCATCAAACCATGTTGGTCCGTATGCATAATCCACTTTTAGTGGAACATTCAGTTCAATCGCACTTTCCATTTCCTCCGGTACGATTTTCATCAGAATCTCAAGTTCCTCCGGTGGAGCTTCAAAAATCAATTCATCATGTACTTGCAGGAGCATTCTCGTTTTAAGACCTTCTTTTTTCAGACGCTCGTTCATATTGATCATCGCAAGCTTGATGACATCTGCTGCACTTCCTTGGATTGGGGTATTCATCGCTGTCCTTTCAGCGAAACTGCGTATATTGAAATTACGGCTCGTAATTTCCGGAATGTAGCGCCTTCTTTGTAATAACGTTGTACTATATCCGTTCTTACGTGCTTCATGAATGCTTTCTTCCATATAATCTTGCACACCCGGGAAGCTTTTAAAGTATCTCTCGATGAACTCACCAGCTTCTTTTCGTGTTATTCCAAGACTTTGCGAAAGTCCATAATCACTTATTCCATAAACAATTCCGAAGTTTACGGCTTTAGCATGGCGACGCATGTTCGAGGTCACCTCTTCCGAAGGCACATGGAATACATCCATCGCAGTCCTTGTATGAATATCCATACCCGCCCTGAACGCGTCAACCAACCCGCTGTCATTAGCAATATGCGCCAATACGCGGAGCTCAATCTGTGAATAGTCGGCTGCGAAAATAATCCAATCCTTTTCAGAAGGAATGAACGCCTGTCTGATTTTCCGACCTTCTTCCAGGCGAATCGGGATATTTTGCAAGTTAGGGTCCGTGGAACTCAAACGCCCTGTTTGGGTCAATGCCTGATTGAAACGGGTGTGTACCTTATCCGTATCCCGATTCACAACTTTGAGCAAGCCCTCGATATAGGTTGACTGAAGTTTCCCCAACTGACGGTACAGCAGAATTTCTTTAACGATATCATGCTTACTCTCAAGTTTTTCGAGTACATCAGCTGACGTGGAATAGCCAGTCTTTGTTTTTTTCAATACAGGAAGCTCCAATTTCTCAAAAAGAATCATCCCAAGTTGTTTAGGGGAGTTAATATTGAATGCTTCTCCGGCCAAGTCGAATATCCGTTCTTCAATGCTTCTTAAGCGGACAGCCAATTCCTGTCCCATCTTGTTCAATCTCCCGATATCGACTTTAACGCCCTGCCACTCCATATTTGCAAGAATGATGGACAATGGTAACTCTAGATCGGTTAACAAGTCATATTGTTCGTATTCATGCAGTTTTTCGACCATCGGTTCCTTTAATCCAAAAATAGCCTTCGCTTTTCTAGCAATATGCTCACTAAGTTCGGCATCTCCAGGAATCTTTCGCTTTGCTCCTTTTCCATAAAAAACATCATCGCTTTCAAGACGGACCAGCCCCTGAGTTTTTGTGATTTCTGCCACTTCATCTACAGACTCTCCAGGATCCAAGATATAGGATGCTAAAAATACATCAAAATCGATCCCCTTTATGTCAATTCCACGATGCCGCAGAAGCACAACCGTACGCTTCGCATCATAGACCGTTTTCTTTTTGGTCTCATCTTCCGCCCACGCCTTGAACAAATCAGACGTCAGGGCTGTTTCACCCGGGAAATAAAAATTCCCTTGTTCATTACTGATGGAAATGCCCAATATTTCTGCATGATGATAATTATCTTCGAGAATTTCGAGGTACAGGGCATTTTTATCAGAGAACATTTCCGGTTTCATTTCAGAACTCGTCTGAACATAGATGTCTTCCTGTTCAAGCGGTTCCCCCCCTGAAACGTCCAATTTATCAAGCAGCGTGGAGAAACCTAATTCTTTATAGAAACCTATGACCTTTTCCTGGTCCATTCCGTTGTACTCAGTTTCGTCCACTGCCACTTCTATAGGAGCTTCCCTTGTAATCGTCGCTAGCTCTTTACTTAGGATGGCAAGATTTTTATGCTCTTCAATCTTTTCTTTTAATTTCTGGCCACTTACCTCATCAATCGATTGAAGCAGGTTTTCAACCGTTTCGAATTGGTGTAATAATTTAAGAGCCGTTTTCTCGCCTACCCCTGGAATGCCCGGTATATTATCAGACGAATCACCCATCAATCCTTTTAGATCAATGATTTGCACGGGAGAAAGGCCATATTTTTCATGGATATGCTTTGGTGTGTATTCTTCGATTTCCGTAATGCCCTTCTTCGTGATTGAAACGGTCGTGTTCGGTGAAGCTAGTTGCGTTAAGTCCTTATCTCCCGAAATGACCTTCACTTCAAAACCATCTTTCTCGGCTTGAAGGGAAAGCGTGCCGATAATATCATCGGCTTCGTAATTTTCCAATTCATACCGTTTGATTTGAAAACAGTCAAGCAGCTCACGGATAAAAGGAAATTGTTCGGATAGTTCAGGCGGTGTTTTTTGACGCCCACCCTTGTATTCCTTATAGGAAGCATGTCTAAATGTCGTTTTACCAGCATCGAAAGCCACGAGTATATGCGTTGGCTTTTCTTCTTCAAGAATGCGATTAAGCATCATGGTGAATCCGTATACTGAATTCGTATGGATCCCCTTGTCATTATTCAGAAGCGGAAGCGCAAAGAATGCGCGGTAGGCTATGCTGTTTCCATCTATAAGTACTAGCTTTTTATTCAAATTTGTCTTCCTCCAGTCACACCCGTTTTATGTAGGTCGGCTTCTATAAACACACAAAAAACCGTTCATCTTCTCTTTCCATTCTACCATGAGTAGAAGTGGAAAGAAAAATGAACGGCCATATGATTATTTAGTATTTCCCATTAACAAGCTAGCGTAAGGGGAATCAGACGGTAAGATGATCACCGTTTGATCACCGACCGTTTTTTTGTAAGATTCCAGCGTCCGGTATAGTTTATAAAATTCAGGATCCTTGGAGAAGGATTTATTATAAATCTTGGCCGATTCTCCCTCTCCTTCGGCACGTATGACTTCTGCGTTGGCTTGTGCAGTTGAAAGTAATTCCGTTACCTTTCGATCCGTATCTGCTATGATTCGGTTTTTCTTCGCGTCTCCCTTTGATAGATACTCCTGCGCTTTCGATTCCCGCTCGGATATCATCCGCTTATAGACCGATTCCTCATTATCCGCAGGCAAATCAGTTCGTTTGATTCTGACATCGGTAAGGCTGATTCCGTAATTATCCTTCACTAGTAGGTCGTTCACCTTTTCCGTGATTCGGTCGTTCAAACTTCCTCTAGAAGACTTCTCATCATTGATGATTTCATCATAATCCAGCTGTCCCAATTCTGAACGGACCGCCGAATAGATGAACTCTTCCATCCTCGTTTCCGCATTTTCAAGCGTCCTCGCATTCGTAATCAATTTTTTCGGGTCTTCTATGCGCCAGACTGCATAATTATCGATCAGCATCCGTTTTTTATCTTTCGTATTGATTTCAGCTTCGGACACATCAGAACTCATTTGATACTTAGGTAAAGTCACAACACTTTGAATGAAAGGTACCTTAGCCTTTAAGCCTGGCGTTTTATCAATTCTAACCACTTCACCGAATTGGCGTACGACTTTGTATTCCCCTTCTTTGACAATATACACATTCGTGATGATGATGAGCATTAAGAGGATGAAGATAATGAGAAAAATCCCTATCTTGACATAGCCTCTCCATTGAAAGTCACCTTTTTTGAGCTCATTAAAATCTATCACTTTTCCGCTCATGGCTGGGTGCCCCCTTTCACTGCCGAACCGTCACTCGGTTTCTCTTCATTAGTCTTTACACTATCCGGTGCTTTCGTTTCCTCTTCACTAGGCGCAGGCAATGTTTTCGTTTCTTCTTTTTCCAATGGACGAAGCGGCAAATATTTCATAGTATTTCCGTCATCGTTCATGATATATATATCCGCGTTCGGCAATACTTGTTCAAGCGTCTCTATTATCAGACGATCTCTTGTAATATCCTTATTGCCCTTATATTCACTATACAACTTATCAAATACCGCCACATCACCGCGTGCTGCTTCGGTACGGGCAGCTTTTTCGCCGTTAGCCTTAGAAATAAGGGCGTCTTTCTCCCCTTCTGCTTCATTAATCCGTTTATTTGAATATTTATTGGCTTCATTATATTTCGTATTCGCTGTCTCCCGGGCGTCTGTTACATTCGTAAAGGCTTTTCGCACTTCTTCATTCGGTAGTTCCACGTCCTGTAACTTAACCGCGGAGATGGAAATGCCAACATCATATTTCCCCATTAACTCTGATAGTAACTCACGAACGTCCGCTTCAATTTTCGCTTTCCCTGAGGTGAGGGCGTCATCGATTTCCGTACTTCCGATTATGCTCCTTAAAGCAGCGGAAGTCGTGTCATACAAAATTTTCTGTGGATCATCTGAATTGAATAAGTATTTGGGTGGATCGGTAATTTTCCATTGAACTACCAAGTCAGCCAACACGATGTTCTCATCACCGGTAATCATCTTCGTCTCTCTCGGGTATTCCGTTACCTTGCCGCCTTCTTCCTTGTAGCCAAATTGGAGACTGAAGGTTTCCTTTGAGAGTTTATGAACCGATTGAATCGGCCAAGGCAACTTAAAGTGAAGGCCTGGTTCAGTTATCGTCTCTTCCACTTTACCAAACGTCATAATGACGGATTGATCTGATTCATCCACCGTGTACCAAGTGGTTATGGCCACCACTCCGAGAATTAAAATGAGAATAACAAGTCCCGTTATCGTATAAATCCTTTTTAAGCTAACGATATGTATCACCCCTTATTTGGTGTTATATCTTATTTACGCAAATAAAGGATCAAAGTTTCGTAAAATTTAAAATATTTAATAAATCATCAGACATACCACGCTAATTTTCCGCATAAAAAAAAGCAGAGACGAGTATCTCCCTGCCTTACTAAACTCCTTGGATGAGGGGTTGTACAATAATTGTAACCCACCATTATGAAGTTCGTTTTAAGGGAGTGTAAAGCCTTTGTAAACTCTACATCTTCCCTTTCAACCTTTTATTGAATGTCACCGTGAACGTCGTACCGGTTCCAGGTTTACTTTCTACGGTAATTTTACCTTTATGAACTTCTACGATATGTTTGACGATGGCAAGACCGATTCCAGTGCCTCCCGAATCACGACTTCTTGCTTTATCAATTCGATAAAATCGTTCAAAAATCCTTGGAAGCTCTTTCTCCTCAATCCCGATTCCATTATCCTGAATGATGATATCCACGGTTTGTTCATTCTCCCTGACTGTCGCTGATACAGTCCCACCATTAGGAGTATAGGCTACAGCATTAGTAATTAAGTTGATGAACACTTGTTTGATTCGATCTGATTCCCCTTCAATAAATACCGGAGTCTTGGGAACCTGAATTTCAAGGGAGATTCTCTTTTTTCGTAACTTGCCAATCAGCATTTCCTGAATTTCCTTCAAGGTACTTGTGATATCTACCTTGTCTGCTTTCAGAACAAATTCCTGTTGTTCCATTTTGGATAAATTAAGAAGTGCCTGAATGAGCTCTTGGAGCCGATCACTTTCATTTAGAATGATCGATAAAAAGTGTTTCAACGTTGCTTCATCTTTCCAAGCCCCATCTAATAACGTTTCTGAGAATCCTTTAATCGAAGTAATCGGTGTCCTTAATTCATGGGAGACATTAGCCACAAAATCCTTCCTCATTTGCTCAAGCTTTTTCAATTCAGTGATGTCATGGTAAATAAGCAAGATACCCTTCCATTCATCATAATCACCTATAATTGGGGCACCATAGATTTCGAAATGTTTACGTTTAAGAGAATGCGGAATTTTCACCTGACGCTTAATCGTTTTTTCCGTTCTGAATATCTCTTCGATTAAGGCTATGACTTCTTCGTCTTTAATCACCGAGTAATAGTCTTTATATAAGAACGTATGTGAGTCCACATCAAAAGTTTTCTTGTATTCCCGATTAATGAGTGTTGTATACCCTTTGCTGTCAATTAACAAGACGCTGCTTCCCATATTCTCAACAAGTGTTTCCAAACGGTCTTGGTTCATTTCCCTCGCCATTTCTGTTTCTTGTAGATTTTTGGCCAATTTGTTCAATGAAGACGTCAACATGCCTGTTTCGTCAGAATGCTGCTCGAATTTACGCGTTCGATAATTTCCTTTCGACATTTCGATAGCTGCCATTGTAGCCTCTTCTATCGGCCGAGTGTAATAGGAAGTAATCTTACTTGCCAACATTAAGATGATAATCAAGGCGGTCCCTAAACAAACCACCAATATGCTCCACATTTGTCGATTGACCTGGTGAATGGCCTTGATTTCATTACTGTGGACGACAAACCCTTCTAGCTGACCATCCTTTTCAATGGCACTCCAATAATAGTGAAGATCCGATTCTCCATCCACCACTTCGAAGCCTTCCCTTTGATTTTTCCCTTTTTCCAGGGTAATCTTTTCCAAGACATCCGCATGGTTTTCACGCAACTCGTCGGAAGAAGTCGAATCATATAAGATTTCTCCGTCCGCTGAGAGAATGGTTAAGTTGGATTCGAGCAATGGCGTTAATTTATCCGTTTTGCCTTTTTTCAAAAAGGATGTGATTCCGCCATGCTCATTAATATATGTAGAAATGAAAAACGTTTCATTTTGAATACGTTCATTAAATGTCTTAATATAGTAACTTTTGAAAAGATGTCCCAATAATAAACCAACGGCCATCAGGACTACCATCACCAATGCGATAAGGGTGAATAAAAGTTTCTTACGGTACGTCGTCATTCCTTTTTAGGCTCCTCAAACTTATAACCCAAGCCCCTTATCGTTTTTATATAGAGAGGCTTTTTTGTATCCTGTTCAATTTTCTCCCTAAGGTGACTGATGTGAACATCTACGATACGTGAATCGCCGGCAAAATCATAATTCCAGACGGTGCTTAATAACTGATCTCTGGTCAAAACTCTTCCTTTATTCTTCAATAGATATAAAAGCAATTCAAATTCCTTTGGAGTCAATTCTAATTGTTCTTCATCAAAGTATGCTTCATAACGATCAGGGAAAATTTTCAAATCACCTATTTTAAGTGGTTGATTCTCCTGATCAACCTGACTCTCAATACCATTAGATAACTGTGATCTTCTGAGTATCGCTTTAATCCGTGCAACAACCTCACGAGGGCTAAAGGGCTTCGTTAAATAATCATCAGCCCCTAACTCCAGACCAAGAACCTTATCAAATTCATCATCTTTGGCAGTCAGCATCAGTATTGGGATATTGAGTTTTTGTTGACGAAGCTGTTTACATACTTCCAGCCCATCCAATTTGGGTAACATTAAATCCAATACGACCAAATCAGGACGAAGCTCCACAGCAGCCCGTAGACCTTCTTCCCCATCCAAAGCTGTAATAACAGAATAACCAGCCTGCTCTAAATTGTATTGCAGTAAGGTAACAATTGATTGTTCGTCATCCACTACGAGAATTTTCTTTGACATTAGATCCTCCTGAATTTTGTATTACCCTAAAGACTTTTCATTGTCTACTCATCCAACTCTATTATAAAGAATAATAACGAAAAATCACACTTAAAAAATCCTCCACCTAAAGAAATCTCACCTCCATATATATAAAGACCACCTAGATAAATGACAGAGAAAGGCTTAGCCTTCCCTGCTGTTTACCTAGGCAGTCTCGTATAGAGAATTTATCTTAATTCAATATTTGCATGACAGCTTTAACAGAATCAACTGATTTAGAAAGTGCTGCTTTTTCACTCTCTGTCAATTCCAATTCGATGATTTTTTCAATTCCGTTGGCACCCAGTACGGTTGGCACACCCAGGTAAATTCCTTCAAAACCATATTCCCCATCAAGGTAAGCGATTGATGGAAGAACGCGACGTTGGTCTTTAAGGATTGATTCAGCCATTTCCACCAGAGAAGCTGCCGGCGCATAATAGGCACTACCATTACCAAGGAGGTTGACAATTTCTCCGCCGCCGGTACGCGTACGAGCAACGATAGCTTCTAAACGATCTTGCGAAATTAAAGTTTCTAAAGGAATCCCACAGGCGGTTGAGTAACGAACTAAAGGAACCATATCATCACCATGCCCACCAAGCACGAAACCCGTGACATCTTTAACCGATACGTTCAACTCTTGAGCGACGAATGTACGAAAACGTGCTGTATCCAGAACACCGGATTGTCCAATCACCCGTTCTTTAGGGAAACCCGATTCTTTATAAACGGTGTAAGTCATTGCATCTACTGGGTTAGTTAAAACGATGATTGTTGTATTTGGAGAATGTTTGACCACTTCTTTCGTTACAGCCTTCATAACTTTTTGGTTTGTTTGTACTAAATCATCACGACTCATGCCTGGCTTTCGAGCGATGCCGGCAGTGATGATAACCACGTCTGAATCAGCTGTATCCGAATAGTCGGAAGTACCAATGATAGTAGCATCAAATCCTAGGACCGGACCTGCTTCAGCCATATCAAGTGCTTTACCTCTTGTAGGGTTTTCTGCTTGTGGAATATCAACTAAAACGATGTCACCAAGTTCTTTTTGAGCAGCAAGGAATGCTGCGGTTGCACCGGTGAAACCAGCACCAACCACTGTAATTTTTTTACGTGTAGACATATGAATTCCCCCTTGAAATATGCAAATATTTCAGAAAATTTTTAACGTCTGAATATATAATTATACGCCTTCCGGAAAAGAACCGGTATCGGCTCTTTTCCAAAAGGCGTGATAAGTAAAAATTAAAGGTTTTTGATAAGTTCGTCAGCGAACTCAGAACATTTTACTTCTGTTGCACCTTCCATTAGGCGGGCAAAGTCATATGTAACAACTTTAGAAGCAATAGTTTTTTCTACTGATTTAGTGATGCTGTTAGCTGCTTCATTCCAACCAAGGTGCTCAAGTAAAAGAACGCCTGAAAGAAGAACTGAAGAAGGGTTAACTTTATCAAGACCAGCATATTTAGGAGCAGTACCGTGAGTCGCTTCGAAAATAGCATGTCCAGTTTCATAGTTGATGTTAGCTCCTGGAGCAATACCAATTCCGCCAACTTGAGCAGCTAGTGCGTCAGAGATGTAGTCTCCGTTCAAGTTCATTGTTGCAACAACATCAAACTCTTTTGGACGAGTTAGGATTTGTTGTAAGAAGATATCGGCAATAGAATCTTTAACGATGATTTTGCCTTCAGCTTCTGCAGCAGATTGTGCTTTGTTAGCAGCTTCTGTGCCTTCAGCTTCTTTGATTTGGTCATATTGGTTCCAAGTGAACACTTTGTCAGCGAATTCTGTTTCAGCAACTTCATAACCCCAAGTTTTGAATGCACCTTCTGTGAACTTCATGATGTTACCTTTATGAACAAGTGTTAACGATTTACGGCCTTCTTTGATTGCATAGTTAAGTGCTGCACGAACAAGACGTTTTGTACCCTCTTCAGAAATTGGCTTGATACCAAGACCAGAAGTTTCTGGGAAACGGATGTTTTTAACACCAAACTCATTTTGTAAGAAGTCGATTAATTTTTTCGCTTCGTCAGAACCTTTTGCATATTCGATACCAGCATAGATGTCTTCAGTGTTTTCACGGAAGATAACCATGTCAGTGTCTTCAGGACGTTTAACTGGTGAAGGTACACCGTCGAAGTAACGTACTGGGCGTAGACATACGAATAAGTCTAGTACTTGGCGCAATGCTACGTTCAATGAACGGATACCACCGCCGATTGGTGTTGTAAGTGGTCCTTTGATAGCGATTAGATATTCGTTGATGACATCAAGAGTTTCTTGTGGAAGCCATTCGCCCGTTTGGTCAAATGCTTTTTGTCCAGCTAAAACTTCTTTCCATTCGATTTTCTTTTCGCCGTTGTATGCTTTTTCAACAGCTGCATCTAAAACGCGTACTGCTGCTGCCCAAATATCAGGACCGATTCCGTCTCCCTCAATGAAAGGAACGATTGGATTGTTTGGTACGTTAAGAACACCGTTAGTAACTGTGATTTTTTGGCTTTGTGTCATGTCTCTTTACCTCCGATTCAAATTCAAAGGCTAGCTGGTCTGCCCTATAATTCCGACAGAACCACTAACCTTTTTTACCCACATCTATTAATTTACTACAAATTTGATGAAATTAAATATAAATTTCGAAAAAAATTTAATTTATTCGAATTTTTTATCGGTTTTCAATTGGTACGTATTTTTGCATACCTGGTCCAACATATTCTGCACGTGGACGGATAAGGCGGTTGTTTGAATATTGCTCAAGGATATGAGCGATCCATCCAGATGCACGGCTCACTGCAAAGATTGGTGTGAATAGGTCATGCTCAATACCCAAACTGTGGTATACAGAAGCAGAATAGAAATCTACGTTTGGTGGAAGATTTTTTTGACCAGTCACGATTTCATGAATTTTAATAGACATCTCATAATATTGAGGCTGACCAGTAAGTTCAGTCAATTTTTGAGACATTTCTTTAAGGTGTTTAGCACGTGGGTCACCTTTACGGTATACACGGTGGCCAAAGCCCATGATTTTTTCTTTGTTAGCTAATTTTTCGTTGATGTAAGGCTCTACGTTTTCTACAGAACCGATTTCTGTTAGCATTTTCATAACTTGTTCGTTGGCTCCGCCATGAAGAGGGCCTTTTAATGCGCCAATTGCAGAAGTTACACCTGAATAGATATCAGAAAGTGTAGCTACACATACACGAGCTGTAAATGTAGAAGCGTTTAATTCATGGTCAGCATGTAGAACTAATGCTTTGTTGAATGCTTCTTCTTCGATTGCAGTTGGTTCGTTACCACTTAACATATATAAGAAGTTAGCAGCAAAGCTTAAATCCGTACGTGGTGCAACCGCTTCCTTACCTTGACGGGTACGTGCGAAAGTTGTTACTAACGTCGGAATCTTAGCTTGGATGCGAATTGCTTTACGGTAGTTAGCTTCTTCGCTCATTACGTCTGCTTCTTCATCATATAGACCAAGAAGAGAAATCGCTGTGCGAAGAGCACCCATTGGATGTACTTTGTCAATTGGGTATGTTTTGAAGTGATTAACAACTTCTGCAGGAATTTCTGCGTTTTCAGCAAGTTGTTTTGTTAGTTCAGCTAATTGACTTTTGTTTGGAAGAGCTCCATGCCATAATAGATAAATTACTTCCTCAAATGTGGCATTTGAAGCTAAATCATCGATATCGTACCCAGCGTAAGTTAGTGTATCGTCGATGATGGAACTTACGGATGAAGTAGTTGCTACCACACCTTCTAGACCTTTTGTTGCTGTCATATAAAATCTCTCCTTTTTCTAAAATTCCCCTATATCCTTGCTCATTACGTATAAATATAGCGCTTCCAAGAGTTAGCCATCCTACCCAACCATCTATATTTTTAGCTGAAGGCATGCATAACTCATCGAAAGTGTTCACACACTGTGACACAAACAATAGTAAGGTGCACGACCTTATATAATCGCATATACGAATTCTAAAAATTAATGCTTGTAGCACGCTTCCTAGTGAGCGCTTGCTCAATAACTACACTCTTTTTAAGATTTTAAAAAATCAATATTTTTTAATCTTAATATAATGACTCGGTATAGTTACAACATTATTATAAACAATAATCACTTTTTTGGGAATGAAAAGCGCTTAAAATATGAAAAAATTATTATTTCATTAGAAAAATTCCAGTTACTAAACCCTCTACATTTTTTAGTTTTTTCATAGAATTTTATATAAAAAAAGAATCCAAGCAGAATATTTACGACATAAGGAAGATAAAAAATTTCCAGAAGAATTAAACAATTATTATTTACATTATTGGATAATCATTTAAAAAAATCGAAGATCTGCATGCATAAATAAGCTATTCCAGCCCCAATCAATGGACCTACCGCAACACCCTTGAATAATGCGACCGCTAGAATCGTCCCAAAAACCAACGCGGTAGTAATATGCGGGTCATGTGAAAGTAAGGTGATTCCATTTTTCGCTATCAATGCAACCGCTATTCCAGAAGCCAATGCTATCCATGCATAAGGCGATTTAATAGCATCACCAAGCTCCTTAAAACCAATCGCCCCATTTGCAATCGGGATCAGCACTGAAATGGTAATGATCGTAACGCCTAAGTTGATTCCTTTACCTTCTAGATAGGGGAACACTTTCGTATCAAGCCCAATGATTTTCATAAGTAACAGAAAACCTGCAGCTGCAATAAGTGATGTGTTTTTCCCAAACCACCCTATGGCAGCAAGTAAAATTAAAAATATGACTGGACCGTTTATCATACGCCACCTCCTCCTCCTTTTGTTATCTTAACATAACAAACTACACCTTTTCCTCATGAAAAATTCAAGGTTTTATCAGAACACTGAAAGAAAAAGTTCAAGATGAATCCCAAAAGGAACTTTCCTTTCTTTTCCAACACCGTTACAATTATAATACAAATGCTACTGTAAGAAGGAGGGAATATCTTGAACCCTGTTTTCATCTACCGATTCATCCGATTCTTGTCAGTCATCGGGAGTATCATTCTAGGCGGAATGGCGATTTTTTATTTATCAAAGTATACATATCCATTCATTATTGCCATGATTATCGCTTTCTTGATGAACCCCCTTGTTACTTTCCTCGAAAAGAAAGCTCACCTGCCAAGAGGTCTTGCTGTTTTTGTCTCTCTATTGCTCATTTTCCTTGTTTTTGCTGGACTTATTACCCTCTTGGTTACCGAAATCATTTCAGGCACTAATTACCTTGCAGGTGTGATACCCGAGCATATCGAAACCATCGTGGATTACATAGAAACGCTCATCTCCACCAAGATTATCCCCTTGTACAATCAAACGACTGCTATGTTCAATACGTTAGATAACGAGCAGCAAGACACCATCATCAAGAACATCCAAAACATTGGTGAATCCATCACTACCGGGGTCAGCAGTTTCATCCAAACCTTCCTAAAAAATATTCCGGCTATCATCGGTTGGTTCCCGACGACTGTTACAGCACTCCTGTTTACTTTATTGGGCACCTTCTTCATAAGTAAAGACTATGACCATTTTGGAAGAATGACAGGAAACGTATTACCGAATAAGGTGTTTTCCGGGGCCAAACGTTTATTTCGTGATCTAAAACGAGCATTATTCGGGTTCATTCGTGCTCAATTTACACTCGTTTCATTATCGACCGTCACCATCTTGATCGGATTTCTTATTTTAGGAGTCAAATATTCGATAACCATTGCTTTAATTTGTGGCTTAGTCGATATCATCCCCTATTTAGGGACAGGTACCATCTTCATTCCGTGGATCATCTTCGAATTCATTTCTGGGAATAACAGTCTTGGCATCGGGTTGTCTGTGCTGTATATCATCGTGGTTGTCCAGCGCCAATTGATAGAGCCAAAAGTACTTTCTTCTAGTATCGGCTTGGACCCGCTCGCTACTCTCATCGCCTTGTTCATTGGTTTTAAGTTAATTGGATTCCTCGGATTGATTGCCGGTCCAGTGGCCCTGGTCATATTCAATACGCTTCAACGTGCTCATGTCTTTAAAGCCATTTGGTCGTACATCATGGGTCCTGATACAAAAAAAACAACCCCCAATAAATTCCCTTAAGTTTCATAGAAAAAATCCGCCTCGATATTCGAAACGGATTTTTTTCTATCTATTATTTTGATGTTTCGAACTGTTCTGCCTCCGTAGAACCAGCGAGTGCCGTTGTAGAAGAAGTCCCACCCGAAACAACTTGTGCCACTTCATCAAAGTAACCAGTTCCAACTTCACGTTGGTGACGGGTTGCCGTATAGCCTTCCCCTTCGCTAGCAAACTCAGCTTGCTGTAATTCGGAGTATGCTGCCATTCCACGTTCTTTATATCCAAGAGCAAGTTTGAACATGCTGTGGTTCAATGAGTGGAAGCCTGCAAGAGTAACGAACTGGAATTTATAGCCCAATTTACCTAATTCGATTTGGTAGCTAGCAATTTCCTCATCACTTAATTTTGCTTTCCAATTGAAGGACGGTGAACAATTGTAAGCCAGTAGTTTGCCAGGGAACTCAGCGTGAATTGCTTCCGCAAAACGGCGGGCATCTGCAAGGTTTGGTTCGGATGTTTCGCACCAGATAAGGTCAGCGTATGGTGCATATGCAAGGCCCCGGGCAATCGCTTGATCAAGACCTGCTTTCGTGCGGTAGAATCCTTCTGGAGTACGTTCACCGGTGATGAATGGTGCATCAACTGGATCGATATCATCCGTGATCAAGTCTGCAGCGTCTGCATCTGTACGGGCAATTAATAGAGTCGGAGTTCCCATTACATCTGCGGCCAAACGAGCAGATATTAAGTTACGAACGGCAATTTGTGTGGGAAGAAGTACTTTACCACCTAAATGTCCACATTTCTTTTCAGAAGAAAGCTGATCTTCAAAATGGACACCGGCTGCTCCAGCTTCAATCATCCCCTTCATGAGTTCGAATACGTTAAGGGCCCCGCCAAAACCTGCTTCTGCATCAGCTACGATGGGAGCGAACCAGTCGATATCATCTTTTCCTTCAGCAAAGCTGATTTGGTCGGCCCGTTGTAGTGTTTGATTGATACGTTTCACGACTTGTGGTACAGAGTTAGCTGGGTATAAGCTTTGATCAGGATACATCTGCCCTGCGATGTTAGCATCCGCAGCAACTTGCCAGCCGCTTAGGTAGATGGCTTTCAAACCAGCTTTTACTTGTTGCATGGCTTGATTACCAGTTAGTGCTCCTAATGCATTGATGAAATCTTCTTCTTTCAGGAGATTCCATAGTTTTTCAGCTCCACGACGTGCTAAAGTGTGTTCGATATCGATGGATCCCCTTAATTTGATTACGTCTTCCGCCGTATACGTCCGTTTAATCCCAGTCCATCTTGAATCATTTTCCCAGTTTTGTCGTAATTGTTCTACTCTTTCATTCGTCATTATGTTTTTCCTCCTATTATATTAGACTATTAATTTATTGAATATTAAGATAATTTATCATATGCCGGATTTGTAAGGAAATCAGCAAAGTCGTCTGCCACTATCAGTTCTTCAAATAGTTTAGTAGATTCGTCGAATTTTCCTGATTGGAAAGCTTCTTCCCCTATTTCGGATTTAATGGTGTCCAATTCTTCCTCTGTGATCTGATGGAATAATTCTTCCGTTACTTTCCTGCCATCTTCCAGTATGCCTTTAGGATGTCGAATCCACTGCCACACTTGAGCACGGGATATTTCTGCTGTTGCAGCATCTTCCATTAAGTTATTGATGGGTGCCGCCCCTCTACCACATAGCCATGAAGCAATATACTGAATGCCGACATTTATATTCGTTCGCAACCCTGCTTCCGTAATCGTGCCTTCAGGTACTTCCAGCAAGTCATTAGCCGTTACTTCTACATCTTCACGTTTGCGGTATATTTGATTCGGTTTCGGAACGATAAGGTCAAACACTTCCTTTGCAGTACTGACCATGCCTGGATGAGCAACCCATGTACCATCATGTCCATCTCTTGCCTCACGTTCTTTATCGGCACGGACCTTCGCAAAAGCCTCATCATTCTTAACTGGGTCATTCTTGACGGGGATTTGGGCAGCCATTCCCCCGATTGCCGGAGCATTACGAGTGTGGCATGTCTTGATTGCAAGAAGGGAATAGGCTCTCATATTCGGAACAGTCATTGTGACCTGTAATCGATCTGGGAATATTACGTCTTCTGAATGACGGAATTTTTTTAGGAAGCTGAAGATGTAATCCCAACGACCGCAGTTCAGGCCGGCCGAGTGATCTTTCAACTCATACAAAATTTCATCCATTTCAAATGCTGCAAGAATCGTTTCGATTAAGACAGTCGCTCTAATTGTTCCCTGTGGAATTCTTAGATCATTCTGGGCATAAACAAAGATGTCATTCCATAATCTAGCTTCGAGATGGCTTTCCATCTTCGGCAGATAGAAGTACGGGCCGCTACCTTTTTCAATCAATGTCTTCACATTATGGTAAAAATATAGACCGAAGTCGAAAATGCTTGCGGAAATAGGCTGTCCATTTAAAAGAACATGTTTTTCCTCCAAGTGCCAGCCTCGAGGCCTTATTTTTAAAACTGCCGTTTTTTCCTTCAACGTATATACTTTGCCATTTGAGTTTTCAAATGAAATGGTTCCGCGGATGGCATCCCGCAAATTAAGTTGGCCTTCTATACAATTTTCCCAAGTAGGTGAATTGGCATCTTCAAAGTCGGCCATAAAAACTGAAGCACCCGAATTTAAAGCATTTATAATCATTTTACGATCAACCGGACCCGTAATTTCAACCCTACGGTCTTGTAAGTCCTTCGGGAGGGGGGCAATCGTCCAATCGCTTTCACGGATATGTTTCGTTTCCTCCAGGAAATCAAGCTGCTTGCCTTTGTTTATTTCTTCCTGAACCTTTTTACGACGTTCTAAAAGTTCCCTTCTTCTTCCACCGAACTGCCGCTCAATTCTTTCAATAAATTGAAGGGCTTCCGTAGTAAGTATTTGTTCATATCCTGGCTTGATATTTCCTGTAATTTGTAATCCTTTGGCTTCCGTAATCATCTTGCTCTCCACATCCTTTCAAACTCCTTATGTTATAATACAGTTATTTCATTTCCTGTTTGTATTATATAACACACTGTATAAATTTGTCACCTAATTTCTTATTTTTTTAAAAATATAGACTTATCGATTAAAAAAACTGGAATAGATGAAAGAAGTTACATTCTTATTGGGCTCTTTTCCATGCAAATAGGACAAAAAAAGGCTGTCCACCATAACAAATGTGGACAGCCTTTTACTATTTATGTTGGATGATTGTTACTTTTCCTTTGTTCATCCTATTCATCATGAACCGAATAACAATTGGTTTTAAAAGGTTACGCGTGGGTGGAAACACTAGGATTAATCCCAAAACATCCGAAATCAGTCCCGGTGAAAGCAACAGAGCAGATCCAATGAAGATACAGATTCCATCGATGATTTCATTTCCGGGCATGATTCCATGACGAAGTTGTCCCTGTGCCTTTCTCCACGTTTCCATTCCTTGACGTTTAGCCAAGAAAACACCGATTAAACCCGTGGTTACAATTAGGAACAGCGTTGGCCAAAACCCAATCAAATTGCCAGATAATAAGAGGACAATAATCTCAATGATAGGCATCGCAATGATAAACAATAAAAAATACTTCATTTACATTCCTCCTGCACAGCCCACTTCTGGTACGGTACACTTATCTTACATCATCGATTGGATTTCATCCAAAATTTTGTTTTATAAAACGTTGGCGTGGCCATCATAAATGATTCCACGGCTAGCGTCGACCGTAATTCTTTGTCCATCCTTAAAGACTTTTGTAGCATTTTCTGCCCCAACAATGACTGGAATGCCCAATGTGACACCGACAACTGCTGCGTGGCTAGTCAAACCGCCTTCTTCGGTAATCAATGCGGAACACTTTTCGATTGCCGGCATCATGTCACGATCTGAACCGAGTGTAACCAAAACAGATCCTTCTTTTACTTTTTCCAAGGCTTCTTTGGCATTTTTGGCAACTACCACTTCGCCCTTCGCTGTTTTCCTACCGATTCCTTGAGCCTTCAATAGAACCTCTCCTAACACATGAATTTTCATCAAGTTAGTCGTTCCTATTTCACCTACAGGTACACCAGCGGTAATCACTACTAAATCGCCGTGGGAAACAATTCCGGATTCAAGGCTTTGATCGATTGCTGTTTGGAGCATATCATCCGTCGTTTCTGCTTTAGGCCCCATCTGTGGATAAACTCCCCAGACCAATGCAAGCCTTCTTGACACGCTTTCGTTTGAAGTAACAGCGATGATAGGAGCTTTTGGACGATATTTAGATATCATTCGTGCCGTATGACCGCTTTCAGTTGGTGTTATGATTGCACCAGCGTTAAGATTTAGAGCGGTATGTGCAACGGATTCTCCGATAGCATCGGTTACATTATGTCTGTCCACCTTGCTATTTCTTGTAAGAATGTCCCGATAATTCAGGGCAGTTTCTGCACGTGAAGCAATATTATGCATTGTTTGAACCGCTTCGACTGGGTATGTACCAGCAGCTGTTTCACCGGAAAGCATGATTGCGTCCGTTCCATCAAAAATGGCATTGGCCACGTCACTTGCTTCTGCACGTGTCGGGCGTGGATTACGTTGCATGGAGTCAAGCATTTGTGTAGCTGTTATGACTGGTTTCCCAGCGTTGTTACATTTCTTAATCATATCTTTCTGAACTAGTGGCACTTCTTCTGCAGGGATTTCAACGCCTAGATCACCACGCGCTACCATCAATCCATCTGCTACTTCCAGAATTTCATCAAGACGATCTACACCCTCTTGATTTTCAATTTTAGGGATGATTTGAATATAATCTGCTCCATTTTGCTGTAATAACTCACGAACTTCCAGTACATCTGAAGCTCTGCGAACGAAAGAGGCAGCTATAAAATCAATTCCCTGTTCGATACCAAAAAGGATGTCCTTTTCATCTTTTTCCGTAATCCCCGGCAATTTAACTGAAACGCCAGGTACATTCACGCCTTTTTTATTTTTCAATGTACCGCTATTTAAGATTTTCGTATGAATTTCTTTTTTCGTTTCATCAATATTCAACACTTCAAGACCGATCAAACCGTCGTCCAATAAAATTCTGGATCCAGCTTGTACGTCATATAGAAGACCTTCATAGGTAATGGAGAATTTCTCTGGCGTCCCTAAAACTTCTTGCATGGAAATGGTTACTTCGTTACCTGCCGTCAACTCCATGGAGCCATTCTCCATATTGTTCGTCCGGATTTCCGGGCCTTTTGTATCAAGCAAGATAGCTACCTTTTTCCCCGTTTTCTCTGAAGCTTCCCTGATGTTGCGGATTCTTGCAGCATGTTCCTCATGATCACCATGAGAAAAATTCAGCCGTGCTACATTCATTCCTGCCTCGATTAATTGAACCAATTTTTCTACACTTTCACTTGCGGGACCAATCGTACATACAATTTTAGTTTTGCGCATGGTGTCAACCTCCTATAAAGATACTCGTGATCTGCCGTTTTCAAAAAACGGAGAAGGACGTAGTATTTAACAAAATTTTTTGTTGCCTCATTATTGTATCAGCTTTCAATTAAATTGATAGTTCCGCTGATAGGTCGTACATTTTCTTATCAATTGTGTGCTGCTTTGCTAGGGCCTCAATGATATCATAATCAACTAGTTTATTTTTTTCAATCCCGACAGCCCTGCCTCCCAATCCTTCAAGAAGCAATTCGACCGCACGTGCACCAAGCCTGCTTGCCAATACACGGTCAGATGCAGTAGGAGATCCGCCACGCTGAACATGACCAAGAACAGTCACACGCGTTTCAAAACCCGCTTTTGCCTCTATCTGTTTGGAGATATCCATGGCACTGCCTACGCCTTCCGCTACAACGATGATACTATGCTTTTTCCCGCGTTCATGTCCACGGTTAAGCTTACCGATCATCTCTTCCATGTCGAAATCATATTCTGGACATAGAATGGTTTCCGCTCCTCCAGCAAGACCTGCCCAGAGTGCAATGTCACCAGCGTCTCGGCCCATCACTTCAACCACATATGTTCTTTCATGGGAAGTTGCTGTATCCCTGATTTTATCAATCGCATCGATAACCGTATTAAGTGCTGTATCAAAGCCAATCGTAAAATCCGTTCCCGGAATATCGTTATCAATGGTGCCCGGAACACCGATACAAGGAAACCCACGTTCCGTCAATGCCTTCGCTCCAAGATAGGATCCATCTCCGCCAATAATGACAATTCCGTCAATTCCCACTTTATTTAATTGTTCGATTGCCTTTAGCTGTCCTTCTTCCGTCTTGAATTCGGGACAGCGAGCAGTATGTAGCATGGTGCCTCCGCGGTGAATGATATCCCCGACTGAGCCAAGTTCAAGACGTCTTATGTCACCATTGATCAGGCCTTGGTAGCCATGGTAGATGCCGTAGACTTCCATTTCATGAAAAATTGCCTTCCGGACGACAGCCCGAACTGCCGCATTCATGCCTGGAGAATCTCCTCCACTTGTTAATACACCTATTCTTTTCATAATGGTCACCTCTCCTACCGATCTAATGAAATAAACTATGTGCTATCATTGTACCCTTTTTTCACTTAAGATAAGCAAGAAACTCTTCTTATGCTTAAACCCAATGTTCTAAGACTAACTTATTCTGTTCATAATTTGAAGTAAATTGCGTTAAATATTGAGTTCTTTACCAAAATAAGGACCATTTTTTCGTACATTGGGCATTAAAAGCCTAAGTCAAGGCTTGAAAAAACGCGTTGCCGGTCGGCAGCACGTATTTTCAATGGCCATGCTTTTATGAATGTTGTTCCACTTCCAGTAACTTTCCTTCTGGCTGTCCTTCCAATTCATACTCACCAATTTTTTTGAATTTTTCATAGCGTTGATTAATTAATACATCGCTACTTAGAGATAGTAGCTCGTTTAGCGATGAATTTAACATTTCTTTAATCGCTTTCGCTTGCTCATTGGCATCACGATGGGCGCCGCCTCTGACTTCAGGAATAATTTCATCAATGACACCCAATCGGTTTAAATCGGGAGCCGTGATTTTCATGGATTCGGCTGCTCGCTTCGCTTGCGAAGCATCTTTCCAAAGGATAGCCGCTGCTCCTTCTGGAGAAATTACAGAATAGGTTGAGTTCTCCAGCATATATATCCGATCGGCCACTCCAAGCGCCAGTGCTCCACCGCTTCCCCCTTCACCAATGACAATACTGATAACAGGTACTTGTAGACCCGCCATTTCAAAAAGGTTCTTCGCAATGGCTTCACTTTGTCCGCGCTCTTCCGCTGCTTTACCAGGGAAAGCCCCCTTTGTATCTATAAAACAAATGATGGGGCGATTGAATTTTTCGGCCTGTTTCATCAAACGTAATGCTTTTCGATAGCCCTCAGGATGAGGCATACCAAAATTACGACGAATATTTTCCTTTGTATCCTTACCACGCTGATGACCGATGATGGTCACAGCAAGTCCATCAAATTCCCCGATGCCACCTACGATGGCTTCATCATCACCGTAATAGCGATCACCATGGAATTCCATGAACTCGTTAAATATTAGAGGAATATAATCAAGTGTCGTCGGACGAGCTGGATGGCGAGCAATCTGTACACGATCCCACGGTTTCAAGTGGTTGTATATGTCCGCTTCCAATTTCTCGAGACGATTTTCCAAATTTTCTATCTCAGCAGCCAAGTCAACATCGGCTCCTTTTGTTATTTCCCTGAGTTCTTTAATCTTGCTCCGAAGCTCTGTTACGGGACGTTCAAACTCTAATTCATAAATCATAACCATTCACCACCTGGGGCATGAATTTTAAGGATTGTTGTCAATGTTTCTTTCATTTCCGTACGTTTAACCACAGCATCCAATTGGCCGTGTTTCATTAAGAACTCGGATGTCTGGAAGTCATCAGGAAGATCTTCGTGTATGGTTTGTTCAATAATCCGTCTACCAGCAAACCCTATCAAGGCACCAGGTTCAGCCAGATTGATATCCCCTAGAGAGGCAAAGCTTGCTGAGACCCCACCAGTAGTCGGATGGGTCATCATTGAAATGATCAATCCACCTTCATTACTGAACATTTTAAGGGCAGCACTGGTTTTAGCCATCTGCATTAGACTCAGAACCCCTTCTTGCATACGTGCACCGCCAGATGCGGTAAAAATGATGAATGGTATCTTCAATTCGCCAGCCCGTTCAATCGCCCGTGTAATTTTTTCACCAACGACAGACCCCATGCTTCCCATTCGGAAATTGGAATCCATGATAGCCGTTGATACCTCATAACCATTTATGCTACCTACCCCTGTAACGACAGCTTCATTAATTTTGGCTTTTATTTTATCCTTCTCCAATTTCTCCAGATAATCCGGGAACTCGAGAGGGTTAACTGAAATCAATTCTTTGTCATATTCTGTAAAACTATTGACATCGAAAAGAAATTCTATTCGTTCATGAGAGGACATGGAATGATGGAACCCACAATGTAAACAGACTTTCTTATTTTTCACCAATTCTTTTGTATACATGATTTTTTTGCAACCAGGGCATTTAGTCATGATTCCTTCAGGTACATCTTGTTTTTCACGATTTAAAGGAACCGTTGCATATTTCTTCTTAGATTTTGCAAATAGATCTTTAAGCAAGCTTAATCCTCCCTTTACCGCCAATTATCCTTTTGGATACTTGGCACAAACTATATCAGAAATAAAATTAGGTTCGTGTAAAAAGGTGTCACTCGTCCTTCGACATATTTCTAATTTTAATTAGATAGGTTTCGATGGCTTTTTCTTCATCTCTTTCAAGCAAGTATGTAAGTAATGTATGGTAGTCTTCTTTTTTTGTGTCGGCTAGTACCTTATCTGATGTTCTAGCATAGCTGTTGACAATACGCCAGATTCTTTCAAGCAAACGATTGCGATTTAATATGGCAATCTTCAAGAAGAAATCATCGTCATGGAATTCTTCTTCCTTGACCCAGTCGATTAGTGATTTAATCTCTTGGGCTGGGGCGAAGAAGGCCACAATCTTCAAACAATCGATTTCAATTAACCGTTTTGTTTCAGCTAAGTCTTCTTGGACCTTTTTATCTTGCAAAAAAAAGGTTCCCAGAAGCTCTACTAACTTATGCTCCTGGAAATCCCTGATAAACGTCCCTTCACCACGTCTAGTTTCTATCAATCCTAAAAGCTCTAGTGCTCGCAATGCTTCTCGGACAGAAGAACGTCCAACATTCAGGCGATCTGATAACTCCCGTTCAGAAGGGATTTTATCACCCGGTAAGAGGTTATCTGCTTCAATCATGCTACGCAGGCTCTCCACAACATCGAGATAAATTTTGGATGAAGAAGTACGATCTGCCAAATTAGTTATTCCTCACTTTTTCCTATGTTTGCTAGTTTTCTTGTTTTCTCTTTAATTTCGTCAGGATCCGCGTGAATTCTTGCCACTCCGGTTTCCATAGCCGCCTTTGCCACAGCTGCAGCAACTGCAGGTGCTACTCTAGCATCAAAAGGGGCGGGAATAACATAATCTTCATGCAGCTCATGCTCTTCTATTAAACCAGCAATCGCCTCGACAGCCGCCACCTTCATTTTTTCGTTGATATGTGTTGCACGGACATCTAATGCGCCTCGGAAGATTCCAGGAAAAGCAAGAACATTATTAACCTGGTTCGGGAAGTCCGAACGGCCTGTCCCCACTACTTTGGCACCCGCAGCTTTCGCTTCCTCCGGCATGATTTCCGGATTGGGATTGGCCATGGCGAATATGATTGGATTTTTGTTCATGGAAGAAACCATATCCTGACTTAACGCACCTGCAGCAGACACACCGATGAATACATCCGCTCCCCTAATTACAGTCGCGAGATTTCCTTGCATTCTATCCCGGTTGGTTACTTTAGCCACTTGTTCTTTTATATCGTTCATGCCTAACGTACGTCCTTCATATATGGCACCCTTCGTGTCACACATGATGATGTTACGTACTCCATAGCTATAAAGCAACTTGATGATGGCAATACCTGCCGCACCGGCCCCACTTGCCACCACTTTAATTTCTGTTATCGATTTCCCTACAAGGCGCAATGCATTTACAAGACCGGCCACGGTTACAATGGCTGTACCGTGTTGATCATCATGAAATACAGGGATATTCATTTCTTTTTTTAGTCGTTCTTCGATTTCAAAACAGTTCGGTGCTGCAATATCTTCTAGGTTCACTCCACCGAAAGTTGGTTCAAGCAATTTAACGGTCTCTACAATTTTATCCACATCCGTCGTTTTTAAACAGATTGGGAACGAATCCACTCCTGCAAAACTCTTGAACAAAACAGCTTTGCCTTCCATAACAGGCAATGCGGCTTCAGGACCGATATTACCTAGACCCAATACTGCCGTTCCATCAGAAATAACGGCTACCGTGTTGCCTTTCATTGTATAGTCATAGACGGTTTCCGGTTTTTCATAAATCTCTTTACACGGCTCCGCGACACCAGGAGAATAAGCCAAGCTTAAATCTACAGCATTTTTAACTGATACCTTTGAAACGGTTTCTAATTTTCCTTGATTCAAGCGATGCATATGTAATGCTTCTTCTCTTAATGTCATATTTTCACTCCTAAAACGAATTGGGCAACCCGGAATTTTTATGCTGAAATCTAGTGGTCAGACCACATGGCCTGCATTCAATATAACATAACTAGTTAGGTTGTAAAATAGTTATTCTCTCTTATAAACCACATTCCCTTTTCCTAACAATCCATTCAAAAGATTGATTAGGTTATCAGCCGGGTTGACCCAATCCCAATAAGATAGCTGTACATAGCGGTTTTCCCGTTCATAAAATAGCATGACCTTCGTGTTGCCACTATGCTGGATTAATATTTTTTTTATTTTTTGAAGAGTGTCTTTTGTTTGCTTATCGGATTCAATTTTCAAGAACAGTGTTCCCGTTTTTTCCTGCGCCATATTTTTTACTTGCTCCAACGGATATACATGTTGAATGATGAGCTGGCTTTTCCCGTTTCGCTCCTCCAATGTACCTTGTAGCATCGCTAATTGTCCGTGATTCAAGAATGCAGAATAACTTTTGTACACATTTGGGAAGACGACGGCTTCAAGGTCACCTTCTTCATCACTAACCGTCAAGAAGGCCATCACATCACCTTTTTTCGTCCGAATGGCTTTAACTGCCGTGATGTACACACCAAGCATGATTTTTGCTTCTTTTTTACTTAAAGCTTCGTCGATGGTCAGGCATCCAAAATGCCCAAAGAGTTCTTTATGGCTCGTAACAGGATGATTGGATAGATACATTCCAAGGACGCTCTTTTCAAAGATAAGCTTGTCCTCTATAGGGATGGGCTCGACATAGTTGTATTTAGGTTTTAGCGAGAACTCATCATCTGAAAACAAATCAAATAAATCATCATCTGGATTGACCAATTCGGTATGATTGATTGCGATGTCCAAACTGGCAAGCAAGGTGGCCCGGTCTTCGCCGAATTCATCAAAGGCACCTGAGTGTACTAATGCTTCCAATACCTTTCTATTGACGATTTTCCCGGAAACCCGTAAACAAAAATCGAATAGGTCGGCAAATTTCTTTTGTCTCCTGGCCGCAAAGATTTCTTTTAAGACCGTCCCCCCAATTCCCTTTATGGCGCCAAGGCTGAAGCGAATCCCCTCTTTCACCGGTATAAACGGATAGCCGCTTTCATTGATGGAAGGGGGTAGCACCAAAATGCCTTTCTTTTTAGCTTCTCGGGCATATTGGGATATCTTTTCATCATTTCCGACTACAGAAGTCATAAGTGCAGCCATGAAGTACTCAGGATAATGGGTTTTCAAATATCCAAGTTGAAAGGCGATGACGCTGTATGCCACTGCATGGCTCCTGTTGAATCCATAATTGGCAAACCTGACGATCAATGAATAAATTTCGTCGGCTGTTTTTTCGGAATATCCTTGTTTTAAAGCCCCATTCACAAAATGGTGCCTCTCCTGATCCAATACTTCCTTTTTCTTCTTCGAGACGGCCCTCCTTAATAAATCGGCCTCTCCAAGTGAGAATCCGGCAAGCCTTGATGCAATTTGCATGATCTGTTCCTGATAAACAATAACGCCGTAGGTAGGATCGAGAATCTCTTTCAGATCTGGATGGAGGTAATCTATTGGGGCCAACCCATGTTTTCGCTCAATGTAAAGCGGAATGTTTTCCATTGGACCTGGACGATATAAGGCATTGACGGCGACTATATCTTCAAACCGATTCGGTTTCAGATTGATTAAGACCTTTCTTATGCCGTCCGATTCAAACTGGAACACGCCTGTTGTTTCACCGCGGCCCAGCAGGGATAAGGTCTTTGGGTCGTCCATAGGTATATGGGATATATCCAGTTTTTTTCCGGTTCCTTTTTGGATGGTTTTCAAAATATTATCAATGAGCGTTAAATTGCGAAGTCCCAGAAAATCCATTTTAAGAAGGCCGAGTTCCTCGAGAAGGTCCATTGGATATTGTGTCAGATGGATACCATCATGTCCTTCCTGGATCGGGATATGCTCAGTGAGTGCCTGGTCGCTAATAACGACTCCAGCTGCATGCGTCGAAGTATGCCGGGGAAGACCTTCAAGAAGTAAAGCTGTATCGAAAAGCTTCCGATTCCTCTCGCTTTCCCTTATGAAATCCTGAAGCCGCTTGGATTCTTCTAACGCTTCAGGCAATGTAATACCCAGTCGGCCGGGTATCATTTTCGATACCATTTCCTGCTCTTTTGAATTCAAACCAAACACTCGCCCAGTATCACGCAACGCTGCTTTGGCGGCTAGTGTTCCAAATGTAATGATTTGGGCCACATGTAGCTCCCCATATTTCTTCGCGACATAAGCAATCACTTCCTCACGTCGGTTATCCGGAAAGTCAATATCGATATCAGGCATCGAAACCCGCTCAGGATTAAGAAAACGCTCGAACAACAATGAGTGTTCGATTGGATCGACATCCGTAATGGACAACACATAGGCAACCATCGATCCTGCTGCAGATCCCCTTCCAGGCCCCGTTAATATCTGGTGATCCCTTGCAAATTTCATGAAGTCCCAGACGATTAAGAAGTAATCGCTGAATTTCATTTGTTTAATGACCTCCAATTCGTAGCGGAGACGCTCTTCATATTGGAAAGATGGTTCAGGCCGTCTTTTCTTCAAGCCTTGGAAACAGATGGCTTCAAGCAATTCTTCGGCCGTCACTCCAGCTTCGGTAGGGTACTTGGGCAGCAGGGAACGTTGAAAAGGAATAGTGAGATTACATTGCGCGGCAATATGTAACGTATTTTGAAGTGCATCCGGCAAGTCACTGAACAGTTCAACCATTTCAGCACGGCTTTTCAAATAAAACTGTTGAGAAGGAAGCACGATCCTTGTCTCGTCTTCGAGCTTGTCGCCATTTCCGATAGCGAGTAGCACTTCTTGTGCTAATGCATCACTTTGATTCAGATAATAGACTGGATTCGTCGCTACAAGCCCGATTCCTAGCTCTTTAGCCAACTGACCGATCGCTTGTACTTGCTTCTCCTCATTGGCCACCTCAAGCCTCTGAAGGGATAAATAAAAATGATTGCGTCCAAACACCTGCAGTAATTGCTCGGCAGCTTTCCTAGCTTCCTCTGGCTTTTCTTGTTCTAATAGCGTTTCTATTTGCCCTTCCGCACCAGGCGAAAGAGCTATCAATCCCTTAGAATAGGCCTTAAGCCAATTGAAGGGAATTCCCGACGGAGATTTGGTTTTGATCGCACTGCTTATTTTCAGCAGGTTTTGGTACCCTTGAAGATCTTTTGCTAATAAAAGAAGGGGGTGTGCGGCTTCTTGTTCATCAAGAATATCCGCGAGAATCCCGATAATCGGTTTGATTCCCTGTTTCTCGCATTCCTTATAAAAATAAACCGATCCATACATCACGTTTCGATCGGTTAACGCAAGGCTCGTACAGCCATCCGCTTTCGCTTTAGCCACAAGCTCATTTATTTTCACCGTACTTGTCAGCAGGCTGTATCCGCTCTGAATATGGAGATGTGTATACACGGTTTTTCTCCCACCTTTGTAAGGGCATGTTTCCTTTTATTATAGTGTTTATTTCAAAAAAAGAAAATATGTTCTCATTTCCAATACTAGTCATCTACCATGATTTTCACCGGCTATCATATTCCCCCCATGCTCCCCATATAAATAGAGTAGAAGAATATCAAGCCAAAAAGGATGATGATACATGAATGAAGCCTTTGTTCCCGCGTTTATCAACAGTTTTTTCATAGCGCTCGGCGTTTTGCTAGGAGGGTCGATCATCGGTGGGCTGGCGGCTTTTTTCACGGGACAAGCCCCTATGACCACGGTGTTCCGATTATCAGACAGCCTCAGGATATGGGCGATTGTCGCTGCGATCGGAGGAACCTTCGATATGGTTTATAATTTTGAGCGGGGCATTTTCCATGGCGAAACGAAAGATATCGTCAAGCAGGTGCTATTGATCCTTTCCGCCCTCGGTGGTGCTCAGACAGGAGCAATAATTATCAACTGGTTCACACAGGAGCATATTTCCCCATGAGGATCCCTCCCTATCATCGACTCCCCACCTGGCAGCGTTTTTTTGCCGGGGCAGCGCTGGGCGGGCTGCTCAGCTGGGTGATTTTCTTTTACATGTATGGGGTACAGCAGGAAACGCAAATTCGGATCATTCATGAGCAGAGAGAAAAGATGAAAGATTTAACTGATAAAATTGCCATCTGGGAGCAGGATTACAAAAAACTCAATCAACAAAATGAAGAAATCTTGACGATTCAAGAGGTGGAGGTGAAAATCACCAACGGGGAATTCTATAGTCTCGACCAGCTGAGTATTGCCGATGCCGAGGACGTAATAGAAGACGACCTCTCTTCCCTTCTGGCAAAAGATGTCGTAAGCGTATATAACGGAAAAATGTTGCTTAAGAAATCGATTGAAAATAAAATCATCGAAATCAATAAGAAGCGATATGAACTGGAAGTCTACGAAATTATGTTTTATACAAAAATGAATATCGAACTTAAAATCAAGAGGGCGAAATGAATGAAGAGGTGAATGATGAACCCAATCTTAAACCAAATCGGTACGGTCTTTATCCCTGTGAGCAATATCGAAGTCGCCCGCGATTGGTATTCGGACTTGTTGGGCATCCCGGTGACAGGGGAGATTTTATTCGGACACATGTACGTCTTGCCCATGGTCGGAACGGAAATTGTGTTGGACAGTAAGATATTTGCCGAAGATCGCATTTATAAAGTCCCTCCCTTTCACTTCAACACGACGAACGTCACTGAAGCCTATGAATATATAAGAGAAATAGCTGAATGTACAACAGGGATTGAAAATGATCGATGGTTCAATTTCAAAGATCCCGATGGCAACCAGCTAAAAATCTCTCAGCGTGAATACCTAAAAGCCAAAAGACCAAATCCAAGGTGATTTGGTCTTTTGGTCATTCTTATTCAGCTTTGTTTACCTCTTCTAATTCAGCCAAGATCTGATCTACTACATCCCAAGAATAAATGGAGGCCCCTGCCGCAAGAGGATGTCCGCCACCGTTGTATTTCCTGGCAATTGTGTTGATGATTGGACCTTTAGAACGGAACCGAACGCGTATTTCCTTTTCTTCTTCAATGAAAAAGACCCAAGATTTTACGTTTTTAATCGAACCAAGCGAGGAAACCAGTTGAGAGGCTTCTGAAGGCGTTGCATGGAATTTTTCCAGGATATCCTTCGTTATGATCATCTTCCCCGTGCCGTTGGGCAAGATCTCGAAGTTTTGTAGCACAAACCCATTTAGCCGGACAATGCTTTCGTCAACGTCATACATCTCTTGATATAACTGAGGACGGGAAAATGAATAATGAATCAGATCACTCGCATAAGCGAATGTTTTCTCCGTCGTGCTTTGAAAAAGAAAACGGCCAGTATCACCTACTATTCCTGCATACAATAGACGAGCTGCCTCATCACTCATCTTCAAGCCTTGATTTTTTCCAAATTGATAAAATTCATAAATCATTTCACTCGTAGAGCTCGCGGACGTATCGACCCAACGCATGTCTCCATATGGATCTTCGTTTGGGTGATGATCGATTTTGATTAACTTCTCCCCTGATGGATAGCGGCTGTCACAGATGCGATCAGTATTCGCGGTATCACAAACGATGACCAATGCCCCTTGATACATTTCATCCGAGATTACATCAAGTCTTCTTAAATAATTCAGTGAAGGTTCCTCTTTCCCGACTGTGTAAATTTGCTTATCAGGAAAAGATGCTTTCAGGATTTCCGCCAATCCCCCTTGGGAACCGTAAGCATCGGGGTCCGGCCTGACATGACGATGAATGATAATGGTATCAAAACGCTTGATGTCTGCTAAAATTTCAGCTTTCATATAAGTCTCCTTTATGCATATGTATTCTTGTACAAATTAACTGGATATATTTCATTTAATCAAAAAATTGGATAAATAGGAAGGCTCATCTTGTTTTACGGTGGCATTCTCCAAAGATTCCCGCTACAATAATAAGGTACATATGTTAAATTGGGGGAATTATTAACAATGCCTATCCTTGTCACCTTGATTGTTCTGTCACTAGGTATTTATGTGTTTTACAAGATTAAAACGGTACGCACGAAAATGCCGATGGAGAAAAAATGGATTTCAGGAAAATCCTCCATGGCCCTGGGTGCCTTTGTCGCTTTATTTGGAGTCAATCAGCTTTTCCTTTTCCAAACGACCGTTACGTATATCATTGCCGCCGTATTCATCTTGGTGGGACTATTCAGCTTCTGGGGCGGATATAAAATGTATAAATTTTATCTTCCCCATGCTATCGAAGAAGCCGCAAACGAAAGAGGATAATCGAATTCGATTATCCTCTTTCGTTATTTAAGAACGATCAAGCAACTGACATGTCAGCATGGCTTTTCCAACCAGCTTCCCTTGGTTAAATACCTCAACGTCCACTTTTCCGAATTTACGGCCCACATCGAGGACACGGGGATGAACTTCAAGCGTACTGTCGATTTGAACAGGCTTAATGAAATAAATCGTCATGTTTTCGACGACTAAGTCACCGCGCTTATAGCTTCTGAGCGCACGATTGGCTGAATCCGTAACCAGTGTCGTGAACACCCCGCTTGAAATCGTTCCAAGATAATTGGTCATTTGTGGTGTAACACCGTAGCTATACACTTCCTGCCCCTTGCCTTGGCTAGAGGTCATTACAAGCTGACTGGTAATCGTGTCATCTATCGTCTCACCCACCTGCGGCTGTCTTTGACTCATTTGCAATGCCTTCAATACATCTTGTCTGCTTACGATGCCCTTTAGGATATGACTATCACTTACGACTGGTATCAACTCGATGCCTTCCCACACCATCATATGGGCAGAGGAAGCGACACTCATTTTATCCCCTACGGTCATCGGATTTTTTGTCATCACCTTTTCGATGAGCGTCATTTCTTCTTGGCCCATGATATCCTTCGAGGTGACCATGCCTTGAACCTTCATGTTTTCATCCACAACCGGGAAACGGCTATGCCCCGATTCTTGATTCAATTCATGCCAATTCTGCACTCGATCTCCCACAGTTAAGAAGGTCGTTTCCTGAACGGGGGTGAGAATATCCTCAACCAATAAAATTTCCTTTTTGATCAATTGGTCATAGATCGCCCGATTGATCATGGTTGCTACTGTAAATGTATCGTAACTCGTTGAGATGACCGGCATTTCCAATTCATCGGCTAATTTTTTCACTGATTCTTCCGCATCGAAGCCACCGGTAATCAACACGGCTGCACCCGCTTTCAACGCGTGCTCATGAGCTTGGGTACGGTTTCCCACTATTAGCAGGTTCCCTGCATCCGTATATCGCATCATCGCCTCAAGCTTCATCGCCCCGATTACGAATTTATTCAATGTCTTATGAAGACCCGTTTTTCCGCCTAGAACTTGTCCGTCAACAATATTAACTACCTCGGCAAACGTAAGTTTTTCAATATTCTCTTTTTTCTTTTTCTCAATACGGATCGTGCCGACCCGCTCAATGGAACTTACATAGCCCTGATTCTCCGCCTCTTTAATTGCACGATATGCCGTACCTTCACTTACATTCAAGACTTTGGCAATCTGGCGGACGGAAATCTTTTCGCCGACCGGGAGTCCATCGATATGTTTTAATATTTGTTCATGCTTTGTAGCCAAGCGCTTCACCCTTTTCACGGTATTCCTTATACCATTATAAGGTGAAAGAGCCTAGATTATCAAACAACTAATAATATTCACGCAACCTTTTCTTTTCATGTTGACGTTTCACTTTCTGTTTTTTAGGAGAATACAAAATACCGGTCAAATTACCGGCCACCGCTAACAGGGCGAATAACAACCAAGTCCCCGCGAATAGGCTCTCCAAACCACCGCTTTCCAATGACAGACGTGGTACCGCATAATACAACATCACACCGCATAAGAGCAAACAGAGTAATAACCTTTGCTTCATTGAACGCCCTCCTTCATTTCTTCTCTAAATTTTATGTTTGAAGAAGAGTAAAAAGAATCTGGGCCTGATTGCAATTTTTATCTAACCGTTCTGCTCAATCCATTCTTAATCCTACTAAATAAAAAGGAGCCTTCAATGAGGCTCCTGTTAAGTCGTTATAATTCCATTTCATCTCCAGCTTCCATCACTACCCCGTTCTTCGCTTCAAGCAGGTCAAGAAACTTGTTGGGATCCTGTTTGATGACCGGGAAAGTATTGTAATGAATCGGTACCACTTTTTTTGCCTGGAGGAATTTAGCCGCAAGTGCTGCATCTTCCGGCCCCATAGTAAAATTATCACCAATAGGTAAAAATGCCAGGTCAATCGGATGTCTTTCTCCGATCAGCTTCATGTCAGAATAAACCGCCGTGTCCCCTGCATGATAAATCGTCTTTCCTTCTACTGTTAACAATACGCCGGCAGGCATCCCCAAATAAATGATCTGACCATCTTCGGTATTGAATCCTGTTCCATGAAATGCAGGCGTCAACTTTACTTTGCCAAAATCAAATTCAAATGCACCACCAATGCTCATACCATGTGTCCTGACGCCTTGATTCCCTAAATACGCAGCTATTTCCGCAATTCCGATAACAAGGGCGTTGTGTTTCTTCGCTAGTTCCACCGTATCACCAATGTGATCATTATGGCCATGTGTTAAGATGATTACATCTGGTTTAACATCATCCACCTTCAAATCCGTTAATTCATTTCCCGTAATGAATGGATCAAAAAGAATCGTCTTACCCTTGGTTTCCACCTTCACGATGGCATGTCCATGAAAAGATACTTTCATATACTGATGCTCCCTTCTGATACACACAATTTTGAAATTTTTCAAAAGCTTTACCATTTACTATTTACATAGTTATTGCTAAGGTAATTATATCCTATCTATGGAGGAATCGTCATGAATAAACATTTGAGCGAAATACAAACCTGGTTGCAAACCAATGAGTTAGATGCAGCCATTCTTACTTCTACCGAAAACGTCTTTTATTGCAGTGGATTCTTTAGTGACCCACATGAAAGGCTGCTTGCACTAGCCATCTTCAATCACGCCGAGCCATTTTTAGTTTGTCCGCAAATGGAAGTGCCAGATGCGAAACAAGCTGGATGGGACGGAGAGATCATCGGCTATACCGATATCGAAGATCCATGGGAAAAGATCAAGAAGGCTGTCAATCAACGTGGAGTAACCTTGAAGAAAATCGCCATTGAGAAAGAGCATATGAATGTAGAGCGCTATGAAAACATACAGCAACATTTTGACGCACCGACCCTTGTTTCAGCCGAAGAAAAGCTACAGCAGATGCGGATGATTAAGTCGGATGATGAAATGGTCAAGATTCGTGAAGCCTGTCGACTTGCTGACTTAGCCATTGAAATAGGCGTCAGCGAAATTCGCGAAGGTAAATCCGAAATGGAAATCCTCGCGACGATTGAATATGAAATGAAGAAGGTCGGCGTTAGCGAGATGTCATTCTCAACGATGGTCCTGACTGGTAAAAACGGTGCTTCGCCCCATGGAACTCCAGGGACAACGAAAGTTCAGCGCGGCGACCTTGTTCTCTTTGACCTAGGTGTGGTGCATGAAGGATACTGCTCGGATATCACCAGAACCGTCGCTTTCGGGGACATCAATGATAAACAAGCCGAAATCTATGAAACGGTCCTTAAAGCACAAGAAGCTGCCGTTGCAGCAAGTAAACCCGGTGTCGCTTGTTCCGAGATCGACCGGATTGCAAGAAGCATTATCGGTAACGAAGGATACGGGGACTATTTCCCACACCGTCTTGGGCATGGACTGGGCATTAGTGTACATGAATACCCATCTCTTAAGGAAACGAATCCACTTAAACTGCAAACCGGAATGGTTTATACCATCGAACCAGGTATTTACGTTCCTAATGTCGCAGGTGTCAGGATTGAGGATGATTTGTATATTACCGATACAGGCTGTGAAGTCCTGACGAAATATCCGAAAAGCCTCCAAATACTAAGATAGATTTAAACAAAGATTCGCAAATTCGTTACAATTATCCAAGGGAAAATAATGTATAATTGGATTAAGCTGAAGGAGGAGATTCATTATGGGTACGTTAGATTATAAAAATATCCTAGTAGCAGTGGACGGTTCTGAAGAAGCAGAATGGGCCTTGAAAAAGGCGATTTATTTGGCCAAACTAAGCGACGCGACCTTAGTGCTAGCACATATCGTCGACACAAGGAATTTCCCGACCATCGAAGCATATGATATGAACATCCGTGACCGCTCAGAAACCTTTGCCAATGACTTATTGGAAAAGTATAAGACAGAAGCGATTGCCTCAGGGATCACTTCCGTTATAACGGAAGTGGAGTACGGTTCTCCTAAAGTTAAAATCCCAAGAGATTTAGCCAAAAAATATACCATTGATTTAATTGTGTGCGGTGCGACAGGACTTAATGCCGTTGAACGTTTCTTAATCGGCAGCGTATCAGAAGGTATCGTCCGACATTCAAGTTGTGATGTCATCATTGTCCGTAACGATAAAAACTAATCCATGTAAAAAAAGCTCGTACACCAAATCGGTGTACGAGCTTTTTTACATGTTATTCACTTATGAGCTTCTCCGCTTTTTCAATCGCAAGCTGCACTTGGGCAAACCCAGTACCACCTGCACTATTGCGGCGTTTAACTGCTTCATATGGATTTAATGCATCGTAAATATCCTCTTCGAATAACTCCGATGCTTCCTTGAATTGTTCCATGCTAAGGTCGACTAAATAGCAGCCATTCTGTACACAGAATAAAACAAGTTTGCCAACGACTTCATGGGCTTTACGGAAAGGCATGCCTTTCGAAGCCAGATAATCGGCCAATTCGGTTGCATTCGAAAAGTCATTCTTCGTTGCTTTTTCCATTACATCTTTTTTCACTTTCATCGTTGAGATCATGCCCGCGAAAATTTTAAGTGAACCAACAATCGTTTTAACCGTATCAAAAACGCCTTCTTTATCTTCTTGCATATCTTTGTTGTAAGCAAGTGGCAGTCCTTTTAATACTGTCAGTAACCCTGTTAGATTCCCGTAAACCCGTCCTGTTTTACCGCGGATCAACTCCGCCATATCAGGGTTTTTCTTTTGCGGCATGATGCTGCTTCCCGTAGAGAAAGCATCGTCCAGTTCAACAAATTGGAACTCCTGGCTTGACCAAAGAATGATTTCTTCGCTAAAACGAGATAAATGCATCATCATCGTTGCGCTGTTACTCATGAATTCCAGGGCAAAGTCACGGTCGCTCACTGCGTCCAAACTGTTTTCATAAAACCCGTCAAATCCAAGCAATTCCGCACTTAGCGCACGGTCAATCGGGAAAGTCGTCCCGGCAAGCGCTCCAGCACCCAATGGAGAAATGTTGATTCTCTTGTAGCTTTCAGTGAAACGTTGTTTATCGCGCTCCAGCATCCAGAAATAAGCCATTAAATGGTGAGCGAATGAAATCGGCTGGGCACGCTGCAAATGCGTATACCCCGGAATGAGTGTTTCTACATTCTTTTTAGCCTGTTCCAAAATCGCTCCTTGGAGTCCATTAATGAGTTCAAGAATCACTTTCGTTTGGTTACGCATGTACAGATGCAAATCTGTTGCAACCTGGTCGTTACGGCTTCTACCGGTGTGCAACTTACCTCCGACCGGACCAATTGCTTCAATAAGCATGCTTTCAAGGTTAAGATGGATATCTTCCATCTCCACCTTGAAAGTCAATTCGCCCTTTTCTGCTTTTTCCTGTAAACCTTTCAGGCCCACAATAATTTGATCAGCATCCTCTTCAGGCAATATATTACACTTCTTCAGCATCGTGACATGTGCCAAGCTGCCTTGAATGTCTTCTAGGACAAGTTCCTGATCAAAGGATATGGAAGCCCCAAATTCATCTACCCATTCTTCGGCAGATTTCGTGAATCTTCCTCCCCAAAGCTTGCTGCTCACACTGTCACCTTCTTGTTATTGACCATGCTGTTCACTTTCGTTGGAAGTCCCCATAATTTAATGAAGCCTACTGCTGCCTCATGATCGAATTCGTCAGCTTTTGTATAAGTTGCTAGTTTTTCATTATATAGAGAGTACTCTGATTTTCTTCCTTCCACAATGGCGTGACCTTTGAAGAGTTTCACACGAACAGTACCCGTAACACTTACTTGTGTCTCTTTCAAGAATGCAGCCAATGCTTTTTGTAGTGGAGAGAACCAAAGTCCTTCATAAATCAATTCCGTCATTTTCTTTTCGATTACTGGTTTGAAATGAGCCAATTCTTTAACCAATGTAATGTCTTCTAGCTCTTTGTGTGCTGCAATCAATGTCATTGCGCCTGGAGCTTCGTATACTTCACGTGATTTAATTCCTACTAATCTATTTTCAACATGATCGATACGGCCGACACCATGTTTACCAGCAATTTGATTCAATTTAACAATCAAATCAGCCAATTTGTAATTCTTGTCATTCAACGTAACCGGTACACCTTGTTCAAATCCGATTTCAATGATATCGGCAGTATCCGGTGTGTTCTCAAGGCTGTTTGTCAGATCATATGCCTCTTCCGGTGGAGCCGCCCATGGATCTTCTAGGATTCCACATTCGTTACTTCTTCCCCATAGGTTCTGGTCGATTGAGTAAGGACTAGCTAAACCGATAGGAACAGGAATTCCATTCTTCGCGGCATATTCAATTTCCTCTTCACGAGACCATCTCCAGTCACGAACTGGGGCAAGAACTTGTAAATTAGGGTTTAAAGCTGAAATGGATACTTCGAAACGCACTTGGTCATTTCCTTTTCCCGTACAACCGTGCGCAACTGCTACTGCATTCTCTGCTTCAGCCACTTCCACTAGCTTCTTCGCGATGAGTGGGCGTGATAGAGCTGATACTAAAGGATACTTTCCTTCATATAAAGTATGGGCTTGAAGAGCCGTTAACGCAAATTCATCAGCAAATTCATCTTTCGCATCAATTACGTATGAACTAACAGCGCCGACAGTGATTGCTTTTTCTTTAATGAAGTCTAAGTCTTTCCCTTCACCGACATCCAAGCAGCATGCCACAACGTCGTATCCTTGATCTTGTAACCATTTAATTGCAACAGAGGTATCTAATCCTCCAGAATATGCTAAAACTACTTTTTGATTTGCCATGTTTTATCGTCCCTTTCGTGTGAATAAAAATTCATCCGTTGTTATTTTTATTCAATCTATGAATAGTACTTTATCATTTTTATACACGGAATACAAGGGGTATTTCATTGATTTCAGTAAAAATTTTTCGATAATTCCTTATAATTCACACAATAGATGCTTACGTTAAAATATAGTAGACTAAGAGTATGAAAACTGTAGTTACGGGAGGACTTATGAAAGAGCTTTTTACGTATGATGAACGATTAGGAATCTTCATCCCTGATTTACCTATGGAATGGGATGAATACACGAAAGGCGAGCAGCATAGCATACTCGCATTCTGGGAAACTATCCGGGGACACATCCCTGACCGTATAAAGGAATTAGAATCGACCATCAATCGGAAACAAACGCAGCTCTCGGATGAAAGTAATTTCGTTTTGTCCTGCCAGCTGAATAGTGAAATTGCTGAACTCGCTTCTGTGATTAATGATCTTTGGCTCTGGTATCGTGCCGATCAAGGAATAAGTGAAAAGATGCATAATTAAGCCCATTTTCATGCAAAAAAAACCTCCGCTTTTAAAAACGGAGGTTTTTACGTTTTCACTTATATATCTTTCCTAAGTTCACCAACAACATGACCTAATTCAGGAAGGATTAATTTATTCATCGCTAGGCGAACCGCGCCCGAGGAACCGGGAGTCGAAAAAATCGCTTTGTCAAAGGCCACTCCAGCAATGGCCCTTGATAAGATGGCTGCAGACCCAATATCCTCTTGATAGCTCAGCATACGGAATAGTTCACCAAAGCCAGGTATCTCTTTGGTCATCAATTCTTTTACCGCCTCGATCGTTACATCTCTTTTGGCGATGCCTGTGCCACCATTTGTTAGGATGACATCGACTTGACTGCTTTTACAGCCTGCCGTTACTGCTCCTTGGATCGCATCTCGTTCATCTCTAACGATTTCGTATTCGGTCACTACATGTCCCTCTGACTTTAGAAGATCCATCATCAGGGCGCCACTTTTATCCGTATCATCATTCCGCGTATCACTGACGGTAATGACCTTACAGCGAATAGGCTCCGCAATGATTTTTTTATGTTCGTTGACACTCACTCTTCATCTGCCTTCTTTCCCTGTAAGTATCGATACTGATAGAACTTCTGGGCGAATTCACTAACATCTTTCGTCATTTGGTAATTAGCACCAGCGCCGATGGCCATACTGATAAGCGGTATTCCGCCCATTAGTTTTTTTCTGAAAACAGTAATCGAAACAGCTTTTAACAATTGTTTTAATGGCTGTTCCATCCAGGTCGGATTCGTCAATTCCTCTATGCCCCAATACCAATAATCATCTTCCGCAGTTTGATATTCCCTTATCAAATCTTCCCAAGCCGCTCCTTGAAGCCTCTTAGGCATTGCACCTGCATTGAACACCTTCAGGGCCATCATCATTTCAAAGGGTGTATTCACTTCAAAACCATAGGACATTGCAATCAGTTGTACGGTTCGGACATTAATGACTGTCATGGCAGGAATATCGCTTCCAAGCAGGAGTAACCCTCCACGACCGCTTATTCCCCCCTGCACAAAAGAATATAGTCGGTGCTTAGCAATATGCTGGTTGGCTATATAATTCAATTGGTCAATTGTTAAAAGTTGTATATCTCTAATCACTTCAATCTCTTCATTGAAAACACGGGCCGATGCTAAAATGCGGTCTCTAGCATCTATTTGAATCGGTGAGCTCTGTACCATTGCATGCAAATGAAACAGCCAAGTATCGAGCTTTTCGAAAAACTGCTTTTGAACATCTTCAGGAAGCAGCGAAAAACTTTGTTCTAACCATTTATCATATAATGATGCCAAGTCGGTCGGATCATATTGATTTAGTTTATCTTGCCATTCACTAATTTCATTCCAAGTTTTCATGTCTCGATTTGTGAATTCCATACAACAAGCCTCCTTTATAAAGAATTGGTGTATTCTCCCTTTAAGTATATCACATAGGTCTGCTTTTCAAGAATATGAAAGAACGCCTGGTCATTCCTAGGATAGCCATAAAAAAATGAAAAAAACCTCCCTACACCATTGAACTATACCCCGAATAATGGACACGGTAAAAAAAGTCCCTTATTCGGGGTTTTTCTATGTCCTCATATTAAAACCCCGTTTATAATCAATTTAAGATAGTTGGGCGGAGGATATAACAATGAGTAAAATTATTTTTAATGAATTTCAAATAAAACGATTAGAGAATAATCCACATGTAAAACAAGTGTCCGAGCGGTCAATTGCTTATCATCCTGATTTCAAAGTAAAGGCTGTTAAAGAAAATAAAGCAGGAAAGTCACCTACACAAATCTTTATCGAACATGGATTTGATTTGGCCATGATTGGATCAGATAAGCCAAAAGGCTGCTTAAAGCGCTGGAGAAAAGTATTTGAACAATATGGGGTGGATGGATTCTATACGGAGCGTCGTGGGAAAGCCAAGGGAGAGAGACTGAAACCCAAGTCTGATACACAGGAGAATCAGTTAAAGAAAGCAGAGGCACGTATTAAATATTTAGAGGCAGAACTTGAATTCCTAAAAAAGCTAGACGAACTAGAAAGGCAGGCATCGAAGAAGAAAAAATAACAAAGAGTGAAACATTCATATTAATTGAAAAAATCATTCGTAGATATAGTCTTACGAATATGGTTTCATATTTCTGTGAAATGGCAGAAGTTAGTCGTAGTGGATATTATGCGTGGTTGCAGGCAGAAAGTATCCGATTAAATCTTGAAGAGAAAGATTGGCAGGATTATGAACTCATTAACAAAGTATTTGAAGGAAAGAAGAAGAAGGCTGGCGCCCTCACTATCAAAATGATTTTAGAGAACGATTTTTTTGTCACGATGAACCACAAGAAAATTCGGCGTCTTATGAATAAGTTCAACCTAAAGCCAAGAATTCGCCAAGCGAATCCTTATAAGAAAATGGCAAAAGCCACTCATGAGCATAAAGTCGTTCCAAACCTCTTAAATAGGAGATTTAACCAAGGAGAACCAAGGAAAACTTTTCTTACAGATATCACTTACGTCTATTATGGTTCTGGACAGCCAGCTTATCTTTCTTGCGTCAAAGACTCTGTTACACGGGAAATCGTTGCCTATCACTTATCTAAAAGCCTCAAGATGGACCTTGTTTATCGGACATTGGAAAAACTCGCCGATTCAGTGAATGAACTGTTTTATCCTGAATCGTTGATTCATTCAGATCAAGGTGTTCATTATACACACCCTGAGTTTCAACGACGAGTAAAGAAACTAGGTCTCATACAATCTATATCCCGGAAGGGAAATTGTTGGGATAATGCCCCCATGGAATCATTCTTTGGTCATTTTAAAGATGAAGTGGATTATTCAGAGTGTCAAACATTTGAGGAGTTATCCCTCATCATTGAAGAATACATAGAGGAATACAATATAAATCGTTATCAATGGAGCCTAAATAGAATGACTCCCGCACAATACGGGAGCCATCTTTTAGCTGTTTAAACTATAGGTCTTTTTTTAGAATGTCCATTTTATAGGGCACAGTTCACCACTTGAGTAAGGAGGTTCTTACATTTAAGAAAATATATCTTCTAAACTTTCATTCATTATAATATTCATCGTATCTCTGGCGATCATGATTTCTTCATTGGTAGGGATGACCATGATTTTCACCGGAGAAAATGGTGAATTTATGAATGTTTCTACACCTGAGGTACGATTAAGGTCCTCATCGTAATATACCCCCATAAATTCAAGCCCTTCCAATATTCTCCCACGTATGGTTTGACTATTTTCACCGATACCGGCAGTGAAGATGATTCCATCCACACCGCCCATTTTCGCTGTATAAGATCCTATGTATTTATGTATGCGACCAGCAAATACATCTAGTGCAAGTTCTGCACGTTCATTTCCCTCATCAGCTTCCAATTGGATATCGCGTAAGTCGCTCGAGAATCCAGACAGTGCGAGGATGCCACTTTTCTTATTCAACACATCCAGTACTTCATCTGCAGTCGTTCCGGTTTTCTCCATGATATAGGGAATCAAAGCCGGATCGATATTACCTGACCGTGTTCCCATTGTCACTCCAGCAAGCGGCGTGAAGCCCATCGAAGTGTCAATCGACTTCCCTTCCTTGATGGCCGTGATACTTGCCCCATTTCCTAAATGACAGGATATCAGCCTTAGCTGTTCTACGGGCCTTCCTATCATCTCTGCTGCACGCTGGGATACATATTTATGAGATGTCCCATGGAACCCATATTTCCTGATGCCGTATTTTTCATAGTACTCGAATGGCAAGCTATACATATATGAACTTGGTTCCAATGTTTGATGAAAGGCCGTATCAAATACTGCGACCGCCGGAACTTCACCCAATATTCGCTTAAATGCCCTGATTCCCGTAATATTAGCAGGATTATGGAGGGGCGCTAAATCTGAGAGCTTCTCGATTTGCCCTATTACATCCTCAGTAATTAAAACCGATTCGCTAAATACTTCACCACCATGCACGACTCGATGTCCCATGCCTTCTATTTCTTCGAAAGAATTTATGATCCGGTGCTGAATCAGTTTTTCCAGTAAAAGCCCGACAGCCACCTCATGGTTTGGGATGTGCAACGTTTCAGAAATTTTCTCGCCTTCAACACTCAAAGTGAACGTGGAGTTTTTCAAACCGATTCTTTCCACAAGACCTTTCGTAATTACATGTTCATAAGGCATCTCAAAAAGCTGAAACTTTAAAGAAGAGCTGCCTGCATTTATAGCCATGATTTTAGACATCCATCCTGCTCCTTTACTCTAAGATAGTCTACAAACGTGCAATATATATTGTATATATCTTATCATGGCAAACTGATTCGAATCAATAAAATTTCAACAATTTAAAAAACTCTTTATCTTTTGAAAAATAAAAGCTGATGCCTTTTGGCATCAGCTTTTGACCTTTACTTTTCTTCTTTGAACCATTGATCCATCTGTTCCATGACAGACCTCGTTGCTTCGAAGTCAGATAACTTCGGAAGTTGGACCAACAATGCTTTCTTTGGAGCCTCGACTCCATCTTTTTTCTTTTGCAGAATTAAAATGCTCTTTCCTGCCGCTTCATTTTTAAACATTGAAAGCGGTAGTTGCACCATCCCTTGGATGTGGGTATATTTTTTCAAATAATCATTGAGGTTCGGAGCTTCTTCCGAAACAAATAAATTATTCGGGACAATGAAGAATAAATATCCTCCATCTTTCACATGGTTTACACTTTGCTCTATGAATAAATGATGTGCATAAGAGTGTCCATTTTCCGCCTTCAGCTCATATTCCGCTGCACGAACATCATTCGGATAATAACCGACTGGCAGATCACTAACCACAACATCCGATGGGTCGATGAAGAGCGGTTCAAGGCTGTCCTGATTGAAAAATGACAGTGGGTGCTCTTGTAGATTAGCCCCTGCATATGCAAGCCTGATTAGCGTTTCATCAATCTCTACGCCATATGATTCAATATTTTTATCGGTCAACTGGTTCATGATGGCAAATAGTAAGTTGCCCGTCCCTACAGCTGGATCTAGCATGACCAGTTCTTTTTGTTTGGCCGTAAATTTGCCGACTAAATAGCTGACGAAAATCCCAACGGCGTCCGGAGTCATATGGTGGTTTGGTTGTACGCTTTGCTGCATGCCTTTCAGGATGGAAAGTTGGTACGCTTTACGAATGGCTTCCTTCTCATACTTCTCTAATGAGAATTCCGTATAATGCTTCGTTAAAACTTTCTTTGATTCTTCGCTAATCTCTTCCTGCATCACTTTACCTTGAAAGAAGTTCTCTCCTGTTTCTCCCAATGCATCGAGATATGTACATGATAATTCATCTTGCAGTATTTTGGTTGTTTCATCAAATTCATAAAATAGTTCTTCAACTGGGGTAGACTTCACTTATTTATTCCTCCTGTTTGCTTCTGTCCTTATTTTAAAGGTAAGGAGTAAGAGTTACAAGTCGTATGCCCTGTCAATCTTCCATCAAACATTTAACAGAATGTTCCCTTATTAAGGCAACCTATTTCTTACATCATGTGGATTAATGGATGATTTTTAAAAGGTCAACTCCGCTAACTTGAAATGACTACTATTAAGGGGAGCGTAAAGGATAAAAATCCGTTGATACCATTTCAACATCAAAATAAAAAGCCAGGCACAATTCGCCTGGCTTTTAGAAATTAATCTCTTCTTATTTTGCAGTTTTAGCTGCCTCGATAGCACCTTCATAATTTGGATGAGTCGTACCTTCACTTACATATTCAACATAAGTGATTTCATCGTTACTGTTCACCACGAATACGGAACGAGCCAATAATCGAAGTTCTTGCATCACAACACCGTAAGCTTCCCCGAAAGAAAGGTCGCGGTGATCGGAAAGAACTTGGACATTGTCCAGTCCGCTTGCTGCGCACCAGCGTTTTTGTGCGAAAGGAAGATCATTACTAATCGTCAATACTTTCACATTATCCAGTTTGGACGCTTCTTCATTGAATTTACGTGTTTGTGCGTCACAGACACCTGTATCAACGGAAGGCACTACACTGATAATACGGACTGTGCCTTTAGAGTCGCTTAGTGTAACCGGTGTTAAATCATTAGCCAATACTGTAAAATCAGGAGCTTTGTCCCCAACTTTAAGTTCTGGTCCCACTAAAGTGACCGGGTTGTTTTTAAAAGTAACTGAAGCCATTAAAAATTCCTCCTTTATATGCGTATGTACAAGTTTTATGATATTTGTTTTATCGTAATTTTGCAATTAATTGAATTGAAGAACGCGAAAATATAAAAAGAAAAACTCGGCGGACGCCGAGTCGCTTCTAAAAATCCAAATCCTGTTTAGGTTGCTGTTGTTTAGGTTGTCCTGATTGTTGACTGTTCATAGAATTCTGTTGACTGTCCATAGAATTTTTTGGACTACTATCTTTTTTCGATTGATTATCTTTCTTAGCCAGCATCGATTGAATTTTATCAACGACCTGCGGTGCCAAATCTATCATTTTCTCCAGAAGATGGGTGCCTTCATCTAAATGAATCATCTTCACACCATGTGTGCCAACTATAAGAAATGCGATAGGTGTTATTGATACGCCACCACCACTACCGCCACCGAATGGTTGTTTGGAAGGACCTTGTTGTTGTCCTTGTTGCTGCCCCTGATGATTCCCGTCAATGACGAATTCACTGCCTCCAGCGGCAAATCCGAAGCCGACTTTAGAAACTGTCAAGATGACACTTCCATCAGGAGTTTCCACTGGATCTCCGATAATCGTGTTAACATCAACCATTTCTTTCAGATTTTCCATGGCTTCTTTCATTAAACCTTGTATTGGGTGATCAGACATTTAAATTCCTCCACTCTACATCGTTTGTTTATTGGAATCTCCAGTAAACTTCGCTAATGTCTTAGACTTGAATGACACTTTACCGCCCTTCCAGTAGCGAAGCAATTTTATCCCAGTCAGTATAGCTTGCCCGATTCTAAATTCTAATATGCAGGTGAATGACGTTTGGGCCTGTCTTCGATAAAAATCCGGTGTAATCGTATAGGCAGGCATGATTCGGAAGTCCAGATAGGTGGTCAACAAGCCAATGATGGTGCCTTTAAGGGCCCAGCAGTTTCCCGTTAGTATTCCCGTTTGGGCAGCATTTTTCGTACCTACCACACTATGCCAGGCAAACTCTTTTACCTGGACCTTACCAAGGAAATTTCGGATGATCCGATGCAAATTAACTATGTGATGAATCAGGGTCCGGATGTCGCTTAATCCGTTGAGGAAATCTTCCGCTGTAACTTTTTCTATTGATTCTTTTTTTGATTCATCCGTCATGCCTTTTTCTTTCTCTACGATGAGAGCAGCTGATTTATCGTCCTTTTTTATGACTGGTACCTTCAAGGTATAATGTAACAAGCCGAACCAAGCCGTCATTTTCATATGAATTAGATCATCTTTTTGAACACGTTTATAGGAAAAGTGCACTTTGATTTTCGTGAAAATGAGAAGAAGCAACACCACTAAGAGGATAGCCATTATGATTAAAAGCCATTTCACACGTCCACACCCTTTCAGCCATTCATTATCGGCCTGGGCAAAAAAAAATAAACCTGTAGGACTGAAATTGACAGTCCTACAGGTTTATATGGTAAGAAGACTACCTCCTAATTAAAACAACGCTCGTGTCTGCAAAGATATCATGTAAAGCCTGCTTCTTAGGTAATAGACCAGCCAGAAGATAACCTATCCACGTGACTTTAGAAATATAGCGGCCAAACAATTCTCTGAATAATACCGTCCCCCAGGAAATCGTCTCTTCCTTCAAGCCTACTACCTTCAAGCCAAAAATCATTTTTCCTAACGTCTGGTTGAAAAATTTGGTCATCAAGATGAAATAAAGGAAAAAGATAATACCCGTTAATAAGGCCTCTGCAGAAAACCAAAGGTTATCCGACCCTTTATAAAACTTAAAAATGGGATGTATCAATATTCGATTCAAACTCCCGATGACAATTAAGTCCGCTAAATAGGCCCAAAATCTCATCCAAAAGCCAGCAAAGCACACTACTTTCACTTTATTGTCATCCTCAATCGGCTGGGCTGGCAAAACCTCGGTCTGTACGGCCTCTTCCTGCTCCGTTGTTAGATTGGATGATTCGAGTCTTTCATTGCTTTCAAATTGTTCCGTCATCCTTCAGCCCCCCTATTCCGCATACAAATACATCAAGCGTGGGGAATTTGAGGAGGAAAGGATTTTAGTCAACACGTTCGCTTCCACATCATTTCCCAGCATTTTTTGCGCCCCCATACTGAACAGTGAACCGAAGCCGGCTTCGCCTGTATAACGAATGACCTGCGCATCTTTTTGATCGATATCTTCTTTCATTGCAGCTATCACATCATCCAAATGTCCGAAATCATCAATTAAGTTAACTTCTTTTGCCTGTCGTCCGTCATAAATCCGTCCATCGGCAATCTTCCTTACTTCTTTCTCAGACATGTGACGGCCATCGGCGATGATCTTAACAAATTGATCATAAGAATTATCAATCATATTCTGGAGGATTTTCCTCTCGTCATCGGTCATTTCCCTCGTTGGACTCATGATGTCTTTGTATGTACCACTTTTGATCGTCTCAAACTCGACGCCATATTTTTTTGCTAATTTCTCGTAGTTGTACCCCTGCATGATGACACCAAGAGAACCTGTCATCGTTTCAGGGCTGGCAAAGATTTTATCGGCTGGTGCAGAAATATAATATCCGCCGGAAGCAGCCATGGAACCCATGGAAACATAGACTGGTTTTTTCGCCTTTTTAATATCTAGGATTTTATCATGGATTTCGGCACTTTCCACGACGCCACCGCCAGGAGAATTCACCCGAAGGATGATCCCTTTGATATCGTCATTCTCTTCTGCCATTTGCAGCTTATCCATGAAGTCACGGTGATTATATGTTTCTGAACTTAACAAGGAAGCCTCTCCTGTATCCTGAATCGTTCCATCTACATCTAATACTGCAATAACATTCGTAGGATCTGAACCTTCTTCTATAACCTCTTCGTAAAACCCGCTATCGGATTCGAAAAAACTTTGTATAACACTTTCTGTATCAGTTGCGAATAAAGTGGTGGCCAAATTCACACCTATCGATACAACAAATAAAACGGCTGCAATACCTAGAGCAGCCCACCGCTTTCCATTCATCTGTGTTCCCCCTTAAATTTCTATCCCTTTTATCTTACGATCGGTAAACAAAAAAGTTTCAATCCATGGTAAGATGAGACCATCTTAAAATTGTAGCAAATTATTCTCTAATTGGAAATGAGAAGCCAGCATGTTTTATCAACTTTTCCTTGAGTTTGCAAAGAATGCCTTTCAACACTATACATATTGACTGGGGGAATCAAGATGAACGATCGCCGAAACATTTATTTTTTTCATGTACAGAATGATGAGATGACACAACATGTGAAGAGATTGGCAGAATTGGCAAAACAGTATTCATTTGAAATCGTCGAGGACTTTTCCAAAGCCAATATTATCGTAAGCATTGGGGATGACGGTACTTTCCTACAGGCTGTCCGCAAGACTGGTTTTCAGGATGACTGTTTATATGCTGGTATCTCTACCACAGGCAACCTGAACATGTATTGCGATTTTCACATGGAAGACGTCAATAGCATGATTGTAGCCATGACAAATGAACAAATCGAAGTTCGTAAATATCCCGTCATTGACATCCAGCTTGATGATCAACCTTTCTTTCATTCCTTGAACGAACTTAGCATTCGTACATCCGTCATCAAAACCTTCATCATGGATATTTTCATCGATCAAATCCATTTTGAAACCTTACGAGGGGATGGAATCGTTGTCGCCACACCGACAGGTAGCACCGCCTATAATAAGTCTGTGAATGGTGCTGTTGTGGACCCTCTTCTTCCATGCTTTCAAGTGAGTGAACTCGCTTCGATCAACAATAATACCTACCGGACTTTAGGTTCTTCTTTCATCCTGAGCGGCGAGAGGACACTGGCCGTCCATCTTGCCCAAAACGGGCCAAGCTACCCGATCATCGGCTTGGACAATGAGGCGTTGAGCATACGTAATGTGGAGAAAATCAAGGTACGCTTGAGTAAAAAGGTCATCAAAACGGTCAAGTTGAAGAATAACTCCTATTGGGAAAAAGTAAAACGGACTTTTTTATAAACACAACAGTAAGCTTGGAGGATATATGCTTCCAAGCTTTTTTCGTATTTCAACGCCCATTCTCTAGGTCTAACACTTCCATACACACCTTCATATACATAATATGAATTATAAAAACCCCACATTAACCATACCTAAAGGCGGAAATGATCATGATAAAAATTAGTCAAAAACCAATCAGTGTTAGTCAGCTACAAGCTGGCATAACATCAAAGAACCTATTGACCATCCTCCAACTGATGGCAAGATACCCGACTGTTTTTGAGTTTAATACGCCTGAAGATCTACAATTTGACCTAACGATGCGGCTGAATGTCATTCAGGCTTCCCTCTTATTAGACCAGAGTGGGGCAGAGTTTACCATCCTCGAAGACTCAATGTGCAATCCACGAGTATGGCGACTTAGTGGAGATCGCACTTTTGAGTTATGGCCAAATGTTCCTCCACATGTTGCACTAAATGATATTTTCATAAACGGTCAACTATATGCTTTCGAGTGCGGAACGGCGATATTGGTCGTATTTTATAAAGCAATATTGGATTCGATTGGACCTAATAATTTTGACCGCATCTTCCCTGATTTGTTTCTGTACAACTGGCACTATCATCAAAACCTCTCGATTCTTGTCCATGAAGGGGTAGATTACTTACCTGGCGACTGTTTATATTTCAAGAATCCGGATTTTTCACCAAGTGCTCCTGAATGGCAAGGAGAAAATGCCATCATGCTAGATGATAATCTCTTTTTTGCACATGGAATTGGAGTTACGGGTCAACAAGAAATCATTAACGAGTTGAACGACAACAGGATCTGGGGATCCATGATATCAGCATACCTCACAACGCATATCATCTCTATCGAGAGTTCAATCTATAGGGCATACACGATTAATAAACCACGTGACGACACCGACCCTTTAGGCCAGAGCTTGCTGAAACAAATGATTCTCGGTGAAGTAGGGTCCCACACCTATCTAACCTAAAAAAGCTTGGAGGAATACCTCCAAGCTTTTATTATGCACCAATATTTCTATTCTTTTTCCATTTACCAGCACCCATTTTACCCCATTTTGTGATGGATAGTGTATAAACGGCCAAAGCAGACCATATGAAGATAAAGGCCAATAGATGCGCTTTTGTAAAGCTTTCATGATACATGAACACTCCGATGATCAGAGTTAAGGTAGGCGCAATGTACTGCAGGATACCTAACATGGATAAAGGTACCTTTTCTGCTCCTTTTGCAAAGTATAGAAGTGGGATTGCCGTGACGATTCCGCCCCCTATCAATAACAGGCTCGTTCCGCTCGATGCAGTGAATTGCGACTCTGACTGAAACAGCAAATAAATCCAATACCCCAATGCAAGCGGTGTTACCATCATCGTTTCGAGCGTTAGCCCTATAGCCGATTCCGCTTTGATCATCTTTTTCGCCAATCCGTACAGTCCAAATGTGATTGCCAAAATGAGAGACACCCAAGGAATCGTGCCAAAATGGATTCCGAGAATCAGGACACCAATTCCTGCGAGAATGAACGACATAACCTGTGCTTTGTTCAATTTTTCTTTTAAGACGATGACACCCAACAAGACGCTGACAAGTGGATTGATATAATAGCCTAAACTCGTGTCAAGGATTCGTCCTGCGTTAACAGCCCATATGAAGATGCCCCAGTTGGCTGTGACCAAAAGTGAAGCCGTCAATAAGGCGGCAAATAATTTCGGATTTCCGATGATTTTTTTTACATACTCTATAAAAGCCCGCCATTTCTTCATAAATACCAATAAAACCACCATGAAGACGAAAGACCATAATACTCGCTGAGCTAAAATTTCTACTGCTCCAACGCCCTGGAGGAACTTCCAATATATTGGGACAATGCCCCACATCATATAAGAAACGGCTGCATAAATCGCCCCTTCTTTTTGTTCATTCATTTTCATACACTGCCTTCTTTCTTTTGCATCATTCCCTCTATTTCATGCACGCTTTTTGGAACGATTTTCTCCTAAATTCAATTAAACATCTAGAAAGCTCTTTCCATGGGCCTCACCACTAATGATCATGGCATGTTGGCCGGAAGCAAACTTTGTCCTTTCAGGTCGATTTCCCTGGAAATATTGCCAGGGAATGCTGTTGTCCCGGAAGAAATGCAACCAACAATCTGTTATGGAAAAGCGTTTCCACTTCGACACTTTTTATAAAACTGATAAAGTTCTTCGAAAACTCCTCATCCCCTTTAAGCACCTCTTAATTAGCCAATAATATTCAGTAAGTGTATCACCACATTTATTTAAATCCTATATTTTTGCTTCAATAAAAAAACGCCAGCATAAGGGCTGACGTTCATGTATTTCCATTATTTTCCTTGCGATTCTTCTTCCCTCTTCCGTAAATCAATTCGCTTGATCTTACCAGAGGTCGTTTTAGGAAGTTCTTGTAAAAATTCTATTCTTCTTGGATATTTATAAGGAGCTGTCATCTCTTTCACGTGCTGTTGAAGAGTCCTGATTAAATCCGGTTGATCAGGGTCCACATTATCCGTCAAGACAACAAAAGCTTTAACTACATTTCCCCGCACCTCATCCGGGCTCGCAACGACCGCACATTCTTTGACATATGGATGTTTAACCAGCGCATCTTCGACTTCGAAGGGTCCGATTGTGTAACCCGAACTGATGATGATATCATCGGAACGACCTTCAAACCAGAAATAACCTTCTTCATCCTTTTTAGCTTGATCGCCAGTTACATAATAGTCACCGCGAAACTGTCTGGCTGTACGTTCTGGGTCTTTAAAATACTCTTTGAAGAGGGCAGGCGTATCTACATGTACCGCGATATCCCCTACCACACCAGGAGGACACGGCTTGCCGGCATCATCGATGATTTCAACACGATTCCCTGGTGTCGGTTTGCCCATTGAGCCCATCTTTATTTCCATTCCTTTAACTACGCCAACCAAAAGCGTATTTTCCGTTTGGCCATATCCGTCACGAACTTCGATATTGAAATGACTTTTGAACACTTCGAACACCTTTTGATTCAAGGGTTCTCCTGCAGATAGCGCGCTATGTAGAGCGGATAGGTTGTAATCATCAAGATTGTCCACTTTGGCCATTAAGCGGTACTCTGTAGGCGTACAACAAAATGCATTCACTTTATAATCCTGCAACAGCTGTAAATATTTTTTCGGCTCAAATCTACCGTGGTAAGCAAGTCCCGTAGCACCTGTTCCAAGGACAGCCAAAAACGGGCTCCAAATCCACTTTTGCCACCCTGGCCCTGCTGTTGCCCATACGATATCACCGTCGCTTATTCCAAGCCAGTTAGCCGCTGAGGTTTTCAAGTGGGCATATGCCCATCCATGGGTGTGAACGACACCTTTAGGATTTCCTGTCGTACCTGATGTATAGGATAAGAAGGCCATATCCTCGCTTTTCGTATCCGCCATGGCAAGCTGATCGGATTCCTCTTCTGCTAACCCATTCAAATCAAACCAACCGTCCACTGGTTTTCCGATCGAGAATTTCAAAAGATTCTCCGCTTCTTTCACTTCACTGAATTCATGCGTGTATTCATGATAACTAACAATCCCTTTTACATCGCCATGATTGATCCGATACTGGACATCTTTTGCACGTAGCATCTCTGAGCACGGAATGACAATTGCACCAATTTTCAAGGCAGCTAAATACACTTGATATGCTTCCACTAAACGAGGAATGATGATTAAAATCGTATCACCTTTTCCCAGTCCCATTTTTATAAAGGCATTACCGATTTTATTGGCACTTTTTAATAAATTCTCATATGTAAGTTGTTTTTTCTCACCGGTTTCGTTTTCCCATAGTACAGCCACTTTTTCCGGATTTTTTGCAAAACGTTCCATTTCACTCACTAAGTTGTAATGTTCCGGAGCTAATAAATCTTCACGTTTCATGTTTTCCCCTCCATTCATGAACTCTTAGTACCTACTCATTATACAAGATACTTCTCTATTTTAATATCTTAACGCAGTTTTTTATAAAATAAATTAAAGAGAGCGGGTTGAAACCCGCTCTCTGCAGCCATATTTATTAAATTATTTTCTGTACCCTCCGCCTAATTGTTGTTCAGCCATCTGAACTAGACGTTTTGTAATTTCTCCACCAACTGATCCGTTAGCACGAGCAGTAGTATCTGCTCCAAGTTGTACACCAAATTCTGAAGCAATTTCATATTTCATTTGCTCTAGAGCTTGTTCTACTCCAGGTACCAATAAGTCGTTTGAGCTGTTGTTGTTTGCCATGTGTTTTTCACCTCCTTGTGATTATAGAGTGTGTTAAAACACATGGCTTCATTCCAATTTATTTATTGGTAATTGTAGGGTGTTAAAAAAGGTCTTCCATTGCTTCCTTATCGTCGAATACCTGACCAGGTTTTACAGTCACTATCTCTGTATCAGATACCGCTTTTGCGATTAACGTTTCGAAGTCAACGAAGCTTTCATAATAATTGACTTTTTCCCGTTTTGGCTTTGTTTTTGGACTTGCCGGCGTGAAGACCGTACAACAATCCTCGAATGGTAAATTCGAAATTTCAAACGTATCCAGCTCTCTAGCCATTTTAATGATTTCTGTCTTATCCATTGTGATCAACGGACGAAGAATGGGTGTATTCGTCACTTCATTGATGGCATACATACTGCTCATCGTCTGACTGGCTACCTGCCCGAGGCTTTCCCCTGTGATAAGAGCCATCGCATCTTCTTTTTCACGGATTTTGTCCGCAACGCGCATCATTAAACGGCGAGTCGTCGTCATGGAGTAGTTCTCCGGAATCTGTTTCTGAATCAATAACTGAATTTCCGTGAAAGGAACGATATGGACCTTCATGCTACCACTTATTTCAGCAAGCTTTCCTGCCAAGTCTATCACTTTTTGACGTGAACGTTCACTCGTGAAAGGAGGACTGTAAAAATGAATGGCTTCCACATCCAATCCGCGTTTCATCGAAAGGAAACCAGCCACTGGGCTATCGATTCCACCTGAAAGCATCAACATTGCCTTACCGCTTGAACCAAATGGCAATCCACCAGCTCCTGGTATGATTTCACCAGTTAGATACACCGCTTCACGACGCACCTCTACCAGCAAATTCAAATCGGGATTCTTTACATCAACCTTTAAATCTTCTGTATTACGAAGCAGATGTCCGCCTAGCGCCCGATTTATTTCATCAGTATTATATGGAAAATCCTTATCGGCCCGTTTTGTCGTAATTTTAAATGTAGCGACTTCCTCAAGGGTATTGTTCAAGTAATACAAAGCCGCATTCTTCATGACTTCCAGGTCACGATCGATTTTGATCGCAGGGCTCAGGGTCTGAATGCCGAATATCCCTTTTAAACGTTCAATGACCGGCTTGTGATCGACTCCGTTTAACAGGACATACATCCGTTCCCGATTGGAAGTCAGCTGCACACCTTCAATATCCTTTAAACTCCAGCGGATATGCGCCTTCATCTTGTCCACAAAGCCTTTGCGGTTTCTTTTTTTCGTCGAGATTTCGCCATAGCGAATAATTATATGATCAAATTTCATTTCGCAACCCTCATTATTTTTTCTAAATTAGCGACTATTTTCTGGATCGCTGCCAGGACTTTCTCTGCTTCTTCTAGTTCATTGCTATATGTGGTGCTGATCCGTATCACGCTTTCGGATCGGGTCGGATTATGAAACATCGCTTCCACCGTTTTGCTTGCCGTCCGTTTTTTAGAAGAGCACGCACTAGTTGTCGAGACATATATTCCATCTTCTTCAAGCGCATGAAGAAGTACTTCCGATTTAAGACCAGGAACGGAAAAATTCAAGATATGCGGAGCACCTTTTAATGGACTGTTAACCAATACCCCATCCATTTCCATCAGGCCATTGTATAAATAATTCCTGATTTGCTGCATTTTATCGTGGAAGAGTAGCTGATTATTCATACTAATCCGTAAAGCTTTTGAAAGAGCGACAATACCAGCCACATTTTCTGTTCCACTTCTGACTTTCGTCTCTTGATTGCCTCCATGAAACACCGACTGTATGCGGACACCCTCATGGATATAAAGGATACCTGTGCCCTTCAATCCATGAACCTTATGGCCGGAAACGGTACATAGATCTACGTTCGCATCCTTTATTGGCAAAAGAACTTTACCTGCTCCCTGGACATGGTCGACATGGAAGAGTATTTTGGGGTGGCGCTTTAGTAATTTACCAATCTCGGCTATTGGCTGTATCGAACCCACTTCATTGTTCACATGCATGATCGATACCAGAATCGTATCTTCACGCACGGCGAGTTCGAGGTCAGAAAGGGAAATTTGTCCATGTTCATCGACAGGCAAGTAGGTCACATCAAAACCCTGTTCTTCCAAAGAGTGGCAGGCATCTCCGACAGATGGGTGCTCAATGGCCGTCGTGATAATATGTTTTCCCCGATTAGCGTTTGCGTGTGCCACGCCCTTAATCGCCAGGTTATTTGATTCCGTCCCACCTGAAGTGAAATAAATCTCCGAGCTTTTCACCTTTAATAATTCAGCTATCTGCTTTCTTGCCGCCGATAGCAATTTTTCCGACTGTACTCCAAGCCCATGAAGGGAAGATGGATTACCAAAGTAATCAGTAGAGACCTTTATAAATGACTCAACCACTTCTGGATATGGTTTTGTTGTTGCACTATTATCAAAATAAATCATGGTTTCACCTTCCATGTTTTTGTATCTATGTTAGTAATTCTTCTATATGCTGTTTCATAAGTAGCACTTGCAACTTCTAATATTAACATAATTGAAATTGAAAGAGAATGGAAACCCCTAGTAATGAACAAGTTGTACCACGGACGTTACAAGTCCGTTCGCTTTAGTTCCTCTTATCGTACTTCCCATACTTCAACAATGATGACCAAGAGACTTGCAGTTACCACGGTTTGTATACAGCACCTTTGGACCTTCAGGCACCCATTGGTGGCCCCTCAGGAGAATACTAGCATCCTGATGACATCTTAGCCTTTATAGGGGGGCTGTCTCTTTAGGGGAAGCTCACTATTGTTTTTATCACACGAAAAAACCCGCCATAGCGGGTTTTCAAGAAAGGACTTCTTCTAAATTCGCTCCGATCTTTCGTAAGCTGCCTGGGTCGACCTTTTCAATCGCCGTGGCTGCCGTTTCCAGTGCAGCTTGATATTCATAGCTTCTGAATTTCGCTTCGGCTTCCCTCAAGCTTTCAGCAACCGTATCATGGCTGCTACGATAGCGATTTCCAAACTGAATCACTTTTTCTGCCAGATACATATGTTCAATAAGTTCATGTGCCTTATCATAAACCTTGTTAACCTGTTCAACTGCTTTTTCCAAATAGATATAGACAACTGACATATCAAGTGGCTTTTCCTCAAGTTTCTCTTGAACGTCAGCCACGCTTTCTTTGGCATCCTGAAGTACCACTTTATACTCTTCCGGCAATCCAGGAATATTACTTTTAGTGAGTAACCGGCTTGTTTCAATCATTTTACGCTTCAAATCAGCTAAGGAATCCCTTGCGTCCATTTCATCTTTTCTTAAATCCTGTAATTTAATCGAAAAGTCTTTTTGATTTTCTTGCAGTTCATTCAGTTGTTTGGCCAGCCCTTGCATTTCTTCACTGATAAGCGAGCTTGCCAACACGTTATCTTCTATTTTCAATACGAGCAATTGATATCGTTTTGCAATCTGGGCAATTTGCTTTTCCATTTTCCGTTGTGCTTCCAACTCATTTTCCGTTAAATGATAGGTTTGTTGGACATGGATGGTTTCCGTTTTCTGTTCATCAATCTCGTCTTCAAGATCATGAATCATGTTCCGGAGCACTTCATCATTTTTCATGACATACTGCTTGGAAAGCACTTCTTTTTCCAGAAGGTCGTACAGCACCTCTATGCTTTCCCTTACATCCTTAATTCCCGTTTCCACCGCTTCCGTTTCGGCATTTTCCAGTTGAGTTTTATATAGTTCCAGCTCGTTCTCCAAGCGGGAGACCTCCTGGTCGAACTGAATGTGACTCAATAGATAACCCTGGCCGGCCATTTCCTGATACCCGTCTTTTAATTCGCTTATTTGCGAATGCAGCTCAGACTGACTATCGACCAATAATCTTGGGAGCATTTCCATTTTAGTGGCCAAGACAGCAAGCTTTTCCTTTATGGAAAGAACGAGTTCCCTAGCATTCAGATAATTTCCATTCGTCGTTTCTTCCTCATATTGTTGAAGGATCTGCAGTACTTCATCAAGGGAGGCTTCAAGTTTATCAGCCGCTTTTCCATAATTATGGCGATGAGCAAGCAAAGTTTTTTTCAATTGACGATACGATTCCTTTATATCCTCAATTTCCAGGCGATTCTTTTCTTCACTACCTACAAGTTCATTCAATTCGTACAGGATTTTCTTAATCATTTCTTCGATTTCATCCAGCTTCAATGTAATTTTTCTCTGAGTCTCTTTTGAGCGACTGAAACGGAATTTGTCGACAAATTCCTCTGCATCGAACAAGAGCTCTTCAACTTCTGGCATGTGATCTGTAATGATGGCGTCCCATTCCACGCGCCAGCTTTCAAACATTTCTTCTGTTTCACCTGTCATGTTCAATTGTTTAACTTTAGATAGTTCTTCTAAAACGGGGCGATGCATGATACTGATCTTCCACGATTCCAAACGATCAATTTCTTTAAAGTATTTTTTTTTGAAAAAATAGCCCCAAATTATGAAAATTAAAAATAACACGATTAATATTCCAAGTATGTATATGTATACCATGGTAAGCCCCCTGTTCTAATCTTACGGCCACGCTCATTTATATATAAATGTTAAAAATGTTCAATTTAATGCTTTTATGATACCATGTTAGCAATAATTTTTGATGAGAAAAATATATTTTTTGTAGAAAATTGCTACAAATACCGTTTATATGGGAGGGAAAGCACATGAATTCTGATAGACATGTCCACACTTCGTTTTGCCCACATGGTTCAACGGATACATTTAATGATTATATTACAAGGGGAATCGAACTAGGGCTAAAGGAAATTACGTTTACGGAACATGCCCCTTTACCACCGAATTTCCAAGATCCCACCCCAGAAAAAGACAGCGGTATGGATGCTGCCCTGCTCCTCGATTACTTTCAAGAGCTCCAGGTATTAAAAGAGCATTACAAAGGCAAGATCCTCATTAAAAGAGGTCTGGAGGTTGACTTTATAGAGGGATACGAAAAGGAAACAAAAGAATTCCTCAATGAAGTTGGCGAATTTCTTGATGACAGCATCCTATCCGTCCATTTCATCAAGCAGGAACATAACTGGCACTGCATTGATTTCAGTGATGATACATTCAATGAAATTGCGACTAAATTAGGATCCGTTGATGCTGTATATGCCAAGTATTACGATACATTAGAAAAGTCAATCGAGGCCAATTTAGGACTTTATAAACCAAAACGAATCGGGCATATTACCCTTGTTCATAAATTCCAACGCCGATTTCAGCCCGAAAACAACTACGACGACCGTGTTTACCGAGTTCTGGATTTAATCAAGGAACAGGGGTATTCACTTGATTATAACGGAGCTGGATTTGTAAAACCACTTTGCCGTGAGCCCTATCCTCCTGAACGCTTTGCAAAACGGGCCATGGACCTTGGTATCCCGCTCGTTTATGGTTCCGATGCCCACCAGGCTAAGGATTTAGGACAAGGTTTCGATTCGCTCATTCCGGAATTCAAGCGCTAATCAGGTATATATTTCTGGTCTTCCCGCTAGCAGTGGTTGCAGATCTTCCGTGATGAATAATGTATCTTCAAGGAAACGGCCTACTTCTTCAGCATATAAATTCGTATAATACGCTTCCTGTGGAAACACATGCAGCACCTCCATCGCATAATGAGTATGAAGGACAGGAGCGGAAAGTAAACCTTTTAACTGCAACATGAACATCGGGATGGAGACTGACTGAAAATATCTGCTTTTGATTCCTTGCTCTAAAACATATTGAAAGTAAGACTTTTCTTTTGTAAAATAGGTGGAATGAATTTCACGGTTCAAGTTCGAATCAAGAGAGGATTCTCCATAAATAAATCGTGCCGCTAAAAAGTTCTTTCTTTGAAAAGTGAGGATATCCTTCACTAGATTCATTAAGCACTCTTTTGGCCCTTTAATTTCAAGCTGCTCCATATTCCTTTCAAGGACGATAAGGTATTCTTCTAAATAAGAAATGAAGCAGAACTCCAACAGTCCCTGCTTATTCTTAAAATAGTAAGCAATATTAGCCGTATTCACTTTTGCTTTATTCGCGATATCCCGTATGGATGTTGCATGGTAGCCCTTTAAATGAAACAAATGCAGGGCAGCTTCCACTATAGCTTGTTTCGTTGGCGTCTGGCGATTCATCAGCAATCCCTCGCTTTCTTTGAGACAAGTCTTGTGGATTAATTTCTGTATGAAATAGCCCAACTCCTTTAGTAAGTTCTCGACAAATTCTCTTCATCCAGTGACTTGGAAAGAAAGTCCTGTAATAAAATGCGGAAGACAGGTGAATCCTTTTGTTTAATGTCGAAATGTATCAAGGAAAAAAAGATGAAAACTACGCACTTGTTCAAAAACAGCTCGTAGCCCTTATTGAAGATGAGCCAAATATGATTGCCAACTTAAGTAACTCGGCAGCCTTACTTAACCAATTTCTTAGTGATATCAATTGGGTGGGATTTTATTTAGCCGAAGAAGACCAATTGGTGTTAGGACCTTTTCAAGGCCTTCCAGCTTGTGTCCGCATTCCACTAGGCAAGGGCGTATGCGGGACTTCTGCAGCCGAACGGAAAACCATGAGAGTGGAGGATGTTCATCAATTCCCGGGACATATTGCCTGTGATGCAACTACAAGATCCGAAATAGTCATCCCCCTCATGAAGGATGGCAAGCTAATTGGCGTGCTTGATATCGATAGCCCCATCACAAATCGATTTGATGAAAGTGATCAGCAAGGCTTGGAGAAATTCACGGACATCCTTGGCAAGTATTTATAAATAGATAGAGAAAGGGAGTGACAGCATCAGCATGTCACTCCCTTTCACCTTTTAAAGCCGCAATTCCTTTACATTCACCCTGTTTTTCCCCGAATTCTTAGCCATATATAAAGCCTCGTCAGCTCGCTTGAATACTTCTTTCACGTTATCGAACTGCTCTTGGGCCCAATAAGTTACGCCACAGGAGATTGTCACTTTCGGATTGGACTCTTCCCCCACCTTATCCTTTAAACGTTCCGCAATCTTGATGCCAGTTTCTAAAGGAATGCGTGGAAGATAAATCGCCATTTCTTCGCCGCCCCATCTGGCCCCGATATCTGTATCGCGAATGTTATGTTGAATAAGGTTGGCCACCTGTATTAAAATTTCATCCCCAACTTGGTGCCCATACGTATCATTCACTCTCTTAAAGTTATCAATGTCAATAAGAATGAAAGACCCTTCTTCATCCACTTCCATGGATTCAGACATTTTATCATCGAGATAACTTCTAGAATACAACCGAGTCAAATGATCGGTTATCACCATCTTTTCTAATTCTTCACGAAGCATGGAATTGGCCATCGCTAAGCTCGAATGATGAATGAGCGATTGCAAAAGCTTGAACATATCAAAGGAAAAGAAATAGGGTTCTTTATGTAGAACGAGTGCAAACCCTTTAACATCATTGCTTTCCATCATTGGAACAGCCATTAGGGAGTGGTATTTCACATCAACATTCGGACATTTCAGGCTTAAATCACCTATAAATAATGATTCCTTCTCTTTATTAATCTTCTCTTTCATGAAGGATACGTATACCTTCGATTCTTCGGAGTCAAAAAAATCAGAGCTTCCTGTCAATACATTTACATCCCCCCCTGGCAACAGTAAAATAAAACCTGTCTGGTCGGCACCAAAGGACTTCAGAATTTGTTTTTTCATATATTCTATCGTTTCGCTTAATCGTAAATTGGAATTCAAATGATGAGACGTTTCGTTTATCAGCTGCAAATCTGACACGAGCCTTTTCGATTGCTGATACAATTTGGCATTTTCCAGAGCGCTTCCGGCAGTATTCGCCAATAACGAAATGAACTCGATTTCACTTTTAGGAAACATGAGCGTATTAGGTGCAATGACTTGTAACACCCCATACACTCCCTGCTTACCTTTTAACGGAGCATATAATATAGAATGACTTTCTGATGGATGATCATCAAATTGTATCGTGCCTGTTACATAAGCCTGCAGGGCGGCCACATTCTCACTATCATATTCAAGATCCTTGATTGGCAGATTCTCATGACTGTCATTGTCATGGGAGAGAAGCAGGAAATAATCAAAGGATGGGTACACGGTATGCAGGGTGGAAATGATTTCTCCTAAAACCGCATCCATATTCATCGAAGAATGAAATTTTTCCGTAACCTTAAACAGTTGTTTATTCCGTTTCTCCTCTACTGACATCTTTGAAATCGATAAAGCCGCTTTCAAAATGGTTGCTAACTCCTTGGCAAAATCAGCCCCTTCATCAGGAGTTAAACAACTAAAAGAACTCCCCTCCCGTTCTTTCAAGGCTATTACTCCATTGATGTTGCCATTATCCCAAAATGGTATAATGATATGGAAATCTAGCGTTTCAGGCGGCATAAACACAGGCGACTCTTCATCATTCTTCATTTCGCCCAATATTCTCTCAATATACTCCTGATCGGGAGCCTTCATAATGTAATTTTTCATACTGCCAGTTGAGGCTTCTTTATAAAAATGTTGTTTCCACTCATCAAATTTAAAGATAATTACCTCTTCCATATAAAGCTGTTTCTTGGTCTCAACAAGAAAACCCTCTAAAAATTCCTGATCCCCTTCCACATTTTTCATATACGTAAAGAAAAGCATCCTTAGTTCATTCAATAATCGAACTGTTTTGTTCTGCATCTACATCATCCCTATATCAAAGCCTATTTTATCTAGTTATTCTATTAAATAAGAAATATTCAAAAAATAATTAGGTCAAAAGAACTAGTAATAACCAAAACAATACCACATTTCCCCTTTGTTATGGTAACTATTAACAAAATATATTCCAACTTATTACTATATTATAACGTTTCCAGCCAAAAATTTCTCCCTTATTCTAGTATTTTTCTTGGGATTTTGAAATTTGGTCTCTTTATAACTCAATAAATTATAATCTGATACCGCTTGACTCACTTGGCAGATTATTATACAATATTCCTTGTGTAAAATATTGCAGCCTATGTGACAGCCTTTATGTTCTCATTTTGTTCCTCCATACAGAGGTGTATCTCGTAACTCTCTGCTGCTAGGGCGAAGGTACATGAAAACAAAATGGTCATGATTGTTCATTCACACACGGTTTTTATTTTACCAAAATAAAAACATTTGAAGGAGGAGTCATCCTATGGCTCGTTATACTGGCCCAAGCTGGAAACTATCCCGTCGTTTAGGAATTTCCCTAACAGGTACTGGTAAAGAATTAGAAAAACGTCCTTACGCACCAGGACAACACGGTCCTAACCAACGTAGAAAAATTTCTGAATACGGAATGCAACTACAAGAGAAACAAAAACTTCGTCACATGTACGGAATCACTGAACGTCAATTCCGTTCAATGTTCGACCGCGCTGGCAAAATCAAAGGTGTTCATGGTGAAAACTTCATGATTCTTCTTGAATCACGTCTTGATAACCTTGTTTACCGTCTTGGTTTAGCTCGTACACGTCGTCAAGCACGTCAACTTGTTAACCACGGTCACATCACTGTAGATGGAAAACGCGTTGATATTCCTTCTTACAAAGTGTCCCTTGGACAAGTAATCAGCGTTCGTGAAAAATCACGTAACTTCTCAATCATCAAAGAATCAGTTGAAGCGACTAACTTCGTTCCTGACTTCCTTACTTTCGATGCTGAGAAATTAGAAGGTACATTCACTCGTACACCAGAACGTTCTGAATTGCCAGCTGAAATTAACGAAGCTCTTATCGTTGAGTTCTACTCTCGTTAATAACTTCGAAAAACCCATCCTCGGATGGGTTTTTTTTATACAATGAATTTCATCCAAACGAAAGCCGGCTGATATCCAGCCGGCCTTCTCTATCTTATTTCACTAATGTGTATTTCTTCTTCCCACGACGTATGAGGATGAATTCCCCTTCAATCTTAGCCGCTTCGTTTACGATATATTGTAAATCAGTGACTTTTTCTCCGTTGATGGAGATAGCCCCGTTCTGAATATCTTCACGCGCTTGACGTTTAGATGGAGATATCTTCGCTTCTACAATTAAGTCCACTAACGAGATATCTTCGTTACTTTCACGTTCAAAACTTGGAAAATCTTTAAACCCGACTTTAATTTCGGCCGCACTTAAATTCTTCACGTCACCACTGAATAAAGCAGCAGAGATCTTGATTGCTTGATCTAGAGCTTCTTGACCATGAATCATCCGTGTCATTTCTTCTCCTAAAGCTTTTTGCGCTTTACGTAAATGCGGTTCATTTTCCATGGACTTCTCTAAGTCTTCAATGGCTTCCCGTGATAAGAAAGTGAAGAATTTCAAATACTTCACAACGTCAGCGTCTGCTGTGTTGATCCAGAATTGGTAAAATTCATAAGGCGTCGTTTTTTCTGGATCCAGCCAGATTGCTCCACCTTCCGTTTTCCCAAACTTCGTACCATCGGCTTTAGTTACAAGCGGAATCGTCATGCCGTATGCTTTTGTCTCTTCATCATGAGACTTGCGGATCATCTCAAGGCCCGTCGTGATATTCCCCCACTGATCGCTTCCACCAATTTGCAACTTACAGTTATGATTGTCGTACAAGTGGTTGAAGTCAATGCCTTGTAAAATCGTATACGCAAATTCAGTAAAGGAAATTCCCGTTTCCAAACGAGAAGCAACCGTATCTTTGGCAAGCATGTAATTCACACCGATATATTTCCCATAATCACGCAGGAACGTCACCATATCAATTTTGCCGATCCAGTCATAGTTATTTACCATCACTGCACCATTTTCCCCTTCGAATTCGAAGATTTGAGAAAGCTGGCCCTTAATGCAGTCTGCATTATAAAGAACCTTTTCTAACGTTTGCAGCTGTCTTTCTTCTTTCTTACCACTTGGATCTCCGATGAGACCAGTCGCTCCGCCCACAAGCACAACAGGACGATGTCCATGCTTTTGGAAACGGCGTAATGTCAAGAATGGAAGCAAATGACCGATATGCATGCTATCTGCAGTTGGGTCTACCCCGCAATATAGGGAAATCTTCTCTTTATCCAAAATTTCTTTGAGTCCCTCTTCATCCGTTTGTTGGTACATGATTCCCCGCCACTCGAGATCCTTAAGTAATTCCATTCCATTTTTCCTCCTTCATATATATCCTGAAAATTTCCGCAAAAACCATACAAAAACGCCCCTTCATATAAATGAAGGGACGAATAAATTCGCGGTACCACCCAACTTGAGGACAAAAGATGCCCTCCGCTCGAGACGAATAACGGTCGTCACCCGTTTGTTGCTACTAATCAGTTCACAACAAATGCTCAAGGAAGTAATTCATCTCACTATTTGTACCGATTTCCACCAACCACCGGCTCTCTAAAACAGGGATAGTTTGACTACTGGGTCCTATCATCGCTAATTCAATAAATTCAATAAAGATAATACTAAATTTTTATCATACCTACAGACCATTGTCAACAGCACCTAAACAGAAGTTTGGAAAAAGTAGAAGTTAGCTTTTCACCTAGTTGTTATATGCTATAATATATGTGATTTCAGGGGGTTGATACGATGAATAATAAACAAAAAGGTAGAATTCAATCGGCGTGGAACCAAGTGAGCCGATTTTTCCAAAGTGAAAAAACAATAAAGAATGCAAGGGTTTCATATCAAGTGATTTGGAATTTAACATTGATTGTAATTATTGTTGGAATTCTAGGCTTTTCATTCGCCGGCGGCGTTGGAGCCGGATATTTCGCTGCCCTCGTCAAAGATGAGCCAGTACGCTCAAAATCAGATTTACAAAAGGATATTTACAATTATGAAGAGACCTCTGAGATATATTTTGCAGATAAAGTATATTTAGGCAAGCTCACAAGTGATCTTGAGCGAGAAGAAGTGTCCATTGATAAAGTTTCCGACCACCTTAAGAATGCCGTCATCGCTACGGAAGACGAGTATTTTTATGAACACGATGGCGTTGTACCAAAAGCGATTCTTCGTGCCGTTTATCAAGAATTTTCGAATGCTTCCGTCCAATCCGGGGGAAGTACATTAACACAGCAACTCATCAAAAACCAAGTGTTGACAAACGAAGTATCCTTCGAACGAAAAGCAAAAGAAATTTTACTAGCACTCCGGGTGGAAAAGTTCTTTGAAAAAGAGGAGATATTAGAAACTTATCTGAATGTCTCCACCTTGGGAAGAAATTCATCAGGACGGAATATCGCTGGTGTCCAAGCAGCTGCAGAAGGGATTTTTGGCATAGACGCCAAAGATTTAAATCTGGCCCAATCTGCCTTCATTGCGGGATTGCCACAAAGTCCTTTCGGCTATACACCCTATACGCAACAGGGGGAACTCAAGGATAATCTTGATCCTGGTATAAACCGAATGAAAACCGTATTGAAAAGAATGCACAGCAATGGATACATAACAAAAGAACAATATGACAAAGCACAAAAATACGATATAACCAAAGACTTTATTGGCAAAAAGACATTGCCTTCCGAGAAATATCCATGGCTTACCTACGAAATTGAAAAACGCTCCATCGATATTTTGTCACTTTATCTAGCAAAAGAAGATGGGTATGAAGAAAAAGATTTAAAAAATGACGATTTGCATGAACAGTATCTAGCGTTAGCCGATCGTAACTTGCGTCAAAATGGCTATAAAATCTATTCAACTATCAATAAAAAAATCTATAACAAAATGCAAGAGGTAACGGAAAACTATCCGAACTTTGGTTATGATAAAAGTCAAACCATCATCGATCCCGACACGAAAGAATCGAAAATCGTGCAGGAACCAGTTGAGACGGGAGCCGTCCTCATTGAAAACAAAACAGGTAAGATCATCAGTTTTGTCGGTGGACGTGACTTTAAACGTGAACAGACCAACCATGCGACAGCGTCACTACGACCAAATGGCTCGACTATGAAGCCACTTTTGGTATATGGACCAGGAATCGACCTTGGTAAACTGTCACCAGGAAGCGTAACGGCCAATGTTCCCGTTTCCATACCAGACGGAAGCGGGAAGTTGTGGCAGCCAAGGAATTATGGCGGCGGTAGCCTTACTGGCCTTGCGACAGCCCGAGATTCTTTAAAGAATTCATATAATATTCCGGCTGCACTGTTTTATATGAAAATCATAAATCAGAACCCAGTTTCCTATTTAGAAAAAATGGGCTTCACGAGCCTTACAAAGGCTGATCACTCGAACCCCTCCTTGTCATTGGGCGCAATGACAAATGGTGTGACTGTAGAAGAAAATGTCAATGCATATACTACCTTTGCCAACTCAGGCGATTTCATCGATGCCTACATGATCGATAAAATTGTATCAAAAGACGGAGAAGTCATTTACAAACATAAAACGAAGCCAGTAGAAGTATTCTCTCCGCAGGCCGCTTACCTGACACTCGATATGATGCGTGATGTCGTAAACAGTGGTACGGCCGCCTCAGTCAAGAACCGTCTAGCCTTCTCCAGTGATTGGGCAGGTAAAACCGGGACAGGACAGGACTATAAAGATGCTTGGTTCGTAGCCACTAACCCGAATGTGACGTTCGGTACTTGGATTGGTTATGATACGCCTAAATCTTTACAAGGAACATACAACGGTCTTGAGTACAATAAACGAAATATCTATTATTGGGCCGATTTAATGAACGCTGCCTATGCAGTGGATTCGAAACTTGTCGATCCCGATAAGCGATTCGAAATGCCTGGGGGAATCGTCAGTCGTTCCTTCTGTGCCGCTACAGGACTTCTGCCTTCAGATTCCTGTCAAAAAGCAGGGCTTGTCAAGACAGATTTATTCATTGCAGAACAGGCTCCAACTCAGGGCGATACTAGTCTAATGGATGGTCAATATGTTTCGGTCGGAAGCAGGCGCTATACTGCCCTTTCTGAAACTCCAAGTGAATTCACAAGTGGTGGGTTTGTGTTGAACTCTAAGTCCATAGAAGCTATTGGATTAAAATACGTGAATGATCCCAACTCCTTGATTCCTGGTGGTGACAAATGGGGAGATGTCGTGGGAACAAGCGCGACACTCAACGATAACGGCAAAGTGCCTGAACCCCTTTCCATCACTATGAATGGTAATACCATTTCATGGGGGCTTCATCCTGAAGGCGATGTTGTTGGCTACCGTGTCTATCAAAATGGGCAAAAAGTCGCCAGCATCAGTGCAGGTTCGGATTTGGTTTATAAAGTAGGATCAAATGGTGGATCTTATTATGTAACTGCCGTAGACATTGTAGGAAAAGAATCCGCTCCATCACAAAGCGTTAAAACCGTCGCTGCAAAACCGACTACCTTTGTGGATAAGAAGGATTCAAAACCTAATTCAAGCAAACAGGACAAAGACGGTAAAAAAGAAGACACAAAAAACAACGAAGATAAAAAAACGGAACCAGAAGACGATAAAAATCAGGACATGACAGAGAAAGATGAAAAGGATATAGCGGAAGAAGAGGAATGAACCAACACTTTTTCTTCCCAATGAAAAAAGAGGCTTTCGGAAAATTAAAATGTACCCTATCAGATAGACACTTTGAAAAAAGTCCAATCAGATGGGGTACATTTGTTTATAATTGAGAAAAAAGATGTCGGAGCGAATTGAAATGACCAAAAGATTATTGAACAAAAACGAACGAGAACTTCTAAAGAGAAATCCCTATGTGAAAGCAGTCAGTGAAAAAGCGATCACGTATACAGATGAATTCAAGCGTCATTTTATCGCGGAAAATGAGAAAGGGAAATTCCCGCGAGAAATATTTGAAGAGGTTGGCTTAAATGTTGATTTAATTGGTCTAGAACGGATTCAAACTGCCGGAAAGCGCTGGCGTGCGGCGTATCGCAAATCCGGTGTGGAGGGTTTACAAGATACACGTAAAACCAATTCTGGAAAACCGGTAGATCGGGAATTAACGCTGGAGGAAAAGATTAAGCGATTAGAAGCGAAAAATCGATTACTTGAGGCAGAGAATGAACTTTTAAAAAAGCTCGACCTACTCGAAAGGCAGATGTTGAAGAAAAAATAAATATCGCACCCAAATGGAAATTTGAACTGATTAAACACACGATTAAGAAATACAATTTGGACCGTATGGTGAGCTATTTATGCGAGATCATGGGGGTATCTCGTTCAGGTTACTACAACTACTTCCTAGAAAAATCCGTCCAAAAACGTGCGGCTAAGGACGAGACAGATGAGGGGGTAAAGGACGTGATTTTAAAGGCGTATCATTTCCGCGGACGTAAAAAGGGAGCACGTCAAATTAAAATGACGCTTCAGAACCAGTACCAGATCGCCTACAACTTAAAACGCATTCGCCGCATCATGAAAAAATTCGGGATCATCTGCCCCATTCGGAAAGCCAATCCGTATCGGCGTCTAGCCAAAGCAACGAAGGAACATCGGACATGCCCCAATACCTTACAACGCAATTTTAAACAGGGTGTGGCAGGAAAAGTCCTGTTAACAGATATCACGTACCTGACCTACAAGAATGGTAAACGTGCCTACTTATCCACGGTGAAGGATGCGGTGACCAATGAAATTCTCGCTTATGAGGTATCCGATTCCCTTCAGCTGGATAT